>NZ_JBIUBW010000004.1:0-154245 GCF_044548465.1 Streptomyces sp. NPDC052023 | reverse complement strand
TGTACCGGGGTCCGCGCCGCGTAACCCCCCCCGCGCCCCCCTGGGTCGTCCCGGGAACCCCCAGACAAGGTAGTTTTTGGCCCCCCGCGGCCGCCCGCCGACGGAACGTTCCGTCGGCGGGCGCCGTCGATACACGGATACCCTTGACAGGTGACCGACGCCCAAGAAACCGCAGCAGACAGTTCACTGCGAACCACCGGGGGCGCTCCTCCGGAAGACGGCGGATCTTCTGTTACGGAGGCGCCGATCCCGTTGCTGGAACCGCGTGAGGGCATTCCGCCCGTGATCGCGGACGAGGCCGCCCTCGCCGAGGTGATCGCCGCCTTCGCCGCCGGCTCCGGTCCCGTCGCCGTCGACGCCGAGCGCGCCTCCGGTTATCGCTACGGACAGCGCGCGTATCTCGTACAGCTGCGCCGCCAGGGCGCGGGCACCGCGCTGATCGACCCCGTGGCCTGTCCCGACCTGTCGGCGCTCGGCGACGCGCTGTCCGGCGTGGAGTGGGTGCTGCACGCCGCCACCCAGGACCTGCCGTGCCTGCGGGAGATAGGCATGGTGCCGACGCGGCTGTTCGACACCGAGCTGGCCGGGCGGATCTCCGGGTTCCCGCGGGTCGGCCTCGGCGCCATGGTCGAGAGCGTGCTCGGGTTCGTGCTGGAGAAGGGCCACTCCGCCGTCGACTGGTCCACCCGCCCGCTCCCCGAACCGTGGCTGCGGTACGCCGCGCTCGACGTCGAACTGCTCGTCGACCTGCGGGACGCGCTGGAGAAGGAACTGGACCGGCAGGGCAAGCTGGAATGGGCCCAGCAGGAGTTCGACGCGATCGCGGCCGCGCCGCCGCCGGAGCCCCGCAAGGACCCCTGGCGCCGTACGTCCGGCATGCACAAGGTGCGCCGGCGGCGGCAGCTCGCCGTGGTGCGGGAGCTGTGGCTGACCCGGGACCGGATCGCGCAGCGCAGGGACATCTCGCCGGGCAAGGTGCTGTCGGACGCGGCAATCGTCGAGGCCGCGCTCGCCCTGCCGGGCAGCGTGCACGCGCTGGCCGCGCTGAACGGGTTCGGGCACCGGACGGGGCGGCGGCAGCTGGAGCAGTGGCAGGCCGCCGTGGACCGCGCCAAGGCACTGCCCGAGACGCAGCTGCCGCAGCCGGGACAGCCGGTCGCGGGGCCTCCGCCGCCGCGGGCGTGGGCCGACAAGGACCCGGCGGCGGCCGCGCGGCTGTCCGCGGCCCGGACGGGGGTCTCCGCGCTGGCCGAGGAGCTGGGGCTGCCGCAGGAGAACCTGATCGCCCCGGACACGGTGCGGCGGGTGTGCTGGGAGCCGCCGGCCGTGGCCGACGCGGAGTCCGTGGGGGCCGCACTGGCCGGGTACGGTGCGCGGCCGTGGCAGGTGGAGCTGGTGACGCCGGTGCTGGTGAGTGCGCTGTCGGCCAAGGGTGCGTGAGCGCGCCGCGCCTGGGCGCCGCAGGGCGTGAGCGCCGTAGGGGCGTGTCGTGCGGGGCGGCCGCGGGGCCGTCGTGGCTGGTCGCGCTGTTCCCCGCGCCCCTGAGGGGCGCCGGTGGGCCCGGCGGGATCGGGGCGACACGCTGTTCTGAACGGGGCACGGCGGCGCGGCTGGATTCAGCCATACCCCTGGTACGGGCACCGGCGAGGGGTGTGACCTTCACCGCTCGTTCCAGGAGGACTGTGCAGCTACGTTACCCACAAGTAGCATGGGCCTGAGCGCGCGCTCAGCGCATGCGTGCCGCAGCAGTGCCATCCCGCACCCTGGAGGAGAGCCATCGTGCCTCGTACCGTCAGGGACGTCGTCTTCGTAGACGGCGTCCGCACCCCGTTCGGCAAGGCGGGCCCGAAGGGCATCTACCACGAGACCCGCGCCGACGACCTTGTCGTGAAGGCGATCCGGGAGCTGCTGCGCCGCAACCCCGGCCTGGACCCCACGAAGATCGACGAGGTCGCCATCGCGGCGACCACGCAGATCGGTGACCAGGGCCTGACCATCGGCCGTACCGCCGGCATCCTCGCGGGCCTGCCGCAGTCGGTGCCCGGCTACTCGGTCGACCGCATGTGTGCGGGCGCCCTGACCGCCGTGACCACCACGGCCGGCTCCATCGCCTTCGGCGCCTACGACGCCGTCATCGCCGGCGGTGTCGAGCACATGGGCCGCCACCCCATGGGCGAGGGCGTCGACCCCAACCCGCGGTTCGTCAGCGAGAAGCTGGTCGACGAGTCGGCCCTGTTCATGGGCATGACGGCGGAGAACCTGCACGACCGCTACCCGCACATCACCAAGCAGCGCGCCGACGAGTACGCGGTGCGCTCGCAGGAGAAGGCCGCCAAGGCGTACGCCAACGGCAAGATCCAGGCCGACCTGGTGCCGATCTCGGTGCGCCGCACGAACGCGGAGGCCGGTGAGACGGGCTGGGGCCTGGTCACCGCCGACGAGCCGATGCGCCCGGGGACGACCCTGGAGAACCTGGCCGGTCTGAAGACCCCGTTCCGTGTGCACGGCCGGGTCACGGCGGGCAACGCGGCCGGTCTGAACGACGGTGCCACCGCGTCGATCATCGCGAGTGAGGACTTCGCCCGCGAGCACGACCTGCCGGTGAAGATGCGCCTCGTCTCCTACGCCTTCGCGGGCGTCGAGCCGGAGGTCATGGGCTACGGCCCGATCCCGGCCACCGAGAAGGCCCTCGCCAAGGCGGGCCTGTCGATCGAGGACATCAACCTCTTCGAGATCAACGAGGCCTTCGCCGTCCAGGTCCTGGCCTTCCTGGACCACTACGGCATCGCCGACGACGACGCGCGCGTCAACCAGTACGGCGGCGCCATCGCCTTCGGTCACCCGCTGGCCTCCTCCGGCGTCCGCCTGATGACGCAGCTGGCCCGCCAGTTCGAGGAGCAGCCGCACGTCCGCTACGGCCTGACCACCATGTGCGTCGGCTTCGGCATGGGCGCGACGGTCATCTGGGAGAACCCGCACTTCGAGGGGGACAAGTGAGCACCACCACCGAGCTTCTGCAGCAGGCCTCGGCGCTGTTCCCGGACGAGGTCGTCACCAGCGCGCACGTACGCCACTTCGACCTCCCCCTGGGTGCCGGGCGCTTCGCCCTGATCACTCTGGACAACGGCCTGGACCACACCAAGCCGACCACCTTCGGCCCGCAGTCGCTGGCGAACCTGAACGCCGCGATCGACCAGGTCGAGAAGGAGGCCGCGGACGGCGAGATCGTCGGAGCCGGCATCACCGGCAAGCCGTTCATCTTCGCCGTCGGCGCCGACCTCAAGGGCGTCGAGCTGCTCAAGGAGCACAAGGACGCGCTCGCCATCGGCAAGGGCGGCCACGACGTCTTCAAGCGTCTCGCCGGCCTCGCCGTGCCGACGTTCGCGTACTACAACGGCGCCGCGATGGGCGGCGGCGTCGAGGTCGGCCTGCACTGCACCTACCGCACCGTGTCGGCGGCCATCCCCGCCTTCTCGCTCCCCGAGGTCTTCCTCGGCCTGGTTCCCGGCTGGGGCGGCTGCACCCTGCTGCCGAACCTGATCGGCCCCGAGAAGGCCGTCTCGGTGATCATCGAGAACAGCCTCAACCAGAACAAGCAGCTCAAGGGCAAGCAGGTCTACGAGCTCGGGATCGCCGACGCGATCTTCGAGGGCGCTGACTTCCTGGAGCAGTCGCTGATCTGGACGGCGTCCGTCCTCAAGGGCGAGATCCGGATCGAGCGCCCGGTGATCGACCGCGGCGAGGGCTGGGACCAGGCCGTAGCCAAGGGCCGCTTCATCGCCGACTCCAAGGTGCACGGCGCCGCTCCGGCCGCCTACCGCGCCCTCGACATCATCGCCGCCGCCAAGAACGGCGACCTCCAGCAGGGCTACGACGCCGAGGACAAGGCGCTCGCCGACCTCATCATGGGTGACGAACTGCGCGCCGGCATCTACGCGTTCAACCTGGTGCAGAAGCGCGGCAAGCGCCCGGCCGGCGCCCCGGACAAGAACCTGGCCCGCCCGGTCACCAAGGTCGGTGTCGTCGGCGCCGGTCTGATGGCCTCCCAGCTCGCCCTGCTGTTCCTGCGCCGCCTCGAGGTGCCGGTCGTGCTGACCGACATCGACCAGGAGCGCGTCGACAAGGGTGTGGGCTACGTCCACGCCGAGATCGACAAGCTGCTCGGCAAGGGCCGGATCAACCAGGACAAGGCCAACCGCCTCAAGGCGCTGGTGACCGGTGTCCTGGACAAGGCCGAGGGCTTCGCGGACGCCGACTTCATCATCGAGGCCGTCTTCGAGGAGATGGGTGTCAAGCAGAAGGTGTTCGCGGAGGTCGAGGCGGTCGCTCCGGCGCACGCCATCTTCGCGACCAACACCTCCTCGCTGTCCGTCTCGGAGATGGCGTCGAAGCTGAAGCACCCCGAGCGGGTCGTCGGCTTCCACTTCTTCAACCCGGTCGCGATCCTGCCGCTGCTGGAGATCGTCCGCGGCGAGCGGACCGACGACGCCTCGCTGGCCACGGCGTTCGCCGTCGCCAAGAAGCTGAAGAAGACGGCCGTGCTCGTCAAGGACGCCCCGGCGTTCGTGGTGAACCGCATCCTGACCCGCTTCATGGGCGAGATCCAGAACGTCATCGACGAGGGCACGCCCGTCGAGGTGGCGGAGAAGGCGATCGAGCCGCTGGGGCTGCCGATGTCGCCGCTGGTGCTGCTGGAGCTGGTCGGCCCGGCGATCGGGCTGCACGTCTCGGAGACCCTCAACAAGGCGTTCCCGGACCGCTTCACGGTCTCCCCGAACCTCAAGGCGGTCGTCGAGGCGGGCAAGCGCGGCTTCTACGTCTACGACAGCGGCAAGCCCGAGCTGGACCCGGAGGTCGCCGCGCTGCTGAAGCAGGGCGACTCGGTGCTCACCGAGGAGCAGGTGCGGGCCCGGGTGCTGGACGCGGTGGCGCAGGAGATCGGGCTCATGCTCGACGAGGGCGTCGTCGCCGAGGCGCAGGACATCGACCTGTGCCTGATCACCGGCGCCGGCTGGCCCTTCCACCTGGGCGGCATCACGCCGTACCTGGACCGTGAGGGCGTCGCCGAGCGGGTGAACGGGAAGCGGTTCCTGGAGCAGGGAGTCGCGAGCGTCCCGGCGTAACCGCCACCTGACGCGACAGAGGGCCTCCGCACGGCGGGGGCCCTCCGTCATATGTGCCGGGTCGGTGCCACGTCCCCAGCGGGCTCCCCGCCGTCGCCGACAACCGGCCGCGCGCAGGCGCCCGTCCGTGCCGATGGCCGCGACGGTGACGGCGCCCGCCGCGTCGTACGCCGTCGCGGTAGTGCTCGACGACCGGGTGGTGCCCGGTCTCGCGGTGCCGGGCGAGGGCGGCCAGGGTGAACTGGGCGGTGGTGGTGTGGTCGTGCCTCCTACGGCGGCTCGCGACGCAGGTTCCCGCCGACCGGGCCGGACGGCGGGCGGCTGACGAGGCGGGTGCGGGTGTCACGGATGCCGGCTTGAGGTGGACGGGGGGGGCGCCTCGCCGGTCATACGCGCCCTCAGACGACCTGCCAGGCCCCCAGCGCCAGACCGGGCTCGTCCTTCTGCCGGGCCACCCGCAGTTCGCCGTCCGGCGTGGCCGTCGCGGCGACGACGCGGCCCTCGGTGTCCTGGGCCAGGGCGACCCGCGAGCCCGCCGGCAGCCGCGGGCCGGACTCGGTCCACCACAGGCCCGCCGACTCCCGCTCCGTGGGATACGCCGCGAACGCCACCCGCCCCGACGACGAACGCTGGGCGAGGACGGTGCAGTCATGGCCTTCCAGCTCGCAGCGCAGCACCGCCACCGGTCCGGGCCCGGCCGCGGCGGCCAGCGCGACCGGGTCGCCGTCGGGACGCCAGGCGTACAGGGTGCCCTCGGGATCGGCGAAGAACAGCGTCGTGTGGTCCTTGGAGGTGGGCAGCGCGCTCAGCGAGCCCGGCGCCACCCGCACCGGCAGCGGGTCGGCGGCGACCGGGCGCGCGCCGGGCTCCTGCTGGTACCAGCGCAGGATGCCGTCGGGGTTCGTGGCGTACACCTCGACCCGGCCCGACTCCCCGGTGACGGCGACGAGTTCCTCGGCCACCCGGGAGCCCCTCAGGTCGTGCCAGCCGTTCCAGCCGCCACGCTCCTTCTGGTTGATGGTCTGCACACCCTTGCCGCGGTTGCGCACGAACAGGTACGCGCGCCCCTCGGCGTCCACGGCCACGGCGGGCATCCCGGTCCGCTCGCCCTTCTTGTTGGGGTGACCGATCGGGAGCCAGTCCAGCGCGGCGAGGTGCGGGCGGAAGTGCGTGGAGTGCACGAGGCCCGCCTCGCCGTTCGGCGTGGGCCGCCAGGCGACGAGATGCGCGTAGCCGTCGGCGCCCTGGCCCACCGCGATGCCGGGCAGCAGCCGCTGCTCACCACCCGCCTTACGGGGCGGCAGCCAGCCGCCGCCCGGGTGGCGTTCGGCCCGGCAATGGACGGCCTCACCGCTCGGGGCGTAGGCGCTGAGCCGCCCGTCCCGGCCTCGTATCAGCCAGTCGCCGTTCACCGCAGGGACCATTGACACGCTCCTACTTTAATCGGGCATCCCCCGGGTTCCCGCCGGCGGCTCGTGGGACCCTGGGTCACATGACTGCCCCGCTCCTGGTGATCGTCGACGCGGCGAACGTGGTCGGCTCGGTCCCCGACGGCTGGTGGCGCGACCGGCACGGCGCGGCCGAGCGCCTGCGCGACCGGCTGGCGGTCGACGGTCTGCCGGGGCATCCGGAGCCCGTGGAGATCGTCCTCGTGGTGGAGGGCGCGGCCCGCGGGGTGGAGTCCGTGCCGGGCGTACGGGTGGACGCGGCACCGGGCAGCGGCGACGACCGCATGGTCGAACTGGTCGGCGAGGCCGGCGACCGCCCCTGTCTGGTCGTCACGGCGGACCGTGAGCTCAAGCGCCGGGTGACGGAACTCGGCGCGGAGGTGGCGGGCCCACGGTCGGTGAACCGCTAGGCGGCCCCACCGCCAGGCCCTCCCCTGCCGCCAAGCGCTCCCCACTGCCACGCACTCCCCTGACGGCTCCCGTGTCCCCTTGCGGCCTCACCGCGCCTCGACGGCCTCCCGTCCCCCCTACGGCCTCCCCGCCCCCCTGACCACCCGCGCGTACAGCACCGCCCCGTCCACCTCTCCCACCTCCTCGTATCCCGCCACCAGGATCTTGCGCAGGCTCGGGACCCGCTCCGGCGCGTACGGCTTGCCGCGGGAGTCGTCCACGATCAGGGCGGGGGCGTGGGCGGCGAGTTCGGCGCGGAAGGCCGGCCAGGCGCCCTCGACGCCGTACTTCTCGCCGACCTGGGGGCCGTTGCGTCCGCCGCTGTAGTTGGTGAGCAGGCCGGCGGTGAGGTAGCGGCTGGCGGGAGTGCGGTCGGCCAGCCAGTACGTCTCCGGGTGCATGCCCCAGACGAGGACGCGGTCGCCGGGCTCGGAGCGGCGGGCCGTGGCTTGTGCCAGTCGCTGGACGTGGTCGAGTTCGGGTCGTGGGGCGAACAGCCCCCAGGCGAGGAAGAGGCCGCAGCAGAGGGCCGAGGTGAGGACGGCTGTCACCAGACGTTCACGGGGCAGGACCTGCAGGGCGGCCGTCGCCAGCAGGGCGAGTGGCGGCAGGAGTTGCAGGTAGTAGTGGCCGAAGAAGTGGAACCCGGCCAGCACCGCACCAGCCGACGCGGCCGGCCACAGCCACAGCTCCGCCGCCCCCGCGCGGACCACCCGCAGCGCCCGTACCACCGGCGGCAGCAGCCCGGCACATCCCACGGCCAGCAGCGCGGCGTTGGCCAGGCCGCGGCTCAGGACGTGCAGTTCGGAGCCGGTGAACGAGGCGTACGCCGCCGAGCCCGTCACCGTCCAGAACACGAAGCCGGCCGGGTCGGTGGCCAGGGCAGCGCCCAGCACCGGCACGACGGCCCCCGCCGCGAGCCGCAGCAGCCCGCCCCTCGCGGCGCCGCCGTTACGGACGTACAGCCAGAGCACCGGCAGCAGTACGGCCGCGCCGGTCTGCTTGGCGAGGAAGGCCCCGGCGACGGCCGTGCCGGCCCATCCCCAGCGGCGCCGGTCCGCGCACCACATGGCGGCGGCCGTGCACGGCAGCATGAACACCTCGAAGCCGGCGGCCTGCGCATCCTCGGGGTTGAGCCCTACGGACACCAGCAGGTACAGCACTCCGGCGGTACGGCCCGCGCGGTCGCCCCAGCGCCGCCGCGCGAGCGAGGCGAGCAGGACGGCCGTGAGCAACTGCGCCAGCACCGCCAGCACCCGGACCGGGGCGAGCGACTCGGAGCCGGCCAGCGCGAACGCCCCCTCGTACAACCACGGCACGAGCGGCGGCTTGCGGTCCACGACTGTCTCGTACAGTTCCCCGCCGTGCGCCAGCAGGCGCGCCTGTACGGCGAGATAGCCCTCGTCGGGGTTCCACAGGGGCCGTACGAAGGACGGCACGCGGGTGAGGCAGGCCAGGGCCGCCAGCAGAGGCAGAAGCCGGGTCCAGTAACCGTGCGCCGCCCCTCGTTCGGCTACGGAGCGTGGTGGGGCGAGAGGCTCGGCGCGCATGGCCGTACACTATCCGGCCTCGCATGTCATACAGAAACGGGACATACGAGGCCGGTCGCTCAGAACGGGGTGCTCACTCCTTGTCGCCGCGCGGGGGGACCTCCGCGGCGGTGGCCTCCTCCTGGCGTCCGAGGCGGCTGTGGGAGCGGCCGTAGAGGAAGTAGACGACGACGCCGATCACCATCCAGACGGCGAACCGGACCCAGGTCTCGGCCGGCAGGTTCAGCATCAGCCACAGCGAGGCCAGGACGGACACGATCGGCAGCACGGGCACCCAGGGGGTGCGGAAGGAACGGGGCAGGTCGGGGCGCGTCCTGCGCAGGATGATCACGCTGATGGCGACGATCACGAAGGCGAACAGGGTGCCGATGTTCACCAGGGCCGCGAGCTCCTGAAGGGGCGTGAAGCCCGCGAGGATCGCGATGAGCACGCCGAGCAGGATGGTCGGCCGGTGCGGGGTCTTGAACCGCGGGTGGACGCGGGAGAAGAAGCGCGGCAGCAGGCCGTCGCGGCTCATCGCGAAGAAGACGCGGGTCTGTCCGAGCAGCAGGATCATGCAGACGGTGGTCAGGCCGACGGCGGCGCCGAAGCTGATGAAGCCCGCGAACCAGGGCTGTCCGACGGACTTGAAGGCGTCGGCGAGCGGGGCGTCCACGGACAGCTCGCTGTAGTGCTGCATACCGGTGACGACGATCGACACCGCCACGTAGAGGGCGGTGCAGATGAACAGCGAGCCGAGGATGCCGCGGGGCATGTCGCGCTGCGGGTTCTTGGTCTCCTCGGCGGCGGTGGCCACGATGTCGAAGCCGATGAAGGCGAAGAAGACCACGGAGGCGGCGGTGAAGATGCCCAGCACGCCGAAGTTGGCCGGCGCCCAGCCGAACATCAGCTGGATGAGCGGCGCGTCCAGACTGCGCCCCGCCGCCACGGGCTCGGGATCGGGGACGAACGGTTCGTAGTTGCTGCCGGTGACGAAGAAGGCGCCGGCGACGATGACGACGAGGACGACGGTCACCTTGATGGCGACCACGACGGAGGTCACCCGGGCCGAGAGCTTCATGCCGACCACGAGGATCGCGGTGAGCGCCAGCACCAGGGCGGCGGCGAGGATGTCGAAGCCGAACCCGTCGGCGCCCTCCCGGGTCCCGAGCGCCTCGGGCAGTTGCCAGCCCGCGTTCTCCAGCAGCGAGGCGATGTACCCCGACCAGCCGACCGCCACCACCGCCGTGCCGAGCGCGAACTCCAGGACGAGGTCCCAGCCGATGATCCAGGCGGGCAGCTCCCCCAGTGAGGCGTACGAGAAGGTGTACGCCGAGCCTGCCACCGGGACGGTGGAGGCGAACTCGGCGTAGCAGAGCGCGGCGAGAGCGCAGACGACGCCTGCCACCACGAAGGACAGCGCGACGGACGGTCCGGCGTTGTTCCTCGCGACCGACCCGGTGAGGACGAAGATGCCGGTGCCGATGATCACACCGACGCCGAAGACCGTCAGGTCCAGGGCGGACAGGGATTTCCTGAGCGCGTGCTCTGGCTCCTCGGTATCGAGGATGGACTGCTCGACCTTCTTCGTCCGGAAGAGGGTGCTGCTCACGGCGGACCTCCCACGCTTGTCGTCCTCGACATGATCGAGAGGGGGCGTAGTCCGTATGCCCCGGCCCGCGCCGTCTCACGCGAATGGGCCGGTACCGCCACTGCGAAGAGTGGTGATACCGGCCCATTCAGAGGGCTCGGCTCGCGCGGTCAGTCGCGCGCGGCCTCGATCTCGTCGGCGGCCGTCCGCTCGTAGCGCCCGTCGAGCCGGGAGACCAGGCCGGTGACCTGGCGGGCGATGTCCGGGGCGGTCAGCCCGATCTCCGCCATGACCTCGGCGCGGGAGGCGTGGTCGAGGAAGCGCGGCGGGATGCCGAAGTCCCGCAGCGGTACGTCGACGCCCGCGTCCCGCAGGGCCTGGGCGATGGCCGAGCCGACGCCGCCGACGCGGGAGTTGTCCTCGACGGTGACGACCACGCGGTGCCGGTCGGCGAGCGGGGCCATGGCCTCGTCCACGGGCTTGACCCAGCGCGGGTCGACGACGGTGGTGGAGATGCCCTGCTTGTCGAGGAGCGAGGCGACCTCCAGGCACATCGGCGCGAGCGCGCCGACCGACACGAGGAGCACGTCGGGCGTGGTGGTGCCGGGCTCGCGCAGCACGTCCATGCCGCCGATCCGGCCCACCGCGGGTACGGCGGGACCGACGGCGCCCTTGGAGAAGCGCACCACGGTCGGCGCGTCGTCGACGTCGACGGCCTCGCGCAGCTGGGCGCGCACCTGCTCGGCGTCGCGCGGGGCGGCGAGCCTGAGGCCGGGGACCACCTGGAGGATCGACATGTCCCACATGCCGTTGTGGGAGGCGCCGTCGGTGCCGGTGACGCCGGCCCGGTCCAGCACGAAGGTCACGCCGCACTTGTGCAGGGCGACATCCATCAGGACCTGGTCGAAGGCGCGGTTGAGGAAGGTGGCGTACACGGCGAAGACGGGGTGCACTCCGCCGGTGGCGAGGCCGGCCGCGGAGACGGCGCCGTGCTGCTCGGCGATGCCGACGTCGTAGACCCGGTCCGGGAAGACCTTCGCGAAGCGGTCCAGGCCGACCGGCTGGAGCATCGCGGCGGTGATCGCGACGACGTCCTCGCGCTCCTTGCCGAGCTTGACCATCTCGTCGCCGAAGACGGAGGTCCAGTCGGCGCCGGAGGAGGCGATCGGCAGGCCGGTGTCGGGGTGGATCTTGCCGACGGCGTGGAAGCGGTCGGCCTCGTCCTGGAGGGCGGGCTGGTAGCCGCGGCCCTTCTCGGTGAGGCAGTGCACGATGACCGGGCCGCCGAAGCGCTTGGCGCGGGCCAGCGCGGACTCCAGCGCCTCGATGTCGTGGCCGTCGATCGGGCCGACGTACTTCAGGCCCAGGTCCTCGAACATGCCCTGCGGCGCGATGAAGTCCTTCAGGCCCTTCTTGGCGCCGTGCAGGGTGTCGTAGAGCGGCCGGCCGACGACCGGGGTGCGCTCCAGGACCTCCTTGGTGCGCGCCAGGAAGCGCTCGTAGCCGTCCGTGGTGCGCAGCGTCGCGAGGTGGTTGGCGAGGCCGCCGATCGTGGGGGCGTAGGAGCGCTCGTTGTCGTTGACGACGATGACCAGCGGGCGGTCCTTGGCGTCGGCGATGTTGTTCAGCGCCTCCCAGGCCATACCGCCGGTGAGCGCGCCGTCGCCGATCACGGCGACCACGTGGTCGTCGCGTTTGAGCAGCTGGTTGGCCTTCGCCAGGCCGTCGGCCCAGCCGAGGACCGTGGAGGCGTGGCTGTTCTCGATCACGTCGTGCTCGGACTCGGCCTGCGAGGGGTAGCCGGACAGGCCGCCCTTCATCTTCAGCCGGGAGAAGTCCTGGCGGCCGGTGAGCAGCTTGTGGACGTAGGCCTGGTGGCCGGTGTCCCAGAGCACCTTGTCCTTCGGTGACTCGAACACGCGGTGCAGGGCGATGGTCAGCTCGACCACGCCGAGGTTCGGGCCGAGGTGGCCGCCGGTCTTGGAGACGGCCTCGACAAGGAAGGTCCGGATCTCCTCGGCCAGCTGGTCCAGCTCTTCCAGGCTGAGCCGGTCCAGATCGCGCGGTCCCGTGATGCGGGTCAGCAGCGGCACCCGTGCCTCCTTGCAGTAGAGCTGTTCGAGCTGTTGCCGGGCTTGTCGAGTCTAATGTTCCGCCCCGCCCCCCGACGCCAGGACGGTGGGTCGTACGTCACGCGTTCGGCTCTACCCAGGAGAGGGCCTTTCCACGACACGACTGTGCCCGGCACCGCCGTCGGTGCCGGGCACAATCGTGTCGTGAAGAGCCGGACTGCCACGCCGGAAGGGGCGCGATCAGCCACACCGGACCGGGCCCGGCAGACCACCGCGCCCCAGCGGCGCAGCCCCTACGCCCGGCCGGCGGTCTTCTGGGTCCGCCGGGTGACCGAGTCGATGACCACCGTGGTCAGCAGCACACCCGCCGTGATCATGTACTTCACCGGCTCGGCGATGGACTCCAGCTGGAGCCCGTACTGGATGGAGACGATCACCAGCACGCCCAGCAGCGCGTTCCAGGTGCGTCCACGGCCACCGAACAGCGAGGTACCACCGATCACGGCAGCCGCGATGGCGTTCATCAGCAGGTCGCCGGTGCCCGCGCTCTGGTTCGCGGACGCGATCTTCGACGCCAGGAACAGGCCACCGATCGCCGCGAAACCACCGGAGATCGCGAACACGGAGATCCGTACCGCCGTGACGTTGATGCCCGCACGCCGGGACGCCTCGACACTGCCACCGAGCGCGAAGACCTTGCGGCCGTACGTCGTCCGGCGGAGCAGGAAGTCCGTGCCGACCAGGAACACCAGGAAGATCACGGTCGCCAGCGGCAGGCCCTTGTACTGGTTGTACATGAACGCCGCGGCGAAGGAGACCACCGCGAGCAGCCCCGTGCGCAGCAGGGTGTCGCTCATGGGCCGGGACGGGACGCCCGCCGCCTCGCGGCGCCGGTTGCCGAGGAAGGACGTGAGGAAGAAGACCGCGGTCACCACGGCCGCCAGGCCGTACGCGGCGGCGACGTCCGTGAAGAAGTACGTCGTCAGCTGACCGATGAAGCCGTCGCTGTCGAGGTTGATCGTGCCGTTCTCGCCCAGCGTCTGGAGCATGAAGCCCAGCCAGAAGAGCAGGCCCGCCAGCGTCACGGCGAAGGCCGGGGCGCCGAGCACCGCGAAGAAGAAGCCGTGGGCCGCGCCGATGGCGGCACCCGCGGCGACGGCGAAGAGCACCGCCGCCCACTCCGGCCAGCCCTGGTTCACCGCGAGCACGGCCGCGATGGCGCTGGAGGCACCGCTGACCGAGCCGACGGACAGGTCGATCTCGCCGAGCAGCAGCACGAAGACGATGCCGACCGAGATCATGCCCGTGCCGACCATCGTGACGGTGATGTCACTGATGTTCTGGGCGGACAGGAACGCGGAGTTCAGGCTCTGGAAGACGACGCAGATGATGATCAGGCCGATGACGACCGGGATGGAACCCAGCTCGCCCGCCTTCATCTTGCGCCTGAACTCGCCGAGGTAGCCGGCGAGGCCCTGCTCGCGGACGAGCAGGCGGGGGTCGACCGCGGTCACCGAGGCGGCGGCCGCCTCGGGGTTCTCGACGGTCTGGCCGTTCGCCGCGGCCGTGGAGGTCTTGTCGATGCTCACTTGGAAACCTCCCCGTTCGTGCGCGCCGCACGGCGGGTCACGGCGTTCTCGGTGGCGCCGGTGATGGCGGAGATGATCTCCTCCTGCGAGGTCGTCTTGACCTCGAAGACGCCGTTGTTGCGGCCGAGGCGCAGTACCGCCACCTTGTCGGCGACTGCCTTGACGTCGGCCATGTTGTGGCTGATCAGGATCACGGCGTGGCCGCGCTCCCGCAGCCGCTCCACCAGGTCCAGGACCTGGGCGGTCTGCTCGACGCCGAGGGCGGCGGTCGGCTCGTCGAGGATGACGAGCTTGGGCTCGCCGAGCATCGAGCGCGCGATGGCCACGGTCTGGCGCTGACCGCCGGAGAGCGAGGCGATCGGGATACGCACGCTGGGGATGCGGATCGAGAGCGTCTTCAGCAGCTCGCGCGAGCGGCGCTCCATCTCGACCTCGTCGAGCACGCCCCACTTCCTCAGCTCACGGCCGAGGAACAGGTTGCCGACGACGTCGATGTTGTCGCACAGCGCGAGGTCCTGGTAGACGGTCGCGATGCCCAGCGCCTGGGCGTCGTGCGGCTTGCTGATCGAAACGGCCTTGCCTTCCCATTCGATGACGCCCTCATCGATGGGATGCACGCCGGCGATCGTCTTGACCAGCGTGGACTTTCCGGCGCCGTTGTCGCCGACCAGGGCGACCACCTCACCGGCGTGGACCTCAAGCTCTACGTCGGTGAGCGCCTGAACGGCACCGAACCGCTTGGAGACCCCGCGCAACGCCAGCACGGGCGTAGCGGACACGTGAACCATCTCCTTCGCCGCCTGACCCGGCGGGAGGTTGTGCAGAAAGACTGGGGGGATGTTCCGCCGGCGCCCCGTGACTAGCTTGCGGGGCTGTGTGTGACGCGGGGCGCCGGAGGAGCCTGTGGTTCGGCCGTCCGGTACGGGAACTCCTGGGTGGGTTCCCGTACTTGGAGGGGCCGGGACCGGATCAGCCGCCGATGCCGAGCTTGTCGCAGGCGGACTTGTAGTTGCCCGAGCAGATCTCGTCGGCGGTGTAGATGCCGTCCTTGATCACGGTGTCGTTGATGTTCTCCTTGGTCAGGGAGATCACCGGGACCAGGACCGACGGGACGTCCTTGGCGCTGCCGCTGGAGACCTTGTCCTTGGCGATGGCGCCCAGGTCCTCGCCCTTGGCCAGGGCGACCGCCATCTCGGCGGCGACCTCGGCCTCCTGCGGGTAGGACTTGTAGACGCTCATGAACTGCTGGTCCATGATGATGCGCTGCACGGCGGCGAGCTCGGCGTCCTGGCCGGTGACCGGGATGTCGGCGATGCCCGCGGCCTTCAGGGCGGTGATGATGCCGCCCGCCATGCCGTCGTTGGCGGAGTAGACACCGGCGATCTTGTTCTTGCCGAGCGCCGTGATCGCCGCCTCCATGTTGGAGTTGGCGTTGTCCGGCGACCACTCCTTGGTGTCGAACTCCTTGCCGATCTTCACCTTGCCGTCGAGGACGGAGTGCGCGCCCTTCTTGAACTGGGCGGCGTTCGGGTCGGTGACCGAGCCGTTCATCATGACGATCTGGCTGTCCTTGGCCTTGTCGCCCAGGGCCTCGAGGAGGGCCTCGCCCTGGGTGCGGCCGACCTCTTCGTTGTCGAACGAGGTGTAGGCGCTGATCGGGCCCTCGGCCAGGCGGTCGTAGGCGACGACCTTGATGCCGGCGTCCGCGGCCTTCTGCACGGAGTTCTTGATGGCCTTGGCGTCCACGGCGTCCAGGATCAGCACGTCCACCTTGTTGGTGATCATCGTGTCGACCTGCTGGGCCTGAAGGTTGGCGTCCTGGCGGGCGTTGTTGTACTGGATCTCCGCCTTGTTGTTCGTCAGCTCCTTGATCTTCTTCTCGATCAGCGGCCGGTCGAACTTCTCGTAACGCGCGGTCTTGTTCTCCGGAAGGAGCAGGCCGACCTTGATGTTGTCGCCCTTGGCGGCGGAGCCGCCGGCGTCGCTGTCGCCGCCCGCTTCCTCAGCGCTGCCACAAGCGGCCAGCGAGACGGCCATCGCACCCGCGGCAATGGCAACGGCGGCACGACGCATACGCGTGTTCACTTCATAACCTCCCTGACGAGGCCGCGTCGTTGCGGCCGAGGTGGCTGGAAGTCAACTCGGCCACACGTGCGACGTCAAGAAGTAAATCCTTAACGGGTTGGCAACGGTGCCATCCGTTCTCTAAGTGAAGGCAGGTGCAACGGCCGGAAGCGAGCCGCCGACGCCACCATCCAAAAGTGTCGAATCGCCCATCTCGCTGAGCGCGAGGGCGAGCGCCCCGAGCACCTCCGCACGGCCGCCAAGTGCCCCTGGGAGCACGGACAGTTGGCGCGCGGCGCTGGGGATGGCGTAGCGGCCGACGGACTCCCTTATGGGCCCGAGCACCAGCTCTCCGGCCTCGGCGAGATCACCGCCCAGGACCACCCGGCTCGGGTTCAGCAGGTTGCACAGGTTGGCCACTCCACTGCCGATGTGGCGGCCGACATCGGCGATCACCCGACGGCAGCCCGGGTCACCGTCCCGCGCCAGCCGCACGACGCCCTCCATGGTCAGGTCGCTGCCGTGGCTGGACTGGAGGAGCGGGAGCACATAGCGCGCGGCCGCGAAGGTCTCCAGACAGCCCCGGTTTCCGCATCGGCAGACGGGGCCGGACTCATCGAGTGTAATATGTCCGATTTCTCCTGCGGTGCCCCCAGGACCCCGGTAGATCTTCCCGTCGATCACCAGTCCGGCGCCGACACCGCTGGCGACCTTGATGTACGCCAGGTCCCGCACGCCCTTGCCGCCGCCCCAGACCAGTTCGCCGAGGGCGCCCAGGTTGGCGTCGTTGTCCACGTGCACCGGTACGCCGAGCCGCCCCCGCAGCTCCTCGGCGGGCCGGGCGCCGGTCCAGCCGGGCAGGATCGATGTGGAGCCCAGCGTCCCGGACTCCACGTCGATCGGGCCGGGCACGCCGAGACCCACCCCGGCGATCTTGGCGCGGTCCACGCCGGTCGCCGCGATCAGCCGGTTGATCAGCTCTTCGGCCCGGTCGAAGCCCTGCGCGGCGGAGGCGTCGACGTCCAGCGGCTCGGACTCCTCGGCCAGCACCTGGTGGGCGAGGTTCCCGACCGCGACGCGCAGGTGGGTGTGGCCGAAGTCGACGCCGATGACGATGCCGGCGTCACCGCTGAGCGAGACGCTACGGGCCCGGCGGCCACCCGCCGAGGTGGGTGTGACCTCGACCGTTCCACCGTCCTTGAGCTCACGGACGATGTTGGAGACCGTCGCCGCGGACAGACCGGTCGTCCTTGCGATCTCCGCCTGGGTGAGGGATCCGGCCAGCCGTACGGCTCGGACCACCCGCTCCAGGTTGGCTCGGTGCAGCGACGACTGCGACCCCGGAGTCTCCACGACGACCTCCTGCGCGCGGGACCGCTTCGGTGAGGCCCCGTCTATGTCCAACTAGTGAACTCTAAGCTGAGCCGTTCGGGTTGCCTCCCGTCAAGAGGTTGAACAGTTTCGGCGGTCCAGGCGCACAGCGCACACACCGCTTCCAGGGCGGGAAGCGGTGTGTGCGCGGACGGTTACGAGACGCTACCGCCGTTCACTTCAGGGTTGCCGACGTGAGCCCCGCCTGCACCTGCCGCTGGAACGACAGGTACACGACCAGCATCGGGATCATCGCGATGGTCACGCCCGCGAAGAGCACGGGCAGATCGGAGGCGTAGCCCTGCTGCTGTTCGAGCTGGACGAGCCCCTGGGTCAGGACGTAGCGCTCGGGATCGTCACCGCTCTGCGGCTGCATCAGCACCGTCGGCAGAATGAACTGGTTCCACTGCCCGAGCATGTTGAAGATCCCCACGCTGATCAGGCCGGGCTTGGCCATCGGCAGCATGACCTGGAAGAAGGTCCGGCTGTGGGAGGCCCCGTCCAGGATCGCCGCCTCGAACACCGCCGTGGGCAGGGTCCGGAAGAAGGCGTGCATGAAGAACACGGTGAACGGCATCGAGTAGGCGACGTAGACCAGGATCAGG
This sequence comes from Streptomyces sp. NPDC052023, assembly GCF_044548465.1. Taxonomy (NCBI): domain Bacteria; kingdom Bacillati; phylum Actinomycetota; class Actinomycetes; order Kitasatosporales; family Streptomycetaceae; genus Streptomyces; species Streptomyces sp. NPDC052023. Next base: position 136,403 of record NZ_JBIUBW010000004.1, on the reverse strand, counting down.
CCCTGGTACGTGTTCAGCATGTCCAGCCGCTTCACCATGAAGAAGAGCGGGACCAGGGCCAGGAACACGGGAAACATCGCGCCGGCCACGAAGAAGTAGTACAGCAGCCGGTTTCCCCAAAACTGGTAGCGCGCCAGTACGTACGCGGCCATCGAGCCGAACAGCATGGTCAGCGGCACCGAGAAGACGAGCACGACGACCGTGTTGAAGAAGTAGTCGCCGATGCCCTTCTCCCACGCGCGCGTGAACACGTCGAAGGACCAGTTCTGCGGCCAGCCGAAGGCCGAGCCCGCGATCTGCGAGTCGGTCTTGAAGGAGCTGAGGACCAGCCACAGCAGCGGCAGGACGATCATCAGGGCCCACAGGGCGAGGAAACCGTGCGAGAACGCGTTCAGCACCACGCCCTCGCCGCGCCGCTCACCGGCCCGGTCCGCGGGCCCGTACGAGGGCTCCTTGGCGAGGGCGGGGGTGTTCTCCTTGATGGGTGCGCTCATCGTCGTCTCTCCCGCTCAGAACTCGACGCGCTCGCGGCGGGTGGCGCGCAGCATGACCACGGACAGGATCAGGGTGAGAAGCAGCATGACGACGCCCATGGCGCAGGCGTAGCCGCTCTTCCCGTAGTAGAGGAAGTTGCGCATCATCACCGTCGACATGACCTCGCTGGCGTGGTCCGGTCCGCCGCCGAACTCTCCCGAGGTCATGGTGGACACCAGGATGAACATGTCCATCGCCGCGATACCGAGGTAGACCCAGGCGGTCTGCACGGAGTCCCACAGCAGCGGCAGGGTGATGCGGAAGAACGACTGGGCCCGCCCGGCACCGTCGATGAGCGCGGCCTCGTAGATGTCCCGCGGGATGGACTGCATCGCGGCGGAGAAGAGCACCAGATAGAAGCCGACGCCGTGCCACACCACGACCAGGATCAGCGCCCACAGCACGAAGTCGGGTTCGTTGAGCCACTCGACGGGACTGTTCGGGTCGACCAGGCCCAGCTTCACCAGAAAGCCGTTGAGCATGCCGCCGCTGTCACTGCGGTACACGGCGCCGAAGAGCACCGCGAGAATCGCCAGCGAGAGCACCTGCGGGAAGAAGTACACCACCTTGTAGAACCTGGACCCGGCCACGCCCGCGACACCGCCGGCCCGGCTGCGCCCGCCCGCGTTCAGCATGAAGGCGAAGAACAGCGCGAGCAGAATGGTGATCACCGGGATGAAGACCAGAAACAGGATGTTGTGCCAGATGGCACCCATGAAGATGTCGTCCTGGAACAACGCCTTGTAGTTGTCCAGACCGACGAAGTCGAAGGTCTGCGACTGCCCCTTCCAGTCGGTCAGGGAGTACCCGAACGTCTGGATGTACGGCCAGATGACGAAGACGAGATAAAGCGCCACGGGAACCAGGAGAAACCCCGCGACGAACCGGTACTGCCCCTTGCGCATGAAACCTGCCCCTGCTGTCCCGACCCGAAGGGGCGCGGGGACCGCGCGACGAGCCGGTGACGGCCCGCACCACACAGTCCACCGCACCCCACGGCATTCCCCGGAGAACTATTCCCGACGGTTGTTCTTGGACGCGGGATCCTTCGCCGCCTTGTCCACCGCGGCCTGCGCCCGCTTCAGCCATTCCTTGGGCTGAATCCGTCGCGCCATCAGTTCGTTGGACGCGTTCTGGATCGCGGTGTCCATCTCGCTGTACCACTCGGTGTACAGGAATCGGAAGGTGTTCTCGCCCGCCGCCTTGGACGCCTTGACCGTGGACTGGGTACCGGGCCGCAGCTGCACGCTCGGGTCGACACCGTCCTGGAGGATGGTCAGCGAGTTCGCCTCCTTGGCGAAAAGCGTCGACCATTCCCGCGACAGCATCATCCGCATGAACTCCTTGGCGGCCGGCAGGTTCTTCGCCTTGGAGGGAATGATGAAGGGCTCACCGGAGCCGGCGCGAATCGCCTCGAACGGCATGACGCTGTCGGGCAGCAGCGGCATGGGCAGGAACTTCATGTCGAAGTCCGGCGGCGTCTGCTTCAGCTGCTCGTTCTCCAGCCAGGAGCCGCTGGTGATGAACGCGGCCTTGTACTGGTTCCACCGGGTCTGTGCCTCGGTGTGCTCCAGCCCGTTCGTGCCGGGCATCAGGTAGCCCTTTTCGACGACCTCGTAGACGGCCTCCACGGCGGCCTGCGCCGCGTCGGAGCCGACGAACGCCTTCGGATCGAGGTTGTCGATCGCCTTCATGGCGTCCAGGCCGCCCTTCTTGGCGATCAGGTCCATGATGGCGACGTTGATGTAGTACGGGTACTTGCCCTGGTGCGCGAGTCCGCCGATGCCCTGCGACTTGGCGTCCTTGCAGATGGCCAGGAAGTCGTCCCAGCTCTTCGGCTCCTCCCAGCCCTTCTCCTTGAAGAGCTTTCCTGAGTACCAAAGGCCCCAGACCGTGTAGATGTAGTTGAGGGCGACGACCTTTCCGCCCTGCAGACCCGGGTCCAGCGTGCCGGGAATTACGGTGTCCCGGACCTTCTTCGAGGAGTCGTCCACGCTCGGCGCGTCCAGCACCTCGGCGAGGTCGAGCAGCTGATCGTTCTTGTAGAGCACATCGATCTTGATCTTCTGGGCGCCGGAGTTGTCCACGATGTCCGGCGGGTTGCCCGCGTTGAAGCGGGGCTGGAGCTTGCCGGTGATCTCCTGGGTTCCGGTGTGCGTGGAGGTGACGCCCCATTTCTTCTGGAACGCGGCCTCCCACGCCTTGGCGTAGTCGTCGCCGTAACCGCCCTTGAAGATGACGACGTCGAGCTTGCTGCCCTCCTTGACGCCGAAGGGGTTGTCCTTCGACGTCTTGCCCTGGGTGTCGTCGGACGTTTCCTCACCCCCGCCGCCACTGGCACAGGCGGACAGGAAGCTCATCGCCGGTACGGAGACCAGGCCGAGCGCGGCGGAGCGTTTGATCAGTGCACGGCGGCCGACGCCATCGGCGCCGAGGTTCTCTGCGGATGGGGATCCCATGCTCAAGTCCTCGCCTTCTGAACAGGACTCAGGCGGTGAACCGGATCCTCCCCGGCACCGCGGTCGGGTCAAGCAGGGTCGTGCGGGAAGTGCGCATCATGTGAATCGCCGACAGGTATAGTCCACTTCCCGCCAGCGGAGCAAGATCGAATGCAAGGTTCGCCGTCGGTCTTTTCCGAGTTGAGACCTCGCGGAAATATGAGTCGCCTGTGGGCGCCTTGCCGGAAAAATCCGCGACATAGGTCTCGAACGACGCAGTCAACACCCTTGACAGCGTCGACCACTTGAGTCACTACTGGTCCTTGCGCACGGAATTTGACAACGTTGTCCACAGCGTGCAGGGAGTGGGTTGGCGGATGCGGCACAGAGGTCGGCACAGATGGAGTACGGCGGTCGTGACAACGGCCGCCTTTGTCATGGCCGTCGGTTCCCAGGGCGTGGCCGTCGCCCTGCCGGAAGCACCCGCGGCCGACCGGGAGTTCACGTCCTCGTTCGAAACCGGGGACCCGGCACCGGACTGGCTGAACACCGTCGACACCGCGCCGGACGGGAGCAAGCGGGCCGCGGGCGTGGACGGCGGCTACAGCAGCGGCATTCCGGGCAACGTCACCGACCACGTCACCGACGTGCGGGCGAACGGCGAGAACGCCGGGGCCGGCGAGGTGAAGGAGAGCCTGGTCGACACCGAGCCCACCACCAAGTGGCTGACGTTCACGCCCACGGGCTGGGTCGAGTTCGACCTGGACGCGCCGGTGAAGCTGGCGCGGTACGCCCTCACTTCGGCCAACGACCACGCGGAACGGGACCCGGCGGACTGGACCCTGAAGGGCTCCACCGACGGCAAGGACTGGAAGACCCTGGACACCCGCTCCGGTGAGACCTTCCCGGAGCGTTTCCGGACGAAGACGTACGACATAGCGGAAGCGGCCGCCGCCGAGTACCGGCACTACCGGCTGGACATCACCAAGAACAACGGCGGAACCATCCTCCAGCTGGCGGATGTGCAGTTCTCCACCGGCGGCAGCGAGGGACCGGTCCCGCAGGACATGCTGTCGCTGGTCGACCGCGGCCCGAGCGGCTCGCCCACGGCGAAGGCGGGCGCCGGCTTCACCGGCAAGCGGGCACTGCGGTACGCGGGACGGCACGTCGCGGACGGCCGCGCGTACTCGTACAACAAGATCTTCGACGTCGACGTGGCCGTGGGCCGGGACACCGCGCTCTCGTACCGGATCTTCCCGTCGATGGCGGACGGCGACCGGGACTACGCCGCCACGAACGTCTCCGTCGACCTCGCGTTCACCGACGGCACCCACCTGAGCGGCCTCGGGGCGCGGGACCAGCACGGCTTCGGCCTCAGCCCGCGCGGGCAGGGCGAGGCCAAGGTGCTCTACGTCAACCAGTGGAACAACGTCGTCTCGCGGATCGGCTCGGTGGCGGCCGGCAAGACCGTCGACCGGATCCTGGTGGCGTACGACTCCCCCGCCGGACCGGCGAAGTTCCGCGGCTGGGTGGACGACGTCTCGCTGGCCGTGAAGGCGCCCGAGAAGCCCAAGGCGCACGTGTCCGACTACGCGCTCACCACGCGCGGCACCAACTCCAGCGGCGGCTTCTCGCGCGGCAACAACTTCCCGGCGACCGCCGTGCCGCACGGCTTCAACTTCTGGACGCCGGTGACCAACGCGGGTTCGCTCAGCTGGCTGTACGACTACGCACGTGCGAACAACGCGGACAACCTGCCGACGATCCAGGCGTTCAGCGCCAGTCATGAACCGAGCCCCTGGATGGGCGACCGGCAGACCTTCCAGGTGATGCCGTCCGCCGCCACCGGCACCCCGGACATCGCCCGCACGGCGCGTGCGCTGCCCTTCCGGCACGAGAACGAGGTCGCGCGGCCGCACTACTACGGGGTGCGCTTCGAGAACGGTCTCAAGGCCGAGATGACCCCCACCGACCACGCGGCGATGCTCCGCTTCACCTACCCCGGCGACGACGCGAGCGTGCTCTTCGACAACGTGACCGACCAGGCGGGTCTGACCCTCGACAAGGCGACCGGGGTGGTGACCGGCTACTCGGACGTGAAGTCCGGCCTGTCGACCGGCGCGACCCGGCTCTTCGTCTACGGCACCTTCGACAAGCCGGTGCAGGAGGGCTCGTCGAGCGGGGTGAAAGGCTACCTGCGGTTCGACGCGGGCGCCGACCGGACGGTCACCCTGCGCCTGGCGACCTCGCTGATCAGCGTCGAGCAGGCCAAGGACAACCTGCGCCAGGAGATGCCGGAGGGCACCTCCTTCGAGTCCGTGAAGGCGAAGGCGCAGCGGCTGTGGGACCGGCTGCTGGGCAAGGTCGAGGTCGAGGGCGCGACGCCGGACCAGCTGACCACGCTGTACTCCAGCCTGTACCGGCTCTACCTGTACCCCAACTCCGGTTTCGAGAAGGTCGGTTCCACCTACAAGTACGCCTCGCCGTTCTCGCCCATGACGGGCCAGGACACCCCGACCCACACCGGGGCGAAGATCGTCGACGGCAAGGTCTACGTCAACAACGGCTTCTGGGACACCTACCGCACGACCTGGCCGGCGTACTCGCTGCTGACGCCCCGCCAGGCGGGTGAGATGGTCGACGGCTTCGTGCAGCAGTACAAGGACGGTGGCTGGACCTCACGCTGGTCCTCACCGGGGTACGCGGACCTGATGACCGGCACCTCCTCGGACGTCGCGTTCGCGGACGCGTACGTCAAGGGCGTCGGCTTCGACGCGAAGGCGGCGTACGACGCGGCGGTGAAGAACGCGACCGTGGTGCCACCGTCCTCGGGTGTGGGCCGCAAGGGCATGGCGACCTCGCCCTTCCTCGGCTGGACCAGTACCGACACGCACGAGGGCCTGTCGTGGGCGCTGGAGGGTTACCTCAACGACTACGGCATCTCCCGGATGGGCCGGACGCTGTACGAGAAGACCGGGGAGAAGCGCTACAAGGAGGAGTCGGAGTACTTCCTGAACCGCGCCCAGGAGTACGTGAACCTCTTCGACTCCGGGGCCGGCTTCTTCCAGGGCCGCGACGCGCAGGGCGAGTGGCGGGTCGAGTCGTCGAAGTACGACCCGCGCGTGTGGGGCCACGACTACACCGAGACCAACGGCTGGGGCTACGCCTTCACCGCCCCGCAGGACAGCCGCGGGCTCGCCAACCTCTACGGCGGCCGGAACGGGCTCGGCGAGAAGCTGGACGAGTACTTCGCGACGCCGGAGACGGCCTCGCCCGAGTTCGTCGGCTCCTACGGCGGTGTCATCCACGAGATGACCGAGGCCCGGGACGTCCGGATGGGCATGTACGGGCACTCCAACCAGGTCGCCCATCACGCGATCTACATGTACGACGCGGCCGGCCGGCCCTGGAAGGCACAGGAGAAGGTGCGCGAGGTGCTGTCCCGCCTCTACACCGGCAGCGAGATCGGCCAGGGCTACCACGGTGACGAGGACAACGGCGAGCAGTCGGCCTGGTTCCTCTTCTCCGCGCTCGGCTTCTACCCGCTGGTGATGGGCAGCGGCGACTACGCGGTCGGCTCACCGCTGTTCACCAAGGCGACCGTCCATCTGGAGAACGGCCGGGACCTGGTGGTCCGGGCGCCGAAGAACAGCGCGAAGAACATCTACGTGCAGGGCCTGAAGGTCAACGGCCGCAGCTGGACGTCGACCTCCCTTCCGCACTCGCTGCTGGCCAGGGGCGGGGTGCTGGAGTTCGACATGGGGCCGAAGCCGTCCAGGTGGGGCACGGGCAGGAACGCGGCGCCGGTCTCCATCACCCAGGACGACAAGGTACCGGCGCCTCGCAGGGACCTGACCACGGGCGAGGGCGCGCTCTTCGACAACACCTCGGCGACGAACGCGGGCGTGACGTCCGTGGAGCTGCCGGTGTCCGGGCGGGCGAAGGCCGTCCAGTACACGCTCACCTCCGCCGACCGGACGAAGGCACCGAGCGGGTGGAAGCTCCAGGGCACGGCGGACGGCACCAGGTGGCGGACGCTGGACGAGCGGGCGGGTGAGTCCTTCCGGTGGGACCGGCAGACCCGGGCGTTCTCCGTGCCGCGGGCCGGGGACTACGCCGGGTACCGCCTGGTCCTCACGTCAGGTGAGGCGACGCTCTCGGAGGTCGAGCTGCTCGGCCGGTAGGGCCACCGGGGGCCGGTGCGGCGTCTCCCGCGCGATTCTTCGCGGGAGACGCCGCTTGCCCTGTGCGGCCCCCGCCGGGCGACCGCCGTAGGATCGCTGTGGGCGGGCCCTCCCGGCGCCGGAGGAACGCCTGCCCGGGGGGCACGACGGTCGAACAGCGGAGGCATCGGCACATGGACCAGGGACAGCCCCCCGGCGAGGACTCTCTGAAGGCGGCCGCGGAGGAGTTCGAGCAACTGCGTCCCCGGCTGTTCGGCATCGCGTACCGCATCCTGGGCAGCGTGTCCGAGGCCGAGGACGTGGTCCAGGACGTGTGGATGCGGTGGCAGGACGTCGACCGGAGCACGGTGCTGGAGCCCGCCGCGTTCCTGGCGAAGATCACCACTCGGCTGGCGATCAACGTGGCTCAGTCGGCACGGGTCCGCCGTGAGGCCTACGTGGGCCCGTGGCTGCCGGAGCCCGTGGACACCAGCATGGATCCCCAGGTCGGCGCGGAGCGCGGCGAGGCGCTGGAGCTGGCCGTACTGCTGGTCCTGGAGAAGCTGAACCCCGTGGAGCGGGCTGCCTACGTGCTGCGGGAGGCGTTCGGCTACGCCTACGACGAGATCGCGAACATGCTGCGGCTGACGCAGGCCAACACGCGGCAGATCGTCAGCCGGGCCCGTAAACGCCTGTCCGCCGAACGCCGGGAACCCGTCGACACGGCGCAGCACCGGCGGCTGCTCGACGCGTTCGTCGCGGCCGCGCGCAACGGTGACGTGGCCGCGCTGGAGCACGTGCTGTCGGCCGACGCGGTGGCCTACGCGGACGGCAACGGCATGCGCGGCGTCGCCCGGGTCAAGATCGTGGGGACCGAGCGGGTGGCCATGATCTGCGGGTCCGCCAAGAAGTTCTTCCCCCGCGCGGAGTACAGCGTGGTCGAGGCCAACGGCATGCCCGGCGCGCTGCTGACCCAGGACGGGGCCCCCGTCGCCCTGGTGAGCGTCACCGTGGGGCCGGACGGCATCGACGGGGTCTACTGGGTCCTGGCGCCCGAGAAGCTGCGGGCGTACCAGCAGTCGGCCCAGCGGCTCACCGGCCACCCGTAGCGGATCCCCGGGCACGACGAGGGCCGCACCCCCGTGCCCGGGGATGCGGCCCGATCGCCGTGACCCGACCCCTTACTTGCGGATCAGGCTGCGCAGCACGTACTGCATGATGCCGCCGTTGCGGTAGTAGTCGGCCTCACCGGGGGTGTCGATGCGGACGACCGCGTCGAACTCGACGCCCGTGTCGGTGGTGACCTTCACCGTGCGCGGCGTGGTGCCGTCGTTCAGCTCGGTGACGCCGGTGAAGGAGAAGGTCTCCTCGCCGGTCAGGCCGAGGGAGGCCGCGGACTGCCCCTCCGGGAACTGCAGCGGCAGGACACCCATGCCGATGAGGTTGGAGCGGTGGATGCGCTCGTACGACTCGGCGATGACGGCCTTGACGCCGAGGAGCGCGGTGCCCTTGGCCGCCCAGTCGCGGGACGAGCCGGAGCCGTACTCCTTGCCCGCGAGCACGACGAGCGGGATGCCCTGCTCGATGTAGTTGCGGGAGGCGTCGTAGATGAAGGAGACCGGGCCGCCGTCCTGCGTGAAGTCGCGGGTGTAGCCGCCCTCGGTGCCCGGCGCGATCTGGTTGCGCAGGCGGATGTTGGCGAACGTACCGCGGATCATGACCTCGTGGTTGCCGCGGCGGGAGCCGTAGCTGTTGAAGTCGCGGCGCTCGACGCCGTGCTCCGTGAGGTACTGGCCGGCCGGGGTGTCGGCCTTGATGGCACCGGCCGGGGAGATGTGGTCGGTGGTGACCGAGTCGCCCAGCTTGGCGAGCACCCGGGCGCCGGCGATGTCCTGGACCGGGTCCGGCTCCATCCGCATGCCCTCGAAGTACGGGGGCTTGCGGACGTAGGTGGACTCGGCGTCCCACTCGAAGGTGTTGCCGGTCGGGATCGGCAGCGCCTGCCACTGGGCGTCGCCCGCGAAGACGTCGCTGTAGGACTTGGAGAACATGTCCTCGCCGATGGCGCCCGCGACGACGTCGTTGACCTCGGCCTCGGTCGGCCAGATGTCCTGGAGGTAGACCGGCTTGCCGTCCTGGTCGGTGCCCAGGGCGTCCTTGGTGACGTCCACCTTCATGGAGCCGGCCAGCGCGTAGGCGACGACCAGCGGCGGGGACGCCAGGTAGTTCATCTTGACGTCGGGGTTGATACGGCCCTCGAAGTTCCGGTTGCCGGAGAGGACCGAGGTGACGGCGAGGTCGTGGTCGTTGACGGCCTGGGAGACCTCCTCCGGCAGCGGGCCGGAGTTGCCGATGCAGGTGGTGCAGCCGTAGCCGACGAGGTTGAAGCCGACCTTGTCGAGGTAGGGGGTCAGGCCCGCCTTCTCGAAGTAGTCGGTGACGACCTTGGAGCCCGGGGCGAGGGTGGTCTTGACCCACGGCTTGCGGGTCAGGCCCTTCTCGACCGCCTTCTTGGCCACCAGGGCGGCGGCGACCATGACGTACGGGTTGGAGGTGTTGGTGCAGGAGGTGATGGCCGCGACCGTCACCGCACCGTGGTCGATCTCGTACGAGGTGCCGTCGGGGGCGGTCACGGTGACCGGGTTGGACGGGGCTCCGTTCGGGGCGACGGCCGGGGCGTCGGAGGCCGGGAAGGACTCCTGGCCCGCCTCGTCCACGGCGTCGACGTAGTTGCGGACGTCCTGCTTGAACTGCTCGGCGGCGTTCGCGAGGACGATGCGGTCCTGCGGGCGCTTGGGGCCGGCGATGGACGGGACGACCGTGGAGAGGTCGAGCTCCAGCTTCTCGGAGAAGTCCGGCTCGGCGGCCGGGTCCAGCCACAGGCCCTGCTCCTTGGCGTACGCCTCGACCAGCGCGACCTGCTGGTCGGAGCGGCCGGTCAGGCGCAGGTAGTTCAGCGTCTCGTCGTCGATCGGGAAGATGGCGGCGGTCGAGCCGAACTCCGGCGACATGTTGCCGATGGTGGCGCGGTTGGCGAGGCTCGTGGCCGCCACACCCTCGCCGTAGAACTCGACGAACTTGCCGACGACGCCGTGCTTGCGCAGCATCTCGGTGATGGTGAGCACCAGGTCGGTGGCGGTGGTGCCCGGCTTGAGCTCACCGGTGAGCTTGAAGCCGACGACGCGCGGGATGAGCATGGAGACCGGCTGGCCGAGCATCGCGGCCTCGGCCTCGATGCCGCCGACGCCCCAGCCGAGGACCCCGAGGCCGTTGACCATGGTGGTGTGCGAGTCGGTGCCGACCAGGGTGTCGGGGTAGGCCTTGCCGTCGCGGACCATGACGACGCGGGCCAGGTGCTCGATGTTCACCTGGTGCACGATGCCGGTGCCGGGCGGGACGACCTTGAACTCGTCGAAGGCGGTCTGGCCCCAGCGCAGGAACTGGTAGCGCTCCTTGTTGCGGCCGTACTCCAGGTCGACGTTCACCTTGAAGGCGTCGTTGGTGCCGAACTTGTCGGCGATGACGGAGTGGTCGATGACCAGCTCGGCCGGGGCCAGCGGGTTGATCTTCGCCGGGTCGCCGCCGAGCTCCTTGACGGCCTCGCGCATGGTGGCGAGGTCGACGACACAGGGGACACCGGTGAAGTCCTGCATGATCACGCGGGCAGGCGTGAACTGGATCTCCTGGGACGGCTGGGCCTGCGAGTCCCAGGTGCCGAGGGCGCGGATGTGGTCGGCGGTGATGTTCGCGCCGTCCTCGGTGCGGAGCAGGTTCTCCAGCAGGACCTTAAGGCTGTAGGGGAGCCGGGCCGAGCCCTCCACCTTGTCCAGGCGGAAGATCTCGTACGACTCGTCGCCCACCTGCAGCGTGCTGCGGGCGTCGAAGCTGTTCGCCGACACGACAGTCTCCTTCATTCATGTGCGCGTACCACCGCATCCTGCCGCCACGCCGTCTTGGCCAATCCGCTGAGGTAAGGCTAAGTTAGGTAACCCTTACTGGGGTGGGCAGCCGCGGTGCGCCTAGGCAGATATCTCGATGTCGAGATAACTCTAGTACATGGGGGCGGGACGGTCATGCCCGGACCCGGTGTGATCTCCTTCGCCCCGCCCGTTCCGGGACTCCGCTTTCTTTCGGTCATCAGTGCGCCGAGCCGGGGTAACCGAAGGTGAGCCGGGAAGGCCGGCGAGCACTGAATGGAGGCGCAGATGCCACTCACGTTCCGTAAGAGCTTCCAGATCCTGCCCGGGGTGCGGCTGAACATCAACCGGCGCTCCTGGTCCATCACCACGGGCGGCAAGAACGGCCCGCGTCACACTCACAGCAGCACCGGACGTCGTACGACATCGATGGATCTGCCCGGACCTTTCGGATGGCGCAGGACCCGTTCGGCGCGGCGGCGTTGACGGTTCGTCACCCTGTTGGACCCCCCAGAAGGCGCCATCTCATATCTGAGATAGCCTCAACCTCATGGCAGACGACTACCTCGTACGCATCGGCAAGCTCATCCGTGACGCCCGGCAGCACCGGGGCTGGACGCAGTCGCAGCTTGCCGAGGCGCTCGGCACCAGCCAGAGCGCCGTCAATCGCATCGAGCGCGGCAATCAGAACATCAGCCTTGAGATGATCGCCCGAATCGGTGAGGCTCTCGACAGTGAGATCGTCTCTCTGGGCTATGCCGGCCCGATGCACCTGAGGGTGGTCGGCGGCCGCCGGCTCTCCGGGGCCATCGACGTGAAGACGAGCAAGAACGCGTGCGTGGCGCTGCTGTGCGCCTCGCTGCTCAACAAGGGGCGCACGGTGCTGCGTCGGGTCGCCCGCATCGAGGAGGTGTACCGCCTCCTGGAGGTGCTCGGGTCCATCGGCGTCCGCACCCGCTGGATCAACGACGGCGTCGATCTGGAGATCGTGCCGCCGGCCGATCTGGACCTGGGCTCCATCGACGCCGAGGCGGCCCGCCGCACCCGCTCCATCATCATGTTCCTCGGCCCGCTGCTGCACCGCATGGACCACTTCAAGCTGCCCTACGCCGGCGGCTGCGACCTCGGCACGCGGACCATCGAGCCGCACATGATCGCGCTGCGCCGGTTCGGTCTGGACATCACCGCCACGGAGGGCCAGTACCACGCCGTGGTCGACGGGTCCGTGCGGCCGGACCGCCCCATCGTCCTGACCGAGCGCGGCGACACGGTGACGGAGAACGCGCTGCTCGCCGCCGCCCGCCACGACGGCGTGACGGTCATCCGCAACGCCTCCTCCAACTACATGGTCCAGGACCTCTGCTTCTTCCTGGAGGCGCTCGGCGTCAAGGTCGAGGGCATCGGCACCACCACGCTCACCGTGCACGGCATGCCGACCATCGACGCCGACGTGGACTACTCCCCCTCCGAGGACCCGGTCGAGGCGATGAGCCTGGTCGCCGCCGCCGTGGTCACCGAGTCGGAGCTGACGGTGCGCCGGGTGCCGATCGAGTTCCTGGAGATCGAGCTGGCGGTCCTGGAGGAGATGGGCCTCGACCACGACCGCACCCCCGAGTACGTCGCCGACAACGGCCGTACCCGGCTGGTGGACCTCACCGTGCGGCCCTCCAAGCTGGAGGCGCCGATCGACAAGATCCACCCCATGCCGTTCCCCGGCCTGAACATCGACAACGTCCCGTTCTTCGCGGCGATCGCGGCGGTCGCACAGGGCAAGACGCTCATCCACGACTGGGTGTACGACAACCGGGCCATCTACCTCACGGACCTGAACCGCCTCGGCGGCAGGCTCCAGCTCCTGGACCCCCACCGCGTCCTGGTGGAGGGCCCGACCCGCTGGCGCGCCGCCGAGATGATGTGCCCGCCTGCCCTGCGCCCCGCCGTGGTCGTCCTGCTGGCGATGATGGCGGCCGACGGCACGTCCGTGCTGCGCAACGTGTATGTCATCAACCGGGGTTACGAGGATCTGGCCGAGCGGCTGAACTCGATCGGGGCGCAGATCGAGATCTTCCGGGACATCTGAAAGCACTGAGGAGGCGCCGTCACGCCCTGGTAGCCCGCAGAAACGTGCGGTGAGACGGGGGGTGGCGGCGCCTCTGGACTGCTCCGCGGCTTACGGCCGGGCTTCCGGCCGCCACGCAGAGCGTTCATCGCGTCGATGGCTCGGTACTCGTCCGGTCCTGCGCCCGCCGCGCTCGCAGAAGGCGCCTCAGCGGGCACCCGCGTCAAGGTCTGTGAGCAGGTCGTCCAACACCGTTTCCTCCTCGACCCGGACACCGCATTCGGCGAGCGCGACGGCCAGGGCGGGGTCCCAGGGCGTTGCGGCGGGCGGGCCCGTCAGGTCGGGGGCCTCGGCCACTGCGGGCACTGCCGCTCGGTAGTCGACGGCCGTGTAGCGCCACGGCTGCCAAGGCACGCTTCGCGCCAGTGCTGCGGCGATGCGCACACCGCCCCAGTCGAAGTCGCCGTGGTAGAGAAGGCGGGCTCCCCGAGCGGACAGATCGCGCAGCAAGGTGAGCGCGGCGGCCGACGGTTGCCCCTGGAGGCACACCACGGGCGGGCACACGGGGCCGAGGGTGTCGGCGGCCGCGGACAGCACGGCCGGGTTCTCACAAATGTGAACGGTCCCCGCCGCGGGAACGGAGACAACCGGTGCGAGACCGGTGAGGGAGCGGAGCGTCAGCACCGCCGGCTCCCCCGCGTCGGCCATCCAGTCCAGGGGTGGAGTACCGCGCATGTTGAGGGTGAGGACGGTCGAGGACAGGTCGTCCTTGAGCAAGCCCGCCGAGGCCCACGCCTCCCGCCGCCACTGCGCACCGGAGCCGTCGGGGAAGCCGGTGAGGCAACGGATGCCGGACAGGACGAGAGTGGCGAGCGGCGTCCCCTCGTCCAGCGCATGGGCGCCCGAGAGGTTCCGCGCCGCGAACGTCGCCCGCGAAGTCGGAGGTGACGCCGGCAGCGCACGCAACGCGCGCACGGCGGCCTCCACCAGGGGGCCCGCGACCTCCGGCGTACGGGCGAGGCGCCGTACGAGACCGTCACGGCGGATTCGCTCGGCCCAGTGGGCCAGCTCCGCGTCGAGGATGCCCAGCGGGGCGTACGCCTCCTCCCAGGCCCGTTCCTCCCTGTTCCGTGTCTCGGCCTGGAGTACGACCGGGCCGGTGAGGGAGACGACGGCCACCGCCAGTCCGCCGGGGCTGACACCGGAGCGACGCAGGATCTCATCCACGGTGTCGAGGCGAATGCCGAGGGAGCCACTGGAGCGTGGCGCCCGTCCCAGCAGGCTTTCGGCAGCGCGCCGTTGAGGTTCGTCGGGGTCGGACAAGGTAACAGAGCCCGTCAACGGCCGGCCGCGTGCCATGCGCCGCCGCACGCGGTCCACGAACCAGGTGAGGCCGGGATCGCCGAGCAGGCGTCCGAGGCGCTCGGTGTCGACGTCGGTCCGGGCCTGTGCCGGTGCAGGCCCCCTCGGCGCCTCGTCCGCGGTCGCGTCCGGCGGTAGCCTGCGTGCGGGCGCCGCCCGGCCTCCGTCGCGGTCAGGCGGGGTTGCCGCCTGGTTCACGTCCACAGGGCCCCCTGTCCGCCGGCACCGTCGACCACGGCGGTCCGCCCTGGCTCACGGGAGGGACTCACAGACCCGTCGGGCCACTCGCCGGACCCTCCGGCTCCGGCAGCCACCGCAAAAGTGCCCGCCCGGGCACCGGGCTCCGTACCGCGCCGCCGTTCGCTGCCGTCCCATTCCCACCGCGTCACCAGTACGGCGTCGATGTCGTCGACGCGGGAGAGCTGGGCGATGGCGATGCCCGGCACCTGGGGGTAGCAGGCCCATTCGCGTTCGCTGGTCATGACGACGTCGAGGTCGAAGGCGCGGAGCAGACCGAGGCACTTGGCGCGCGAGTCGTCGTCGACGCCGGCGAACGCCTCGTCCAGGGTGACCAGGCGTGGGGCGTGCGCGCCGCCCGCGCTCGCGTAGTGCGAGGACGCGGCGGCGAACAGGGGCACGGAGGCGGCCAGTACCCGCTCCCCGCCCGAGGCGGGTCCGGTGGCCGGGACCCACTTGCCGTGCTGGTGGCGTTCGACGCCGAACTCGTGCCAGGACCGGTAGTCGAGGGCGGCGGTGAGGTCCTCCAGCCAGCTGCCGGCGCTGTCGTCGGCCTGCCGGTGGGCGATCTGCTCCTGGAGGAACGCGCCTACCGCGACCCGGTCCTCGGGCGACCAAGCGTCAGCGGACTGACGCAGCCGTTCCCGGGCCTGGGCCAGTCCCTGCGGGGCCCGGCGGGACGCTCTCCACACCAGCCGCAGCTTCATGCCCGTGGAGGTCGGGCGCTCCTCCAGCTCCCTGTTCATGGCAGCCACCTGCCGTTCGGCCGCCCCGATCAGTTCCTGGAGCGTCCCGGCGACCTCGGTGATCAGATGGGTCTGGAGGATCTCGCGCTCGCGTGCGGACAGGATGCGGGTCAGTTCCGCGACCTCCACGGCCAGTGCCTCGGCCAGTTCGGGCACGGCCCGTTCCCGGCCCTGGTAGACGATGTCGACCCGCATGCCGTCCTCGCTCGGGCGGGCGGTGGCGGTGTGGCCGTGCCGCGACAGCGCGTCCTGGAGCCTGCCGAACTCCTCGCTCAGCCGCTTCTGCACGCGCTCCCAGGCCGCATCGGTGTCATCGATCGAGGAGAGCCGGGACTCCACGGCCCGCGCGAGAGCGACGGCGGGGGTCGCCGCCCACGTCGCTCCGCCGTCGTCCGGTACGTCGATATCGGGCAGCGCGACGGCGAGCAGCCCCGTCGCGGCGAACCGCTGGAGTGCCGCAACGGCTTCCTCACGCGCGGCGGTCGCCTCGGTGACGTCCTCGGCGAGCCGTTCGATGCGTCCTTCGGCGCGGCTGACCCGCCGGTCGGCGTCACCGTGCTCCGCCCGGGCCTGCCGCTGCTCCTGCTCGCAGACCCGGGCCGCCTCAGCCGTCTCCTCCAGTCGCCTCTGCAGCTCGGCGACGGCCGCTCCGACGGTGGAGCGCAGCGTCGTGAGGTGTTCGTCCGCCGCCGCGGCCGCCCGGGCCGCCTCCGTGGCGCGCTCCGCGAGTTCGGACACGAGGAGTTCGGCCCGGCCGGTCTCCTCCCGCTCACCGGTCACCGCGCGCTCGGCCTCCGCGCGTTCGCGCAGTGCGGGCCACAGGGCCGCCAGGAGGGCGGTGTGGTCGGCGAGCGCCTGGCGCACGGCGCCCAGTGCCGTGTGGTCGGCGGGGAGGTTCAGGGCCGCCGCGGTGCCGGCGAGTTCGGCCGCCGCACGATCGGCCCGCTCCGCCGCCGGAGCCAGCTCCGCAGCCCGCTCGTCCCGCCGGGCGCGGGCGCGACGGACCGCTTCGGCCGCGGCGGTGACGCGTGCGTGGGCGTGCCGCAGGTCGTCGTCGCCGGGCAGTGCGGCGAGTTCGGTGTCCAGCGCGGCACGGCGTCCGGCCACGGCGCGTGACTCCTCGGCCAGTCGTTCCCGCTCCGCCGTCAGGTCGTCGATCTCGGCGCGCAGTTCCCCGATGCGCACGCGGCGTGCCTGCTCCCGTGCCCCTTCCCCCACGTACTGGGCGCTGTCCTTGGCCCAGCTTCCGGTGAGCGCCCCGACGCGGAAGCGCCCGTCCGCGCAGACCCAGGTGTCGTGGCCGCCGGCCTCCCAGGAGGCCCCGCCTGCCCCGTCGCCGTCGCCCGCGGCCAGCCCGATCGAGGCGAGCAGACGCGCGACCGTCTCCTCTCCCACGGCGGCGGCCCCCGCGTCCACGGGATCGACCGCCGGGCACAGCGCGCGGTCGAGGCCGGCCCCGCCCAGCAGCCCGACCGGGTCCAGCATGACGTCATGGCCGTCCGCCGCGACCGCGGAGCCGTCCGGCCGCACCCAGGCGTCGAGCAGCCCCGACGCCTCCAGCGCGGCTTCCAGTCCCGCGCGGTCGGTCTCGGTGACGTGCGGTCGGAAGTCGACGAGGCGCCACAGCGGAGCGCCGGTGCCCCGGTCCCGTACGCCGGGTGTGCGCGTCGAGGGAGCCGCGGGGCCGCGCTCCCCACCCGTTTCGAGGGCGGTCATTTCCGCCATCGCCTGCCGCAGCCGCTCCGCCGTCGCCGCCTCGCGGTGGGTCAGTCCGGCCGCCCGGTCGGCCAGGCGGGAGGCGGCGGCGCGATGCGCCTCGCTCGCCGCGGTACGGGCCGGCAGCGGGCCGTCCAGAGAGCCCACCCAGTCCTGTACGGCGTCCAGGACCGCAGGCAGCCCGGACACCCGCAGCTCGACGCACCCGGAAAGACACTCCCGCACGGCTGTGACCAGGGCCCGCCCTGCCAGGGCGACCTCCTCCTCCGCCTCGGTCAGCCGCTCCTCCCCGTGCACGACCTCCTCGTCGGCCTCGTCGGCGCGCAGCCGAGCGGCACGGTGCCGCTCCTCGGCCTGCTCGGCCCGCGTGACGAGCTCCGCCACGTGCTCCACGGCGCGCCGCCTGCTCGCGGTCGCCTCGTCCGCCTCCCGGCGCAGCACCGCGTCGGGGGCTCCCTCCGTCCTGGGGAGGTCGAGCCGGGCGGCCGCGGCGCTCTCGGCCACCCGGTCCCGGATCCCGTCCAGTGCCTCCCGGGCGGCCGTGAGCCGGCCCTCCGCGGTGGCGAGCCGGCCCAGGGCCCGGGTGTGCGCCTCGGCCGCCGTACGCCGGTCCGTCTCGGCCCGCTTCAGCTCCGCGGCCGTGCGGGAGGCGTCGTCCGCCGCCCGGTCGAGCGCGCGGGCGTCGCGCATCTCGGGCCGGGACCGCAGCGCGACGTTCTGAGCGGCCAGTCGCGCGGCCCGCTCGTCGAGGGCGATGCCCCTCGACGCGGCCTCCTCGCGTTCCGCTGAGGCCCGGTCTCGGTCGGCCTGTGCCCTGGCGAGCTCCCGTTGCAGGTTCTCGTACCGGGCGTGTTCGCGGCGGGGCAGGCGGGCGCGGCGCCGGGAGGCGAGGCGGGCGTAGCGGCGGTAGTGGTCGAGGAACGCCGAGGACGCCTGTTCGGCCTCGCGGGCCGCCCGCAGTTCCTCCTTCTCCTCGTCCAGCGACCGGAACGCCTCCGCCGCGTCGGCGACGACCGCCTGGTCCATCGGCGGCAGCGCCTCGGTCAGTGCCCGGGACAGGGCCGCCTCGCTGGGGCGCTTGGACAGCTGGGGCTGGCGCAGCTGGATCAGGAGGTCGACGAGGGCACCGTAGCGCCGCTCCCCCAGTCCGAACAGGGCTTCGTCGACCGCCCTGCGGTAGGCCTTCGCCGTGTCGTACACCATGCCGTGGCCGCCGACGGCCTCGGCGAGCCGGTCCCGGGAGAGTGCCGTCCCGGTCGCGTCCAGCAGGTCGAGGCCGGCGCCGATCCGCTGGCCGGTGACCGCGAACCAGTGGCGGGCGATGCCGCGTCCGGCGACCGCCTTCAGTCCGCACAGCAGCGTGCGGAAGTGCGCCTCTCCCGAGCTGTCGTCGAGGCGTCCGAACTCGATCCAGGTGTAGCCGAGCCGTTCGGGATGGGGGTGCGCGCCGCCCAGGAGGAGGTTCCACTCCATGCGCTTGCCCGGGTCGCCGTCGGGTTCGACGCGGCGGGCGGAGAGGTCACCGTCCAGGAGGAACGGCAAGGTGAGGGCGAGCACCTTCGACTTGCCGGTGCCGTTGTTGCCGCGCAGCAGCAGCCGGCCGTCGCGGAACCAGAACTCCTCGACGTCGTAGTGGAAGAGGTCGACGAGTCCGATGCGCAGGGGCCGCCACCGGCCGGGCGCGGGAGCGGGAAGCGCGGGTCCGGAGTACTCGGGGCCGGGGAGCGCGGTCACGGGGCGGTTCACCTTTCGTCCTGCACGGGCGGCGCGGGTTGCACAGGTTGCCCGGGTTGCTCGGTCGTGGCGGGCCGGCGGGCCCGTCCGGGTTCCCTGACCACGGGCTCGCCGACCGCGTATCGCGCGAGGGCGGGCCGCGGTACGACGCCTTGTTCGGTGCGCTCGGCGAGTCCCAGCGCCACCAGCTTGGTCAGCGCCTGCTCGACGAGTTCGGGCTCCGCTCCCGGTTCCCGCGCCGACTTGGACCAGAACCCGCTGTGCTCCACGGTCAGTTCACGTAGGCGAGCCGCCAGTTCCGCCGGTCCGACGGGCCCGCCCGCCCGGGCCAGGTGCTCCGCCAGCAGCAGGGTGATGTGACCGTGAGTTCCCTGTTCCGGCATGCGTACGTCCGTGAGGTCGTCCAGCGGGTCGACCATGGCGATGCCCTCGGCCCTGATCTCCGGGACGAGTCCCGTCAGTTCGTTGATGCGGGCAGTGATGAAGCCGCGCTGCCGGGTGAGGTAGGCCAGTTCGTCGTCGGTCAGGTCGTCGTAGTACAGCACCGGGTCGTCCAGGAGGATGCGGGTCAGCTTCCAGCGGACCGCCCGGAACCTGAGCTCCTCGCTGTCGAGCGCGGTCCAGGCGGTCATCTCCACCAGGCGCTCCGCGAAGCCCTCGGCCTCGACCATGGAGGGACCCCGCAAGGACGCGGGCATCCCGGCCAGCACACGCCGCCGCACGTCGTACAGCACGTCGCCCGATCCGCTGACGTAGGCGTCCTCGTCGCCGGCCACCCGCCGCAGCACCCCGAGTCGCAGCAGCAGACGGACGACGGCCGCGAGGTCGAGGCGCTCGTCGCGCCGCTCCAGAGTGAATGTGATCCCCGCGGCGACGAGTTCGGGATCGGCGGCGGCCAGGACGACCTGCTCGGCGAGGCGTCCGAGCGCCACCTGCGACTCGCCCCGTTCCAGCGCGGCCAGGGCCAGGCAGAGCAGGACGTAGCGGCGGCGGGTGAAGGGCAGGGCGCTGCGGGCGGCCTCGCGCGCCGGGTGCGTGGCGTCGGTGAGGGTCCCCGGCGTCTTGCGCAGCCGTGCGGCATCGGCGTCCGTGCGTAGCGTCCAGCCGACGTTGCGTTCGAACCACGCCCGCAGCTCGGCGGTGTGCCGGCGCACCAGCCGGAACTCGTCGGCGTACGGCCCTTCGGCGGTGAGCAGCGGCTCCTTCAAGAGGGCGCGTGCGGCCTTCTGGAGGTCGGCCTGCCGCTGACCGTCCAGGACTTCGGCCAGGGGGCCGCTCATCGGTCCTCCGTGAGCTGGGGGGCGGTGTCCCGTCGGGGGGCGGGGAGGGGAACGGGTGCCGATGGCGGTGCGGCGGCGCGGTCGCCCTGCCCCACTGTGAGGTCGACGATGTCGATCAGGTGGTCGGGGCCGCTGAACACGCCGTCGGAGGTGTGCACTTCGGCCGTGGATCCGTCGTCGAGGGCGGTCAGCCGGATCTCCATCGAACCGTCCCCGCTGGTGGCGACTGTGGTGATGGTGCCCGGCCGCCAGGTGGCGAGCGCGTCGCCGAGCAGCCGCAGGAACAACTGGAAGGCGTGCGGGTCGAGTCCGCCGAGCCGGGACAGCCGCACCGGACCGTCCGTCACGAGACGGTCCCGTGCCCGTCTGGTCTCCTCCGTCTGCCGTGCGGCGATCTCGGCGAGCCGGCGCTTGGCCTCGCCCCGGTCGGCCACCCGGCGCGGCCTGCCGCGCCGTTCGTAGCTTCCGGTGCGGCGCAACTGGGGGCTGATCCTGAGCGATCGCGCCTCACTCCAGGGGGTGGCGGCCGACTCCGGTGAGGCCGTCCGCTCGGCGAGGCTGTCGGCATCGACGGTGAGGTGCCGGGAGGAGTACAGCCCGAACGCCACGCGCCACAGCCGGTGCCGCGCCTCGTCGTCCGGGGCCTGGGCGAACCAGCGCGCCAGGGTGCGGAAGTCGGCCGAGCGATCCGAGCGTCCGGCCCGCCGCTCGTTGAGCTGCCGTACGACGGCCAGGAGCTGCGGGATCGAGCCGAGGGCCCGCCCGCGCAGCAGTCTGGCCTGCGACTCCCGTCCCTCCCCCGACACGAACCACTCGGCGAGCCCGGACCACCGCGCGGCCCACCGCTCGTACGCCACCGCCTCCGCCCGCCCGGCGTCCTCGGGAGCGGCGTCGGCGGCCTCGCGGGCGGCGGCGAGCCGCAGCAGCGGACCGACCCGCTCCTGCTCCTCCAGCTCCCCGATCAGCAGCGCGATCCGCCCGCCGAGGGTGATGAGGTCCTGAATGAAGCGCTCCAGGTACTGGATCAGCCGGTCCTTGTAGGCCAGGAACGCCTCGACCTCGATGTCGTGCAGGTCGATGGTGCGCTGGAGCGAGCCCATGAAGGCGCGGGCGTTGTCGGCGAGGTCGGTGAACCGCGCCGTCAGCACGGACAGGGCGACGTACGTCTTGGCCGGGTCGGGCTCGTCCTCCGCGGCGATCACCAGGAGCGCCCGCAGTTGCGTGACGATGTCGTGCAGCGCGACCGCCTGGAGTTCGCCCCGCCGCCCCAGCACCTCGTCGTACGTCCCCAGTGCCGCCTCGGCCGCCTCACCGGCCCGGGTGAGCTGGTAGATGAACCGACGTCGGTAGAAGTCCTCGACCGCCGTCACCCGCGCGTGGTCCGGGTCGGCCCGCAGATTGCCCCACTCCACGAGCTTGTCCAGCGCCTGCGTCACCGCTTCGAGGCCGGCGGGCCTGTCCCCCGCGTCCAGGACGGCGTACACGTCCTCCGGCCGCAGATGCACCGCGAACCTCTCCTTGGCGGCGAGGAACGCCCGCATGACCTGGCGGTAGAGAGGGGCGTTGGGGGCGGTGAGGTGGGCGAACGGGGTGTAGTCGACGGATTCGGCAGTCTGGGAGATCTCGGAGGTCATCGTCGGCCCATTGTTCCGGACCGGTGCCCGCGGCTGTACGGGATGTCTGATTTTGCTGCCCCACTGGGCACCACTCCGCAGCACGGCGCCATCAGGCTCCGGGCCGGCCGTCACCACCGCCGTCCGGGACGTACCCGCTGTCGGCGGCCACGACTAGGATTCACCGGGTCCGCGACGTGGTGGAAACGGTGCGCTAGGCCGGAAGACCAGGAACGGACGCCCACTGAAGTCGGAGTGCAAGAGGCGGGGACGGCACACGGGAAGGCCGGTGGACCACGGTCACCGAGGGACGGCGCCGCGCCCAAAGCCCGCACAACAGGCAGTACTTGGCGGGAGGGCGGTCATGACGGCCGTCCTTCCGGATCGTGCGGGTCGGCGGAGAGAGCCGTCGCGTGGGGGGTGGTGCCCGGTTGGGGCCCGGCACCGTCCACCTGGCCCGTCTCGTGCGTGGCCTCACCGCGGGTGGCGATGAGAGACCAGGCGATCGAGACAGTGATGGTGACGACGATGACGCCGAGGGTGAGGGGGATGGGCAGCTTGCCGACGGGGGTCTCGGACAGGATGAGCTTGACGCCGGCGAAGGCAAGCAGGACCGCGAGCCCGTAGTGCAGGTACGGGAAGCGGCGCAGGAGTCCGGCCAGGCAGAAGTACAGGCTGCGAAGGCCGAGCACGGCGAAGGCGTTGGCGGTCCACACGATGAAGGTGTTGGTGGTGATCGCCAGGACGGCGGCGACGGAGTCGATGGCGAAGACGAGGTCGGTGGCCTCGATGGCGACCAGGACCACGAACAGCAGGGTGGCGATGCGCTTGCCGTGTACGCGGATGAAGAACTTGCCGCCGTGGAAGCGCGGGTCGGTGGGGACGAGTTTCCTCACGAGGCGGACGACGGGGTTGCGATCGGGGTGGACCTCCTCGTCCTTGGAGACGGCCATCTTGTAGCCGGTCCAGATCAGGAACGCGCCGAACAGGTAGGCGGTCCAGAAGAAGACCTGGAGCAGTTCGGCGCCGATGAAGATGAACACCAGCCGGAAGGCCAGGGCGCCGATGACACCCCAGAAGAGGACTTTGTGCTGGTAGGCGTCAGGGACGGCGAAGAAGGAGAAGACCAGCGCGAACACGAAGACGTTGTCGATCGACAGGGCCTTTTCGATCAGGTAGCCGGCGTAGTAGGTCGAGGAGGCCTCACCTCCCTGCCACGCCAGAAGGATGAGGCCGAAGCCGAGGCCGATGGCAATCCAGATGCTGCTCCACACCGCGGCCTCGCGGAAGCCGATCACGTGATTGTCGCGGTGGGCGATCAGGTCGGCAGCGAGCATGACGCCGATGCCGACGGTGACCGCGGCCCACACCCACAGCGGGACGGCGAACGACAGTTCATTCATGGTGGATCGGCTTCCTTGGGCTGGGGGAGGACAAAGACGGGGAAGGCAGGGATGGTGCCCCGGGCCTGGCGGTTTGCGGAGGGCTGCCGGGCCCGGGCGCTGGTTCACATGCCGGCTCGTGCAGGTGCTCACCTCCCCGGTTCAGGCGGTCCGCCGCACGGCGGTGCAGCGGCGAGTGGTGGCGGGCGGCCGGCGCGAGCACCCCGCCCGCAACGCGGCCGCGGCTGTCCGCCACTGTCGGCCGGGGCGCGGTCGGCGACAGGGATGCAGCCGGCCCCCGCGGCACGCCGGCGCGTTGCGCGGAGCTGTCAGCCGGACCGCAGCGTCCACCACGGCCAGGTCGTCGGGACGGGTGGTCACCAGCGCGGACCGGTCGCGGCAGGGACAGCGGCAGCACAGGAGATCCGGTGTCCGCGGGGCTCGGCACGGTCGGGGCGGCGGCCTGCGGGGACATGGGGACCCCCCTTCAGCGGGGTCGAAGCGGGCCTGGGGGGTGACTTCAGCGTCACCTGACCTCCTGATTCCCGTCGCTGGTTACGCGAAAACTTTTTCGTCAATAACTTTTCGCGAAATACTGGTCATGCGAAGTCGGCTTCGTATGATGAGGGCCATGAGCCAGCCCTCCAGCCCGCGCGGCGGCCAGTGGACCTTCCTGACCAACCACGCCCGGGTCCTGATCGCCCTGGCCCGCGACCCCGAAGCCCGCGGGCGCGACGTCGCCGACGCCATCGGCATCACCGAACGCGCCGTCCAGCTGATCGTCGCCGACCTCGAAGCGGCCGGGTACCTCACCCGCGAACGCCTCGGACGGCGCAACCGCTACACCATCGACCCCACCGTCGCCCTGCGCCATCCCAGCGAGGCCGACCACCCCGTCGGCGACCTCCTGGCCACCTTCCTGCACCGCGAGGACACCCCCGCCGCCGACCCCGAACGCGCTTCCCCGTAACCCGGCCCGGCGGACGTGGCGGCGCCCGGGTGCGCGGCAGCCGGTCCCGGCCGCTCCCCTGCGGATCGGCCCGGGCTCATCCTTCTGCCTGAGCCTCAGCGGCCGCGGCGGGGCACGGCCGGCGGCGCCCATGGCGCCGGCGAGGCTGCGTGGACGAACGGGCCGCCACGGATGGCCGCGGCCTCCATCACCGTGCAGGCATCCAGGCCCGCCGGCCCGCTGCGCGAGACCACCAGCAGTGAGCAGCCGTGCGAGACCGACGTGTCCAGCAGGGCCTTCGCGGCGTGCAGCCGCCCGCCTCCGCGAACAGCGGGGCGGTGAAAGACCGCCGCCTGGTGGGCGACCCCCGCGCCGGCCAGGCGCGGCATGGCCCGACCCAGCACCGCACGGGCTGCGGCCGAGTCGGGGCACACGCTCTTGACCCTCGGCAGCGGCGGAGGCATGACCGCGATCAGCAGCAGCGGTGCGCCGCGCGCGGCGGCGAGCCGGACGGCCACGTCGACGACGGCGGTGTCATCGAGGCGGTCGGCCAGCACCGCGCCCACCGGGAACCTCGGACGGGCGACCGAGGGAGCGGCGTCGGAGGCGGGTGAAGAGTTCCGGCGGGTGGTGCTCATGGCGGTCGCGCTTTCCGGGAGAGGCGGAAGGGTCACTTCCAGCGTCCCCACCGGCCGGGAAATACGTCAACTCTTACGTGAAAAATTTTTCGCGTATCTTCTATCGCATGTTCGCACGAGTGATACGAGCAGGGCTGCCTTCCTCGACCACGGCGGGGCCCCTGGAGGCCACCGCGCGCGTCTTCGTGTGACCGATACGCCACCCACCCCACCCGGATCGGTCGTGCCGCCCGGCCCGGCGCGTGCCCGCCACGCCGGGGTTCCACCAGGCACCTCACTCTTCCGGGTGTACCAGCGTCAGAACTCTCTCCCTCCGTCATGGAGAAAACCTGTCATGACGGGAGTAGACATTGGCTCGCCGTGAGGCTACGGTTCTCGTCGTACCCAGGAAGTCGAAGAGGGCACGGCAGACACGAACTGCCATGCCGGCAGGTCAGGCAGGACGCGGCCCCACGGGGGCCGTGAGCAGTACCCGCGGTATCCAGCAGTACAAACGAGTAACCGAAGGTAAGGAGCAGAACGCCATCAGGATCGCCCGGGCGAGGAGCAGTCCGCCCGGGTACCGCAGGCCCCGGATGGGAAGGTGGTCCCCGGTCACGCATCCGCGATCCCCGCAGCCCCGCCCTCCCAGGCGGAACCTGCGGACACAGAAGGCCGGCACAGTGTGCCGGCAGAGATGGTGTTGAAAGCTCGGGGCCCGGGTGCCGGTACGGCGCCCGGGCCCCCCGACGCGTCCCCGAAAGAAGAGGTCTATGCCCCCTGCCACATCCCGTGCCGTCGACAACCTCGACGACGACGACTACCCCGCCTACACGATGGGCCGGGCCGCCGAGATGCTCGGCACCACCCCCGCCTTCCTCCGTGCCCTCGGCGAACACCGCCTGATCGTCCCCCTGCGCTCCCAAGGCGGCCACCGCCGCTACTCCCGCTACCAACTGCGCATCGCCGCCCGAGCCCGCCAACTCGTCGACGAGGGCACCCCCGTCGAAGCGGCGTGCCGCATCGTCATCCTCGAAGACCAGCTCGAAGAAGCGCAGCGCACCAACGAAGAACTACGCGCACAGAGCCGCGAGTCGCGGCCGAGGACCTCAGCCTGACCCGAGGGGCGCCGAGCGTCGGCGGCGCACTGAGGGCCCCGTCTTTCGCATCACAGGTCGGCAGCACGCTTTCAGCGCAAGCGGCCCTTTGACGCGTCTCTCGGCCCCTGAGCCGGACCACCGATGTTCACCAACGCCGTGTCAGGCGGCCCAGGGAGGGCCGGATGTGGCTGAGGTTGACTTGCCTTCCGTGGCTCCCGAGGAGTGGCCGTCCGGCTCTGCGGGGCGCTCTGGCTGCTGCTTGAGATTGCGGTTCGGCCGCTGACTGCGGAGATGACAGCGGGGTCCGCCTCGGGCCGATGGCGGGCTGTTCGGCGTAAGGAGGGGCCAGTGAGCGCGCGACGGGCCGGGCGGGCGGTCCGCCTCACTCTGCTCCGCGCCGCCGGCATGGGTCACCGCGGCCGCGCCCACCGTCGGCCCACGCCGCGCCTCCGATGTGGGCACACGGCCGCGATCACCGCCTGGCGTGGGCACACGGCCGCCTCCCGGCCGCCTGGCACCTGGCACCCGGCACCCGGCACCCGGCACCCGGGGAACGCCCAGGCGCCCGCCCCGGGGATCCCGGGGCGGGCGCCTGGGCCGGTCGGGTCAGCCCTTGGCCAGGGTGATGTCCTTGCGCTGTTCCGCGTGGAAGGCGGGCAGCGGCAGGCCTCCCTGCGGGCGCAGCTCCATGAGCGTGGCGTCGACATGGGCGGGGCCCGCGTCGAGCACCCGGTTCCTGGGCTTGCCGGTGTTCTCCCAGCGGTGCTCCTTGCCGTCGCACACGGCACGGCTGCCGCCGATGCCGTACCGGATCCAGGGGTCGGTCTGCGCGATCGAGGAGCTGACGAAGACCGGGCCGGTGCTGTCGGCGCAGCGGTAGGTGCCGGTGAGGGTGATCGTGCCGTCGGGGGCGATGCGGCCCTTGGGGTCGACGGTGATCGACTCGTTCGAGTCGGCTGCCGCCGCCGTCGAGGGGGTGGCGGCGAACAGGGCCAGCGCGGCGGTGACGGCCGCGCCGAGCGCGGGGCGGATGGACACGGAAGGACCTCCTGAGGTGGGGCTTCCACTGGTACCGGGCACGCGGCTCCGGGGGCGTGACCGTCACTCCTTCGGTGGCGAGTCCGCCCGGCCGTACGGGAGGCGTCAGGGTGTTGTCCCCGTCTTGTCACGCTTCTCGGCGGTCCGTTCCCCCACGTTCACGGCGAAAGGATGGTGTGAGCTGTACGGATGGTCCTACGACCGTTGAGGTGCGCCATGTGTTCCCACCAGCCTGCGTGCTCCCGCCCCGACGCCCGCGCCCCGCACGTCGTCGCCGCCCACCCCGAACAGGGGTGGACCCTGCTGTGCAGCGGGGCGATCGTCTTCGACGACACCGGTGCGCTGCTGCCCGACGGCCGGGTGGTCGCGCCCTGGCGTCAGGGCAGCACCGCGAACCCGTCGAGTTCCACCATCGCCGCCTCGTCCCACAGCCTGACGACCTCGACGACGGCCATCGCCGGATAGTGCCGTCCGGCCAGGCTCCGCCAGATCCGGCCGAGCTCCGGGGCGTGTGCGCGGTAGGCGGCGACGTCCGTGGCGTAGACGGTGACGCGGGCGAGAGCGGCCGGGGTGCCGCCGGCCGCGCGCAAGGCGGTCAGCAGGTTGCCGAGCGCCCGCTCGAACTGTTCGGGCAGCGTGTCGCCGACCACCTTGCCGTCGGTGTCGAGCGCGGTCTGGCCGGCCAGGAAGACCAGCCGGGAGCCGGTGGCGACGACGGCGTGCGAGAAGCCGGTGGCCGGGGAGAGCCCGGGCGGGTCGATGCGCTCGGTGGTCACGGTCGGGCCTCCACGGTGGCGTACAACTCCTTGGCGATGATGCCGCGCTGCACCTCGCTGGCCCCTTCGTAGACGCGCGGGGCACGCACCTCGCGGTAGAGGTGTTCGAGCAGATGGCCGCGGTGCAGCGCCCGCGCGCCGTGCAGCTGGACCGCCGCGTCGACGACGTACTGCGCGGTCTCGGTCGCGAGCAGCTTCGCCATCGCGGCCCGCCGCGGTACACCGTCCGCCCCTGCGTCGTGGGCCGTCGCCGCCGCGTACACCATCAGGCGGGCCGCCTCCGTGCGTACGGCCATCTCGGCGACCTGGTGGGCGACGGTCTGAAGGTCCTTCAGCTTGCCGCCGAAGGCGTCACGCCCGGCGGTGTGCGCGAGGCTCGCGTCCAGGGCGGCCTGGGCCATCCCGACGGCGAAGGCGCCGACGCTGGGCCGGAACAGGTTCAGTGTGCCCATGGCGACGCGGAAGCCCCGGTCGGTCTCGCCGAGCACGTCGTCGGCGGTGACGGGCACGGCGTCGAAGTGGAGGGCGCCGATCGGATGCGGGGAGAGCATGTCGAGCCCCGTGCCCGTGAGGCCGGGCCGGTCGGCCGGCACCAGGAAGGCGGTGACGCCACGTGCGCCCGCGTCCGGGGTCGTCCGCGCGAAGACGGTGTAGAAGTCGGCCTCGGGGGCGTTGGAGATCCAGCACTTCTCGCCGGTGAGCCGCCAGCGGCGGGTGCCGTCGGCCTCGGCGGCCGGCGCGGCCCCGGCGCCGCCGGCCGGGTCGGCCCGCAGGGCGAGCGCCGCCGCGTCGGAGCCCGCGCCCGGCTCGCTGAGGGCGAAGGCCGCGACCACGCTGCCGTCGCGCACCCCCGGCAGCCAGCGGTCGCGCTGCGCCGGTGTGCCGTGGGCGTGGACGGGGTGGGCGCCCAGGCCCTGGAGGGCGAGGGCGGTCTCGGCCTCGGTGCAGGCGTAGGCGAGGGACTCGCGCATCAGGCAGAGGTCGAGCGCACCGGAGGTGAACAGCCGGTCCGTCAGGCCGAGTCGGCCCAGTTCGGTGACGAGGGGGCGGTTGACGTGGCCCGGTTCGCCCTTCTCGGCGAGCGGGCGGAGCCGTTCGGCGGCGAGGGCGCGCAGCTCGGCGCACCATGCCACCTGGTCCGGGTCGAGTGAGAATGCGGGCACTGCCGGTCCTCCCTCCGGAGCGGTCTCACCCGACGGTATCGCGCCCCGTTGACTGCCGTCACCAACACGATACGCTCCTCGTGCGAGCCCACCACGACGCCCACCAGGCAAGGGGGCGAACCGCCATGGACGACCGTCCGACCCGCTCCGGCCACGTCGACACCTTCGCGCGCGACCATCTCCCGCCGCGCGAGCAGTGGCCCGAACTCCGCTTCGACCTGCCGGAGCTGCACTACCCCGAACGGCTGAACTGCGCCGCCGACCTCCTGGACGGCCCGCCCGACGACCGCCCCGCGTTCCACACCCCGCAGGGCCCCTCCTGGACCTACGGCGACCTGCGCGCCCGCGTCGACCGGCTCGCGCACGTGCTCACCACCGGCCTCGGGATCGTCCCCGGCAACCGTGTCCTGCTGCGCGGCCCGACCACACCGTGGCTGGCGGCCTGCTGGCTGGCGGTGCTGAAGGCGGGCGCGGTCGCCGTGACCGTACTGGCCCAGCAGCGCCCGCACGAGCTGAGCACGATCTGCGAGATCGCCCGCGTCCGGCACGCGCTGTGCGACGTCCGGGCCGTCGACGACCTCGCCAAGGCGGAGATACCGGGCCTGCGGATCACGACGTACGGCGGTGACGCGCCCGACGACCTCCTCAACCTCCCCGCGCCCGCCACCCCGTACCCGGCCGTGGACACCGCCGCGGACGACGTGGCGCTGATCGCGTTCACCTCCGGCACCACCGGACGGCCCAAGGGGTGCATGCACTTCCACCGGGACGTGCTGGCGATCGCGGACACCTTCTCGAAGCATGTGCTGCGCCCCCGCAGCGACGACGTCTTCGCGGGCAGCCCACCCCTCGGCTTCACCTTCGGCCTCGGCGGTCTGGTCGTCTTCCCGCTGCGGGCGGGCGCCGGCGCGCTGCTGCTGGAACAGGCGGGCCCGAAGCAGTTGCTGCCCGCGATCACCCGGCACCGGGTGTCGGTGCTGTTCACCGCGCCGACCGCGTACCGGGCGATGCTCGGCGAGCTCGACGGCCACGATCTGACCTCGCTGCGCCGCTGTGTCTCGGCCGGCGAGAACCTGCCCGCGGCCACCTGGCGGGCCTGGCACGAGCGCACCGGACTGCGCGTCATCAACGGCATCGGCGCCACCGAGCTGCTGCACATCTTCATCTCGGCGGCCGACGAGCACATCAGACCCGGGTTGACCGGTGTGCCCGTGCCCGGCTGGCACGCGCGCGTGGTCGACGCCGAGGGGCGCGAACTGCCCGACGGCGAGCCCGGGCTGCTGGCGGTGCGCGGCCCGGTCGGCTGCCGCTACCTCGCCGACCCGCGCCAGCGCGACTATGTGCGCGGCGGCTGGAACATCACCGGCGACACCTATGTCCGCGAGCCCGGCGGCTACTTCCGGTATGTCGCCCGCGCCGACGACATGATCATCTCGGCCGGGTACAACATCGCCGGGCCCGAGGTCGAGGACGCGCTGCTGCGGCATCCCGACGTGGTGGAGGCGGCGGTCGTCGGCCGGCCCGACGAGGCACGCGGCATGACTGTCGTGGCGTACGCCGTCCTCAAGGAGGGCGCCGAACGGGACGCCGAAGCGCTGCGGGCCTTCGTCAAGTCCGAACTGGCGCCCTACAAATGCCCCCGGGAGATCGTCTTCCTGGACGCCCTCCCGCGCACGGCGACCGGGAAGCTCCAGCGGTTCCGCCTGCGCACCACGGGCGACCGGCAGTGATGCGCACGGCCTAAGATGATCAACGTGTCCGACCAGCACGCTCCCCGGTCCCTCATCGTCACGCTCTACGGCGCGTACGGCCGCTTCATGCCCGGCCCGGTACCCGTCGCCGAGCTGATCCGGCTGATGGCCGCGGTCGGCGTGGACGCGCCCTCGGTGCGCTCGTCGGTGTCCCGCCTCAAACGCCGCGGCCTGCTGGTCCCGGCCCGCACCGAGCAGGGCGCCGCCGGATACGAACTCTCGCCCGGCGCCCGGCAGTTGCTGGACGACGGCGACCGGCGCATCTACGCCACCGCGCCGCCCGAGGACGAGGGCTGGGTGCTCGCGGTGTTCTCCGTGCCCGAGTCGGAGCGGCAGAAGCGGCACGTGCTGCGCTCCCGGCTGGCCGGGCTCAGCTTCGGCACCGCCGCGCCCGGTGTGTGGATCGCCCCGGCCCGGCTCCACGAGGAGACCCGGCACACCCTGCGACGGCTGCGGCTCGATCCGTACGTCGATCTCTTCCGGGGCCGCCACCTCGGCTTCACGCCGACCGTCGAGGCGGTCGCCCGCTGGTGGGACCTGGCGGCGATCGCCAAGGAGCACGAGGCCTTCCTCGAGGGGCACGCGGGCGTACTGCGTGCCTGGGAGCGGCGCGCGGACACCCCGCCCGAGGAGGCCTACCGGGACTACCTGCTCGCGCTGGACACCTGGCGCCATCTGCCCTACACCGATCCCGGACTGCCGGCCGCGCTGCTGCCCGCGAACTGGCCGGGCGCGCGGTCGGCGGAGGTGTTCCGGGGGCTGCACGAGCGGCTGCGGGACGCGGGGGCGCTCTTCGCGGGCCTCTGACCCGGCGGGGAGCAATCGTCCACGTCGACCCGGCCGGCGGGAGCACCGCACGGCCGGGTCGCTGAGACTCAACCACCCAGCGTCAACCGGGGTTTGGGGGCGTCGGTGCGTCCGGTGCGCGGTGGCCGGCTGCCCGCGCGGTACGGGGCCGGCCAGGCGACGCCCGGACCGTCGTACCCCTGCTCGGCGGCCGCGTGCAGCGTCCAGTGCGGGTCGTACAGGTGCGGGCGTGCCAGCGCGCACAGGTCCGTACGGCCCGCCAGGATCAGGGAGTTGACGTCGTCCCAGGAGGAGATGGCGCCGACCGCGATCACCGGGACGCCCGCCTCGTGCCGGATCCGGTCGGCGTACGGCGTCTGGTACGACCGCCCGAACTCCGGCCGCTCCTCGGCCACCACCTGCCCGGTCGACACGTCGATCGCGTCGGCGCCGTGCGCGGCGAAGGCGCGGGCGATCGCGACGGCCTCCTCGGGCGTGGTGCCGCCCTCGGCCCAGTCGGTGGCGGAGATCCGCACGGTCATCGGCTTCTCCTCCGGCCACACGGCCCGTACGGCGTCGAACACCTCCAGCGGGAAGCGGAGCCGCTGGGCGAGCGAGCCACCGTAGGCGTCGGTGCGGCGGTTGGTGAGCGGGGAGAGGAACCCGGAGAGCAGATAGCCGTGCGCGCAGTGCAGTTCGAGCAGGTCGAAACCGGCCCGCGCGGCCCGCCAGGCGGCGGCGGTGAACTGCTCCCTTATGTCGGTGAGCTGGGCGCGGGACAGCTCACGCGGGGTCTGGCTGCCGGGCTTGTACGGCAGCGGGGAGGCAGCCACGAGCGGCCAGTTGCCGTCGGGCAGTGGCTCGTCCATGCCCTCCCACATCAGCCGGGTCGAACCCTTGCGCCCGCTGTGGCCGAGTTGCACGCCGATCCCGGTGCCGGGTGCCTGGCTGTGCACGAAGTCGGTGATCCGCCGCCATGCCTCGGCCTGCTTGCCGGTGTACAGGCCGGCGCAGCCGGGGGTGATCCGGCCCTCGGGGCTCACGCACACCATCTCGGTCATCAGCAGTCCGGCACCGCCGAGCGCGCGGGCGCCGAGGTGGACGAGGTGGAAGTCGCCGGGGACCCCGTCGACCGCCGAGTACATGTCCATCGGGGAGACCACCACCCGGTTGCGCAGGGTCAGTCCGCGCAGCCGGAAGGGGGTGAACATCGGGGGCGTGCCGGGCGGGCAGCCGAACTCGCGCTCCACGGCCTCGGTGAAGTGCGCGTCACGCAGCCGTAGGTTGTCGTGGGTGACGCGGCGGCTGCGGGTGAGCAGGTTGAAGGCGAACTGGCGGGGCCGCTGGTCCAGGTGGAACGCGAGGTTCTCGAACCACTCCAGGCTGGCCCGGGCGGCACGCTGGGTGGAGGCCACGACGGGCCTGCGCTCCTCCTCGTAGGCGGCCAGGGCCTCGTCGAGGGTGGGCCGTTCCTCCAGGCAGGCAGCGAGGGCCAGGGCGTCCTCGACGGCGAGCTTGGTGCCGGAGCCGATGGAGAAGTGGGCGGTGTGCGCGGCGTCGCCGAGCAGGACGACGTTGCCGTGGGACCAGCGGTCGTTGACGACCGTGCGGAAGGTGGTCCAGGTGGAGTTGTTGGACTTCAGCGGGCGGCCGCCGAGCGCGTCCGCGAAGATCTTGGCGCAGCGCTCGATCGACTCCGGCTCGCCGAGTTCGTCGAAGCCCGCCGCCTGCCAGACCTCCTCGCGCATCTCGACGATCACGGTCGAGGCGCGGGGTGCGTAGGGGTAGCCGTGCAACTGCATCACGCCGTGCTCGGTCTCGGCGATCTCGAAGCGGAACGCCTCGAAGGCGAAGTCGGCGGCGAGCCAGATGTACCGGCAGCGGTGCGGGGTGATGTCCGGCCGGAACACGTCGGCGTACGCCTCCCGGGTGGCGCTGTGCACCCCGTCGGCGGCGACGACGAGGTCGTACGCGGCCGAGAGCGTGGCCGGGGGCGGCGCCTGGGCACGGAAGCGGAGTTCGACGCCGAGCCCGCGGCAGCGGTCGTGCAGGATCTCCAGCAGGCGTCTGCGGCCGAGGGCGGCGAAGCCGTGCCCGCCGGAGGTGTGCCGTTCCCCGCGGTGGACGATGTCGATGTCGTCCCAGCGGACGAAGTGCTGTCGCAGGGCCTCGTAGACCACGGGGTCGGCGTGTTCGATGCCGCCGAGTGTCTCGTCGGAGAGGACGACTCCGAAGCCGAAGGTGTCGTCGGGGGCGTTGCGCTCCCAGAGGGTGATCCGGCGTTCCGGGTCGAGGCGTTTCAGCAGGGCTGCCGCGTAGAGGCCGCCGGGGCCTCCCCCGGTGATCGCGATACGCAGTGGGCGGCTGGTGGGCATCCCTACCGCCCCTGCCACTTCGGGGGCCTCTTTTCCCTGAACGCCTTGTGGAACTCGGCGTAGTCCTCGCCGTTCATGAGCAGGGCCTGCGTCGAGGCGTCCAGTTCGACCGAGGCAGCCAGCGGCATGTCCAGTTCGGCCGTCAGCAGGGCCTTGGTCTGGGCGTACGCGAGCGCCGGGCCGTCGGCCAGGCGGCGGGCCAGGCGGTGGGCGGCCTCGTCGGCCCGGCCCTCGTCGGTGAGCTCGCTGATCAGTCCGATCCGCTCGGCCTCGGGCGCCCGGACCGGCTCGCCCAGCATCAGCAGGCGCGTCGCGTGGCCGAGCCCGACGACCCGGGGCAGCAGGTAGGCGGCGCCCATGTCACCGCCGGACAGGCCGACCCGGGTGAACAGGAACACGAATCGGGAGGTGGGGTCCGCGACGCGGAAGTCCGCCGCCAGCGCGAGCACCGCCCCGGCGCCCGCCGCCACGCCGTGCACCGCCGCGATCACCGGGAACGGGCACTCCCGGACCGCCCGCACCACCTGCCCGGTCATCCGGTTGAAGTCCAGGAGCTGGGCGGTGTCCATGGAGAGCGTGGCGCCGATGATCTCGTCGACGTCCCCGCCCGAGCAGAAGCCGCGCCCCTCGCCGGCCAGGACCAGCGCGCGCACGGACCGTTCCCGGGACAGCTCGGCGAGCAGGTCCCGCAGGTCGGCGTAGGCGCCGAAGGTGAGGGCGTTGAGCTTGTCGGGGCGGGCCAGGGTGACCGTCGCCACACCGTCGGCGCGGTCCACGCGCAGATGGCGCCAGGGCGAGGTGGGGGCGGCGGAGCCGGTGAAGGGACTCATGGGGTGCGGCCTCCTAGGGCGGGCACTGCCTCACTGACCTCTACCCCATGAAGTTATCACCCATCCGTGACTGTCGTCATGAGTACGCGATAGGAGGAGCGCGCGGAAGTTGACCTGGTCACAGCGGTCCCGGCGGGTCACGGACGTCACCGGACATCAATAACGCGGTAACAGCGGGAGCATCCGTGCGAACCCGTCCGTTCACGGGGGTAAGCCTCACTCACCAGGTCCGAGGACCCGGGCGGTGCCCGTCGTGAGACTCTGCCGAGGGGCGCCGTACCATCTCTAAGGTTGAAAGCAGGACAGCCTGAAGATCTCGGCATTCAGGACATGCCTGCACCATGAACGGACTGGCCTTGCTCGAACGTCACTCAGCCCCCGCCTCCTGGCGCATCGCGCTGCCGCATTCCGCGGCAGCCGTGCCGGTGGCCCGCGCGCTGGTCCGTACGGCGCTCGCGGAGCTTCAGCACGGCGCCGACAGCGACACCGCCGAACTGCTCACCGCCGAACTGGTCGCCAACGCCGTGGAGCACACCGTGGGCGACGCCCCGATAGAGCTGGTCGTGGAGCTGCTGCCGACCGGCTGCAAGGTCGAGGTCCACGACCCCGACCCCGCGCCGCCCGGCAATCTCACGCGGCCCGCCGACCGCGAGCCCGACCCGTGGCAGGAACACGGGCGGGGCCTGCTGCTGATCCGCACGCTGAGCGCGTCCTGCGGTCACCGCCCCACCGAGTCCGGCAAGGCGGTGTGGTTCAGACTCCCTGTCGTACCGCGTCAGCGCCAGCCTCGGTGCCGGCCGCGTCCGGCGTCGTGACCTGGGCCATCCGGGAGTTGCGGCGCCCGTAGCCGAGGTACACCAGGAGCCCCACGGCGAGGAACACCGCGAACTGCACCCAGGTCGTCCAGCCCGTCTCGTACATCAGGTACAGGCAGAAGCCGACGCCCAGCAGCGGCACCACGGGGTACAGCGGCACCCGGAAGGTGCGGGGCAGATCCGGCTCGCGGCGGCGCAGGGCGATCACCGCGACGTTGACGGCGGCCATGACGGCGAGCGTGCCGATGGTGCACAGGTTGACCACCGAGTCCAGTGACGAGAAGGCCGCCGGAACCGCGAAGACGATCGCGATGATCAGGGTGCCGGCCACCGGCGTGGCCGTGCGGGGCGAGACCTTCTCGAAGACGCGCGGGACGAGTCCGTCCCGGGACATCGACATCAGGATGCGGCTCTGGCCGTACATCACCGCGAGCACCACCGAGGCGATCGCGACGACCGCACCGAAGGCGATGATCCCGCCGCCGATCCCGGAGCCGGTGACCCGGTCGACGACGTAGGACAGCGCGGCGGGCCGGCCGCCGACCGCGTCGCCGCCGACGGCGCCGATCGCGGCGAGCGCGACCGCGCAGTACAGCAGGGTGACCAGGCCGATGCAGACGAGGATCGCCACCGGGATGTCCCGGCGCGGGTTCTTCGCCTCCTCACCGGCGGTGGTGATCGCGTCGAAGCCGATGTACGAGAAGAAGGCGGCGGTCGTGCCCGCGCCGATGCCGGCCAGCCCCGCCGGGGCGAACGGCATCAGATTGCCGTCCTGGAACGCGCTGAAGCCGATCGCGCAGAAGGCGACGAGGATGGCCAGCTTGAGCACGGCCATCGCGGCCGTCGCCCGGGCGCTCTCCCGCACGCCGCGCACCAGCAGCACCGCGGCCATGGCGATGACCAGGACGGCCGGCAGATTCACCACGCCGCCGTCGCCGGGGCTCGCGGAGAGCGCGGCGGGCAGCTGGAGGCCGACGAGGCTGTCCAGGAGTTCGTTGACGTACTGGCTCCAGCCGACGGCGACGGCGGAGACCGAGACGCCGTACTCCAGCAGCAGGCTCCAGCCGACCAGGAAGGCGGTGGTCTCGCCGAGCCCGGCGTAGGCGAAGGAGTACGAGGAGCCGGAGACCGGGATCGCGCCGCCCAGCTCGGCGAAGGCGAACGCGGTGAACACGCAGGTGATCGCGGCCAGCACGAAGGAGACGACGACGGCGGGACCGGCCTGGGCGACCGAGTCGGACAGGCCGACGAAGATGCCGGTGCCGACGATCGCGCCGACACCGAAGCAGATGAGCTGGAACAGGCCCATCGTGCGCTTGAGGCCGTGGCCCTCGCGGTCGGCGCCGGATTCGGCCACCAGGAGGGCGGGGGACTTGATGCGGGGCATGCGGGTGGTGCTCGTTTCTGGGGGGACGGGGTGCGCCCGGATGGGGCGCAGGGCGGCCGCGGAAAGGGTGGCTCCGGGCCGCCGGTCAGCATAAGGCCTGATCAGGCAAGGTCAGGACACGTGCCGCTCAGGCCAGGGTGGCGACCAGCACCGCCTTGATGGTGTGCAGCCGGTTCTCGGCCTGGTCGAAGACGACCGAGTGGGCGGACTCGAAGACCTCGTCGGTGACCTCCAGGGAGTCCAGCCCGTGCCTCTCGTGGATCTCGCGGCCGACCTCGGTCCCCAGGTCGTGGAAGGCGGGCAGACAGTGCAGGAACTTCACGTCCGGCTCGCCGGTGGCGCGCAGCACGTCCATGGTCACGGCGTACGGGGCGAGCGCGGTGATGCGCTCGTCCCACACCTCCTTGGGCTCGCCCATGGAGACCCAGACGTCGGTGGCGACGAAGTGGGCGCCGCGGACGCCCTCGCCCACGTCCTCGGTGAGGGTGATCCGCGCGCCGCTGGTGCCGGCGAGCGCGCGGGCGCGATCCACGACCTCCTGGGCGGGCCAGTAGGACCTGGGTGCGACGATCCGTACGTCCATGCCGAGCAGGGCGCCGGTGACCAGGTAGGAGTTGCCCATGTTGAAGCGGGCGTCGCCGAGGTAGGCGAAAGCGGTCTCCGTCAGCGGACCGGGGCCGTGCTCGGACATGGTGAGGACGTCGGCGAGCATCTGGGTGGGGTGCCAGTCGTCGGTGAGGCCGTTGAAGACGGGTACACCGGCGAAGGCGGCCAGCTCCTCCACCTTCGCCTGGCTGTCCCCCCGGTACTCGATCCCGTCGAACATCCGGCCGAGCACGCGCGCGGTGTCCTTGACCGACTCCTTGTGGCCCATCTGCGAACCTGAGGGGTCGAGGTACGTCGTCGAGGCGCCCTGGTCCGCCGCGGCCACCTCGAACGCGCAGCGGGTGCGCGTCGAGGTCTTCTCGAAGATCAGCGCGATGTTGCGGCCCCGCAGATACCGGGTCTCGGTCCCCGCCTTCTTCGCGGCCTTCAGCTCGGCGGCCAGCTCGATCAGGCCGAGGAACTCCTGCTCGGTGAAGTCGAGCTCCTTGAGGAAGTGGCGGCCCGCGAGAGCGGTCGGGACTGTCGCCATGGGGGCGCTCCAGAAATACAGGGACAGGAACAGGGCGCTGAAAGTCTATACGAAGTTCAGAATTTCTATACAGCGTCCCGCTGGACGGGACAGCTCATGCAGCGCGGGCCCCCTCGTCCCCGCCCCAGCTCACTGCCCGGGATCTCGATCACCTCGATGCCCTGTTTGCGCAGATGCGTGTTGGTGGTGGAGTTCCGCTCGTAAGCGACGACCACACCCGGTTCGACGGCGAGCACGTTGCAGCCGTCGTCCCACTGCTCACGCTCGGCCGCGTGCACGTCCTGGGTGGCGGTGAGGACCCGGATCTCGCTCAGCCCGAGCGCGGCGGCGATCGCGCGGTGCATGTGCTCCGGCGGGTGGTCGGTGACCTTCAGCTCCTTCTCGCCCACCCCCGGCTCGATGGTGTACGAGCGGAGCATGCCGAGCCCGGCGTACTGGGTGAACACATCGCCGTCGACCATGGTCATCACGGTGTCGAGGTGCATCAGGGCACGCCGCTTGGGCATGTCGAGGGCCACGATCGTCTCGGCGGAGCCCGCGGCGAACAGCTTGTGCGCCAGCATCTCGACGGCCTGCGGGGTGGTCCGTTCGCTCATCCCGATGAGCACGGCGCCGTTGCCGATCACGAGTACGTCCCCGCCCTCGATGGTCGACGGGTAGTCGGCCTGCCCCTCGGACCAGAGGTGGAACCTTTCGTCACGGAACAGCGGGTGGTGCCGGTAGATCGCCTCGAAGTGCACGGTCTCACGCTGCCGGGCCGGCCAGCGCATGGCGTTGATGGAGACGCCGTCGTAGATCCAGGCGGAGGTGTCGCGGGTGAAGAGATGGTTCGGCAGCGGCTGGAGCAGGAACTCGTCGAGGTCCATGACGTGGAAGCGCACCGAGGTCGGCTCCGCGTGCGCGTCCAGGAACTCCCTCTTGGTCATCCCGCCGACCAGCGCCTCGGCCAGCTCCCGGGTGGGCAGGGCCTCGAAGGCCGCCCGCAGATGGTCGGTGGCCAGCGGGCCGTACTCCTTCTCGTCGAAGACCCGGTCCAGGACGAGCGCGCGGGCCGCCGGGATCTCCAGGGCCTCGACGAGCAGCTCGCCGAACAGGTGGACGGTGACACCGCGGTCGCGCAGCACGTCGGCGAACCCGTCGTGCTCGGCACGCGCGCGGCGCACCCAGAGGACGTCGTCGAAGAGGAGGGCGTCCTTGTTGCTGGGGGTGAGCCTTTTGAGCTCCAGATCCGGCCGGTGCAGGATGACGCGGCGCAGCCGCCCGGCCTCGGAGTCGACATGGAATCCCATGCCTCCATCCTGACCATTCGCGCGCCTGTTCACCCCCTCTTTCGGCAGGCCGCCCCACGGCAGCGGGCCGGACCGCGTTCGGGACACGGTCCGGCCCACCGGCCACGGGCGGCTACAGCCGCGGGTCCACCGGCTCCGACTCCAGCGCCAGCACCCCGAACACCGCCTCGTGCACCCGCCACAGCGGCTCGCCCTCGGCCAGCCGGTCCAGGGCCTCCAGGCCGAGCGCGTACTCGCGCAGCGCCAGCGACCGCTTGTGGTTCAGGAACCGCGAGCGCAGGCGGGCCAGATTGTCCGGACGGGTGTACTCGGGGCCGTAGATGATCCGCAGGTACTCACGGCCCCGGCACTTGATGCCGGGCTGCACCATGCGCCCCCGCTCGTCGCGCACCACCGCGCCGACAGGCTTGACCACCATGCCCTCGCCGCCCCGGCCGGTCATCTCCAGCCACCAGTCGACGCCGGCCCGGACCGACTCGGGGTCACCGGTGTCGACGTACAGCCGCCGCGTGGTCTGCAGAAGGCCGGTGCCGTCGTGCTCGACGAGGCGGTCGAGCAGGGCGAGTTGCTCGTCGTGCGGCAGGGCGGCGAGGCTGCGGCCCTGCACGGCCAGGATCTGGAAGGGGGCGAGGCGTACGCCGTCCAGGCCTTCCGTGGGCCAGCAGTAGCGCCGGTACGCCTCGGTGAACGCCGCCGCGTCCGCGGCCCGTTCCCGCTGGCGGTCCAGCAGACCGCCGACGTCGACGCCACGGGCCGCGGCGCCCTCCAGGGCGGCCACCGCACCCGGGAACACCGCCCCGGAGGCGGCGCCGACCGCCGCGTACTGACTGCGCAGCAGCCCGGACGTCTTCAGCGACCACGGCATCAGCTCCGCGTCGAGCAGCAGCCACTGCGTGTCCAGTTCCGCGAACAGGCCCGCCGACTCGGCCGCCGACCTCAGCCGTCCGAGGATCTCCTCGGTGACCGGCCCCTCGTCGAAGAACGGGCGGCCGGTCCGGGTGTAGAGCGCGCCCGTGGGCCCGTCCACGCCGAACCGCTTCCGCGCCGCCTCCGCGTCCCGGCACACCAGCGCCACCGCCCGCGACCCCATGTGCTTCTCCTCGCACACGACCCGCGCGACCCCGTCCTCCCGGTACTGCCCGAAGGCCTCCACCGGGTGCTCCAGATAGCCCTCGACACGGGAGGTGGCCGTCGGGGCCATCGTCGGCGGGAGATACGGCAGCAACCGCGGGTCGACCGCGAAGCGGCTCATGACCTCGAGGGCCGCCGCCGCGTTCTCCTCCCGCACGGAGATCCGCCCGGCGTACCGGGTCTCCACGACCCGCCGGCCGTGCACGTCCGCCAGGTCCAGCGGACGCCCGTCCTGCCCGCCCGGCGCCTCGCTCCGCAGCGGTTTGACCGGCTCGTACCAGACGCGCTCCGCCGGTACGTCGACCAGTTCCCGCTCCGGCCAGCGCAGCGCGGTGAGCTTGCCGCCGAAGACGGCACCGGTGTCCAGGCAGATCGTGTTGTTCAGCCAGGTGGCCTCCGGAACCGGGGTGTGGCCGTACACCACGGCCGCCCGGCCCCGGTAGTCCTCCGCCCACGGGTAACGCACCGGCAGTCCGAACTCGTCGGTCTCGCCGGTGGTGTCGCCGTACAGGGCGTGACTGCGGACCCGGCCGGAGGTACGGCCGTGGTACTTCTCCGGCAGCCCCGCGTGGCAGACCACCAGCCTGCCGCCGTCAAGGACGTAGTGGCTGACCAGCCCGTCGATGAACTCCCGGACCTCCCGCTTGAACTCCTCGCTCTCGCCCTCCATCTGCGCCACGGTCTCGGCGAGCCCGTGCGTCTGCTGGACCTTGCGGCCGCGCAGGTGGCGCCCGTACTTGTTCTCGTGGTTGCCGGGCACGCAGAGCGCGTTGCCGGACTTCACCATCGACATCACGCGGCGCAGCACACCCGGGCTGTCCGGGCCGCGGTCGACGAGGTCGCCGACGAAGACCGCGGTACGGCCCTCGGGGTGCACCCCGTCGGCGTAACCCAACTTGCCCAGCAGCGACTCCAGTTCGGCCGCGCAGCCGTGGATGTCGCCGATGATGTCGAACGGGCCGGTGAGGTGGGTGAGGTCGTTGAAGCGCTTCTCGGTGACAACGGTGGCGTTCTCGGCCTCCGCCACTCCGCGCAGGACATGCACCTTGCGGAAGCCCTCGCGCTCCAGGTGGCGCAGGGAGCGGCGGAGTTCGCGGATGTGCCGCTGGATCACCCGGCGCGGCATGTCGGCGCGGTCGGTGCGGGCCGCGTTGCGTTCGGCGCACACCTCCTCGGGCACGTCGAGCACGATGGCGATGGGCAGCACGTCGTACTGCCGGGCCAGCTCGATCAACTGCCGCCGGGCGTCCGGCTGCACGCTGGTCGCGTCGACGACCGTGCGGCGGCCGGCGGCGAGACGCTTGCCCGCGATGTAGTGCAGGACGTCGAAGGCGTCCCGGGTGGCGCTCTGGTCGTTCTCGTCGTCGGAGACCAGGCCACGGCAGAAGTCGGAGGAGATGACCTCGGTGGGTGCGAAGTGCCGGCGGGCGAAGGTGGACTTGCCGGAGCCGGAGGCACCGACGAGGACCACGAGGGAGAGGTCGGTGACGGGCAGGGTACGCCCGGGGGTGTCGACGGTCATGCGGCCTTCTCCTCCTTCGCGGTGCCGGTCATCGTGAACACGGCCATCTGGGTGGGTGGCCCCACCTCGGGGTCCTCCGGTCCGACCGGCCGGAATCCGACCTCGTAGCCGTGCCGTTCGGCGACGGACCCGGCCCACCGGCGGAACTCGGCGCGCGTCCACTCGAAGCGGTGGTCGCCGTGCCGGACGTGTCCGGCGGGGAGGGTCTCCCAGCGGACGTTGTACTCGACGTTCGGGGTGGTCACGAGGACCGTGCGGGGGCGGGCGGCACCGAACACGGCGTACTCCAGGGCGGGCAGCCGGGGCAGGTCGAGGTGCTCGATCACCTCGCTGAGCACGGCGGCGTCATAGCCTCCCAGCCGCTTGTCCGTGTAGGCGAGCGAGCCCTGGAACAGCTTCACGCGTGCCGCCTGCCGCTCCCCCATGCGGTCGAGCTTCAGCCGTCGGGAGGCGATGGTGAGCGCGCGCATCGACACGTCGACGCCGACGATCTCCGTGAAGCGGACGTCCTTGAGCAGCGTCTGCACCAACTGGCCCTGCCCGCAGCCGAGGTCGAGGACCCGGGCGGCACCCGACTCGTGGAGCGCGGCCACGATCGCCTCCCGCCGCTGCACGGCGAGCGGCGCCGGCTTCCCGGCCTCCTCCGTCTCCGCCTCGACCGCGTTGTCGATCTCCTCGATCTCGCTGTCGTCGGTCTCGGCCAGCCGCACCAGTTCGAGGCGCTCCATGGCCTGGCGGGTGAGCGACCAGCGGCGCGAGAGGTACCGGCTGGTGATCAGCTTCTGCTCCGGGTGGCTGGACAGCCAGCCCTCACCGGCCCGCAGCAGCTTGTCCACCTCGTCCGAGGAGACCCAGTAGTGCTTGGCGTCGTCCAGGACCGGGAGCAGGACGTACAGGTGGCGCAGGGCGGCGGCGAGGGTCAGCGCCTCGGACTCCAGCACCAGACGCACGTACCGCGAGTCGCCCCACTGCGGGAACTCGGCGTCCAGCGGGACCGGTTCGGCCGTCACCGTCCACCCGAGCGGCTCGAAGAGCGCGCGCACGAGGGCGGGTCCGCCGCGGGCCGGCAGCGCGGGTATCCCGACCCGCAGCGGCAGCGGCGCGGCGGCGCGTTCGGGGCGGGCGTCGCACACCCCGCGCATCGCGCTGGAGAAGACGGCGCTGAGCGCCACGGCGAGCAGGGAGGAGGCCGCGTACGGGCGGTCGTTGACGTACTGCGCGAGGGCCGCGTCGGGTGCGCCGCCCCGGCCCTTGCCCTTGCCGCGCCGGACCAGTGCCACCGCGTCCACCTCCAGCAGCAGCGCCGCCGTGCAGCGCTCGGCGTCCGCCTCGGGGTAGAGGACGTGTGCCGTGCCGTAGGAGGTGGAGAACGCCTGCGCCTTGCCGGGATGCTTGTGCAGCAGGAACCCGAGGTCGGTGGCGGGGCGTTCAGGGGTGCCGGTGGTACTGATCGTCAGGAACACGGTGGTTGCCTCGAAAGGGTCTGAAGTGCGGGTATGTGTGCCCGCGGGTCCCTGCCAACGTATCGGCAACGGTGCCGGGTCACCTGGGATTTTT
Organism: Streptomyces sp. NPDC052023; assembly: GCF_044548465.1. Classification (NCBI taxonomy): domain Bacteria; kingdom Bacillati; phylum Actinomycetota; class Actinomycetes; order Kitasatosporales; family Streptomycetaceae; genus Streptomyces; species Streptomyces sp. NPDC052023. The sequence continues at coordinate 93,001 of NZ_JBIUBW010000004.1, read as the reverse complement.
CCGCTCGGCCGGGGTGCGGCTGTGACAGTGCTGTGACCGGAGGAGTGGCCTCCGTCACAGATCTGCGGGGCCGGTGCTGATCGACTCGGCGGATGCGCCCCCTCCATCTCCCTGTCTGCGCCCTGCTGTTGCTCACCGCGTGCGGCACCCAGCAGGCCGGTGCGCCGGGCCCCGCCTCGGCCTCCCCCTGTCCCGCCGACCCGACGTGGACGGAGCGGGACGGAGTCAGGATCACCGGCCGGACCGGCGCCGCGTGCGACCGCGTCGCGTTCGAGGTCACCCACGAAGGCACCGAGGCCTTCACGTACACCGTCTCCTTCACGTTCGCCTCGGAGACCGGCGCGGCACTGTCCACCGTGGACGAGTCGGTGGCGTCGGTCGAGCCGGGGCGGCCGGTACGGCGCACCGTCGCCATGGCCGACGGGGAACGCGTGTCGGTCTCCAAGGTCCGCAGCGTGCCCGCCGACGAGGCCCCCTCCGAGACAGGTCCCTGCCCGGACTCGGGGGTGCGGGTCTACGCCGATCGGGGCGATGCCGCCATGGGACTGCGCGTCGTGGGACTGCACCTGGAGAACTGCGGCACCCAGCCGTACCTGCTCGACGGCTACCCGGAGCTGCAGATCCTCGACGAGGAGCACCGGCCCGTGGACGGGGTCCGGATCCTTGAGGGCGGGGACGCCATCGCCACCGGCACGGGAGCCGACGCCCCGCCGCGGGCGCTGGCCCTGGCTCCCGGCGAGCGTGCCTGGGCAGGTCTGGTCTGGCGCAACACCACGCAGTTCGGCGAGGCCGTCGACGCCCCCTACGTGCGCACCTGGGTGAAGCCCGGCGCCGCGCCCGTGACGGTGGTCCCGGAGCTGGATCTGGGGACGACGGGGCAGCTCGGGGTGGGCGCCTGGCAGCGGGACGAGCAGGGGCGGCAGCCGGACAGGCCGGTGGGCTGATGGGCGACGCGTTCCTGCTCCTGCTCCTGATCATCGTCGGCGCGGTCACCGCGTTCGGCCTGTGCGGCTACGGTTTCGGCACCCTGTCCGCGCACGGCGTCCGGCGGGCGGACACCGCCGCGCGGCTCCGCTCGCTCGCCGCCCTCGCCGGAGCGGCGGCCGCCGCGCTGTACACGTGGGGGGCGCTGCATGTGTTCGGCGGCCTGCTGGAGGCCGAGGACGGTGGTACGGGGTCCGCACCGATCCGCCCCTGTCTCGCGGCCGGAGGACCGCAGAAGGCCGCCGTGACGCTGCGCGCCGACGTGCGGGTGGTCCCGATCCGGCTGGTCTGCCACACCAAGACGGGTGAGAGCTACCCGGCCGGCGTTCCGGGCTACGTCAACCCCGCCGTCGCGTTCCTCGCTCTGTCCTCCGCCTTCCTCGCCGTCGGCGCGGGCTACGCGACCGAGCTGAGGACACGCAAACAAGGGCGGACCGGGTGACGCACGCGGCGGCGGGGCCGGCCGGCTGCGCGCCCTACGGCAGCTGCGTCTGGACCTGGGCGGAGATCAGCTCCAGGTGGTCCAGGTCGCCGAGGTCCAGCACCTGGAGGTAGATGCGCCGGGAGCCGATGGCGGCGTAGCGGCCGATCTTGTCGACGACCTCTGCCGGGGAACCCGCCAGGCCGTTGAGCTTCAGCTCCTCCACCTCGCGGCCGATCGCGGCGGCGCGGCGGGCGACCTCCTGGTCGTTGCTGCCGACACAGACGACGAGGGCGTTGGAGTAGACGAGGTCGTCGCCCTTGCGGCCGGCCTCCTCGGCGGCGGCGCGGACCCGGCCGAACTGGCGCTCGCTGTCCTCGACGGAGGCGAACGGCATGTTGAACTCGTCGGCGAACTTCGCGGCCAGCTTGGGCGTGCGCGTCGCGCCGTGGCCGCCGACGAGGACGGGGATCTTCGGCTGCACGGGCTTGGGCAGCGCGGGCGAGTCCTTGAGGTCGTAGTAGGTGCCGTGGAAGTCGAACGTGCGGCCGGGCTCCGTGGCCCACAGCCCGGTGACGATCTCCAGCTGCTCCTCCAGGCGGCCGAACTTCTCCTTCGGGAAGGGGATGCCGTACGCCTTGTGCTCGTCCTCGAACCAGCCTGCTCCCAGGCCGAGTTCGACCCGGCCGCCGGACATCTGGTCGACCTGCGCGACCTGGATGGCGAGCACGCCGGGCAGCCGGAAGGTGCCGGCGGTCATCAGCGTGCCGAGCCGGATGCGCTTGGTCTCACGGGCCAGTCCGGCGAGGGTGATCCAGGCGTCGGTGGGACCGGGCAGGCCGTCTCCGGAGCCCATCTTCAGGTAGTGGTCGGAACGGAAGAAGGCGTCGAAGCCCAGGTCCTCGGTGGCCTTCGCGACGGTGAGCAGGGTGTCGTAGGTCGCCCCCTGCTGGGGCTCGGTGAAAATTCGAAGATCCATGTCTCCATCCTGCCTGTTCGCACGGGCGGACGGGCACCGCGTCGGTCCGTGTGCCCGTCGCGCACGGCGTGGCCGTTTCCCCGCCGAGGGTGAAATACGTCAACGCCGTGCGCGGGTGCGCGCCCGTGCCGGTGACCCGCCCCGGTGGTGATCGTTGGCTCGGGCGGAGCCGGCCCGCCCGGCGCCCGCACCGGCCGGTCGACGCCGGGCGACACCGCATCGGCCCTCCCGGGGGGCCCAGGGCCGAGGAGGCCGTCATGTCCGAGGAGACCGTGCCGCAGCAGGGCGGGGGCGAGGCCCGGCCGAAGGGGCTGCTGCAGCAGATGGAGGAGCTGATGGCGGCGCTGAACGCGGACCTGTCGGCCCTGGACGCGGACCTGCAGGCAGCGGGCCCGCAGAGATCGGCCCACCCGGCGGTGGAGGAGCGGGGGGTTGAGCCGCCTGAGGGAGCGGGGGTGGTTTGAGAGTGGTCTGAGGGGGCGGGGTGGTTTGAGGGGGCGGGGTGGTCTGAGGGGTTGGGACGTCGGCCGGGCGTGTCGGGATCGGGTCTTCCCCCTGCCAGGCCGGTGAATCGGCGCCGTGTCGTGGCCTCCGGCCGCAGGACGCGGGAAGCGCCGCGTCGGAGGAGCCGCCGCCGTCGCTGAACGCTAGCCGGCCTCCCGTGCCGGTACGGCCTGTTCGCGGGCGGTCAGTTTGCGGAGCATCTCCCGGACGCGGTCTCTCGACTCGTCCGCCGCGTCGATGGCTTCCATGCACTGCCAGTACGTCCCCTCGTCCGGGGCGGCGCAGGTGATGCCGACCAGCGCGATGCCCACCTCGCCGAGCAGGCCGCCCAGGTGGAGCAGGGCCTGGCGGGCGTCGCCCAGTTCGGTGAGCTGGGCCGCGCGCAGCTCACCGAGGGCCAGCTCCGGGGTGTCCAGCACGCCGCAGCCGCGGCCCGCCAGCTCGGTCAACCCCAGCGCCTCACCGCGTAGTTCGGGCGGTCCGGAGACCGCGAGGCGGCTGCCGATCGCCTGGGCGAGCGCCTGCGCCTGCCACACCTCCGTCATGATCTCGGAAACCTCACCGCCTCCTGCCAGGGCCCGCCTGCTCGTCAGGATGAGTCGCACCGCGTCCATGCGCTGCCCCCGTCTGTCCCGACGCGCTCTCTCCGCACGTCTGACCCAACTCCCTTGTTCACTACCCAGCGTGAGGTCGCCTGAGACGAAAAGCCAGTGGAAGACCGAAATCTGTGGACAACAATTCGGATTCAGTTCGGATTTCACTTACACAGAGTGAAAGCGGAGTGCTTCCCTCACCGGTCGGCCGGGGGCCTCACGGTCCCTCCGGCGCCGGGAACCTCTCCTCGTTGCGGTCGATCTTCGCGGCGAGCGCGGCCAGCGGATCGATGCCGAGCACCTCGCACAACTGGAGCAGATACGCCAGCACGTCGGCGACCTCGTCCCTGACACGGTGCGCGGTGCCCGGCTCGGCCATGACCCCGGCCGACTCCTCGGGCGTCAACCACTGGAAGATCTCGACGAGTTCGGAGGCCTCGACACTCAGCGCGGCGACCAGGTTCTTGGGCGTGTGGTACGGCTGCCAGTTGCGCGCGGCGGCGAACGCGGCGAGCCGGCGCTGAAGGGTGGCGAGATCCGGCGCTTCGGGATGTTCGGGCTGTGCTGTCACGGCTCCAGGTGTACCACCGTGATCCCGTCCTCCCCCGCCGCCCACGAGGCGTCGCTCACCGCGCCGACCCAGCGGATGTGGCCGCGCTCCCCCATCCGGGCCGCCAGCCGCAGCAGTTCGGTGCGCTGCGGCACGTCCAGCGCGCGGTCGAAGCCGTCGGCGAGCACGGTCAGCGTCTGCAGCGCGGCCGGCACCTCGCCTGCCGGGTCGACCTCCAGGACGGCGGGACCGGTGAGCAGCACCAGGGCGAGCGCGAGGTACCGCAGCTCCCCGTCCCCCAGCCGCCCGAACCCGGTCCGGTGCCCGTCGCCGCGGTCGAGGCTCCCCCGGATCGTGCCGTCGGCCGTCGCCTCGGCGAGTACGTCCGTGACCGTCCCGGCACAGCCGGCCCGTACCGCCGCGACGAACAGCCCGTGCCGCCGCGCGCACTCCTCGCGGGTGCGCCACAGCACGCCGGCGAGGTTGTCGCAGCCGGCGAGCAGGCGTCCCGAGCCGGCTGGCGCCGGGGCGCGCATGCGCCCGGGCAGCGGATCGCAGGCGAAGACCGAACGCAGGGCCACCACCATCTGTTCGGCGGCGGCGAGCACCTGCCGCTGCCCGTCGGTCTTGCCCGCCACCCGTAACGGCAGCAGCGCGGTGCCGAGCCGGTCGTCGGGGAGCGGGGCCCGCGTCACCGGCACCGATCCCCCGTTGTGCCATGCGGCCTGCACGGCACGCCGTCCCGGATCGCGCAGCGCGGTCTCCAGCAGCACGCGGCGTCCGGAGGTCAACCGCTCACCGACGACGCGCAGTTCCGGCTCGGCCTGCACGGCGAGGTCGAGCCGTACCGGGCCCTCGGGGCCGTCCGCCGTACAGCCGATCCGGAAGCCGCGCCGCCGCTGGGCGTCCGGCCGCGCCCGCTCCGGCACACAGGCGGCCGGGTCCCAGAACACCTCGTCGAGCTGAGCTCCGCCGCCGAGCCTGGCCAGCGCCTCGTACGCCCGCAGCGCGGTCGTCTTGCCGGAGCCGCTCGGCCCGGCGAGCAGCGTGCACGGCCCGAGCGGGAACACGGCGCCGCGGTGCCCTGCGAAGGCGGACAGCCGCAACTCCGTGACGCACGGCCGTTCCGGACATCCCGGGGCCGGCGGGTGGGGGGTCGTGCGGAGCGTGGCGGTGGTGGGGGGTGCGGTCATGTCCGGACCGTAGGAGACCGCGGGAGGGCCGAACCGTTCCGCCCGCCGGACCTTCCTACGATCGAGCGACGGCACCCTCTGCCGCCGCGCTCCCCCGCGCGCCCCCGCGTCCCCCGGGCGCCTTCACACTCCCGGGACCCCCGCCCCCTCCATCAGTCCCTGGACCTCGGTCCCGGGCGGGGTCAGCAGGAACACGTTGCGGTCGACGCGGTGCATGCCGCTGGACAGGCCGAAGACGACGCCGGTGCTGAAGTCCAGGACCCGCTTGGCGACCTCCGTCTCCGCTCCGGTGAGGTCGAGCAGGACCGGGACGCCGGCCATCAGGGTCTCGGCGACCTCACGCGCGTCCCCGAAGACGTTGACGCGCAGCACGACGAAACGACGGCGGGCCTCGGTCGGCGCCTCCGGCCGCGCACGGTGGTCCACCGCGGACGGCCAGGCGTCGCGGCCCCGCAACGGCACGACCTGGGCGAGCCCTTCCCACTGTTCATCGGTGACATCGTGGCTGTTCACCGGCTCCCCCCGATCTGCGTCGCCTTCATCGCCTGCACCAGCCAATTCTTACGCCATGTCACCCGTTCGGCCGAACAGCGACACGGTCGGCGACGACGAAGCAGCGGGCGATCGTGTGCGGCGGGCCGTTGCCGGTGGCCCCGGCCAGGGTGCGGAGCAACGACCGTCCGCTCCCTTCGGGAGGTTCTCATGGCTTCGCGACTCAACCCCTATCTCGTCTTCGAAGGCGACGCCCGCCAGGCGATGGAGTTCTACAAGGAGGTCTTCGGCGGCACCCTGGAGCTCAGCACCTACGCCGAGATCGGCGGCGCGTCGGGCGCCCCCGACGCCGACAAGATCATGCACGGCATGCTGGAGTCGCCGAGCGGGTTCACCCTGATGGGCGCGGGCACCCCGCCCGGCGAGGACTACAGCCGCGGCAACGCGTACTCGATCAGCCTCAGCGGCGAGGACGAGGCCGAGCTGCGCGGCTACTGGGAGAAGTTGTCGGCCGGCGGCACCGTGACCGTGCCGCTGGAGAAGCAGATGTGGGGCGACGTCTTCGGCATGTGCCGGGACCGGTTCCAGGTGGCCTGGATGGTCAACATCAGCGGGCAGCAGGGCTGAGCGGTCCGGCGCCGGTGCGGGCGCGGGGTCAGGGCTCCCGCTCCGCGCCCGGGGCCGCTGTCCGCAGGCGGAACAGCGCGCCCCCGCCGGGCGCGTGCTCGGCCGTGAGGTCGGCGTCGTGCGCGCGGGCGATCTGCCGGGGGCCGTCGCCAGGCCGAGACCGGAGCCGGAGAGGGCGCGCCGCGACAGCCTGGCCGGTACCCCCGCGACCGTGGCGGCGCGCGCCTCGGGGTCGGCCGACAGGAGGGTGACCTCCCGCAGCCGGCGTCCGGGTGTCCACGCCCCGGCCGCCGCGGCCGCTCGACGCGGTCGCGTTCGACGGAGGTTGGGCAATCCACGCGAACAAGACAAAGCGTGCGGATGGAGCAACTCCCCTGCCCCCTTCGCTCCGGCAACGACCATCGGATGGACCGGCACCGGGCTGTATGTCCTCGCCCCCTTCGGGTACAGCGTCTGAGAGGGTGACTTTCACATGCCCGGAGCTTACTGAAAGTGATGTTTTCGTGACCTACCTCGGCGGCCCCGGCGACGATCGGGCGAAGGGTTCGGGCGACGGTCCGCAGGCCGTCGCGCCGGAGATCGCCGACGCCGTGGAAAGTCTGGCGGACCTGTGGTCGCTGGCGGCGCAGGGGGCGGTGCTGCGGTTGTCGCTGCACCAGCTTCGGGCGTTGCGGGCGCTGGAGGTGGCGCCGGGGCTGAATCTGACGGGGCTGGCGGAGCGGTTGGACATAGGACTGCCGACGGCCAGCCGGCTGTGCGACCGGCTGGAGGCCGCGGGGCTGCTGGAGCGGGCCCTGCATCCGCACAAGCGGCGTGAGGTGCGGCTGAGTCTGACGGCGCACGGGCGGCATGTGCTCGGCGATGTGGCCGATCGGCGGGCACAGGCGCTGGGGGTGGCGCTGGCGGGGATGGAGCCGGCCGAGCGGGACGCACTCAGCCGGGGGCTGCGGGCCTTCCTGGGCACCCGGACGGGGCGGGCACCGCTGCCCGGTGACGCGACGTCCGGCAAGTAGGTCCGTCGGTGCCTAGCGTGGCAGAGGCCGGTCCGCCGTACCCGTCCGGGCGGCGCCGCGGTTCGATCTGGGGGACGGCACCGGCACCGGGAGCGGCGTGCGGGTGGTGTGGCACAGCAGCATGCAGACGTCGTCGTCGCGTTCGGAATCGTGCAGCATCGGCTTGAGCAGGGATTCGGCGGAGGCGTCCAGGTCGCGCTCCAGCTCCGTCCCGCTGAGCGCGGCCAGCGTCGCGGAGAGCCGGTCGATGCCGGGGTCGATACCGAGGGCCCGCCGCTCGACCAGGCCGTCGGTGTACAGCGCGAGCGTCGAGCCGGGGGGCAGGTCGACGGCGTGCTCCTGGTACTCGTACGGGATGGGAACGCCCAGCATGATGCCGGGCTTGGCGTCCAGGACCCGCACCGCGCCGTCCGGTTCGCGCACCACGAGGGGCGGGTGTCCGGCGGAGGCCCACACGAGGGCCGGGTCGCCGGGCCGGAAGCGGGCGACGACCGCGGTGGCGTACAGGTCGGGCTCCTGGTGGCGGAGCATGTGGTGCAGCCGCGTGAGGATCCGGGCGGGCCCGTCGCCCTCCACGGCGTACGCGCGCAGCGCGGTGCGCAACTGGCCCATCATCACGGCCGCCCGCAGTCCGTGCCCCGTGACGTCCCCTATCACCGCGAGCAGGCTGCCGTCGGGCTGCGGGAAGGCGTCGTACCAGTCGCCGCCGATGTTGAGTCCGCGGGTGGCGGGCAGGTAGCGGGCCGCCAGGGTGACGCCCTCGACCTCGGGCAGCTCGGTGAGCTGGGCGCGTTGCAGGGCCTCGGCGATGTCGCGGTGCTGCTCGTAGCGGCGGGCGTGGTCCAGGGCGATGGCGATCCGGCGGGCGAGTTCGACCAGCATGACGGAGGTGTCCGGGTCGAAGCGGGGGCCGGGCGCGGTCAGCGTCAGCACGCCCAGCATGCGGTGCGCGGTGAGCGGGATGCACAGCAGTGGCCGGTCCGGGGCCAGTACGGAGGCCGGGAGGTCGTCGACGCCGGGCAGGCCGCCGGGGTGGCCCGCGGCGTGCTGGGGGCGGCTGGTGCGGGCGGCGGTCACGGCGGCGGCGGGGCGGCCACCGCTGCGGGGCCCCTGCTCGTCGTCGAAGAGCCAGATGTCGACGTCGCGGGCGTACTCGGGGACGAGCAGCTCGGGCAGCCGGCGCAGGATGGCGTCGTGATCGAGCGAGGCGGTCACGACGGCGCTGGCGTCGGCCAGGAAAGTCAGCAGCCGGCGCGCGCTCTCGGCCTCGGCGCGCGCGGCCCGTTCGGCGTCGAGGAGTTCCCGCTGGGCGAGGGCGGCGGCGTCCAGTTCGGCGTGCAGGGCCAGCACGCCCTGGTTGGTCTCGTGGAGCTCCTCGCGGTGGAAGCGGACCAGGGCCTCCTTCTCGTCCAGTTTCTCCTGCAGGGCGCTTTGTTGCCGGCGCAGCCCGTCGAGCTTCTCCTGCAGGCCGTCCAGCTCCTGGCGGACGTCGTGCAGTTGCTCGACCAGTTCGCCCGCGTCCTCGTCCGCGGTGAGCAGGGCGTCGGCGAGGTCCGTGCCGTCGGTGCCTTTCGCGGCCGGCCCTTGGGGGCAGGTGAGGGTGAACCGCCGTGCGGGGCGCCCGGTGGGGTGCACGTCGATCTGGAGCCGGTCGGTGTGCCGGGTGCTGAGGACGAGTTCCGCGCCGCCCTCCTCGAGGCAGCGGCGCAGTTGCGCGGTGAGGTCGGTCAGGAAGCGTGCCCGGTCCAGGGCCGGGGCGTGCTCGGTGAGCCGGGCGAGCGCGCTGCGGGCCCGGGCGGCGTCGGCGGCCGAGGTGATGGTCCAGGTGTCAGGGGCGGCGGTCATGGGCGCGGGTCCGGCTGTCGGGGGCCAGTACGGCCACACTGGTGTCGTCGCGTACGGGGCGGGCGGCGCTGCTGGCATCGCGCAGGATGGCCCCGGCCACCACAGCGGGGTCGTGGTGCGGCAGGCCGGGGTCGCCGGGCGGGCTCCAGCGGCTCGGCAGTCCGTCGCTGTGCAGGACGAGCAGGCTGTCCGCCCGCCAGGCCAGTTGCTGCTGGGGGACGGTGGCCGGGAAGTGCGAGCCGACGATGCCGGGGTGGGAGACGAGCGCCCGCCAGTCGCCGCCGGTGTGCAGACGGGCGCCGATGTTGCCGATGCCGGCGAACCGCAGCTGTTCGGCGTCGGTGTCCAGCTGCGCTATGGCGATGGCCGCCCCCCGGGTGGGCCGCAGCGCGGTGTTGAGGAGCCGAAGGATCTCCACCGGCGGCAGATGCCCGGAGCGGTGCAGCTCCTCGACCGCGGCACCGGAGGCCTGGGCTGCCTTGAGCCCGTGGCCGAGCCCGTCGGCGAGCATCAGCGTCAGCACCGTCGGGGTGCGCACCCAGCTCCAGGCGTCGCCGGAGTGCTCGGCCTGCGCGAGGGGGATGTTGATGCCGCCCACGCGGGGGCCGGACGGGGGCACCGGGTGCCGGGCCGCAGGCGTCCGGTCGATACGGGCGATCGCCACGGTGCCCCGGCCGCGGACGCTGTACAGGTCGAAGTCGCTCGATATCCGCAGGCAGGTGCCGAGGCCCGCGCCGAGGGAGGTGGTGGCGGTGGTGTGGCCGTCGCGCAGGGCGGCCTCGACGTCGGTGATGCCGGGCCCGTGGTCGAGGGAGACCAGCTGCACCGAGGGCACGGGCCCGTCCGGCGCGGGACGTTCGACGAGGTTGATCACGATACGGCCGCCGTCCGCGTGCTTGACGAGGTTCGTGGCGAGTTCGGTGGCCACGAGGGAGGCCACCGCGATGCGGTGCGGGTCGAGCCCGGCCCGGGCACCGGCCGCCTCGGCGGCGACGCGGACGTCCCGGACCCGGGTGGAGTCGTGTACGGGGATGTCCCACACCCTGCTCATACGGTGTCCGGACGGGCCGTGGGGAGTACGGAGTTCCAGGCGACGACGGTGACGGTGGTGCCGCGGCCCGGTGCGGTGTCGATGGCCAGTTCGTGGACGAGGCGCTTGGCCCCGCTGAGGCCGAGGCCCAGGCCGCCACCGGTGGTGTAGCCGTCCGTCATGGCCATCTCCACGTCCCGGATGCCGGGACCGGCGTCGACGAACGACAGCCGCAGCCCACGGTCGTGCCCGTTGTCCAACGGAGTGATCTCCACATGTCCTCCGCCGCCGTGGACGAGGGTGTTCCGGGCGAGTTCGCTCGCCGCGGTGACCAGCTTGGTCAACTGCACCAGTCCGAACCCGAGTTCGGACCCGACCTGTCGCACCTGCTGCCGTACCCAGGCCAGATCGGCGTCCGATCCGATCGGCAGGCTGGCCGTGGCCGCCGGGCGGGAGGCCGGCGTCATGGGTGCCCCCCGCCCGCCGGGTGGCCGAGGAGTTCCAGCGCGCGCTCGGTGTCCAGCGCGGTGCGCAGACCGGGCAGGGTGAGCCCCAGCTCGACCAGCGTGATCGCCACGGCGGGCCGCATGCCGGCCAGCACCGTACGGGCGGCCAGCAGGCGGGCGCTGGAGGCGATCTCGGCCAGGACTCGGCCGAGGAAGGAGTCCACCATGTCCACGCCGGAGATGTCGATGACCACGCCGGTGACTCCGCTGCCCGCGATGCGCAGGGTGATGTCCTGCTGGAGTTGCTCGGCCATGCCGTCGTGCAACTCGCCCTGGAGGGAGACGAGCAGCACGTCCCCGAGGGCCAGCACGGGCACCGGGGCTGCGGGGTCGGCGGAGGCACTCACTGCGGGCTCGCTCCCGCCGCCGCACGCGACGAACCCTCGGCGTCGTGCTGGGTGATGGCGTAGGCCAGTGCGTCGGCGAGGGTGGCCCGGGTGAGCACGGAGCCGAGGTCGATGCCGAGGTGCACGATCGTCTGCGCGATCGCCGGCCGGATGCCGGAGACGATGCACTCGGCGCCCATCAGCCGGGCCGCCGCCACCGTCTTCATCAGGTGCTGGGCCACCAGCGAGTCGACGGTGGGCACACCGGTGATGTCGAGGATGGCGAACCGGGCGCGCTGGGCGACGATCGCGTCCAGCAGGTTCTCCATCACGACCTGGCTGCGCGCGCTGTCCAGGGTGCCGATCAGCGGTACGGCGACGGTCCCCTCCCACAGCTTGACCACCGGCGTGGCCACTTCCAGCAACTGCTGCCGCTGGCGTTCGATCAGCTCCTCACCCGCGCTGAGCGCCCGCTCCATCACCACGAGCCGCAGCGTACCCATGAGCACGGTCAGCGCCACCACGGCATCACCCGCCTGCGCATCGGCCGGGTCGGCGTAGCCGTCGCGCAGCAGTGCCACGGCCGGTTCGCGCAGCGCGGCGACCTCGTCGGCGATCTGCGCCGGGTTCAGTCCGGTACGGGCCCGCGAGGAGGCCATCCGCCCCAACTGGTCGCGCACGCCCTCGAAGCCGGGCGCCGCGATGTCCTCCAGCCGTCCCGAACCGGCGACCTCGGCCAGGGCGTCGACCACGGCCTTTCCGGCCTCCACGGCCTCGTCCCGGGAAACGGTGAAGACCGTGCGGAACAGGGCCGCGTCGGCCCAGCGCTGAGCGATCTGCTCCCGGGAACGGCCGAGGAAGGCGGACACCTGCCGGGACGCCGGCTCGTCCGCCGCGTCGTGCTCCTGCACCTGAATCGTCTCCTTCTCCATAAGCTCCTGCGGCGTGGCGAGCGGCTCAGCTTCAACCATTTATTGCCGTATGACAAACATTAGCTCCGGGCGTGCGGCTCGAACAACACGCGATCACCTTCCCCGGACGGGGCCTTCCCACGTCCGGATCATCGCCCACGCCAGTCCAGACACACCACGAGGGCGTCGTCGTCCGGAGCCGGCCGGCCGCGGTGGCCGGTCAGCTCGCGGAGGATGGCGCGCGGCACCTCGGCCGCGGGCAGCAGGCGGGTGGCCAGGATCGCACGTGCCAGCGCGGCGTCCCCGTAGACCTCCCCGCCCGGGGAGGCCACGTCGTAGACGCCGTCGCTGACGAACACGAGCCGGTCGCCGGGCTCCGCCCGGAATTCCTGTGCCACGTAGTCGGTCTCCTCGAACATGCCCAGCGGAAGCTGGGCCTCGAAGGCGACTCGTTCGACCGCCCCGCCGCGCAGCCGCAGCAGCCGAGGGGAGCCGGCGTCCACCGCCCGGACGCGGCCGGTGGCGAGTTCGAAGTCGAGCATCAGCACCGACAGATAGCTGCGGCCCCGGTAGTGGGCGTAGACCGCCTGGTCGGCCAGGGCGGCCTGGTCGGCGATGGGGATGCCGGCCCGCCGCGCGTTGCGCAGCGCGTTGATCGCCAGGTTCGTCAGCAGGGAGGCCTCTATGCCCTCACCCATGCCGTTGGTGACGTACAGCGTGAGCCGGTCTGCCGTCGCGGACCAGTCGAAGTTGTCCCCGAAGATGGCGTAGGCGGGCTCCAGTTGAGCACCCAGCTCATACTCCGGCCGGGCGCAGGAGCGGCCGGGCAGCAGGTGCCACTGCATCTCGGCGGCGAGCGTGAGCCGGTCCCTGCGGCGGGCCTGAAGATAGACGTCGGTGTCCCGCTCGGCCACGACCACCTCGTGCCCGAGCACTTCGGCGATCTCCGCGATCTCGCCCAGGCTCTCCTTCACATGGTCCCCGCCGGACAGCGTCACCGACAGCACGCCGAGCCGGTCCCCACGGACGGTGACCGGCAGGTGCGCGCGGACCACGCCGTCCCGCACGTCCTCCACGAAGGGCTCCTGGGCGCCGAAGGCCCGGCCCGCCGGGCTGTTGTGGACCGGGACCGGCTCCAGGGTGTGCGGCAGCACGGACACCGGCTGCAGCACGGTCAGGCCGTAGTCGGCCATGTAGAGCTCGACGGACTCCGCCGCGTACTGCTCGACCAGTACGCCGCGGACCGCGTCGAGCAACTCATGGGGCGCCGCCGTGCGCAACGCGCGCTCAGCGGCCACAAATCTGTTCACGATGTCCCACACACCAATCCTTCGCCGGGCGCCCGCGGACCTCACGCGGGCGGCGGAGCCGCCCGAACCGCTCACACCGGTCGCCCGGGGCATCTTCGGCCGGCTCGCGTGCCTAGTACGCTGACGGTCATCCCAATGCCTGCGAGAGTGTGACCGTGACTGCCTTCCGCCCACGCCCCGAGCCGGACGAGGTCGCCGCGCGTGTGACCGCCACGGCCGCGGAGTTGCTGGAGGTCCTGTGGGGCCGGGCGTCCACCGCGCCCGCGTCCGCCTCCCAGCTGCGCGTGATGCTCGTCCTCGAACACCACGAGGGCATCAACCTGCGCACGCTCGCCGACTCCCTGGCCTCCACGCCGCCGTCCACCAGCCGCCTGTGCGACCGGCTCCAGGCGGCCGGATTCGTCGAGCGCGTGGTGAGCCCGGCCGACCGGCGTGAGGTACGGCTGTATCTCAGCGGCCGGGGACACGCCTTCCTGTCCGATCTGCGCGTACGCAGGGAGCGCGCGTTGCAGGCGGTACTGGACCAGATGCCCGCCGCCGGCCGGATCGCGCTGGTGCAGGGGCTGGAGGCGTTCTGCGACGCGGCCGCGGCGCGGATACACGACGACGCCGACGTCTCCAGCGGCCGGACCGCCTGAGCCTGCCACCGCACCGGCGACCTCCCCGCCCCGCCGCTCCGGCGCCGTGCACCGGGCGGCCTTCGTTCACCGGAACACATCGCTGCCCCTTCCCCGTGCCCCGTCACGACACGGTTACTTTGTTGCCTCGCGGCATAGTTGTCAAACGGCAAGTGTTGGTTGAGCTGCCGTTTCGTATCGGGTACCCCGAGTGGCGACGACCTGCGCAATTGTGGTCAAGGTCTCGGACGGACGCCCGATCCGGCGAGGCAGGGGCGAGGGCCGCGGGCCCTCCGGCGCGGCCCGGAGAATCCTCAGGTGGTGCGCGGTCCGACCGCCGCGCGCACCGCGTACGCCACCGCGCCCACCGCGAGCACCACCGCCCCGGAGATCACCGACGAGAGCGGCAGGGCGAACGCCAGCACGAGACAACCGGCGAGCCCGGCCACCGGGATCGCGGGGTGGGGGCGGCCCTCGTCCGGCGCGAGGGTCCAGGCGGAGGCGTTGGCGACGGCGTAGTACGCGAGCACGCCGAACGACGAGAACCCGATCGCGCCGCGAACGTCCGCCGTCGCCGCCACCACCGCCACCACGGCCCCGACGACGAGTTCGGCACGGTGCGGCACCTTGTACCGCGGGTGGACCGCGGCCAGGGCGTGCGGCAGATGCCGGTCGCGGGCCATCGCGAGAGTGGTGCGCGAGACGCCGAGGATGAGCGCCAGCAGCGCGCCGAGCGCGGCCACCGCGGCACCGGCCCGGACGACCGGCACCAGCCAGCCGGCCCCGGCGGACCGGGCGGCGTCCGACAGCGGGGCGGCCGCCTCCGCGAGGCCGGCCGGGCCGAGGACGGCCAGGACGGCGACGGCGACCACGGCGTAGACGGCCAGGGTGATGCCGAGGGCGAGCGGGACGGCCCGCGGGATGGTGCGCCGCGGGTCCCGGACCTCCTCGCCCAGGGTGGCGATCCTGGCGTACCCGGCGAAGGCGAAGAACAGCAGGCCCGCCGCCTGGAGCACACCGCCGACGCTCGCGTCGTCCCCGAGCCGCAGCCGGGCCGCGTCCGCCTGCTCCGAGGTGAGGGCGGCCACCACCACGGCGGCCAGCACCCCCAGCACCACGGCGACGATCACGCGGGTCAGCCAGACGGACTTCTGCACACCGGCGTAGTTCACGGCGGTGAGCGCCACGACCGCCGCGACCGCCACCGCGTGCGCGTGCCCGGGCCAGACGTACGCGCCGGCCGTGAGCGCCATCGCCGCGCAGGAGGCGGTCTTGCCCACCACGAAGGCCCAGCCGGCCAGATACCCCCAGAAGTCGCCGAGCCGCTCGCGGCCGTAGACATAGGTGCCGCCCGAGGCGGGGTAGCGGGCGGCGAGCCGGGCCGAGGAGGTGGCGTTGCAGTAGGCGACCACGGCGGCCAGGGCGAGACCGAGCAGCAGCCCGGAGCCCGCGGCACGGGCGGCGGGGGCGAGCGCGGCGAAGATCCCGGCGCCGATCATCGAGCCCAGCCCGATGACCACGGCGTCCGGCACCCCCAGCCGGCGGTTCAGTTCGTCCGGCATCGGGGCGGTGCTCGACGGCTTGCTCATGCTCACTCCTTTGGCGGCGGCCTGCGGACCGCCCGACACCGGCGGACGATACGCGAGGGGGGTTGCGGGTTCGTGAACGTGTGCGGCCGAGTGGACGCGGTGCTGCTGGAGGGGGGTGCCCGGGGCCTGTCCTCGGCTGCCCGGATGGTGTCCTTGGGGGTGCGCGGGGGGGTGTCTTTGGGGGTGCGCAGGGACGGCGTAGTGCGGCGTGGGGGCGGCGTAGGGGCTGCCTAGGATGAGCACCGTGACAGGCACCGCGCAGCCAAGCCGCCCCCGCCCGGCCGGGCGGGGTGCACTGCTGCTGGCGGTGCTGGCCGGACTGCTGGCCATGCACGGGCTGGCGCCCGGTGTCCCGACGGCCGCCGGTTCGCACACACCGGACGCGCCCTCCGCCCACGCCGTCGCACCGGGCACCCACCGCCCCGGGCAGGCCTGTGCCCATGCGATCGAGGACGGCGCGCCCGGCCACGTCGACCACGCCGACGCGAGCTGCTCGGCCGGCGGCATCGGTACGTCGTATGCCCCGCCCCTCCTCACTCTCGCGGTGCGGTCGGTACCGGACGGGTCACCCGGCTCCCCCCGCGCGGCGACGGGGGCCACGGAAGGCGGGCGGGCGCCGCCCGACCTGGCGGAACTCCAACTCCTGCGGATCTAGAGGCACTCGCACGGCATCTCGCGCTCCCGGACCGTCCGGTCCGGGACGGTGCCGTGCTCCGGCATGTCTCCAGTCACCGACGCGCGCCACTTCGGCGTGCACTCAAGGGAGTTCCGCACCATGACGACACAGGGCACCATGAGCACTCACCGCACCATGAGCACGCAGGGCACCACGAGCACGCACCGCACCACGCGCACAGGACGCGTCGCGACCACCCGGCGCACCGGCGGGCGCCGTGCCGCCGTGGCGGGCGCCGCAGTGGCGGGCGTCGCCGTGGCCGTCGCCGTGCTGTCCGCCTGCGGTTCCGCCGCACGCGACGGGCACGACGGGCACACCCCGGCCACCCGTACCGGCCCGTCGGCCACGGCCCCGGCCTCGCCCGGCAGCCACAACACGGACGACGTCTCCTTCGCGCAGGGGATGATCGCGCACCATCGCCAGGCCGTGCAGATGGCGGAACTGGCCGCCACCCGCACCGCCTCACCCGAGGTCAGGGACCTCGCCGTGGAGATCCAGCAGGCGCAGAGCCCGGAGATCAGGACGTTGACCGGGTGGCTGGCCGCCTGGGGCGAGCCGGTCACGGGCGCCGGTGGTTCGGCGGAGCACGGCGGCCACGCGCCGGGCGGGATGATGACCGGCCAGGAGCTGGAGAAACTGGAGAAGTCCTCGGGCGCGGCCTTCGACAGGGCGTTCCTGACCTTGATGGTCGAGCACCATGAAGGGGCGGTCGAGATGGCCAGGAACGAGATCGAGCACGGCGCCCACCGGCCCGCGCGGGACCTGGCCCGCGACGTCGTCACTGCCCAGTCCGAAGAGATCACCCGCATGAACGAGCTCCTCGGCAGGCCGTAGCGCCGCAGCGCCGTAGCAGGGACTACGGCCCGGGAGGGGGCGGTGGGCACGCGTGCGGTCGCGCGCCCACGGCCACGCCGCCTCACGAAGCCTGTGTGAGCACCGCGAGCCTCAGCCACGGACCAACGGCGACCTCTCCCCCTCGCGTTCGGGGTGCTGGTGGTCCTGGTCCGCCTCCTGGGGCCGGGTGGGGCTGCCGTGCACGGGGAGACCAGGCATCCGCGCATCGGGCGACCTGCCCAGGAAGGCAGCCGCCGGTGCCCCACCGCGCACGGAATCCGGCGGCCCCATCCCTGTCGACGGCCGGAGGCTGCCGGGATTCGACGTCTGCCGACCCGTCGTTCGAGTGGCGTATCTTGGGGGCGGCGCGGCGTGATCACGAGGAGTACGAGTGACTGCGGTGAGTCTTGAGCACGCCACCGTCCCCGCCGACACCGGCGAAGTGACGCTGCTGATAGCCCGCCGGGTGGAGCCCGGGCACGAAGCCGCCTTCGAGAAGTGGGCGAAAGGCATCCTCGACTGCGCGGCCCGCTTCGACGGCCACCTCGGATACGGGCTGTTCCGGTCCTCCGGCGGAGACGCCCCTTGGTTCCTCGTCCACCGCTTCCGCGACGCGCGGGCATGCCAGGACTGGCAGGAGTCGCCGGAGCGGGCGGCCTGGTTCGCCAACTGCGAGGGCCACCACCACACGGAGATCGCCCGCCGGAAACTCACCGGGATGGAGACCTGGTTCGCCTCACCCGGTTCGACGCGGCCGGCGCCCCCGCGCTGGAAGATGGCCATCAGCGCCACCCTGGCGATCTACCCGATCTCCCTCCTCGGCAGCTACTTCCTGGTCCCCCACTTGACCGGCCTGCCCGTCGTCCTCAGCAGTGCCGTCATCGCCTGCGTCTTCAACGTCCTGATGACGTACGCGGCGATGCCGGCGGTGAGCAGGCTGCTGCGGGGGTGGCTCGGGCAGTGACCCGGAGGCGTGGGCCACGGCGCCTGCCGTACGTCTGACGGGCCCTTGGCCTGTGGGCACGGTGCGCAGCCGGCTGAGCCACGCCAGGGCGAGCATGGCCGGCGCCCTGCGGGCGACCGCCGAGCAGGCGCACGACGACGCCTCCGCCGTCACCGACGAGAGCAGGCACGAGGCCGTCGCGACGCTGGAGGCGTCCGACGCGGCGCCCTGCCCCGGGAGATCGCAGAGCTGTGGCCCGAGGAGAGTGAGCTGGTCGGCGTCCTCAGCCGCCCCGGCGAGCGCGTCCACCCCACCCCGGTCCTGCGCAGCGTCGTCGAGGCGGGGGTGCGGCAGCACGTGCGGCACTTCGTGGCCGGCCGAGACATCGCCATTTGTGTTTCCCCGGCCGAAGCGGTGAGCGCTCCTCCGCCGCACCACGGCGGACCAGGCTCCAGGAGATGCTACGGCCACGCTCTCCCGCCGGTGCGCCGGACCGGGCACGGCAGCCCGGCGAAATCGACTGGGCAGCGGTGCTCATCGAGGAGTGCCGGACACCTCGTCGTGGCGTGGCGCGACATGGAAGTCGAAGGCCAGCGTCCCGGGATCCAGTGCCGTCGCCCCGCCGTCGACGGTGAGCACGGCGCCATTCACATAGGACGCCGCCGGGGACAGCAGCCAGCCGATGGTCTCCGCGATCTCACGCGGCTCACCCGGCCGACCCAGGGGAAGGAGCCTGGTCACCTCCTCGTAGGCCGACTCCACGCCGTCTTCCCGCAGGTCCGCCTCCGCGGCGAAACGCGCCATGCGGCGGTCGGCCATCTCGCTCCTCACCCAGCTCGGACACACGATGTTGGCCCGCCGAGAACATCGATGTCTTCGACTTCGGCCTCACGGCCGGCGAACTCGCCGCCCTCGACGCCCTGGAGACCGGCCGGCGCGGCGGACCCGAGCCCGAGGCCGTCACACTCGACACCTTCGGCCGCGCCATCCCCGAGGCCTGATGGAGCGTCAGCCATTGGCAAGAACAAGCAGAATGCCGTCAAAGTCCATGGTGGTCACGGACGGCGAAGGCCGGGTGCTGTGGCGCGGCCCGGCCCGTCATCGCCCGACCACCGGTCTGGGCACCCAGTCCCTGGTAACAGCGTTCGGCGAGGATTTCGGCTGCGGGTCCGTCAGCCAGAAGCCTGATCGCGGTGATACCGACGAAACGTACGGCGGCGACCAGCAGTTCGACCTGGGTGACGTCGACAGGACGGCCGTCCTCAATCTCCCGGGCCACAGCAGAAGGACCCCACTCCCGCCTGCAGCCGGAGCTCTGACAGGCCATCCTGCGCCACCTTCATGACTCGGGGTTGTGAGCGCCCTGTCCCCAGGCACCCTGTATGCATCGACGGCGGGGCGTCCCCGCAGCGTGAGCAGGTGAACGACGTTTCGGCTCATGCCCGTGGCATCGGCGCAGGCCGCCCTCTCGCGTCGGGGCACGAAATGACTGATACACGTATTATCGCGTCGTGAGCAGTGAGGGAGGAGTCGCGTCGCCGTTCGGCCGGATGTTGCGCGCGCTGAGGCAAGAGCGCCGTCTGACGATCGAGGAACTGGCCGAGGCATCCGGGATGTCGGGGCGCGCCATAGGTGACATGGAGCGCGGGCGGAGTCTGCGTCCCCATCGGGGAACCGTCACCGCGCTCGCCCAGGGGCTGCGGCTGGACGAGGCGGCGCGTGCGGAACTGCTGAGCGCTGCCCGTGCCACCCGTCCGGGCGCGACGCCCGCCCACCCCGTCACAGCCGCCGCGCCCTACGCGCTGCCGAGGGGCGTACGCGACTTCGTCGGCCGGAGCAAGGAGCTGACCGCGCTGCGCGCCCTCGCGCAGGAGGTCGCCGAGGACGAGCGGGCCGAGGGCCAGGAGGCGCGTTCCCCGGCGCCGCCCGTGGCCGTACTGTTCGGCCCGCCGGGCAGCGGCAAGACCACGCTGGCAGTGCGGCTGGCCGAAGAGCTGGCGCCCTCTCGCCCCGACGGAACGTTCCTGTTGGACATGCGGGGCCTCGACGCGCAGCCGCTCTCGACGGAGGCGGCCGTGCTGCGTCTGCTGAGCTCGTGGGGCGTGGGCGACGGCGAGCTGGCCCAGCACAGTGCCGCGGAGCACCTCGCCCGCTACCACACTGTCGCGGCCGGTCTCCGCGCGGTGCTGGTGCTGGACAACGCCGCCCACGAGGCCCAGGTCAGGCCCCTGCTGCCGCGCGAGGGGGGACTTCTCGTGGTGGTGACGAGCCGCCGCACCCTCGCCGGCCTGGAGGGAGTGCAGCGCGTCGAGCTCGGTGCGCTGACCCGGCAGGAGTCCGCTTCCTTGCTGCGTGCCGTCCTCGGCGCCGGGCGCGTGGACGCCGAGCCGGCGGCCGCGAGCGCCGTGACCGAGTTGTGCGGGCATCTCCCGCTCGCCCTGCGGGTGGCCGCGAACTGGGCCGCCACCCGCACCAACTGGAGTCTGCAACGACTCGCCGACCGGCTCGCCGACGAGGAGCGCAGGCTGGACGCGCTCAACGCGGGCGATCTGCGGGTCAGCGCCGCCTTCGCGCTCTCGTACTCCCGTCTCGCTCCCGAGGCCGCCCGGATGTTCCGGCTCCTGTCGCTCGTACCGGGAGGGGACTTCGGCCTGGCACCGGCCGCCGTACTCGCGGACGCTCCCCTGCCCGATGCCGAGGACCTCCTGGAGGAACTGCTGGAGGCGGGGCTGCTGATGACCTCCCGGGGGGACCGCTACCGCTTCCACGATCTGCTGCGCCTGTACGCCGGCTCCCGCCACCGCGCCGAGGACGGTGCGCAGGCGTCGTCGGCCGCGCGTTCCCGGCTGCGGTGCTGGCTCCTGGACACGGCCGTCCTCGCCGGCCGCTGGCACGAGCCGGGCTACGGCGCACCGCCGCCGGACCCCGCACGGCTGGTCGCCCTCGACGACCGTGAACAGGCGATGCGCTGGATCAAGGCGGAGAGCGACAACTGGCTCGCGGCGTTCCGTGAGGCCGCGGAGAACGGTGAGCACGCCCGGGTCATCGAGGTCGCCGAGGCCATGCACTGGTTCTCCGACCACTGGATGTCCTCGGGACACTGGGTCGAGGTCTACGAGCGCGCCGCCGCAGCCGGAGCGGCGCTGGGCGACGCCGTGCTGGAGGCGACCCACCGCAACTACCTCGCCTGGGCCTACAAAACGTGCGAAGGCCGCCATGACGAGGCGGTCGAGTCGGCCACGTGCGCCCTCGGCCTCGCCGAGGCGGCCGGGGACATCGTCCAGCAGGCATGGGCACACAACTATCTGAGCTGGCTGTACGAGCCGAACGGCGACTTCGCGTCCGTCGCGGACCGCAATCACCGCGCCATGGAGCTGTTCGCCGAGGCGGACGACATCAACGGATACCTCCAGGTGGCCTGCGGGATGATCAGGGTGCTGCGGAAGGCCGGCCACCCGCAGGAGGCCGTCGAGACCTACCAGGAGGTCAGGCAAGCACTCGCCGATCCGCGCAACCGCGACCGGATCCCGCCCAACGTACGGGAATTCACCGTCCTGGCCGCCGTCTATGCGGTGTCGTTCGCCCGTCTCGACCTGGGCCGCTGGCAGGACGCGGCCGACGGGCTGCTCACCCTGCGCGGGCAGTTCGACGTCCGCGGCTGGCACACACAGGCGGGCAAGGTCCACCTCCACCTGGCCCACGCACTCGCCCGGCTCGGCCGGCACACCGAGGCCGCCGCCGAGTACCGTGCCGTACTCGCTCTGGAGGTTCACATGCCGGCGGACATGCTGGACGATGCCCGCGCGGGCCTCCACGCCCTCGCCGCCGGCCTGGCGGCTCCACCCATCCGGTTCGTACGGTGAACGGCGCGCTGCCTCAGCGGCGCGCGGTCTCCCCGGCCGGCCCGTGCGCCTGCCACTCCCGAGGTGTCACTCCGTAGGCCGTGCGGAAGGCACGGCTGAAGTGACTGGCACTCACGAAACCCCAGCGCCGGGCGACGGCCGCCACCCCCAGTCCCAGGGCCGGGGACCGCAGGAGATCGCGGCGGCACCGTTCCAGGCGCTGCGTGCGGATCCACCCCCCGACCGTGGTCCCCTCGAACTGGAACAACTTGTGCAGATAGCGAACCGATATGTGGTGCGCCGCGGCGATGGCGGGTGGGGACAGGTCCGGGTCGGAGAGGTTGCGCAGGATGTGGTCCTTGACTCGTACGGTGATGGCCGCGGCTGCTTCCGGAGCCTGGGGAGCGAGGCGACCGCACCGCTCGTCGATCAACAGCGCCAGCAGGTCTATCGCGGTGACGGCGATCCGACGGCCGACGCAGTCGTCGAAGCTCGCGGCCCCGCGCGCCATGCTCGCGAAACAGCTCGCCACCACGGCGGCGCTGCCTTCCCGACCGGAGAAGGCGGTCGCGGTCATCGTTCGCAGATCCCCGTCCCGCACACGCAGTTCCCGGCGAGGAAACTGGAACGAGACGAAACGGGCCTCGCCCTGCACCGTCTTCCTCAGCGGACGCGACGAGTCGGACAAGGAGAACTCGCCCGGTCCGATCAGGCACTCCCGCCCATCCTGCTCCTTGACGGCGGTGCCGCCGCGCTGCAGCGTGAGGATGAGGACCTCCTTCCCGTCCTGCGCGATCAGACGCTTGCCGCGCCGTACGATCTGTGGCCCCGCCTGGACCTGCACCACCCGCATCGCACCCAGTCGATCGCTGACGATCCTTCCCGGCAACGGATCTTCCTCGAGCGCCTCGACATCGAGCGGTACGAAGGCGCGCGACACCGCCTCGCGCCAGCGCTCCACCCGGTCCGCCGGGGACAACGACGCGGTGGAAAGAACGACGGACATCTGTCTCCCTGGGGCATCGTGCTCGGCCGACGGTTCGGATCCCGTTGCCGACGTGACGATGTCACCATCCCGGCCGGGGACAGACCAGGAAGAACCGGAGGAAGAAACGGCGGCGGCCGGCCGCCGGTACGCGAACTGCCCGACCGGTTGTCCGGTCGGGCAGTCGGCATGCCCGTGGCGCGTGGCTCACAGTGTCCGCCGCACGCCCGCCTGACGTTCGAGGTTGCGCAGCTGCACCGCCAGGTCCCCTTCCACCGCGTCGTGCGCCGGGCCCCGGCGTCCCAGGGGCAGAACCTCCTCGCCCCTCATGTCCTCCAGCATGAGAGCGAACGCGGCATACACGGCCACGCCCGCGAGGAGCAGTCCGAACGCTCCGGAAACCCAGCCCAGCCACGCGGCGCCGGTGAAGTTGAAGAGTGAGGCCACCGCGAAGCGTGGCACAGCCACACAGAGCACGGCCCACATCGCACGCTTGCGGGTCGCGACGGTCGCCATCATCAGGGCGAAGACGGCGAACACGAGATGGAGCACGCCGAGCACCTCGGTGCCCGACGGCGGATCGAGTGCGAGCACCAGGGAACCCGCCAGCCAGGTTCCGGAGAAGCAGGCCATGAGCGTCGCCGCGAGCACGTCCCGCGCCCCGAACGCCAGGATGCTGACGATCAGTTGCAGAATGAAGGCCGGGAAGATCGTCAGGGCTACGGCCCGATGGGCGTCGTCACCCAGCAAACCCAGTTGGAGGCTTCCGACCATGACGGAGGCGATCGCCACCGCGAAGAAGCCGAGCGGCATGGGGGAGGCGATGGGGTGGAGATTGATGCGGGTCATCGGACGCAGGTCCGGTTCGAAGTGTCTGCCTGTCCGCTCGGCCCGCTCCCCGGGCGGTTCGGGACTCGTCGTCATGGTGAACTCTCCTGTTGCGTCGTGTCGCAGCGTGCTTCGCTCAGCGGCGCCGCCCCCGATGCCGCGATGCCGGCGCCGAGCCGCGCCGCGAGCGTGTGCGGTTCAGGCCCTGTCACGCCCGTTCAGGCACGGACGAGCGGTGTGTCGACCAGATGCTCGGCCAGGAACCACGCCTGGAGTTCGCCGGTCCGGATGACCTGGGAGACCAGCAGGTCGTTGGTGCCGTCGTCGCCCAGTTCCCCGGTGCGGGACGCCGCGTCATGGGCGTCGGCGAGGATCGTCTCGTGCGCCTGCAGCAGGCGCGAGAGCATCGCCGGCACCTCCTCCGCGCCGTCCGGCGGGCGCGGGATCGAGGTGATCTCGGCGACGTGCCTCGGGTCTCCCACCGCGACACCGCCGAGGGTCTGGACCCGTTCGGCGAGGGTGTCGACGAGCGCCAGCTGTTCTCCCGCGTGCTTGTCCAGCACCAGGTGCAGTTGGTAGAAGGTCGCCCCGCGCACCAGCCAGTGATGCTTCTTGTAGAGGCCGTAGAGGATCTGGGTGTCGGCCAGGACCTTGTTGATCCGCTGGCAGGAGTACATGCGGGTCTCGTAGGACAGGCCGAGAGGGAACTGCTTGACGGTCCCGAACTCCTGGATGATCTCGCCCTTCTGATGCAACCACGGCTGGCCGCTCACGTGCTGGGTGCTGCTGGTCATGATCCGCCTCCTGCGGTCCGGGCTCTGCTGGCACGAGTGACGCTAGGGCCGGCGCGGCGGAGGTGTTGCCCAGGAGGGCACGCGATGGTGCTCGGCAGCGCACTGGGCGAGGTGTCCACGTCGGCTGTGCGTTCTCGGGCACATCCCCGTGCGTCGGCGGACATGGTCCCCTGCCCGGCCCGGCCTAACCTCTCGCGGACGGCGTCGAGCCGAGGAGCGCGAGGAGAAGCATGGGTGTGAGCGAGCAGGCCGACGTCGTCGTCCTGGGGCTGGGTCCCGGCGGCGAGTACGTCGCGGGCACGCTGGCCGAGGCCGGGCTGGACGTGGTGGCGATCGAGGCGGAGCTGGTCGGCGGCGAGTGCCCGTACTGGGGGTGCGTGCCCAGCAAGATGATGATCCGGGCCGGGAACCTGCTCGCCGAGGCGGGCCGCGTGCCCCTCCTCGCCGGTGACGTCGAGGTGACTCCCGACTGGAGCCGGGTGGCCGGACGGATCCGCAGCGATGCCACCGACGACTGGAACGACCAGGTGGCCGCCGACCGCCTCGCGGAGAAGGGCGGCCGGCTCGTGCGCGGCACGGGACGGCTTACCGGGCCACGGCAGGTGACCGTCGGTGACCGCACCTTCCGGGCCCGACGGGGGGTGGTCCTGGCCACTGGCACCCGGCCCCGCATTCCGCCGGTTCCGGGCCTGGACTCGACGCCGTACTGGACCAACCGGGACGCCATGGCGGTCAAGGAGCTGCCGGCCTCGATGATCGTGCTCGGCGGCGGAGCCATCGGCGTGGAACTCGCACAGGTCTTCGCCCGCTTCCGCTGCGCGGTCACCGTGGTGGAGGGGCAGGACCGGCTGCTGCCGCAGGAGGAACCGGAGGCCGGGAAACTCGCCGAGCAGATCCTGCGGGCCGACGGCGCCACCGTTCTCACGTCGGCCCGAGCCCGGCAGGTGGGCCATGACCGTGCCGCGTTCACTGTCCATCTCGAAGGTGAGGCGGAGCCCCTGCGCGGCGAACGACTGCTCGTCGCCACCGGGCGCGCCGCCGACCTCGCAGCCCTGGCCGTCGACGCGGCGGGGCTCGACCCCACGGCACGGACCGTGCCCACGGACGGGCAGATGCGGGCCGGTGAGGGACTGTGGGCGATCGGCGACGTCACCGGCCGGGGCAGCTTCACGCATGTGTCCATGTACCAGGCGGAGATCGCCGTGCGGGACATCCTCGGGCGGCCCGGCCCCGACGCCGACTACCGGGCGCTGCCCCGGGTGACCTTCACCGACCCGGAGATCGCGGCCGTGGGGCTCACGGAGCAGCAGGCGCGCGACCAGGGTCTGAGGGTGCGCACCAGCTCGATGCCGGTCGCCTCCTCCACACGGGGCTGGATCCACGGGCGGGGCAACGAGGGGTTCATCAAGCTGGTCGAGGATGCCGATCGGGGTGTGCTGATCGGGGCGACCTCGGCGGGACCGGTGGGCGGAGAGGTGCTGTACGGGCTGAACGTCGCCGTCCACGCGGAAGTTCCCGTCGAACGTCTCCGGCACATGATCTATACCTATCCCACCTTCCACCGCACGGTGGAGGCCGCTCTGGGAGCACTGCGATGAGCGGCTCCTCGCCGGGGCGGACGCTGCGACCAGCAGGACGGCACCAGCGGCCGGGCGCCACCATGCCGGGCCGGAATCCCGGTGAACCGCACAGGACGGCCACGTCGCTGGAACTCCTCTTCGACCTGTGCTTCGTCATCGCGGTCGCGCAGGCGTCCGAGAGCCTGAGCGAAGCGGTGGCCGACGGGCACGCCCTCACGGGCTGCCTCCGCTTCGCGCTGGTCTTCTTCACCGTGTGGTGGGCGTGGATGAACTTCACCTGGTTCGCCTCCGCGTACGACCCGGACGACGTCCCCTACCGGTTGACGGTGCTGTTCCAGATCGCCGGGTCGCTGCTTCTCGCCGCCGGTGTCCCCCAGGCGTTCCACGAAGGCGACCTGCGCGTCATCACACTGGGATACGTCGTCCTGCGTACGGCCCTGGCCGCACTGTGGCTGCGTGCCGCGCGAGCGGACGCCGGCCGGCGAAGGACCGCGCTCCGCTTCGCCGGCGGAGTGACGGGCTGCCAGATCGGCTGGGTGGGGGTCCTGTTCGTTCCGGGGGCGGCGCAGTTGCCGCTCGTCCTCGTGTTGATCATTGCCGAGCTGGCCGTCCCGGTGTGGGCGGAGTCCGCGGGGAGGACCCCGTGGCATCCGCACCACATCGCCGAGCGGTACGGGCTGTTCGTCCTCATCGTGCTCGGCGAGTCCGTCGCGGCCGCCGCGTCGGCGGTCCGCGGCGCCTTCGGCCGGCACCACGACGCCGGTGCGCTGTACCTGCTGGCGGCAGGCGGCCTGCTCCTGGTCTTCGCCATGTGGTGGCTGTACTTCGCCAGACCGGCGCACACGCTGCTCGCCACGACGCACGTGGACCACCGCAACCGGTTCACCTGGGCGTACGGCCACTACCTGGTCTTCGCCTCGGCGGCGGCCGTGGGAGCCGGCCTGGCCACCTACGCGGAGGTGCTCGCACGGGACTCCGAGGCGCCGTCGCCGGCGGCGGGCGCCGCGGTCACGGTGCCGGCGGCGATCTTCCTGTTCACCGTGTGGGCGATACACGTCCGTCCGCATCGGCGCGGCGGTGTCGAACGGATCGTCTTTCCCGCTGTCTCCGTCGCCGTCCTCGCGGCTGCCTTCTCACCGGCGCCGGCGCTGGCCGCCGGTCTGCTGGCGGCCGCCCTGGCCGGTGCGGTCACGGTGGCCGACCGGACCGGGCCTGCGCCGCGTTGAGCGAGAAGTCGACGTGAGCGCACGGCCGCGCGGACGAGACGGGCTCGTCCGCGCGGCCGGCGGACAACTGATCAGCTGGTCGCCCGTACCGCTTCGCGGATCAGGTCGGCGACCTCCTTCGGCCGGGAGACGGCGACCGCGTGCGACGCCCCCTCTATCTCCACGACGGTGGCCGCGGCGCGCTCGGCGCCGAACCGCAGGACCTCGGGGTTGATCGCCTGGTCCGCTCCGGCCACCAGGGCCCAGGAAGGCTTGGTCTTCCACGCGGCCACGGGCGCCTTCTCCTCGAAGGCCCAGGCGGCCAGCGGCCGCTGGGCCACGGCCAGGACCTCGGTGACGTCGGCGGGCAGGTCGGCGGCGAAGACCGCCGGGAACGCGTCGGCGGCGATGGTGACCTCGACCGCGGGGTCACCCCCCTCGACCGGGTACGTCCACTGCTTGAGGTTGCTCACCAGCGGGGAGGCCGGGAAGCGGCCCTGCAGCTCACCGAGGCTCTCGCCCTCTTCGAGGACGTAGGCGGACACGAAGACGAGGCCCACCACGTTCCCCACGGCGCCGGCCACGGTGATCAGCGCGCCGCCGTAGGAGTGCCCGACGAGCACCACGGGACCGTCGATCTGCGACGCCACGGAGGCGACGTACGCGGCGTCGGCGGCCAGTCCACGCAGCGGGTTGGGCGGAGCGATCACCGGGATGTCGTGCTTCTGCAGTTCGGCGATGACCCCGGACCAGCTCGCCGCGTCGGCGAATGCTCCGTGCACGAGGACGACGGTAGGGGTGGAAGTGCTCATATCAGCGTCTCTCCTCGTTGTCAGGCGGTGTGCAGGGCGGCACGCAGGGTGCCGGCGGCCAGCATGATCGCGGCCTCGGCCGCCTCGGTCCCGCGCAGGGCGTTGAGCATCACGAAGTCGTGGATGATGCCCTGGAAGCGGACCGCTGTCACCGCGACGCCGGCCTCCCGGAGCTTGTTCGCGTACGCCTCGCCCTCGTCGCGCAGCACGTCCGCCTCGCCCGTGATCACCAGGGCCGGGGGCAGGCCCTCCAGCTGCTCGATGGTGGCGCGCAGCGGGGATGCGGTGATCTCGGCGCGCTCGGCCTCGTCGGTCGTGTACTGGTCCCAGAACCACTGCATGCCGTCCCGGCGCAGGAAGTAGTTCTCGGCGAACTGGTGGTACGAGGGCGTGTCGAAGTTCGCGTCGGTCACCGGGTAGAACAGCACCTGCTGCACCAGCGGGATGCCGCCTCGCTCCTTGGCCATCAGCGTCAGCGCGGCGGTCATGTTGCCGCCGACCGAGTCACCGGCGACCGCGATGCGGGTGGCGTCCAGGCCCTTCGTCGCTCCCTGCCGCACGACCCACTGGGCGACCGCGAAGTTCTGCTCGATGGCGACCGGGTAGCGGACCTCGGGCGACAGGTCGTACTCGGGGAACACCACAGCGGCGCCCGCGCCGACGGCGAGTTCGCGCACCAGACGGTCATGGGTGTGGGCGTTGCCGAAGACCCAGCCCGCACCATGGATGTAGATGATCACCGGAAGGGTGCCCTCGGCACCTGCGGGCTTGACGATCCGCGCACGGACGCTGCCCGTCGGCCCGCCCGAAACGGTGATCCACTCCTCGTGGATCGCGGGCTTGTCGATGTCCCCGGACTGCACCTCGTCGACGGCCTTGCGCCCCTCCGCCGGGGGCAGGTCGAACAAGAACGGCGGATTGGCGGTCGCCTTCGCGAACGCGGCGGCGGCGGGTTCGAGCACCGGCTGGACCGGCTCGACGGCATCGGACATGTGAATCTCCTCGAATGTCGGTGGGTTGCCGGTCCTGCCGGCGGTACGGGCCCGGAGCCCGGCGAGGGCGTGGGAGCCGCTGATCGTCACGTTAGGACCGCCCGGAGCGCGGCCATTGCCCACGGACGCAGCGCCGCTGACCTCACAGTGCACGGCCGGCGTCGGGTCCGTCCGACCGGCACGGGGCGTGGCCGGCGTCCGTGCGCTGCGAGGCCGCGTCCAGTGCACGGGCAGGACACAGGAGCGCTTCCACCGTGCCTAATGTGACGGCGAAGCAGCCACGGCCCCTGACGTACAGGGCCCGCCCTCGGCCTCGGAGCACGACGAGTGCCGGGGGAATTCGCCGGGTCCGGATTCGAGCAGACGGCCGTTCGCACACGACCGGATCGCCGGCATCCGCCACTGCCGGCCCGCGACCCGAATCGACGTCGCTTTCCCAAAGGGGTACCGACAGATGTCAACAATGCCCGTAGGTGGGCTGGTTCCGCAGGCCACCTACGATGCCGCGGACCTCGTCGTCCGCAACGCGAAGATCCACACCGGGGACCCGGGCCGCCCGCAGGCGTCGGCACTGGCCGTCCGCGACGGCGTACTCACGGTCGTGGGCGACGACAAGGACGTGGCACCGTACGTCAGTTCAGGCACGAAGGTCGTCGACGCCCTCGGGCGGCGGGTCGTCCCCGGCCTCAACGACGCCCACCTGCACGTGATCCGGGGCGGCCTCAACTACGTACTGGAACTGCGCTGGGACGGCGTGCGCAGCCTGCGGCAGGGCCTGGCGATGCTGCGCGAGCAGGCCGCCCGGACCCCGAAGGGGCAGTGGGTGCGGGTGGTCGGGGGCTGGTCCGCCGACCAGTTCGCCGAACGCCGGCTGCCGACGGTGGCAGAACTGAACGCCGCCGCCCCGGACACCCCGGTGTTCGTGCTGCACCTGTACCAGTCGGCCGTGCTGAACCGGGCCGCGCTCAAGGCGGCCGGCTTCACCAAGGACACGCCCGACCCCAAGGGCGGCCAGATCGTGCGCGGCCGGGACGGGGAGCCGACCGGCATGCTGCTGGCCGCGCCCAGCGCCCTCATCCTGTACTCGACCCTGGCCAAGGCGCCGGTACTGGAGGGGGACGACAAGAAGACCTCCACCCGTCATTTCCTGCGCGAGCTGAACCGGTTCGGGCTGACCTCGGCGATCGATGCCGCGGGCGGTTTCCAGAACTTCCCCGACAACTACGCCACCGTCATCGAACTGGCCAAGGCCGGACAACTGTCCCTGCGTATCGCCTACCACCTGTTCCCGCAGACAGTGGGCCAGGAGGTCGACGATCTCGCCCGCTGGATCGAGATGGCCCGCCCGGAGGACGGGGACGAATGGCTGCGCCTCAACGGCGCGGGGGAGAACCTCACCTGGGCAGCCGCCGACTTCGAGAACTTCACCCAGCCCCGCCCGGACCTCGCGCCCGGCTACGAGGCGGAGTTCGAGAAGGCGGTTCGTCTCCTGATGGAGAACGGGTGGGGATTCCGGCTCCACGCCACGTATGACGAGACCATTCGCCGCGACCTCGCGGTGTTCGAGAAGCTCGCCGCCGAAGGGCTCTTCCCGGTCGGGAACCGGTGGCTGTTCGACCATGCCGAGACCGTCTCCGCCGACAGCCTGGACCGCATCGCCGCGCTGGGCGGAGCGATGTCCGTGCAGAACCGTCTCTCCTTCCAGGGTGAGGCGTTTCTACGCCGCTACGGCCCCGGTGCGGCCGCCGACGCCCCGCCGATCCGCGCCATGCTGGACCGCGGCCTGACCGTGGGCGCCGGCACCGACGCCACCCGGGTCTCCACCTACAACCCCTGGGTCGCCCTGCACTGGCTGGTCAGCGGCCGCACCGTCGGCGATCTCGCCCTGCGCCCGCCGGCGAACCGCGTGGACCGGCAGACCGCGCTGGCGATGTTCACCCGCGCAGGCGCCGCACTGACCGGTGAGGACGACGTCAAGGGCGTACTGCGGTCGGGCTGTTACGCGGATCTGGCGATCCTGTCGCAGGACTACTTCACCGTGCCCGAGCCGGAGATCGCGCACATCGAGTCGCTGCTCACGGTGACCGGCGGACGGATCGTCTACGCCGCCGCCGAGTACGAGGGACTCGACGAGGAACTTCCCGTCGTGAGCCCGGCCTGGAGCCCCGTGGCCCACTTCGGCGGATATCAGGCATCCCGCCGGACTCCCCTTTCCGGCGCCGGCCAGGCGGAGTCGCTCGGCCAGGCCGTGGCCGAGTCGGAGCAACACCGCCAGTGGCGCATCGCGCGCGGCCTCACCCCGGACGCCACGAGCAGGCCCTTCGATCCCTGCTTCGACCTTTGAACTCCCGGAAGGGGCTCCTTCCGGGTCACCACCCCCGCAGCTCCGTCCACAGGACGGTTCTTGTCCCGGCGTGGACAGCGGTCCGCGCCACTACTCACGAAGAAAGGCTCATTCCCATGGTCGACATCGCCGAGGTCACCGCCGCCCCCAGCCCCGACCTGCTCACGCCCGACAACTGCGCGGTGCTGTTCGTGGACCACCAGCCGCAGATGTTCTTCGGCACCGGCAGCGGCGACCGCACCGCGATCATCAACGCCACGGTCGGCCTGGCCAAGGCCGCCAGGACCTTCGACGTGCCGGTCGTGCTGAGCACCGTGGCCGCCGAGTCCTTCTCCGGCCCGATCATGCCGCAGCTCCCGGCCGTCTTCCCCGACCACAAGATCATCGACCGCACCACGATGAACGCCTGGGAGGACGTGAACTTCGTCGAGGCCGTCAAGGCCACCGGCCGCAAGAAGCTCGTCCTCGCCGGCCTGTGGACCGAGGTCTGCGTCGTCCTGCCCGCGCTCTCCGCGATCGCCCAGGGCTACGAGGTGTACGTCGTCACCGACGCCTCCGGCGGCGTCAGCCCGCAGGCCCACGAGCACGCCATCCAGCGCATGGTCCAGGCCGGGGCCGTCCCGGTCACCTGGGTGCAGGTGCTCCTGGAACTCCAGCGCGACTGGGCCCGCACCGAGACCTACGCCGCCGTGACCGACGTGGTGAAGGAGAACGGCGGGGCCTACGGCCTCGGGATCGTCTACGCGCAGGCCGTCATCGGCGCCCACGCCGCCGGCTGACCCCCGCACCGGCACAGAACGCCAGGAACAGGCAGGAACACGATGGATGCTGGACTGTTGGCCCTCCGGCTGGTGGTGGGGCTGCTCATCGCCGGTCACGGGGTGCAGAAAGTGAGCTTCCGGCTCGGAGGCAACGGATTGGCCGGCGGCACCGAGGAGTTCCGCCGCGACGGCTTCCGCGGCGGCCGGCTCACCGCCGTCGTCGCGGGAACAAGTCAGATCGGTTCCGGCCTGTTCCTGGCCGCCGGACTGCTGACGCCTCTGGCGGCGATGGCCGCGATGGGCGTGATGACGGTCGCGGGCACCGTGAAGTGGGCCAAGGGGCTGTGGGTGCAGAACGACGGCTACGAGTACCCCCTCGTCCTCGTCGTGGTCTCCGCGGCCCTCGCCCTGACCGGGCCGGGACGGTGGTCCGTGGACCACGCGCTGGACCTCACCCCATGGCCGGTGTGGGTCGCCGTCGCGGCGATCCTGCTGGGCCCGGCGAGCGGACTGCTCACCCGCGTGGTGCTGCACCGGCCGGCCACCGAGGCGGAAGGGACGCGGTATGCGCAGGCTGCTGCTGAGTGACGCGGTCCGCACGCTCATACCCCGCCAGGGAGACCCGCACGGCCCGCTGCCTCCCCTGATGCTGACCCTGACGGTGGTCACCGGCCTGGTCGACGCCGTGAGCTACGTGTCACTGGGGCATGTCTTCGTCGCCAACATGACCGGCAACGTGGTGTTCCTCGGATTCGCCCTGGCGGGCGAGGAGAGCCTGTCCGCGCTCGCGTCCGTCGCGTCGATGGCCGCGTTCCTCCTCGGCGCGCTGGCAGGGGGCAGGCTCGGATCCCGGTTCGCCGCGCACCGCGGACATCTCCTGACGTCGGCGACGGCAGCACAGACGGTCCTCGTCGCCGTGACCGTCGTGGTCGCCGCTCTGTCGGGCGGCCGGGTCACCACCGGTGTCCAGTACACCCTCATCGTGCTCCTGGGGATCGCCATGGGCCTGCAGAACGCGGTCGCCCGGCGCCTCGGCGTCCCGGACCTCACCACCACCGTCCTCACTCTGACCCTGACGGGCCTGGCCGCGGACTCGCACTCGGCCGGCGGCGAGGCGCCGCGCCCCGGCCGCCGGATCCTCTCCGTGCTCGCCATGTTCCTCGGCGCCCTCGCGGGAGCCGCGCTCCTGCTGCACGACCACCTCGTCCTCGCCCTCGGTCTGATGCTGGTGCTGCTGGCGGCGACCTCCGCGACCACCTACCGCCTCTCGACCGCCGACGCCGGGTGGACCCGGCCACGGCCCTGAACCAAGGAGGATCCCGATGAACCAGCCCTCACCCGCAGCGACCGTCGAGCGGTCGGATGCCAGGCACCGTTACGAAATCCTGGTCGACGGCACACGCGCCGGCCTGACCGCCTACCGAGACCGGGAGCAACAGCGGGTCTTCTACCACACGGAGGTCGACGACGCCTTCGCCGGCCAGGGGCTGGCCGCCCAGCTGGTCCAGGAGGCGCTCACCGACACCCGTAGGTCGGGCAAGCGCATCGTGCCGGTCTGCCCCTACGTGGCCAAGTACCTGCATCGGCATAACGAGTTCGGCGACATCACCGACCCGGTGACCCCGGAGATCCTGCAATGGCTGACTCCGGGGCGCCGCTGATCCTCAACGCCGTCCGGGCGGCCAGCTGAAGCACGCGGCTGCCCGGTCGCGTCCACCGCCCGGCGGCGTGGTCCGTCGGCCCGGCCTCAGCCTCAGTCGAAGCGCAGGTCGGACAGCTGGCGTTCGAGCGCGCTGACGTCGTCTTCCTCCGTCTCCCGCACCGGGCGGGCCGCCATCAGGGCGGCCAGTTCGCCGCCCGCGCGCCGGATCCGTCCGGGCAGACCCTCGGTGTACTCGTCGCCGCCGGATCCCCAGTCCTCGGACGCCGCGTACACCGCCGTGGGGACGACGACCGCGCGCAGATAGGCGAAGAGCGGGCGCAGGGCGTGGTCCAGGACCAGGGAGTGACGGGCCGTCCCTCCCGTGGCCGCCACGAGGACCGGCTTGCCGGTGAGGGCCTCCGGGTCGATCAGGTCGAAGAACGACTTGAACAGCCCGCTGTAGGAGGCCGTGAACACCGGTGTCACGGCGATGACACCGTCGGCACCCGTCACCACATCGATCGCGGCGCCGAGTTGCGGCGCCGGAAAGCCGGTCACGAAGTTGTTGGCAACGGCGACGGCCAGTTCTCGCAGCTCGATGACATCTGTCTGCACGTCATGGCCCGCGACAGCGAGGTCACCGCCGGCCGCCTCGGCGAGCCGGTCGGCCAGAAGGCGGGTGGACGACGGGGTACTCAGGCCCGCGGACACGGCGACGAGCCTCATGCGGCGGACACCTCCCGGGCGTCGCGCAGGGACGCGTGGGTGGGCGCGTCCGGCACGTCGGCCGGGCGGCCGATCGTGAACTCCCTGCGCAGCACCGGCACGACCTCCTCACCGAGGATGTCGATCTGCTCCAGCACGGTCTTCAGCGGCAGCCCGGCGTGGTCCATGAGGAACAGCTGCCGCTGGTAGTCGCCGACGGTCTCACGAGACGCCAGCGTCCGCTCGATCACCTGCTGGGGAGAGCCCACCGTCAGCGGAGTCTGCTCGGTGAACTCCTCCAGCGACGGACCGTGCCCGTAGACCGGGGCGTTGTCGAAATAGGGGCGAAATTCCCGTACGGCGTCCTGGGACTTCTTCCGCATGAACACCTGCCCGCCGAGCCCCACGATGGCCTGTTCAGGACGGCCGTGCCCGTGATGGGCCCACCGCCGCCGGTACAGCTGGACCATGCGCCTGGTGTGATCGGCAGGCCAGAAGATGTTGTTGTGGAAGAAGCCGTCGCCGTAGAAGGCCGCCTGCTCGGCGATCTCCGGGGAGCGGATCGAGCCGTGCCAGACGAACGGCGGTACCCCGTCCAGTGGCCGGGGCGTGGCGGTGAAACCCTGCAGTGGCGTACGGAACTTGCCCTCCCAGTCGACCACGTCCTCACGCCAGAGGCGCCGCAGCAGCGCGTAGTTCTCCTTGGCGAGGTTGATGCCCTCGCGGATGTCCTGACCGAACCAGGGATACACGGGGCCGGTGTTGCCGCGCCCCATCATCAGGTCCACGCGACCGTCGGCAAGGTGCTGGAGCATCGCGTAGTCCTCGGCGATCTTCACCGGGTCGTTGGTGGTGATGAGCGTCGTGGCGGTCGACAGGACCAGCTTCTCGGTGCGGGCGGCGACGTAGCCGAGCATGGTGGTGGGCGACGACGGCACGAACGGCGGATTGTGGTGTTCACCGGTCGCGAAGACGTCCAGACCCGCCTCCTCCGTCTTCATCGCGATGGCGACCATCGCCTTGATGCGTTCGTGCTCCGACGGAGTACGGCCGTTGGTCGGATCGGGGGTCACATCCCCCACCGAGAAGATTCCGAACTGCATGGGGACCTCGTCATTTCGGGCGTCGGTATGGATGCCGGAACCTTAGGCACCCACCGCTTCGCGTCGATGACCGCGCACGCAGCAGGTCTTGACTGTCCGCGCCCAGTCCCGGGCCGGGCGCGCTCGTCCAGGCCCCGCACCCCATCGCGGGTTCTGTTCACCGACGGAACAGAGACCATGCGCGGAGAGGAGCGAGGCCGGCACGTGGAGCGCGTTGACTGCTGACGCTGCGGACCCCGTCCCCCGGGCGGCCCTTGCCGGAGTTCGACCCTGCTTGAACAACGCCCCAGAACGGTGGATTCATGAGCGAGAACGACCAGCACGACGCACACCACATCGTCCACGACATCGCCGAACGGCTCGCGGAACACCATGACAAGGCGGTACGGCGCAGAGAGGAGCGGGCCCTTGCCGAGGCCGCCGAGGACGCGGCCTTCGACCTCGGCGCCGACATAGGCCGTCCGACGTTGGGGCACTCCGCCCCGGGCTACGACGTGGAAGCAGACCTCGGGACGGACAAGCAGCCCCCCGCAGTTACACGGTCGACGCCACCCGACAGGGCCCGACCTGCCCCACGGTTCACCTGACACCCCATCCGAACGAGCGTCGAACGGGGTGTCACGAGCGTCATTTCAGCGTCAGGACATCGTTCGTAACGCCCGCAACACACCTAGTGCGCATGCGCAAAACCGCAGATCAGGAGCCTCGCGAGGCCGGCTCCAGAATCGCAGACGATCCGGGAGCAATGTCGCCGGCGACGGCAGTCCGACTGCCAGGCGACGTCCGGGCGCCGACGCGGTCCTGCCCACCTCTCCCCTGCGCTGTGTCGGCTTCAGCCAACGGCCCGAGGGTGTTGATGACGAACCGACGTGCGCCGGCCCGGTCCCTCGTGAGCGCGTCGATCAACTCGACGTCGCCGTAGGCGGTGAACCGCCGGCCGGACCCCAGCCGGATCACCAGCGCCTGCGCCGCGAGGGCGTCCGACGAGCAACTGGTCGCGATGCCGGTGGAGCGGGCCCGGCCGGAAGGGCTGCAGCTGACCGGGCAGGGCGGACTGCTGCAGCAACTGACCAGGCGGGTCCCGGAATCGGCCCTGGAAGGTGAGATCACCGATCACCTCGGCTATGAGAAGCACGATGCGGCCGGCCGGGGCAGCGGCAACTCCCGCAACCGGGGCCGGGCCAAGCCCGTGCTGGCCGACGTCGGACCGGTCGAGGTCAAGGTCCCGCGTGACACCTCGGGCACGTTCGAGCCGCAGATCGTCAATCAGCGGCAGCAGCGCCTGACCGGAGTCGGCGAGATGGTGCTCTCCTTGTCCGCGAAGGGCTCACCCATGGGGAGATATCAGCCCGTCTCGCCGAGATGTACGGCGCCGAGGTGTCCAAGCAGACCGTCTCCGCGCCAGGAGTCACAGCAGCCTTCAGACGTTGGCCGGCGTGCCGTTTGGCGAGGCAGCCGTGATTTCGAGCGCCACGCGCAGTTCCAGTGAGCTGCCTGCTGTGGTGGTTTCGGGCAGCAGTTCTTCCGCGCGTTTGACGCGGTAGGTGACGGTGTTGCGGGCGATGTGCAGGCGTTCGGCCGCGGTGCGGAGGCTGCGCTCTTCGGCGAGGTAGACGCGCAGGGTTTCGCGCAGCTCCCGCAGCCGGGCTCCCTCGGAGGCCAACGGCCCGAGCACCTCCTGTACGAACCAGCGTGCGTGTTCGGAGTCGGCCGTGACGAGGGCCGCCAGGCGGATGTCCCGGTAGTCGCAGAGCCATGAGCCCGTACCGTGCAAGGCCATCCGTTGTGCCTGCAACGCCCCCAGATGGCTGCGGCGCATGCCATGGGGCCCTGGCGCGGGCGGGCCGAGAGCCGCACGCACCCCGGCCGGCTCGGGCAGGGAGCTGTGCAGGTGCCGGATGTGTTCTTCGGCGTTCTCGCCGCTGACGGCGAACCATGCCCACACACTGTTGTCGTGGGCCGGGATGATGAGCGTCCTGGCCGCTTCCAGAGTGTGGGCCATGGTGGAGGCCGCGTGGTGCAGCCGTTCCGCGGCGGGCGCGGAGGTGGCGGTGTCGTCGCCCCACAGCACCGCGGCCACGTGCGTGCGGGACAGGTCGTACCGCAGACGCCGAGCGGCGGCCTCCTGGTCGACCGGGCGGCCGGCCAGCACGTCGTCGATGACGGCGCGGCGGGCGGCTTCGTCACTGCCGCGCCAACGGTCCCGTTCGGCGATGTACTCCTCGGCCATCACGCTCGAATGGGCGTCGACGTAGGTGAACAGCATTTCCTCGATCCGGCGCAGCTCGGCCAGGCGCTGGTCGGCCGGGACGTGCTCCTCGACTCCTACTGCCAGGCCGTGCGTCAGCTGCGCGTGTCCGAGCCGCACGCCGCGCAGGACGAGCTCCAGCGGGATCCCGCGGCGTGCGAACTCCCGGCATCCTTCCAGCGCTTCCTCGGTGAGGGCGGGCATGGGCCTGTTGAAGTCGGACACCATCAGGCGCAAGCCCGTGAGCACCGCAGCCTGAATCACACGTCGCAGGGTGGTCGCGGCAGCGGGCCCGCCCCCGTGCTCGGGCACCTTCCTGAGGACCTCCTCCGCGATGGCGTCGGCGCTCTGGAGCGCCCACTCGACCGGGGCCGCGCCGAGCTCTGTGCGTGCCGCGGCCAGCTCCGCCACGGACACGACGGGCTCGGTGGTGCGGTCGGGATCCGGCCGCAACCACTGGAGCCACTGTCCCGTCACGCCTCGCATCCCTCCATCGCCGGGGAGGCGGGCGGGCGGGCCACTCGCCGCTGCCACCCAGGCCACGACGATCATATCTTCCCCGGTTAGGTCGAGCAGCCGCGGTCGCGGCTGCTGACCGGCGCTACCGGCGGTCGGCGGGCTGCCCGGCCGGGACGGTCGCACCGTCACCGGCCGGGGTTGTTCACTTCGCGAGCCGGCACGGGGCGGCGCGCGAAGCGCCGACCGTGTCACGCGTCGCTGTGCTCGGCGAGGTCGGCCATGGGCACCGGCCGTGGCGCCGGAGGGCTCAAGAGGTGAGCTCCGGGGCGGGTACCGCCGTGAGCCGGCCGCGCAGTTCACCCACCAGGCGCGGGATGTCGGCCGTGCTCTTGGCGCCGCCGAAGACGTAGAAGTCGGGGCGCACCAGCATGGCCTCAAGGCCGGTACGGGCCAGGTCGGCCAGGTAGGTGCGGTCGAGATCGACGACGTCGTCGGGGCCGTTCGCCGCCGGATCGTCGGTGACCCTCAGCAGGCGAAGCCCGACCTCGTCACACCAGGCCAGGTTGTCCTCGTCGAGCCCGTCACGCGGATCACCGGTGGTGAGCAGGGTGAACCCGATGCCGACGGTTTCGTCGAACAGGCCGGTACGGTCCCCGAACCGCACCCGTCCCTGTCGGCTGAGCTGCCCGGCCGGCTCCACCGGGGCGTCGGTGGCGTCGCAGTCCAGCAGTCCGCCGGTGAAGGGCTGCACGAACGCGTCTCCCACTGGCGCGCGGCCGGCCTCCTGGTCGGCGATCATGCGGGCGTCGCGCTCGGCGGCGGCGGCCGGGTCCGGCTCGCAGATGATCCTCCCCAGACGAACAGATGTCTCGATCGCATGCTGCAGATGCTGGCATCGTTCGGTGGTGTAGGTGTCCAGCAGCGCCTCGTCGGCTTTCCCGGCGAGCACCAGGTCTAGCTTCCAGCCCAGGTTGATGGCGTCACGGAGGCCTGAGCACAGCCCCTGCCCGGCGAACGGCGGCATCTGGTGGGCCGCGTCCCCGGCCAGCAGCAGCCGCCCTTCGCGCCACGAATCCGCCCACCGTGCCTGGAAGGTGTAGACGGTGTGCCGCTCCAGGGCGGCGTTGCCCGGGTGCACGTCCCACGGCTCCAGCAGCTTCCAGGCGGTCTCGATCTTGTTGAGCTCGGCGATGGACTCGCCGGGCAGTCGCATGAACTCCCAGCGCCGGCGGCCCGGGCCACCGACCACCGCCGAGGTCGGCCGGGCCGGATCGCACAGCTGCAGGTTCCGCGGCGTCCATTCGCGGTCCCGGTCATGGGGTA
This sequence comes from Streptomyces sp. NPDC052023, assembly GCF_044548465.1. Taxonomy (NCBI): domain Bacteria; kingdom Bacillati; phylum Actinomycetota; class Actinomycetes; order Kitasatosporales; family Streptomycetaceae; genus Streptomyces; species Streptomyces sp. NPDC052023. The sequence continues at coordinate 53,435 of NZ_JBIUBW010000004.1, read as the reverse complement.
TGACGTCGAGAACCAGCCAGTCGTACTTGAAGCCGAGGTCGGTGACCTCGGTGCGCATGCACGACCGGATGAAACTCCTGGCGCCGTCGCAGCCGACGACGTACGCGGCCCGGAGGGTACGCTCCGCGCGTACTCCGTCACGGAGCAGTGGCTCGTCTCCCAAGCTCTCCGCCACAGTGACTTCCACGCCCGTGGCGCCCGCCTCGACGTCGACGGCTTCCCAGCCGCGCAGCATCTCGATTCCCGGCAGCGACCGGGCGCGCTCTTCCAGGGCCGCTTCGAGGGTGGGCTGGTTGAACGCGCTCACGTTGGGCCAACCGGAGTAGTTGTCCGAGAAGTCGTAATGAAGGAGTCTCTGACCCTCTCCGTTGCGCCACTCGTACTCCACAGCGGGTTCACTGACGGAGGCTATGTCCACCCCGAGGGACGCCATGATGCGGCCGGCCTCGTGGTCGAAGACGACCGCGCGCGGCAGCGGGTAGGGCTGCGGCCAGCGCTCGACGACGCCGACCCGTCGGCCTCGGGTGGCCACCTGGATGGCCGTGGCCAGCCCGACCGGACCGGCGCCGACGACCAGTACGTCGTAGGTCTCCGCGGCGAGGCCACGGGCAGAGGTGCGCATTCGTGCTTCCACTTCTTCTTGCGTTCGTTCTCAGCCGGCGTCGTGCGCGCCGGTCATCATCGCGGCGAGGTCCTCGGGGCGGAGGAAGGACGGCGGCACCGGCGGGCCCCAGTTGTACAGGGCGATGCGGGCGTCCTCCCACACCCCGGGGGTCCACAGCTGGTCGTCGACGATGCAGTCCATGTCGGAGTAGTACTCCGAGAAGTTGCCGGCCGGGTCCTTGAGGTACCAGAAGAAGTTCGACCCCAGCTGGTGGCGGCCCAGGCCCCACACATGGCGCTCGGGGTGGCCTTCCAGCATCCGGGTGGCGCCGCGTCCGACCTCGTCCACGTCGTCCACCTGCCAGGAGGTGTGGTGGAGGAAGGAGATGGGGGCCTTCTGGACGAGGACGTTGTGGTGGTCGGTGGAGCAGCGCAGGAACGCCGCGTCCGCCGTCTGGTCGCTGGTCTTGAAGCCGAGCCCTTCGGTGAAGAAGCGCTGGGAAGCCTCCTGGTTGGTGGAGCCAAGCACGACGTGTCCCAGGCGGCGGACGCGCACCGGCCCCTCACGCAGCACGCCGGGGGCACGCTCGCCGGTCCGCTCGATCCGCCCGGGGGCGTTGTACGGCGCCTGCGCGGCCGGGGGCTGCACGATGCGCGGCTGCACCTCGACGGTCACCGTCACCTCGGTGCCCGGGTCGACCGCGCGCAGGCGGTGGGTGTCCCGGACGAACGGCACCTGCAGCCGGTCCAGGGAGGAGGCGATGCGGCTGAGGTCGTCCTGGTCCTCGGCGCTCAGGGTGAGCTCCTCCAGGCGGCGCCGCGCCGCGTGAACGATCTTGAGCTGCTCGCCGCCGTCGGCCGTGGCGAAACGGCCGTCGCCGAGGTCGGTCAGCCCGAAATCGGCGTAGTAGGCGGAGGTGGCGGCCACATTGGGCACGCCGATCGTGATGTGTGCCACGCGGTGCAGGGCCATGGCAGTCTCCTCGAAAAGCTTCAGTGTGCGGGGGGTGTACGCAGGAAGGTGTGGGGCCGCGCGTCAGACGGCCTGCGGTCCTTCGGGGTAGCTGGGGGCTGCGATCAGCGGATTGCGCAGCTCACCGATGCCGTCGATCCAGCTGCGCAGTTCCTCGCCGGGGGCCAGGAAACGGCGCGGGTCCCGGGCGCCGCCCACGCCGGCCGGTGTGCCGGTGAAGATCAGGTCGCCGGGCAGCAGCGGGCAGATCGACGAGATCCAGGCGATCTGCTGGGGCACCGAGAAGATCATCTGGGAGGTGCGCGACTCCTGCATGGTCTCGCCGTCGATCGCGCAGCCAAGCGCGAGGTCGTCGGGGTTGTCGAACTCGTCCGGGGTGACCAGGACCGGCCCGGTCGGACTGAAGCCGGGGAACGACTTACCGAGGGAGAACTGGGGCGCCGGTCCCGACAACTGGATGCCGCGCTCGGACAGGTCCTGACCGAGCGTGAGGCCGGCCACGTACTGCCACGCGTCCGAGACGGCGACCTGGTACGCCTCACGGCCGATCACCGCCACCAGCTCGACCTCCCAGTCGACCAGGGCGCTCGGCAGCGCGACCGTGTCGTAGGGCCCGGTCAGGGACGTGGGGTACTTGGTGAAGACAGCGGGACGCTCCGGAACGGCGGCCCCCGACTCCGACACGTGGTCGGCGTAGTTCAGCCCGACCCCGAAGACCTGGCGCGGGCGCGGAGCCGGCGCGCCCAGCTGCCGCTCCTCCACGGGGATCCGCTCGTGGCCGGTCGCGGCCGTGGACTGGGCCCAGTCGCGGAACTCGGCCCAGCGGTCGAAGACTGCCTGCGGGTCCGAGGAGAAGAGCCCGCTGCTGGCTTTCTCGACGTCCACGGCGCCGTCGGGGAAGACGAGCACCAGACGGCTGTTGAGCGTGGCTGTGCGCATGGCACAACACCTCCGTAAGAAAAAGGGGAAAGGGATAAAGAGATGAGGGGATGTTCAGCCGGGCGGTCGTTGTCGCTGCTCCGGCTGCGTGGAGGGCGGCCGGCTCGGTCCCAGCCCCGTCAGGCGTCGGCCCGTCGCCAGCACAGGCGCGTCAGGGACTCGTCGGCCCCGGCAGCTGTCAGCTCCAGCCGTCCCGGACTGAGCCGGACATCGCGCACCAAGGCCGTTCCCGCCCACGGCGTGTAGTGACTCGTCTGAACAAGGTGCATGACCGGCCCGTCCGCCTCGCGCTTCCAGCGTCCGGCATACGCCACGGTTCCACTGGCTGTCTCCTCGAACAGAGATGCGACCGGAGCCTCGTCGGGATGGGCGGTCAGCAGCGCGCTCATCCACCCGTCGGCGGTGTAGAGCAGCATCCCGCTCGGACGCTTCCCGAGCGGATGGACGACCGTCCCCTCACGTGTGAGCGAGAAGTCCTCAAGAACCCAGGCTCCGACCAAACTGTCCATGTCCGCCTCGCACCGTGCTCCAGTACCGTCGGCCCGACCGCGGGCACCGTCACAGCAGCACCACGGTGACGCCCGGTCGGCCGGGCCGAGTGGCCGGCTCCTGCCGCCCACACCTGGCAGTCAACCCGCGACCGCGGCACCGGCTCTGGGTCCCCGGAACACAAAAAGTCCTGCCGCCTTGGGCTGACAGCGCCCATGCGACCGGCGGCCGAGGGTGAAGGCCGATCAGGAGGCCTCTGTCGCACTGTTCGACCAGGCCGTCGGTGTAGAGGGCGAGGACGCTGCCCGGCTCGAGGACGATCGCGGTGGTCTCGTACGGCCTGCCGCTGACGGCGAGTGGTGGTCCCGGAGAGATGCCGACGGCTTCGGCGGTCCCGTCGGGCCGGACCAGGACGGGTGGCGGGTGCCCGGCACTGGCCATGACGCAGCGCCTGGTGACCGGGTCGTGGACCGCGTACAGGCATGTGGCGCCGAGGCTGTCGTGGTCGCCGGGTGGGGCTTCGGCCGCGAGGCGCTGGACCAGGTCCGCGATCCGGGTGAGCAGCTCGTCCGGTTCGAGTTCGAGGTCGGCGAGGGTCTGGATGGCGGCGCGCAGGCGGCCCAGGGCGGCGCTTGCGGGCATGCCGTGGCCGACCACCGTCCCCGGCGACCAGGCCCAGCAGGAGAGAGGGCAGTGCAATGGCGTCGGCCGCCACGTAGCCATGTTCAGAGTGGGACGGGCAGGTGGCGGGGTCCGCGGGGCATGACACTCTGCCGGTGGGGGGCGGGTCCTCGACCAGGCGTGCCATGCCGAGGCGCGCCGATCGCGGCCTGGGCTTCGATGCGGGCCAGCGGTGCGCCATAGCAGAGGTGGATGCCGCTGCCGAAGCCGAGGTGCTCATTGTCCGGGCGGGTCGGGTCGAACCGGTCGGGATCATGGACCCGCATGGGTCGCGATTGCCTGAGGCGAGCCACAGGACGACGGGCCTGCCGCTGGGAATGGCGGTGTCGGGGACGTCGATCCCGGCGCGGAGATGCGCTCGCGCATGGTCACCGGGGGTGCGTAGCCCAACGGCTGCACAGCGGGCAGCGTGCCTGCATGGCCCGGCCTATCATGCAGAGAGGCACACGACTCCGCGAAGCGAGTGCAGCGGATGGCCAGTGGCGAGGACCTGCAACCCGCTGCCGTCCAGGAGCTGCTGGATCAGATGGTGGCCCGGACGGTGGCCGGTACGGGTGCGCACGCGGGGGCGCTCCTTCTGCTCGAACCCGGCGGCGAGGTCCTGGTCCTGGACGCGAGCCTCGGGATGCCCACGGGGTTCGTCGGTCTGCTGCGACGCATGCGGGTGGCCGCCGCAGCCGAAGGCCCACTTCCCGAAGCGATAATCCAGCGGCATCTGGTGTGGGTCGGTTCCGGTGAAGAGTTCGCCCGCCGCTATCCCCACTTGGCCCTGACCTTCCCCTTCCTGGGCGCCGTCGCAGCGGCGCCGCTCGTGGCCGGCTCCCGCGTGTGGGGCGCCATGCTGGTGCTGTTGTCCCAGGAATCGTCCGCCATGGATACGCGTGCACGGGGCCGGTTCACCACCGCGGCCCGCTGCATCGCCGTGCTCCTGCAAGAGGCCGCCGAAGCCGGGCACCGCGTGCAGCCCGGGCTCAAGCCGCGTCTCCTGCCGCCGACGCCCACGCATCCCTTGGCACCGGCTCACCCTCAGGCCGCCGCGGACTTCATAGCCGCTCTGCCCGAAGGTGCCTGCCGGGCCGACGCTCGGGGAATCATCACCTTCGTCGACCGCACCGCGGCCGACCTGCTGGGCGAGAGCATCCCGGACCTGCTGGGCGCCCGGATCTGGGAGGCGGTTCCGTGGCTGGCTCCCGCGCCTCACCGACTGCGGTACCAGGCCGCACTCGCGAGCCAGCTCCCGACGTCCTGCACGGTGAAACAGCCCCGCACCGGCAGAGAAGTGCTGTTGCAGCTCTACCCGGACCGCACCGGTGTGAGCCTGCGCCTCTCCGTTCCGGCCGGCGCTGCCCACAGCCCCGATGAACTGGCCCTCGGTGCCGGGGTGGTGCTTGGCCCCGCCGACCTGGACGCCCACTGCCACATGATGCAGCTTTCCATCGGTCTGGCTGCGGCGGCGTCCGCCGACGAGGTGGTGGAGGTGGTGGCCGGCCACCTCCTGGTCGCCCTGCACGCGCAGGCCTTCGCAGTGCTGGTCGCGGAGGCGGGCCGGGTGCGGGTCGTCGGCCACCACGGCTTCAGCCAGGAGCTTGCCGACCTCGTCGACCACGCCCCCCTCGCCTCGGACTTCCCAGTCCCCGGGCTGACCAGCAGCGCACCGTCGTGGGGGCTGACCCAGGGGGTGCCGTCCTTCTTCGCCGACCGGGGAGAGCGGCTTGCGGCGTTTCCCGGGAGCGCCGCCATCGACGACGACCTGGGCGCATGGGCCTGGCTGCCGCTCATGGCTTCCCAGGAGTTCGTCGGCGTCTGCCTGGTCGGCTACCGGATGCCCCACTCCTTCACCCTGCAGGAGCGCGCCGCCCTTACCGCCATCAGTGCCCTGATCTCCCAGGCCCTGGACCGCGCCCGGCGGTACGACGCCAAACACGAGCTGGCCGAAGGCCTCCAGGCCAGCCTGCTGCCCCGCACGCTGCCGACGGTGCACGCCCTGGAGGCGGCCGCCCGCTATCTGCCCGCCAGCCACGGCATGGAAATCGGCGGCGACTTCTACGACCTCATCCGCCTGTCGGACACCGAAGCCGCCGCCGTCATCGGCGACGTACAGGGCCACAATGTCAGCGCCGCCGGCCTCATGGGTCAGGTCCGCACCGCGGTGCACGCCTACGCCGTCGCCGGCGCCGCCTCAGGGCAAGTCCTCGCCCGTACCAACCAGTTGTTCACTGATCTCGACCCCGGCCTGCTCACCAGCTGCCTGTACGCGCACATCGATCTGGTCCACCACCGCGCCCAGCTGGCCACCGCGGGCCACTGCCCGCCCCTGTTGCGCCACCCCGACCTGCACACCGACGTCCTGGCCGCACCGCCGGGCCCGCTGCTGGGCGTCGACCCCAAGGCGGAGTACCCCACCACCGACATCCCTCTGCCTCCCGGCACCCTCCTTGCCCTCTACACCGACGGACTCACCGAAACCCCCGGCATCGACCATGAAACCGCCCTCACCGGCCTCGCGACGGTGCTCTCCGAAGCCACCGGTTCGCTGGACGACATCGCCGACGCGCTTCTCGCCCACGCCCAGCCATCAGGAGACCGTGCCGACGACACCGCTCTCCTCCTGGTGAAGGTCCGTTGAGGCGGGCGACGGCTGCGCTCACGGAGCACCCAGGCGCCGCGATCTCCCCGCGATCTCAGGTGTGATCCTGACGAGTCATGACCTCACAGTCGGACAGGCAGGTGGCCCGGCCCGCGGAGCATGGCGTTCTGCCGGTAGGCAGCGGGTCCTGAAACCAGGTGTGCCGTGCCGAGGTGGGGGATCAGTGCGGCGCGTGCGGACTCGCCGTCGGCCGGCACGACCCGTTTCCCGATGAGGTCCAGGCCGCTGGCGCGTACGCCCAGTCGCCAGTCGGCTTCCGGATCCTGGCGCATCGGCGGCTCGGTGGTGTCCGCCGTCGCCTGGCCGAGCAGCACCTGCTTGGACAGCGGCGGCCGGTCGTAGGGCGGGCCTCCTCCCCGACCACGGTCAGTGAGCCGGTGAAGCCCTCCTCACGCAGTGCCTGCGCGGCCCTCAGCCCGGCCGGCGACGCGCCTACGATGACGACGCGGCCTTCCCGGAGATCATCGGCGGCCATCGGCGTGCACCTCCTCACCGAGGAGGAGGGCCCGGACCGGGCACGCGGCCGCGGCCTGGCGTACACGCTCGACCACCGTGAGATCCACGACGGGTCGCATCCCACCACTCCCTAGGAGCTGAGTTGTGGTCATGAAGGGCGGGGCGAATACTCCTGTATGGAACGAATGTCCGGGGCGTGCCTCGGTGTCGACGCCGTCTGGGGTGGATCGCACCGTAGGACCATGTCGCTCACCGGGGGGGTACGCGGCGAGGGAGCGCCGTGGCGACCAAGAGCGACCTTGCGGGTGCTCAGCCCGGTGGCCCTCGGCGGGGGCGATGGGTGGGCTGTCCAGCCGGGTCGCCTGACGTAAAGCCTGTACTCCCCGCACAGCCGAATGACCGTGCCGGTTGTCCTGTGAGGCGGGAGGCAAGCAGTAGGGAGTCGGCCCATGCGGATCGTCGTAGACCTGAATCGGTGTCAGGGATATGCCCAGTGCGTGTTTCTGGCGCACGAGGTCTTCAGATTGACCGGTGAGGAGGCGCTCACCTACGAGCCGAACCCCGATGACGAGCGGCGCCTGCAGGTTCAGCGGGCTGCTGCCGCCTGCCCGGTGCAGGCGATCGTGATCGACCGCCTGGACGGCGCGGAGCGGGGTGGGGCGTCATGAGCGTGCCGGCATCAGTCGCCGAGGTGGTGCGCGACTTCAGGGCCAACGGCCGGATCGTCATCGTGGGAGCCTCCCTGGCGGGATTGCGGGCCGCCGAAGCCTTGCGCGAGGAGGGCTTCAGCGGGCCTCTGACCATCATCGGGGACGAGCCGTACGAGCCCTACGACCGTCCGCCGCTGTCCAAGCAGGTGCTCAAGGGCTGGGTGCCGGCCGACCACACCAAGCTGCCCCGCTTGCGGGAAGTGGATGCGGACTGGCGGCTCGGGGTGGCCGCGACCGGGTTGGACCGGGTCACCAGGAGTGTGCGCCTGGCCGACGGCGAGCAGGTCCCGTACGACCGGTTGCTGATCGCCACGGGCACCCGCGCCCGTCAGTGGCCCAACCCGACCGAAGCCGCCCTGGACGGCGTACACACGCTGCGCACGTGTGACGATGCGGCACGGCTGCAACAGGAGCTGGCCGCGCGGCCGTCGCGGGTCTTGATCATCGGCGGCGGGTTCATCGGCTCGGAGATGGCCTCCGTCTGCCGGGAGCTCGACATCCCGGTGACCGTCGTCGAGCGGGGTTCGGCGCCGCTGGTCGGCGCGCTCGGCGGGGTGATCGGAGAGGTCGCCGCGCAGATGCAGCGCGACCACGGCGTGGACCTGCGCTGCGGGGTGGGCGTGTCGTCGCTGGAGGGCGACGCGGGCGGACACGTGCGGCGTGTTCGGCTGTCGGACGACACCACCGTCGAGGCGGACGTGGTGGTGGCCTCGCTGGGATCGGTGCGCAACGTGGAATGGCTGGAGGGCTCCGGGCTGGCGGCCGGCTTCTGGGGCGTCGGCTGCGACGCGGGCGGCCGGGCCTTCGACATCAACGGCGTGGTGACTGACTCCGTCTACGTGGCGGGGGACGTGGCCCGCGCGCCCCACGTGCTGTACGAGTACCAGTTCCTGGCGATGGAGCACTGGGACAACGCCGTCCTCGGCGCCGAGATCGTGGCGCACAACATGGTGAACCTCGAGCCCGACTACCGCCCGCACCTGTTGCTGCCCGGCTTCTGGTCCGGTCAGTTCGGCGTCAACATCAAGTCCGTCGGCGTGCCGACCTTCGGCGACGAGATCGTCTTCACGCAAGGATCCGTCAAGGATCGCCGCTTCGCCGCCGCCTACGGTCGCCGGGGCCGCATCGTCGCCGCCGTCACCTTCGATCACGGCAAGTGGCTGGAGTACTACGCGCGGCTGATCGAGCAGTCGGGTCCGTTCCCGCCCCCGCCGCCGGGCTGGGACCGGCCCGACGACACCAAGCCGATCCCGGCCGAGTTCCCCGCGCCAGGCGTTCCCACGGCGATACCCGACGTCGTCCTGACCGGCCACGACCCCAGCGAGCGCAGGGCCGAGTTCCGGCCCCGCTGACGCGGTCCCTCGGGACCTGGCAACCAGCCGGACAGCGCAGCAGGAAGAAGAGCGTCATCATGGTCGAGGAAACCCCCTGGCAGCAGTCCCTCCGCTACGCCAACCGCGCCAACCCGTATCCGTTCTACGAAGAGTTGCGCAAGACCCCGGTGGCGCGGCAGCCGGACGGCTCCTACGTCGTCAGCACGTACCGGGAGATCGTCGAGTTGCTGCACGACAACCGGGTCAGCTCGGATCCCACCAAGCTTCAGGCTCCGGGCCCCGCCGAGGGCTCGGAGGAGCCGATCACCGAGGCCATCATCTCTTTGGAGCCGAACATCATCACCCAGGACCCGCCGGACCACGATCGAGATCGCCGCATGATGACGCCACATTTCTACGGCCCGTCCCATGCGCCCCACAGGATCTCTGACCTGGAGCCCGAGGTCCGCCGCCTCACCGCCGACCTCCTGGACGGCATGAAGGGCAAGACCCGCATCGATGTGGTCGACGAGTTCGCCTTTCCTCTGCCGGTGACCGTGATCTGCAAGGTCCTGGGCGTGCCACTGGAAGACATACCGCGCTTCCACGGCTGGATCGAGAAGGCCCTGGACGCTCTGGATTTCGGCCCGGAGGCGGCATCCGAGGAGATACAGAGCCGGCGGGCGGGGGGTCGCCAGGCCGTACAGGAGTTCGAGCAGTACGCCGGCGAGCTGCTCGACCGGTACGCCGAGCAGCCCGGCCCCGGCATGTTCTCGGGGCTGGTGCACGAGGACGGCCCGGAAGGGGGCATGTCCAAGAACGTGCTCGTCAGCAATGCCCTGCTCCTGATCTTCGCCGGGCATGAAACCACGGTCAACCTGATCGCCCACAGCGTCCTGACCCTGCTCCGGCACCCCGACGCGTTCGAGAAGCTGCGCCGCCGGCCCGATCTGATCGTGCCCGCGGTCGAGGAGTTGCTGCGCTGGGAGTCGTCGGTCCAGCTCTGGCACACCCGCTCCGCCCTCGCGGACATCGAGATCGCGGGCACCACCATTCCGAAGGGCGCGCAGATCTTCCTGGCGTACGGCTCGGCGAACCGCGACCCGGAACGGTTCGCGAACCCCGACGAACTCGACCTCGAACGCCCCGACAACCAGCACCTCGGCTTCAGCCAGGGCATCCACTACTGCTTCGGCGCTCCGCTCGCCCGGCTCGAGGTCCAGGTCGCGATCGGCGAGTTCGTCCGCCGCGTGGAGAACCCGCGGCTCGTCGAGGACCCGCCGCCCTACCGCCACAACCAGATCTTCCGCGGCCCGCGCCACGTCCTGGTGGACATCGACGGGATCCGCGACTGACCCGGTGTACGTAAGGGATCGCCGTACGGGCTTTTCCACCCGTCCATCGCAACAACCGCCCGAGCTGCGTGAGGTGCCGGTACCCGAGCCGGGGCCCGGGCAGGTCCTGGTGAAGGCGCGGGGTGGACGGCGCAACAGGAAGAAGAGCGTCATCGTAATCGAGGAAACTCCGGAAACTCCCTGGCAGCAGTCGCTCCGCTACGCCAACCGCGCCAACCCGTATCCGTTCTACGAAGAGCTGCGCAAGACCCCGGTGGCGCGGCAGCCGGACGGCTCCTACGTCGTCAGCACGTACCGGGAGATCGTCGAGTTGCTGCACGACCTCCGGGTCACCTCGGATCCGAGGAAGCGCCCCGCGGAGTACCAGTTCGCCAACCCCTTCGAGGGGTCGATCATCTCCGTGGACCCGCCCGAGCACGATCTGGATCGCCGCCGGATGACGCGGCACTTCGGACCGCCCGAGTGCCCCCACATGATCGCCGACTTCGAGCCGGAGATCCGCCGCCTCACCGCCGACCTGCTGGACAACATGAAGGGCAGGACCCGGATCGACCTCGTCGACGAGTTCGCCTTCCCGCTGCCCGTGACCATCATCTGCAAGATCCTGGGCGTGCCGCTGGAGTCCGTCCCGCGCTTCCACGGCTGGATCGAGAGCGCCCTGGACGGCGCGGACCTCGGCCCGGAGGCGAACGACCCGGAGCAGCTTCGCCGGGCGGAGAAGAGCGTCGAGGAGGTGGGCAAGTTGCGGCAGTTCCTCGCCGACCTGCTCGACCAGTACGCCGAGCAGCCCGGACCGGGGATGTTCCCGGCGATGGTCCACGACACCGGCCCCGAAGGGCGCATGCCGCAGGACACGCTCGTCAGCGATGCCGTGCTCCTGCTCTTCGCCGGGCACGAGACGTCGGTCAACCTGATCGCCCACAGCGTGCTCACCATGCTGCGCCACCCCCGCGTGTACCAGCAGCTGCGCCAGCGGCCCGAGCTGGTCGTGCCCGGCGTCGAGGAGTTCCTGCGCCTGGAGTCCTCGGTCCACATCTGGCACACCCGCGCAGCGCTCGAGGACATCGAGATCGCGGGCACCACGATCCCGAAGGGCTCGCCGATCTTCCTCGCGTACGGCTCGGCGAACCGCGACCCGGAGCGGTTCGAGAATCCCGACGAGCCGGTACTCGATCGCCCCGACAACCAGCACCTGGGCTTCAGCCAGAGCGTCCACTACTGCTTCGGCGCGCCGCTCGCGCGGCTCGAGACCCAGATCGCGATCGGCGAGTTCGTCCGCCGCGTGGAGAACCCGCGGCTCGTCGAAGACCCGCCGCCGTACCGCCGCAACCAGATCTTCCGCGGCCCGCGCCAGGTCCTGCTCGACATCGACGGGATCCGCGACTGACGAGAGCTTCCGCAAGGGGCTCGCGTACGGTCCGTGCAAAATCGGGTCCTCGGGACGGTCGGTCCGCCGGTGCGGTCCGCCGGTGCGGTCCGCCGGCGCGGTGCGCCGGGAGCGGTCGCGGCACAAGCCGCCGAGGTGGGGGGCGAGGGTCAGCAGTCCGCGTCCGGCCCGTCCGCATAGCGTCGGCGGGCCTCCTCCATGTGGCCGAGACGGCGCAGGCTGAGCAGCACCGGCTCGTACAGGACCGTCAGGACCACCGCCGCTTCGACCCGTTGCGTCGGCGTGTCGAACTCCTCCATCTCATCGAGGTCGCCTGTCGCCAGCAGGTCGGCGGCGCGGGCGTACCGCATCAGGCGATCGGCACTGCTCGGATAGCCCAGGCGGTCCAGGGCGGCGACCGCGGACACCAGGGTGTCGTAGGCGGGGGAATCGTGGCCCGCCACCTTGACGTACCGCCAGCTCATCCGGTCCACCACGGCGTCCACCTCGCGGCGGGCAGCGGCCGCGGACGAGTCGGTCTCGTCCGGCACCGAATGGGACGGCAGTGAGGTGATCGCGGCGCCCAGCCGGTTGTACAGGTCCAGCGACTCGTCCTCCGCCGCGGCGAGCACTTCCCGTGCCCTGGCCACCTGCAACCCCCCGACGTGGAGCAGCGCTGTCACCAGACGCAGTCTGCGCACATGGTGCTCGTCGTATTCGGTCTGCGTGGCCGCGACGCGGCGCCCGGGCGGGATCAGCCCCTCACGCACGTAGTACTTGATCGTCGCGGTGGGCACACCGCTGCTTCTGCTCAGCTCTGCCAGTCTCATCCGCTTGCATCCCCTGGCTCGGTAGTGTCACTATCGATAGCGAATCTATCGGACATTCCACTTATACGCCACAAGGGAGACATCGTGGGTGCTCGCGTCGTCGCAGGCCGCCAGACCGCCGCAGGGGAAGGGGACATCGTCGTCTTCCACCTCGGTATGCGCATCAACAGCCCGTGGGCCGTCCACATCTGGCTGCCGATGATCCGGTCCATGCTGCGCATGCTCAAGGAGCTCTCCGAAGACCCTGACAGCGGCCTGCTCGGCTACCGCAGCGTCTTCAGCGGGCCGCGCAACCTGCAGACGGTCCAGTACTGGAGCTCCACGGATCAGCTGCTCCGCTACGGCTCCGACCCCTCCCGCACGCACCGGCCGGCCTGGGCGGAGTACAACCGCCGCCGGCGCGCCGGCGGCCGGCACGTCGGTGTCTGGCACGAGACGTACGCGGTCCCTCCCGGCGGCCAGGAGTCGATCTACGTCGACATGCCGCCGTACGGCCTCGCGGCCGCCACTGGCGTGGTACCGGTCAGCCGGCGCGGCAACCGCGCCGCCGCGCGGCTCCGAAGCGGGGCGGCCTGATCTGCCGGCGGTTCGTTGCGCAACGCCACAGAGCCAGGCGTGAGCCGATGACATCGGGCTCCGCGCCCGTCGTGCCCTGGCCGCCGCCTTGCGCGTCACCGCACCAGATCAGTTGCACAACCCTCGCGCACAACGTACGCAGCGAAAGGACGAACCACGATGACCACCAGCCACCCGGAATGCCGCGAGACGACGCCCCCCATCGAGACAGTCGACGCGGCGATAGCCATGCTCGATGCGGAGGGCACGGTGGTCGGATGGACGCTGGCCGCCCAGCACCTGATCGGGTACTCGGCCGGCGAGATCGTGGGCCGGTGCGCCACCTACGTACTGCCGCCCTCCGAGGAGGCGGCGCTGAACGCCACGGCGCTCGCAGAGCAGTGCCGTGCCCGGGGAGGCTGGTCCGGAACCGTGAAACTCCGCCACCGCGACGGCCACCCGCTCACACTGACTCTGCACCTCTCGTTGCTGTGGGGAGAGGACCGCAGCACCCGGTGGCTGGTATCGGTGACCGACACCGGCACGCTGTACTCCGGGACTACGAACGCACCGGTGCGGGAGTCCCTCATTGCCCACACCCCGATCGGCATCGTCGTTCGTGACCTGGAGCTGCGCTGCAGGTGGGCGAACGACGTCGCCATGGACCGCCACGACAGAATCCTTCATGAAATGCCGTTCGGGCGCCGCATCAAGGACTCGCTGCCCGCCGTCGAGGCCGAGGCACTCGAGGTGGTGATGCGGCAGGTGCTGCAGAGCGGCACCACCATGGTCCACGAGTACCGGGCGTGGCCGCGGACGGATCCGCGCCGCGAGCACGCTTTCTCGTCCTCGTTCTTCTGCCTCCAGGACGCTGACGGTCAGGCAGTGGGAGTGTGCTGCATGGCCGTGGATGTAACCGGAAACCGGCGGGCGCGCGAGCGCCTGGCCATCCTCAGCGAAGCCAGCACGCGCATCGGCAGCACCCTCGACGTCATGCAGACCGGGCAGGAACTGGCAGACCTCGCCGTGCCCCTGCTGGCCGACATCGCCCTCGTCGACCTGGTGGAGTCGGTTCCCTTCGGCCTGGACCCCTCGGCCGACACGGCGAGCGGCGTCCGTCCTGTGCTGCGCCGCGCCGGTGTCGCCTCGATCGACGTGGGTCTCCCGGAGATGCCGTGGGTGCGCGAAGAGGTGGTCCGCCCCCTCCCGACCTCGTCGTTCGCCGCCGCCCTGCGCACGGGAAGGGCTTACCTGGAACCGGTACTGGACACCCGTTCCGGCCCCTGGGTCGACCACGATCCGGAGCGGGCGCAGAAGGTCCGTGACAGCGGGATCCACTCTTTGATGGTCGTACCCATCCGTGCGCGCCGCAGCGTGCTGGGACTGGCGGTGTTCGCCCGCTCCGAGGAGCAGACGCCGTTCCAGGAGGACGACCTGCTGCTCGCCGAGGAACTCGTCACCCGGGCCGCGCTCTCCCTGGAGAACGCCCTGCAGTACGCGCGCGAGCGCACCGCGGCCCTCACCCTCCAGCGCGACCTGCTCCCCCGCCGTGTGCAGGGCGGTGCCGCCCTCGAGGTGGCCTCCCGCTACGTGCCGGCCGACATGAACCACGGCGTGGGCGGTGACTGGTTCGACGTGATCGATCTGTCCGGCGCCCGGGTGGCCCTCGTCGTCGGCGATGTGGTCGGACACGGCATCCACGCCGCGGCCACGATGGGCAGACTCCGCACCGCCATGCGCACGCTGGCGGACCTGGACCTGCCGCCCGACGACGTACTGGCGCACCTCGATGACACGGTCCGGCGCATGAACGAAGAGAACGAGGAAGACGCCGACGCCCCGCACCAGGACCCCTCGATGGTGGGCGCCACCTGTCTGTACGCCGTCTACGACCCGGTCACCCGGCAGTGCACGATGGCGCGGGCCGGGCACCCCCCGCCCGCGATCATCGACCCGCGGGGCCAGGTCACCTTCCCCGACCTCCCCGCCGGAGCCCCACTCGGCCTTGGCCTCGGCCTGTCTGCCTTCGAGTCCGTGGAACTGGAACTCCCCGAGGGAAGTGTCCTCGCGTTCTACACCGACGGCCTGGTCGAGTCCCGCGACCAAGACCTCGACGTCGGCATGCACCGCCTGGGCGCCACCCTGGCGCGGTCCGGCCGGTCCCTGGAAGACCTGTGCTCGGAAGTCATGGAGACGATGCCGGCCCAGGAACACACCGACGACGTCACCCTGCTCCTTGCCCGAACCCGCACCCTCCAACCGGCCCGGTTCGCCTCCTGGGAGCTGCCGAACGAGCCGACCTCCGTGGGCACCGCCCGGCACCTGGCCGCCCATCAGCTCAGGGAATGGGGGATGCAGCATCTCATCGCGACCGTGGAGCTGGTCGTCACCGAACTGGTCACCAACGCCATCCGCCACAGCAGCGGGCCGGTCCGTCTACGGCTCATCCAGCACCAGGTGCTGACCTGCGAAGTTTTCGACAACAGCGCCAGCCGCCTACGCCCGCAGCATCCCGACACCCTCGACGAGAACGGACGCGGCCTCTTCCTCGTCGCTCGGCTGTCCCGCAGATGGGGCTCCCGATGGGCAGCGGACGGCAAGATCGTCTGGGCGGACCAGAATCTGACGGCCACAGCCGCGTGATCGCCTGAGCCGCTGACGGAGGTCTCACCGGGGTGGACCGGGCGCCCGCCCGACCACGACGACGCGGATGACCGTGGCGACCCGCCTGACCACCGAAGCCGGTGGAAACCGGAGCCTGATACGCCCCTGGTTACCACAAGCGGTGACCGTCGGGAGCCGTTCGACCGAGAACTCCCGGCCTCAAGATCACACACAACGTGCTCTTGGTGCTGACCTGTGGGACGTAGCTCCGGCAGTAAAGCGGAGGCGGCCGGGTGGACCCCGTACGACATCCACGGCCTGCCGTTCGTTGCTGCTGGCTCCTCGGCAACCAGTTCCGCGTTCGCCCAGTGACCTCACCCGCGCCCTTGTGGCCCGCCTGGCAGGGCGACACCGGCCAGTTGCTCGGCGACCCGCACCGCCGGCCGCGCCGAGTCGCTGTGACAGCGCCGTCCGGGCCCTGCGGATTCCGTGGTGGTGCGGTGTGCGGCCGCACCCAGGACGGGCGTCTCCGGTCAGGGGGTGAGGAGGACCTTCAGGGCCTCGCGCTGGTCCATGGCGCGACAGCCCTCGGGGGTCTGCTCCAGGGGAGGGTGCGGTCGAAGACGCGGCCGGGTTCCACGGTGCCGACCAGGACTGCGGGCAGCAACTCGTCGATGTAGGCGCGGACCGGCGCCGGTCCACCGGTCAGGGTGACGTTCGGGCCGAAGAGGCTGCCGAAGCCGAACGGGGCGTCCTCGTACTGGGGCAGGCCGACCTGCTGATCACGCCACCGGGGCGGACGGCGCCGACGGCCATCTCACAGGCCGGCATGTGCCCGACGGACTCCAGTGCCGCGCGGGTGCCGTGGCCGCCGGTCAGCTCGCGCACCTGGCGATGCCCTCCTCGCCGCGCTCGGGGACGACATCGGTGGCGCCGGAGAAGCGGGCCCAGATCGGTCCGCTCCTTGTGGCGGCCCATGAGGATGATCCGTTCCGCACCGAGCTGTTTGGCCGACAGCACCGCGAGCAGGCCGACAGCGCCGTCACCGATGACGGTGACGGCGTCACCGGGACGCACGCGGACCTGGTGGGCGGCGTGGTAGCCGTCGGTGCCAGTGACAGGCAGGCAGCCGCGAAGGTCTGGCCCCGACGTGGTCGAGGGCCACATGCTCGCCGGTGACTACGATGTCCGCTTCGTCGCGCTTCAAGAGATCGCACTGCGCGGCGTGCGGGGCCACCCCGAGGTGGGTTGCTGGTACGAGCCGATAACCGCAACCTCCAGTTCGTCGTCACTCCCGGCCACGTCCATGACCGGCTCAGACGGTAGAGGGCAGTGTGCCGGCACGTTCATCATGGCCGGGCTCAGGAGCATCTTCCCGGCTTATGGGGCCCTACCGGCGTCGCCCTCGTCGTTCGAAGAGCCTCGCTGCTTGGTCTCGCCCTGGGCGGAGGCTGATTTGCCGTGCTCTTCCAATAGCTCCAAAAGCGCAGCCTCCGCCTTTCGCTCGTCTTCCTTCGTCGGTTCGAGAGGTGCGTTGTTGCATACGGCGTACCGATCGGGATAAATGATGTTGTTGGCCCTCAAGATGAATGTCAGAAGCCGACGCCACCCCTTGCGGTGGCCGACCCTCACTTCAATTTCGACCTTGTAGTCGCGGGCCTCCGGAAGGAACCCGGAAAACGGTGCCTCGAACTCGATGAAGAGTTGTTGCGCTTCTCTGCCGCCCACGACGAATCCGGCCGGCAACTTCTGCCCCTCGTCCGGCCCGGGTTCCAGACGGGAAGGTGAAGACGTCCACAGGAGTGGCAGATAAGAGGCGGACTCATCGGGGAAGGAGAGCCTGAGATCCTGCACGACTATCGGCTTGGCACCGGTGTTGTGCAGGACGAGCGGCAACCGCAGGCGAGCCAGGGAATGGGTGACAAGCGCTGCAAATGAATGCGGCTCCCACGACTGCAGGCGCCCCTGCCTGGCATTGAGCCACCAGAACGAGGCGACGGTGAAGACCAGTGCGCAAACCGAGACAAGGCTCGCGGCAGAAAGCGATGAGGACGCATTCTGATCAACGGCGGCCATAAAGGTAAGCATGAATTGAGTATGCCAGCCTCACAATGGGCAGGCCAACGGAACCCTGCGACGGAACGGCCGCGCCACAGGGAATTTGTGTCCCACAGCCCGGCGAGCGGGGAACTCGTGGAGCATTCCTCCTGCCGACATGCAGGCCCGCTCCGGCGACAAGTGCGGCGACGCGAACCTCGGGGCGTCTGGGTACGCGACCGTCGTGCGGCATGGGACTGGCTCACCACCCTCAGAATCGACGAACTGCGACGCCTTCTTCCCGAGTCACGCGGACTGGAGATCTCGCGCCACGAACTTCCCGACCTGGGCGCGGTCAACTTCCTCATCCGAGGACTGCCCGGGACCGGCGCCACCTCGACACTGCGGTTGGACTCGCAGGCCAAAGCACTCGGCGAACGGTTGCGCTCACGGAATATCAAGGTGCCGCGATCTCTGCTGCGATCCTGATGACGCCATGCCACAGGACAGGCCTCACAGTTGTCGGCGTGCGGGATGCGCACGCGCATGTGCACCGGTGGTTCCACCGCTTGCGGCAGCAGGTCGGGGTCACGGCGCAGGTGGTCCAGATGTTCCGGGTGGCGCAGGAAGGTGAGAGCACACCGTTGGTGATCAGGTTGACCGTGGTCTCGTAATCCGCGTTGAGCAGCAGCACGGCGGTCTCCGCGAGTCCCCCCTGGGTGAGCCGCAGGGCCGGATCCGGCTCGTTGACGAAGGCGGAGAGCATGTCGTCGCCCGGTTTGCCACGGCGCTGCTCGGCGAGGTTCACCAGGTACTGGCCCATCTCGGCTCGTGCCTGCTCGCCCGCGCGGTCCCGCTCGGTGGTGTCCTCGTCGGCACCGACGTCGGTGGACGCGACCACGACGTCGGACCATTCGCGCAACAGGGGCTCGTCCTCGCGCGGCTCGCCTCGCCACGGCTGCGGGGGTCGACACTCATCCGCGCGTCGTGGTGTGGGCATCTTCTCCGGTGTGGGCATCTTCTCCAAAGCAACGCGGGCTTCGACAAGGCGGCCGACCTGGTGAGGTCCTCGACGTACCCGGCGAGGGTGGCGCGGACCTTCGGTCAGGGGCGTCCGGACAGTTTCGACTCGGTGTCCTTCCGGTCGCTGCGGCCGCGCGGGCCACTTCGCCGCCTCGACATTTCCATACGCAGTATGGTAATTTGGCGACGCCTTTCCATATGCTGTATGGAAAGGCGTCGCCAGGGCACGCCAGGTGTCTCGCATCGCCTTCACAAGCAGCCGTCGGTGCAGATCGCACCAACCGGGAAGGAAAGACCATGAAGAAGCTCACGAAGCGCATCGCTGTCACCGCCTCCTCCGCGGTGGTCGCGGGTGTCGCCGTTCTCGGTGTCGTGGGTAGCGCTTCGGCCGCCACTCCTGCCTCCGCGAACGTCCAGCGCCCGGCCGTCAGCGTTGATGCCACCGACTACCGCTGGGACAACGGTGTCGGCTACCTGCTCGAGCAGGGCTACTCCTGGGACGAAAGCCGCGGCTGGCATCACGACGGCCGCGTCACCGATCCGGCCCGGCATGACCGCGACCACGAGCACGACGGCCGGGACCGGCACCACCAGGACCGGGACCTTGGCGACCGGTGAGACGGATGCCGCTGGTGCGGTTCCGACCGCCGCCCAGGCGGCCGACTGAGTGGGGCCTGCCCCTCTCGCACCTGCCTGCGGACACCGACCATGTGTCGCAGGCTCGCTCGCCCAGCTGCCGCGACGTCACGAATCGTGCGGTCCGCCGATGCAGCCCGGCAGCCAGGAGGTGGCCGTGCAGCTTGTCGTCTCGCGCGACTACTCGCTGTCCATGTTCGGAGGATCCGGGCACGGCCTCCACTGCGTCACGCCCCCACCCCTGACAATCATGCCCAGAAGAAGAGGAACGGCTGTTCATGTCCCAGTACCAGCTTCGTGTCTACACACTGTGCGGCCCTGAGGCGCTCGTCGCCTACGAGACCGTCTGGTCCAAGCACATTCCCGGTATGGCCAAGCACCGGATCACCACACACGGCGTCTGGACGGTGCCCGCGGCCCCCGGGAGTGAGGCGCCCCAGCGGCTGTACGCCCTCGTTTCCTACCGGGACGCCGACGACGTGCAGGAGCGGCTGCAGGCATACCTGGCCAGCCCCGAATTCCGCGCCGACATGGAGGGTTTTGACATCGACCAGATCGTCGACGTCACCGAGTCCGTGCTGACGCCCACCGCCTACTCACCGCTGCGATGACAGCGAACGGGCCGCCCGACACCGGGCGGGCGGACCAGACGCTGCGGTTCCTGGGACCGTACGAGGAACGGGGCAACGCGCGCCAGCCAGGCGAGCGAACCAGCAGCAAGGCTGGGCGCGTGGTGGCCGGGGATGCAGCCGAAGCGCTGCGGAAGGAAGGCACAGCCGACGGCGGCGAACGGGAAGAAGCGTTGCGCTGAAGGGCGATCCGGATGGCCTCGCACACGAGCTTGTGAGCAGCGGCAGGAGGGCCGGCCCAGCAATCCGGGACGCGGTGCTGCGCGCACGTTCATCCGCCGGCTTGTACACCATCAGATCGACTCTTCCCCCGGCCGGAAGGATCAGACTCGTCCCGGCCATCGCGAGTTGGACACTGATTGCTGCCTTGGGACAAATGTCGCCGCCGGCGCATCGCCTCGACCGAGGCCCTGGTCGTCACCATCGGGGGTGAGCCGGCTTTCCAGGCCCGTGATGATCGTGTCGAGCACCAGGCGGAACATACGTTCCTCGTCAGGGTCTGCGCCGGGAGCGGTGGGCTGGAGGTTCGACCACTGGTGCAGCGCGCCGTTGAGTTCGGCGATGAGGACCCCGATCACGACGGCGCACATGAGAGCGGCGACCTGCTGGATCTCCGAGTGCGGTACCCCTGGGACATCCAGTGTCGCGATGAGCGCAGTCCAGAACGGGTCCTCGGGCTGGATGAAGTCCGGCTGGCTGAACGAGTAGGCCATGAGGTTGGGGTGGCGGTGCGCCAGCGTCCGGAAATCTGTGGCGAGCAGGCGGATGCGCTCCTGCCACGGGGCATCCTCCAGCGTCACGGTGCGGAACTGGGCGCCGACCATCTTTGCCACGCCGCGCAGCAGGGCGTCCTTGTTCGGCACGTGGTGGTACAGCGACATCGGGTTGGCATCGAGGTCGGTCGCGAGTTTGCGCATGGTGAGCGCCTCGACCCCGTCCGCATCGATGAGTCGTAGGGCGGCGGCATGGATCCGGGCCTCGGTCAGAGGCACGTCTCTCCTCCTTGTGCCCCGCGGGGGACGCTTCACCTTTTTCATACGTCGTACGGTATCGGTTTCTTGCGGCGTATGGACATGAACTCGACCACACGGTGACGGAGCAGATACTTCTGCGACCCGGACTGCGCTCGCCGAGTCTCGACAGCATCGCGTCAGCCCAGGGCGCGGTCGAGGTTGAAGGCGGCGCTGATGAGGGCGAGGTGGGTGAACGCCTGAGGGAAGTTGCCCAGTTGCTGTCCGGTGTGGCTGATCTCCTCGGCGTACAGGCCGAGATGGTTGGCGTACGTGAGCATCTTCTCGAAGGCCAGGCGGGCTTCGTCCAGGCGGCCGGCGCGGGCGAGGGCCTCGACGTACCAGAAGGAGCAGATGGAGAAGGTGCCTTCGTCGCCTTCCAGGCCGTCGGGGCTGGTCTCGGGGTCGTAGCGCCAGACCAGGGAGTCGGAGACCAGTTCGTCGCCGAGGGCGTCGAGGGTGGACAGCCACACGGGGTCGTTGGGGGCGATGAACTTGGTCAGCGGCATCATCAGCGCCGCGGCGTCCAGCACGTCGCCGCCCTCGTACTGGACGAAGGCCTGCCGGGCGGGCGACCAGCCCTTGTCCATGATCCGCTCGTAGATCGTGTCGCGGACCGGGCCCCAGCGGCTGAGGTCGGCGGGCAGGCCGCGGTGCAGGGCGATGCGGATGGCGCGGTCGATGGCCACCCAGCACATCAGCCGGGAGTAGAGGAACTTCCTGCGCCCGCCGCGGGTCTCCCACACGCCCTCGTCGGGCTGGTCCCAGTGCTCGCAGACCCAGTCCACCACGTCGCGCACCCCACGCCACTGGCCGCTGAGGAGGGGCTTGCACCACTTGTCGTACAGGTATACGGAGTCGAGCAGGGCGCCGTAGATGTCCAGCTGCAGCTGGTTGACGGCGTCGTTGCCGACCCGCACGGGCGCCGAGCCCCGGTAGCCCTCCAGGTGGGGCAGCTCGCGTTCGGGCAATCCGGATCGTCCGTCGATGCCGTACATGATCTGCAGCGGCCCGGACGGTCCGTCCTCGGGCCGGTCGATGCGCTGGGTGAGAAAGCCCATGAACGCCTCGGCCTCCTCGGAGAAGCCGAGCCTGAGCAGGGCGTAGACGGCGAACGCGGAGTCGCGCACCCACGCATAGCGGTAGTCCCAGTTACGGCCACCGCCGATCTGCTCGGGCAGGCTGGTGGTGGGGGCTGCCACGATCGCGCCGGTGGGGGCGTAGGTGAGCAGTTTCAGGGTGAGAGCGGAGCGGTTCACCATCTCCCGCCATCGGCCGCGGTAGTGGGACTGCTGCAGCCAGCGCCGCCAGAACGCGACCGTGGCGGCGAAGGCCAGTTCGGCCTCGGCCTCGGCGTGCGGCCACCCGCTCGGCGGGGTCTCGTCGCCGACCTGGTCGAGGGAGAAGACCGTCGTCTCCCCCTGGGAGAGTGCGAACTCCGTCCACACGTCGTTCCCGTCGCACTTCAGCGGCACCGTGGCGGTCAGCGTCATTGACAGTGCCTCGGAGGTGAACAGGGCGGCCTGGCCCAGCATCCGCACGGTGTGCGGGTGGGCGCCGTAGCCGAACCGGGGGGCCACCCGGGCCCGGAACGGGATCCTTCCGCGGACGCACACCACCCGCCGGATCAGCCGGTGGCGGTCGGCTTCGCCGGCGTCCGTCACCGGCATGAAGTCCTGGATCTCGCCCAGCCCGTCCTCGGTGAAGAACCGGGTGATCAGCACATTGGTGTCCGGGAAGTAGAACTGCTTGGTGTCGGCCGGCACGGCGGCGGACAACTCGAACGCCCCGCCCCGGGTGGCGTCCAGAATCGCGGCGAACACACTCGGGGAGTCGAAGGAGGGGCAGCAGTACCAGTCGATGGTCCCGTCTGCGCCCACCAGGGCCGTCGTGCGCAAGTCCCCGATCAAGCCGTGCTCGGCGATCGGCAGATACGGGGCTGACACGGGCTGTGTCGGTGCTTCGGACATGGCAGCAGTTCCCTTTGCTCCTGCCTCTACTGTGGACCCTCCCGATCGCAGAGGCATCAAGTCGGCCCGGTGAGGGCATCGAGTGCCGGACAAGCGGTGGTCCCCCTCCGGCCGCGGTGCCGAGCCTGGGCAGGCGGCTGACCAGGGACGCAACGTCGCCGCGCACGTCCGTCGCTTCGCAGCCTCAGCGCGCGGGCACTGAGGCTGCGAAGAAGTGTGCGTCAGCGGAGCCCACGGCGGCCGCTCCCCGTCACGGCAGCTCGCGGGTTCGTGCGATCTGGCTTTCCAAGCCGGCGATCGTGGCGTCCAGCGCATAGCTGAACATCGCGTCGACCACGTCCTTCGCGGGTGGGGGCGCGTCTTCCCTGTCGGAGCCGGCTGGTGCCGGCGGCAGGGTGGTCCACCGCTGGAGTGCTCCGGTCAGTTCGCTGAGCAGCAGCCCCGTGAAGACCGCGCACAGGGTGGCAGCGACGCGCGGGATTTCCGAGGCCGGCAGTTTGGCGGCGGCCAGCGTGTCGGTGAGTCCCCGCCAGAAGGGGTCTTCCGGCTGGACGTAGTCGGCGCGCGCGAAGGAGTACGCCATCAGCTTGGGGTGCCGGTGTACCAAGGCGCGGAAGTCCAGAGCCAGTCGGCGCAGGCGCTCCTGCCAGGGGGTGCCCTCCCGCTCGCCCGCCCGGAACTGCGAGCCGACGCGCGCGGCCACGCCACGCAGCACGGCGTCCTTGTTCGGCACGTGGTGGTACAGCGACATCGGGTTGGCATCGAGCGCGGCCGCGAGTTTGCGCATGGTGAGCGCCTCGACCCCGTCGGCGTCGATGAGCTGCAGCGCCATGGCGTAGATGCCGTCCTTGGTGAGCGGTACGTCCCTCTTCCTCGTCCCCCGGGGGGCCTTCCTTTGCATTTCCATACTGCGTATGGTACCACTGTAGGTGCAGTTCCATACGATGTATGGAAAGCCGATGGCGGTACTGCCGCACCGGCGGCTTCCCGGCACGACCGGCGCCCTTGCCCATGACACTCTCCGCACAAGGGAGCAAGCCCATGACCACGCAGCCCGAGAGCGACCTGCGTACCACCCCGACCCAGGGTGGAATCCCGATCCTCACTCCCACGCCGCAGATTCCCGACACCAACCCGGTCGCGTTCTTCGCCGAGTTGTCCAAGCGGTTCCCCGAGGGCATCTTCCGCATGGACATCGCCGGTCAGGACAACGTCTGGGTCTACGACCCGGACCTGCTCACCGAGGTCAGTGACGAGACCCGTTTCGGGAAGCCGATCTTCGCGCCGCTGAGCCATGTGCGGGACTACACGGGCGTGGGCCTCTTCACGGCCCACGAGGTGGAGGACGGTGACGCCTGGGGTATGGCGCACCGGATCCTCATGCCCGCCTTCAGCCAGCGCGCCATGAAGACCTACTACGGGCAGATGCTGGAGATCGCCCAGAACCTGGTGGGCAAGTGGGAGCGCCGGGAGGGGAAGCCGGTCAAGATCACCGACGACTACACCCGGCTGACGCTGGACACCATCGCTCTGTCCGGGTTCGGCTACCGGTTCAACTCCTTCGACAAGGAGGAGCTGCACCCCTTCCTCAACGCGCTGCTGGAGGCGCTGATCGAGTCGATGCGGCGCTCGCAGGAGCTGCCGGAGATGACCGCGCTCCGCAAGGACGACGACAAGCGCTACCGCGAGAACATCCAGCTGATGCGGGACCTGGTCGAGAGCGTCATCAAGGAGCGCCGCGAGGGGAAGGGCAGTGGCGAGGACGACCTTCTGGGTCTGATGCTGCAGGCCACCGACCCGGACACCGGCAAGCTGCTGGACGACGAGAACGTCCGTGACCAGGTGGTGACGTTCCTGATCGCCGGTCACGAGACCACCAGTGGCCTGCTGTCGTTCGCCACGTACTCGCTGATGCGCAACCCGCACGTGCTGGCCCAGGCCTACGCCGAGGTGGACCGGGTGATGCCGGGCGACACGGTGCCGGACTACGACACGATCATGAAGCTGGACGTGATCCCGCGGATCCTGGAGGAGACCCTGCGCCTGTGGGCTCCCATCCCGCAGATCATGAAGGCGCCGCTGGAGGACACCGTCATCGGTGGCCGTTACGAGCTGGCGAAGGGGACGAAGACGAACCTGCTGATGGGTCCGCTGCACAAGCACCCCAAGGCGTGGGACCGGCCGGACGAGTTCGACATCGACCGGTGGCTGCCGGAGAACCGCGCCCAGCACCACCCGCACGCCTACAAGCCGTTCGGCAACGGCCGGCGGGCCTGCATCGGCCGCCAGTTCGCGCTCACCGAGGCCCGCCTCGCCCTCGCGCTGGTGCTGCAGAAGTTCAAGTTCTCCGACATGGGCGACTACAAGATGGACGTCAAGGAGGCGCTGACCCGCAAGCCGGGCGGCTTCGAGCTGAACGTGCGGACCCGCCAGGAGCACGAGCGGACCGTGTTCGGCGCCGTGGACCTGCAGACCGGCGACACGCAGGCGCAGGCCGCGGTCAGCGGTGTCGGGGTGAACCTGACCGTCGCCTACGGCTCCAGCCTGGGCTCGTGCGAGGACCTGGCGCGCACCATCGCCGACCGCGGTGAGCGCTCCGGTTTCGGCACTACCCTGACGAGCCTGGACGAGCTGGGCGACAACCTGCCCACCGAGGGCCTGCTCGTGGTCGTGGCCGCCAGCTACAACGGCAAGGCGCCGGACAACGCGCAGCGTTTCGACGACCTGCTCGCCGCCGGACTGCCGCAGGGCTCGCTGTCCAACGTGCGGTACGCGCTGCTGGGCGCCGGCAACACCCAGTGGGTCGCCACCTACCAGGCCTTCCCCAAGCGCATCGAGGAAGCCCTGCTGGCCGCCGGCGCCACCCCGGTGGTCGAGCGGGGTATCGCCGACGCCGCCGGTGACTTCGACGGCATGGCCACCCGCTGGATGGACACCCTGTGGGCCACCCTGGCCGAGGAGTACGCCGCCGACACCTCCGAGGCGAGCGGACCGCGCTTCGAGGTGCAGCTGCTGACCGAGGCGGACGTGCGCCCGGCGATCGTCTCCGAGCAGGCCTACCCCCTCACGGTGGTGGCCAACGAGGAACTGGTGGCCGACGCGACCGGCCTGTGGGACTTCCAGATCGAGCCGCCGCGCCCGTCCGCGAAGTCCCTCACCATCGAGCTGCCGGAGGGTGTCACCTACGACACCGGCAACCACCTGGCTGTCTTCGCCAAGAACGAGCCCGCGCTGGTCGACCGCGCGCTCGCCCGGCTCGGTGTGGAGCGGGACCAGGTGCTGCGGCTGGACCAGCCGTC
Organism: Streptomyces sp. NPDC052023; assembly: GCF_044548465.1. Lineage (NCBI taxonomy): Bacteria > Bacillati > Actinomycetota > Actinomycetes > Kitasatosporales > Streptomycetaceae > Streptomyces > Streptomyces sp. NPDC052023. Next base: position 27,310 of record NZ_JBIUBW010000004.1, on the reverse strand, counting down.
CGGTGGCCGGACGCACCTGCCGGTCGGCGTGCCGGTCACCGCGGGGCTACTGCTCACCGAGTTCCTGGAGCTGCAGGACGTGGCCACCCGCTCCCAGATACAGGCCCTGGCCGAGTACACCCAGTGCCCGTGGACCCGGCCGCAGCTGGAGGCGTACACGGCGGACACCGAGGAGGCCGAGCAGCGCTACCAGGAGGAGGTCCTGAACAAGCGCGTGTCAGTGCTGGGTCTGCTGGAGCGCTTCCCGGCGGTCGAGCTGCCGCTGGCGGTGTTCCTGGACATGATGGGCCCGATCCGTCCCCGCTTCTACTCCATCTCCTCCGCCCCGCTGGCCAACCCGCGCCAGGTGCGGCTGACCGTGGGTCTGCTGGAGGGCCCGGCCCTGTCCGGTGACGGCCAGTACCGCGGCACCTGCTCCTCCTACATCGCAGGCCTGGAGCCCGGAGACGTCTTCTACGGCTACGTCCGCGTCCCCTCGCCCACCTTCGCCCCGCCGGCCGACCCCGCCACGCCGCTGATCCTCATCGGTCCGGGCACCGGTATCGCGCCGCTGCGCGGGTTCCTGGAGGAGCGGGCCTGGCAGCAGGAGAACGGCACGGAGGTGGGCCTGTCGCAGGTCTTCGTCGGCTGCCGGCACCCGGAGCACGACTACTTCTACCGCCAGGAGATGCAGGCCTGGGAGCAGGCCGGCATCGCCCAGGTCCACACCGCGTACTCCGCGGTGACCGGCCACCCGGCCCGGTTCGTGCAGAACGCCATCGCCAACGCCGCCGATACGGTGTGGCAGGCCATCGAGGACGGTGCGTACATCTACGTCTGCGGTGACGGGCGCCGCATGGCGCCGGCCGTGCGCGAGGCCCTCGCCGCCATCTATCGCAAGCACACCGGCAGCGACGACGAGACCGCCCAGCAGTGGCTCGCCCAGCTGGAGGCCGACGAGCGCTACCAGCAGGACGTCTTCGCCTGACCCCCAGACGCCGGGAGGGTGCAGGCGGTCCTGACACCCCGCACCCTCCCGGCCACCACAAGCCCTCAAGACACCACAGCACCTATCGGCCCGATCTCCGCCGGGAAGTGCCGCTCAAAGAAAGCTGATCATCATGGACACCATGCTCGCCGGCCGCTTCCACGTGGACAGCAAGAAGTTCGCCGTGGAGGAGGTCCCTGTCCCCGTGCCAGGCCCGGGCGAGGTCCTCGTCGAGGTCAAGGCCGCGGGCGTCTGCCTGTCGGACGTCCACCTGCTCGACGGCTCGCTCCCCCCGCTCTTCCTCGACTCCGACGTGGTCACCGTCGGCCATGAGGTCTCCGGTGTGATCCACTCGCTCGGCCCCGGCCTCAAGCGCGACCTGACCGTCGGCACCCGCGTGACCATCGAGGCCGGCAAGAGCTGCGGCCAGTGCGAGGGCTGCGCACGCCGCCGCCCCTGCAGCCAGGTCCGCACCGCCGGCATCGACTACGACGGCGGCTGGGCCCAGTACATGGTCACCCCCGAAGAGACCCTCGTCCCCATCCCCGACAGCCTCCCGTTCGACCAGGCCGCGATCATTCCCGACGCGGTCTCCACCCCCTACGCCGCCGTCGTCGCCACCGCGGGCGTCCGTCCCGCCCAGTCCGTGGGCATCTGGGGCGTGGGCGGAGTCGGCGCGCACAACGTGCGCCTCGCCCGCCTGGTCGGCGCCGCACCGATCATCGCCGTCGACCCGCTGCCCAGCGCCCGGGAACGCGCCCTGGAATTCGGCGCGGACCTCGCTCTGGACCCGGCCGCCCCTGACTTCGCCGACCAGGTCCGTGCGGCCACCGCCGGGCAGGGCCTGGACTTCGCCTTCGACTGCGCCGGCGTCCCCGCCGTCCGCGAGCAGGCCGCCTCCGTGCTCGGCCGCGGGGGCTCCCTGATCCTGGTCGGCATCACCCCCAGGCCGCTCACCATCACCGAGGGCCTGACCTTCAACTACATGATGAAGCAGGTGCGCGGCCACTACGGCGCCACCCCCGAGGGCGTCACCGAACTGGTGCAGCTGGCCTCCAACGGCCGCCTCGACCTGGCCCCCTCCATCACCGACCACATCCCGCTCGCCGACGCCGCCGACGCGGTCAACCGGCTGGAGAACAAGATCGGCGACCCGATCCGCCTCATCCTCGTCCCCTGACGGCTGCTGAGGAGTCGTCCATACAAAGCCACCTCGGGCAGGGGTGAGTGGGCGCCGGTGCTTAAGGGATCACCGGCGCCCACGGCTTGTCCGGGGTCAGGTGAGGTCGGGCAGGGGACGCCGGGTGACCTCATGGGCGTCGTCCGGGGGGACGCCGAGCATGCGCAGGACCATCTCGGCCAAGTCCGAGGCGGCCTCGTCGCCGTCGAGGTCGGGGCGGGCCGGCCGCAGCGCCACGAGGGGCATCAGGGTCCCACCCACGGCGGACAGGGCGGTGGTCGCGCCAGGGGCGTGAACTGGTGGCGCCAGTTGTACCAGCACTCGGGAAAGCCGTGCAGCAGCAGGACCAGGGGCCCTTCGCCCTCCGCCGCGATGTGCAGCCGAAGCCCTCCAACCGTGACGGTGCGGTGCTCGACCATGGTCACACCCCTTCCAGGCGGGTGGATCCGTGACCCACGCTACTCGCGGGTCACACCGACAACCGAGTGACCGCCCGTCGTGGTCGCGGGGTCATGGTCCAGGGGCTCCAAGTCGCGGTCCGGGGCCGAGGGGGTGATACTGATAAAAACCTCATCTATGAGACTTTTACCCAAGCAGGGAGTTCACTCATGCCCGCCGTTCTTGTCCATGGAGTCCCCGACACCCACCGTGTATGGGACGGCATGCGCCGGCACCTGACCCGAAGTGACGTCGACGCCTGGGGCCTGCCCGGCTTCGGCGCACCGCGGCCGCGAGGCTTCGGCTCCACCAAAGAGGAGTATGTCGATTGGCTCATCGACCGGCTGGAACAAGTCGGCGAGCCGGTGGACTTGGTCGGCCATGACTGGGGCTGCATTCTCACCGCGCGCGTCGCTTCGATACGGCCGGACCTGGTCCGTACGTGGGCCGGCAGCAGCGCTCCGGTCAGTGCTCAGTACGTCTGGCATCCGCTCGCCAAGATCTGGCAGGACCCGGTCGAGGGGGACCGGTTCATGAACGAGCTCGACCCAGCGTCCTTCGCCAAGGACCTGGCGGGCAACCTCGATGTCCCGGCTGAACTGGCTGGAGAAATGGCCCGTCGCGTGGACGGGCCGATGAGGGACAGCATCCTCAAGCTGTACCGCTCCGCTGTGACGGTGGGCGCGGAGTGGGAACCGGGACTGGCGAACGTGTCCGCGCCGTGCCTGGTCCTCTGGGGGAGGCTCGACCCGGCCTGTCCGATCGGGTTCGCCGACGAACTTGGCGAAGCTGTGCGAGCGTCCCGGGTCGTCAAGCTCGACTGCAGCCACTGGACGGTGCTCCAGAAGCCGGCCGAGGTCGCTGCAGCCCTCGAAGCGCACTGGAGCGCCTGAGGGCTGTGGTCTTTCCCGCGTGATGAGTGGGTTTTCGCTGTGGGGTGCGGCTCGTATGAAGTGAAGGTCGTGGATCAGGCGGTCAGTGTGTAACCGTCCTGGTCGGGGCTGGGGTAGAGCCGCTGGTGTTCACGCCTGGTGTGGGGGTGCCAGTAGGCGTCGAGGTCGTTGTCGGCGGTGAGGGCGCGGAGGCGGAGGATGACTTCGGCTCCTTCGAGGCCCCAGCGGGCGCCGGTGATGTCGAGGCCGTCGCCGATGAGGTGGCGGCAGGTGCCTTCGACGGCGCCGGTGGCGATGGGCAGCCGGCTTCGAGTGCGGTGTCGTAGTGGAGCTGGTCGAGGTGGCCGGTGAGGTGGCGGTGGCAGGCGGCGACGGCTTCCCGGCGTGAGCCGGGCAGGCGTTCACGGTCGGCCTGGGCGAGCTCCCCTTGGCCGGGCTCACCTATTTCGGCGCCGGCCACGCACTGGACATCGGCGCGCTCCTTGCCGCGGCGCCCGACCTGGTCGTCGCCGTCACCTACGGCGGCGCCAGACGTACGGCATCGCCCCTGAGGCCGCCCATCACCTGGAGGAGCACATCCCGGTGGTCGCCCTCGACGTCAGCCGGGGCCGCACCCTGACCGAGGTCAGGGAGAGCTTCACGCGCCTCGCGCGCTCTCTGGGGGCCACGCTCGACTCGGCCGCCGAGGCCGAACTGACCGCCGCCCAGCAGCGCTTGAGGATCCGGGCGGCCGCCGGCCCCCGACCCCGGGTTGTCGCTCTCTCCCGCCGCCGCGGACGCCGTGCACCTGGCCCGCCCGCACACCCTGGCCAGACCTCAGCGCCCTGTCCGCACTGGGCGTCGAGCTCGTCGAACCCGCCAGCCCCGGCGCCAACTGGTCGACGACGACCTGGTCCGAGGCGGCGGCCCTCACTCCCGACCTGGTCCTCCCCGACGTACGGGCCAACGCGGCACCCGTTCCCGACGCGTTCGGCCGATGGTCCGCATCGCACCCTGGAACCCTGAGCTCCCGCCCAGCCCGCAGGCCCACACCCGATTCCACGACACGGTGGCGGCGGCGCTGAACGACCTCTGAGACCCGGAACTCGGCGACGTACCACGAGGAGACGCAGATCGTGCCGGTGTCGTACTCGGCGAAGAAGTTCGGCTTCTTCCAGGGACGCGATCAGGCCCGCACGTCGACAAGCCGCTCGAAGAAGAACTCGTGCTTGAGGAAGGAGACGTCGTACTCGTGACCCGGATACGGCGGGATCAGCTGGGCCGCCTGGAACAGCCGCCATCCGTCCCGGAGCGCGGCCACCCCCGACTCGTACGGCGGCTCGTCGCTGTCGCCCGTGGTGGGCGAGGTGCGTCCGGTGCCGTCGTAGCGCGACCAGCCGACGACGGGGGAGTCCAGCGCCGAGCCAGCGAGATACAGCACGAGTACCTGCTGTCGCAGCACCGGGGTTGTCTCCTGGCTGTGCACAGAACAGCACGGACGGCGACGCGTAATCGAAGCGCTTCGACGTTGCCGTTCTCTCCGACGGCTTGTCAACAGACCGGCGTAGTAAGGACTGTAGCGGTACGCACTCTTGTTTCGCACGAAACTTGTCCGTTAACTTGCGCCGTGAAGTGAAGCGCTTCGACAATCGCTCAGGGAGGCCGCCGCCATGAGGGTCCGAAGCGGCTCGCCGGGCAACGCGCCCCCGCCGTCACCACCGCCTCCGGCCCCGCGCACCGTCTGCCGGGCGGGCGGCCCGAGGGCGAACACGTACTGCCGCAACCTGCCCTGATCGATGCGCCAGAGCGCGACTCGCCCCCCGCACCCGAGGAACCCTCATGACGACTCGCAGCATCACCGACCGCCTGGGCGGCCTGGCCTTCGGCGGGGACTACAACCCCGAGCAGGGGGACGAGCCGGTGTGGAAGGAGGACGACGAGCTGATGCGCCGGGCCGCAGTCAACCTGGCCACAGTGGGCGTCTTCTCCTGGGCCCTGCTCGAACCGGATGAAGGACGCTACGACTTCGGCCGGCTCGAAGCCCACGTCGAGCGCCTGCACGCGAACGGCGTGGCCGTCGACCTCGCCACCCCGACGGCCTCTCCACCGCCCTGGTTCACCCTGGCCCACCCCGACGCGCTGCCGGTCACCCCCGACGGCACCCGCCTCACCCACGGCAGCCGCGACACCTACTGCCTCACCGCGCCCGCCTACCGCGACGCGGCCCGCCGGATCGCCTCAGCCCTGGCCGAACGGTTCGGCGACCACCCCGTCGTCGCACTGTGGCATGTGCACAACGAGTACGGCACGCTCTGCTACTGCGATCTCTCCACCCGACTGGACGACGCCGACTACGACGCCCTTGTCCGGCGCCTGTTGACGAAGGCCGGCGTCGAACCGGACGTACCGGGTCTGCCGGCCCGAGTCGAAGCCGTCACCCGGCACGCACCCGACGGCCGCCGCTGGAACGTCCTGCTCAACCACAGCTCCGAGGCCGTGCCCTTGCGGGAAACCGCCCACGACCTGCTCACCGGCGCCCTCGCGCACGAACTGCCGCCCGGCGGTTGCGCGGTGCTGCGCGGGCACTGACCTGGTCGCCGAGCCTGACCCCGCCCACCGGCCGCCCGCCGTCCTGCTCCGCATGTCCCCGGCGGCCCCCGCGCCCCCTGAACCGCCCACACCCGCATCACGCATCGACGAGAGGACCTCTCAGGTGCCCCCTCAGCGCCGGCCGGACCGACGGCTCACGAACCCCGTGATCCCCGGCTTCCACCCCGATCCCAGCGTCTGCCGCGTCGGCGACGACTACTACCTGGCCTGCTCCAGCTTCGAGTACTTCCCAGGGGTGCCCCTGTTCCACAGCCGTGACCTGGTGCACTGGACGCAGATCGGCAACGCCCTTGACCGGCCGGAGCAGCTGCGGCTGTCGGACGCGTGGTCCTCCGGCGGGATCTACGCCCCGACCCTGCGCCACCACGACGGCCGCTTCTGGCTGATCGTCACCAACTGCAGCGAGGGCGGCGGCAACCTGATCGTCACGGCCGCCGACCCCGCCGGTCCGTGGTCCGACTCGATCTGGGCGCCGGATGTCCCCGGCATCGATCCCGATCTGGTCTGGGACGAGGACGGCACCTGCTGGTGCACGGTCGCCGGGGGCCGGCAGGTCCGTATCGACCCCTCCACCGGGCAGGTGCACGGAACACCGCATCAGCTCTGGGCCGGCGCACCCGGCGCCAAGGCACCGGAGGCGCCGCACCTGTACCGAATCGGCGACTACTGGTACCTGCTCATCGCCGAGGGCGGCACCGAGCGCGGCCACGGTGTCTCGATCGCCCGCGGCCCGTCCCCCGCCGGCCCCTTCGAGCCGTGCCCGGACAACCCGATCCTCACCCATCGCTCCACGAACCACCCCGTCCAGAACACCGGCCACGGCGACCTGGTGCAGGCCGCCGACGGCACCTGGTGGATGGTCTTCCTCGGCGTCCGGCCGGGCGGCGGCACGCCGGGCTGGCACGTGCTCGGCCGGGAGACCTTCCTCGCCCCCGTGACCTGGGTGGACGACTGGCCGGTGGTCGGCGAGGTCGCACTTGACCTGCCCGAGCCCCCGTGGCCGATCTCCCCCGGCCCTGTCGAGGAGCGGCGGGACGACTTCGAGCTCGCCGAACTGCGACCGTCCTGGATCTCCCTGCGCGACCGGCCCGCCGAACACTGCACCACCAAGGAGCGCCCCGGCTGGCTGACCCTCCGCGCGCGGGGCGGCTCCCTGGACGAACCCGACGTGGTGTTCACCGGCCGCCGCCAGCAGCACCTCGCGTGCCGGGCACGGACCCTGGCCGACCCGTCGCAAGGGCGCGGCGGCCTCGCCGTCCGGCTCGACGAGCGGCACCACTACGCGATCGAGGCGTCCGGCACCGAGGTGCGGGTGATCGCGCGCATCGGCTCCCTGCGCACGGTCGTTGCCACGCTGACCGTGCCCGCCGGTCCGGTCGTCCTCGCCGTCACGATCACGGAATCGCCATCGCCGCACAGGCCCTGCACCGGACCCGACGTCGTCTCCCTAGGCGTCGAGCAGCCCGACGGGACGTTCGCCGAGCTCGCGACCCTCGACGGCCGCCACCTATCGACCGAGGTCGCTGGCGGCTTCACCGGCCGCGTGATCGGCATGTACGCGGCAAAAGGCGCCGTCCACTTCGACTGGTTCGACTACGAGCCCCTCGACGGCTGAACCAGGCCCCCTCCCTTTCTGACCGAGCACGGCACGACACACATCAGCCCATGGACCCGCGGTGACGGGCGCGGCCGACGGTGGCGCCCTTCTCGCTGCCCGGCCACGGATCGGATCACCCGCACGACCGACCGAAAGGGATGACACATGAAGGACATACGGCACCTCGCGCGGCACCGCAGACGAGGCCCGGGCCGCCTGGCCGCCCTGCTCCTGGCGCGCGCGGTCCTGCTGGGGCTGACCGGCGCCACGGCGCTGGCCGCGCCCGACGACAGGAAGAAGGTGTCACCGTCGGCGGTCAGCGTTCCGGCTTCCGCCCTGGACGCCGTCGCGGCGATGCAGCCCAGCTGAAACCTGGGCAACACCCTGGACGCCATTCCCGACGAGGGCTCCTGGGGCAACGGGCAGACCACCAGGGCGATGTTCGAGAAGGTCGCCGCGGAGGGGTTCCGCTCCGTCCGCATCCCGGTGACCTGGAGCGACCACCAGTCCGCCACGGCGCCGTACACCATCGACGCCACCTACATGGCCCCGTCAAGCAACTCGTCGACTGGGCGCTGGGCAGCGGCCTGTACGTCGTACTCAACGTCCACCACGACTCGTGGCAGTGGGTCGAGAAGATCACGAGCGATCACGACAACGTGCTTGCCCGGTTCAACTCCACCTGGTCCCAGATCTCCACGACCTTCCGTGACGCAAGTGTCCAAGGAGGTCCGACCGCTCGAAGACGGCCGGCGACTCCGTCACCCCAGTGGCCGGCCAAGGGGGCGAACTGGTATTCCGTGGCTGCGGCTTCGGTGCGGGGGCCGCCGGGATCACGGTGCAGGCCGCGGGTGAGGGCACGGTCGGACTCTCGCTGGGTGATGGTCCGGTGCTGGCGGTACTCACGCTCTCTCCTGGTACGGGCGGGCCTTACGACTACGCCACGGTGAGCGCCCCCGTCGTCCTGGCGGCCGGCGTGCACGACGTCCGCCTCGGACTGCGGGGGCCGGTGCGGCTCGCGCGCGTCGCCTTCTCGGCGTGAGGCCCGCGGCGACCCCCTGTGCACGGGCGTCGCTGCACAGGAGTCCGGCACCGGAAGGCTCCGGTGCCGGACTAGGCATCGCTGTCGCTTCAGCCGTCACTCCCAGCTGTGGTGCAGGGTGACGGCGGCCGGTGTGCGGCGGAGGCGGGCGGGCTCACCGAGGCGGGGCCTCGGCGACAGTTCCCGGTGCAGCGGAGAAGACACGGACGTCCCAGGCCCCGAGGCTCACGGGCGTATCCGCCGGGAGCACGCTGCCGTCCAGAGCGTCGGTCAGGTCCAACGGGGCCTGGGCGGTGGCAGGTTGCCAGCTCCAGTTGTGGACGACGTGGACGCGCCGGCCGTCGGGGGCGGTACCGGTGGCGACCGTGACCGAGTCCGGCAGGTCCTGCCAGCCGCCGCACGGGGCGGGTGCGAGCCACGCGGCGAGCGCGCGGGCCAGATCACGGCCGGGCACGGTGCCCACGCACGTGACGCGGCCCGCGCCGTGGCGGCGGGTGGTGACGGCGGGCCAGCGCCCGAAGTGCGGGTGGTCGTATTCGGCGAGGACGGCGGCGTCGTCGACGGCCAGGCCCTCCACCCAGCGGGTGGCCACCGCGCCGGCGGGGAGGTGGAGAGGGCTGTCGGGAGTGGTGCGCAGCGGCAGGTCGGCGTGCAGGTTGCTGAACTCGTCGTAACGGACGCCCGCGGCCTCGACCAGTCGCGCGGGTGTCACCTCGTGGCGCGCCCGGGCCTCGTGGTCGCCGTATCCGGTGCGGGGACCGAGGACGAGGTGGCCGCCCGCCTCCGCGTAGGCGCCGAGCCAGTCGAGCATCGCGTCGTCGGCCACGTACAGCCCCGGCGCGATGAGTACCGGGTGCAGCTCGGCCACCGACTCCGGTGCCATGCCCGGGCGTTCGCCGAGCGGGTCGCGCAACTGACGTGCGTGCACGATCCGTACCTGGCGCCCCGTCTCGAACGCGCCCCGGTAGAACGGCTCGAAGATCCCCTCGTACGCGCCCGCGTCAGGATCCCCGTCTGGGCCGGCCAGCGGCGGGTGCTTGCGCATCAGCCACTTGCTCGGCGCCGAGTACACCATCGCGATGTCCGCGTCCGGCGTGATCCCGGCGACCAGGCCCCCGGCCCGCTCGAACTCGACGCCAAGGCGGGCGAGTTCGCGGTAGGCGCGCCCCGGCCGGCCGCTGTGCGGAAGGACCCCGCCCCAGTACGTCTCGGTGCCGAAGTGCAACGTGTGCCAGTGCCAGTACTCGATCATGCGGGCCCCGCGCGCGACCAGCGCCCACGCGGCCTGCCGCCACTGCCCGTCGAACGCGGGCCGGTTGTCCGAACTGCCCCCGATCGCCTGGGCGTTGGTCTCCGTGATCAGGAAGGGCTCCTGGCGCGAGGAGTAGATCCGGTCGGCGCTGTGGTGCAGCGCCCACGCCCCGTACGCCATCCACTGCTGCGGCAGCTTCTCGCGCGGCGGCGCGGGCATCGTGAGGCTGTCCTGCATGTCGTAGTACGGGTTGCCCGCGGTGACGTCCAGGCCGTCGGTGAGCTCGTCGTCGTCCACGCCCGGCGAGCCGTAGGCGAGGCACGTGGTGACGAACTGCTCCGGTCGTGCGTACTCGCGCACGATGCCGACCTGCCAGGCGATGAACTCCGTCGTCCGGCGCGCCTGGAAAGCCTGCCAGGCCAGGTCGTACTGCGGCTGCGCGTTGCCCTCCGGGCTCCACAGGTCGGCCCAGGTGGACAGCCGGTGCGACCAGTACACGAGGCCCCACTCGCGGTTGAGGGTCTCCACATCGCCGTACCGCCGGCGCAGCTCGTCCACGAACCGCTGGAAGACACCATGGTTGTGCGGCAGTCGCGGGCCGGGCTCGTTGTCGACCTGGAAGCCGATGACGGCGGGGTGGGCGGCGTATCGGGCCGTGATCGCGCGGATCACCCGCTCGGCGTGGAAACGAAAGGCCGGGTGCGTGTGGTCGACCTCCTGCCGGGCGCCCCACGCGGCGCGGCGTCCGGTGGCGTCCTCGGCGGCGATCTCCGGGTACTGCCGGGCCAGCCACGGCGGCACCGCGTAGGTGGGAGTGCCGAGGACGACGGAGATGCCGCGCTCGTGGGCGCCGTCGAGGACGGGTTGCAGCCAGTCGAGTTCGAACCTCCCGTTCTCCGGCTCCCAGGTCGACCAGACCGACTCGCCTACGCGGATGACGGTGAACTTCGCCTCCGCCATGAGATCGAGGTCGGCCTTGAGCCGCTCGTACGGCTGGTATTCGTGGTAATACGCGGCGCCGAACAGGATGCGCGCGGGCAGCTCAGTGCCCATCTCGTGACGCATGGCAGTAGCCCCTCAGAGGGTTGTCGACGTTGTCGAAGCGCTTCAACTCACTGCAAGCTAATGAGGAGTTCTTGCGGAAACAAGAGAGGGAACGCAAGGGAACGTTCATCCCCAGCAGGCATTGACACCGCAACTTGTGCGATGACAGCGTCGTCGAAGCGCTTCACCACCCATCTCTCCCGCTCGTCGAGGTGTCCCAGCTGCCACTGGTACCGGGCTTGATCACCGCGCACCCCGCGTGGACGGAGGAAACCACCCCATGAAGTTCACCGACGGCTACTGGCTGATGCGTCCGGGCGTCACCGCGCGCTACGCCGCCGAGATCGCGGACGTCCGGGCCGACGACCACCGGATGACCCTCTACGCGCCGGTGAAGCACGTCCGCCACCGCGGGGACATGCTCAACAGCCCCCTGCTGACCGTCGAGTGCTGGTCGCCGGCCGAAGGCGTGATCGGGGTCCGCGTCACCCACCACGCCGGGTCGGTGCGGCCGGGGCCGGAGTTCGCGCTGCCCGGGGCGCAGCCGAATGCCGGAAAGGTGCTCAGGGACGGCGCGGTGGCCGAGCTCAGCGCGGGTGAGCTGTCGCTGCGGGTGGACACCTCGCAGCCGTGGCACCTGGAGTTCACCGCCGACGGGCGGACGCTGACCTCCATCGGCGAGCGGGGCACCGGCTTCGTCACCGACGCCGACGGCCGGCACTTCATGCTCGGTCAACTCGCCCTGGCCGTAGGAGAGTCGGTGTACGGCCTTGGCGAGCGGTTCACCCCGTTCGTCAAGAACGGGCAGGTCGTGGACATCTGGCAGGCCGACGGCGGCACCAGCAGCGAACAGTCGTACAAGAACATCCCCTTCCACCTGACCAACCGCGGCTACGGCGTCTTCGTCAACCACCCCGGCAAGGTCAGCTACGAGGTCGGCTCCGAGTCGGTGGGTCAGGTACAGTTCAGCGTCGAGGACCAGTCACTTGAGTTCTTCGTCGTGTACGGCCCGACGCCGAAGCAGGTCCTGGATCGCTACACCGCACTCACGGGACGCCCGGCCCTGCCGCCCGCCTGGGCGCTGGGTCTGTGGCTGACCACGTCCTTCACCACCGATTACGACGAGGCCACCGTGGGCCGCTTCGTCGACGGGATGGCCGAGCGCGGCATCCCGCTCAGCGTCTTCCACTTCGACTGCTTCTGGATGCGCGGCTACCAGTGGTCGGACTTCGCCTGGGACACCGAGACCTTCCCCGACCCGGTGGGCATGCTGGCCCGGCTGAGGGAGCGGGGACTGCGCGTCTCCGCCTGGATCAACCCGTACATCGCCCAGAAATCACCGCTGTTCGACGAGGGCATGCGCGCGGGCCACCTGGTGCGCCGGCCCGACGGCTCCGTATGGCAGTGGGACCTGTGGCAGCCCGGCATGGCCCTGGTGGACTTCACCAACCCGGCCGCGCGCGACTGGTACACCGGCAAGCTGAAGGCGCTGCTCGACCAGGGCGTGGACTGCTTCAAGACCGACTTCGGCGAGCGCATCCCCACCGACGTCGTCTGGCACGACGGCTCGGACCCCGAGCGGATGCACAACTACTACACACACCTCTACAACCAGGCCGTCTTCGACCTCCTTCGCACCGAACGGGGCAAGGGCGAGGCGCTGTTGTTCGCCCGCTCCGCCACGGCGGGCGGCCAGCAGTACCCGATCCACTGGGGCGGTGACTGCGAGTCCCACTTCAACGCCATGGCCGAGTCGCTGCGCGGCGGACTCTCCCTCGGTCTGTCCGGGTTCGGTTTCTGGAGCCATGACATCGGCGGCTTCGAGGGCACCCCGACCCCGGCCGTGTTCAAGCGCTGGGTGCAGTTCGGCCTGCTCTCCTCGCACAGCCGTCTGCACGGCAGCAAGTCGTACCGCGTGCCGTGGGACTACGGCGAAGAAGCAGTCGACGTCACACGCGAGTTCACCCTCCTCAAGCACCGCCTCGCCCCGTACCTCCAGCGCGCCGCGCAGCAGGCGCACACCACCGGTGTCCCCGTGATGCGCGCCATGGTGCTCGAGTTCCCCGACGACCCGGTCGCGGCCGGGCTCGACCGGCAGTACATGCTCGGCGACGACCTGCTCGTCGCCCCGGTCTTCACCGACGACGGCACCGTCGAGTACTACGTGCCGGAAGGCACCTGGACCAATGTGCTGACGGGCTCTCAAGTCAACGGTCCGCGCTGGGTCCGTGAGCAGCACGGCTTCCACACCCTGCCGCTCCTGGCGCGCCCGGACTCGGCCATCGCGCTGGCCGCCGACGACCAGCGCCCGGTCTCCGCCTGGGCGGACGGCGTCGAACTGCGGGTGCACGCCTTCGCCGACGGCGCCGAGCACACCGTGGTGATCCCCAGTACCGACGGCCCGGGCGAAACGGCCCGCTTCCACCTGCGCCGCCAAGGCGACCGCCTGCACGTGACCACCGACAGCCCGCACGCGTGGCAGCTGCGGATCGGCAGCCCGAAGGCAGCCGTGCACACCCGCCCCGCCGGTACCTCGGCGGCCGATCTGCCGTACCCGGCCTGAACCGGACAGGCGGGACGGGGCCCTGCGGGCCCCGCCATCGGCCAGATCGAGGCGATCGAGTCGGGATGACCCCACAGGCCGTAGCACCAAGTGATCAAAACGTCCTGGACAGCCGTTGGAAGGGTCGTGCACGTGCACGGTTGGGCAGCGGGCCGCAGGGGGAGTCTGTGTCCTGCGGCCCGTCAACTGACATGGAGCCACTGTGACGTCAGTGGCCGCTGTCCTAGAACCGGGGAACTTCAGAGACGGAGTTGATGCATCGTGGAACGACGCATGTCGGTTGCGACGCACTGGGGCAGTTTTGTCGCGGTGGTTGATTCCGGTCGGCTGGTGCGAATCGAGCCGAGGGGCGATGACCCCGCGCCGTCGCCCATCGGACCCGGAATGGTGACAGCCGCCGACGACAGCGCCCGCGTGTTGCGCCCCGCGGTGCGCAAGGGCTGGCTGAACGGCCTGCCGCGCGCCCACGACACGGCCAGGGGCACGGACGCCTTCGTGGAGGTGAGCTGGGACGACGCGATCACCCTCGTGAGCGAGGAAATGCGCCGAGTGCGTTCACAGCACGGAGACAGCGCCGTGTTCGGCGGCTCCTACGGCTGGGCGAGTGCGGGCGCGTTCCACAACGCGCAGGGGCAACTCCACAGGTTCCTGGCGTTAGGCGGGGGATACACCGACTCTCGCAACACGTACAGCACTGCGGCTTTGGAGGTCATCCTCCCCCACGTGATCGGCGGAGCTCCGTGGAGCTACCAGTCGCGGATGCCGATGTGGGACGAGATCGCCGAGAACTGTGAGCTTGTGGTGGCGTTCGGAGGGCTGGCCCTCAAGAACAGCCAGATCAACCCCGGCGGACTGGCCAGACACCAGACGCAGGACCTTCAGCGAAAGTGCCGTGCCGCCGGGGTGCGGTTCGTGAACATCAGCCCTATCCGCAGCGACACCGCCGGCTTCCTCGACGCCGAATGGCTGCCCGTCATCCCCAACACGGACACCGCCGCGATGCTCGGCATCGCACACACCATGCTCGTCAACGGCTGGCACGACGAGGACTTCCTTCGCCGTTGCTGCGTCGGGTTCGACCGCTTCGCCTCCTACTTGACCGGCGAATCCGACGGCGTTGCCAAGGATGCCGCCTGGGCAGCGGGGATCACGGGCATGAGCCGGGACACGATCACCGAACTGGCTCGCCGCCTGTCCACGCAACGTTCGCTCATCATGGTCAACTACGCGATTCAACGGGCGGACCACGGCGAACAGCCGATCTGGATGTCGGTGGTGCTGGCTGCCATGGCGGGCTCGATGGGGCGGCCCGGCTGCGGCTGGGGCGCGGGCTACGCGACCATGGACGCGACCGGCGTCGCCCCCGGCCGGCCCTCCGTGGCGTCGATTCCCCGGGTTCCCAACCCGGTCGCGGATTTCATCCCTGTCGCACGGATCGCCGACACCCTGCTGCATCCGGGCAAGACCATCGACTACGACGGCCAGCGCCTGACCTTGCCCGAGCTCCGCCTGATCTACTGGTGCGGAGGGAACCCGTTCCACCACCACCAGGATCTCCACCGTTTGACCCGCGCCTGGCAGACCCCTGACACGGTGGTGGTTCACGAAGCCTGGTGGAACACCACGGCCAAGTTCGCCGACATCGTCCTTCCCGTCGCCACCAGCCTGGAGCGCGACGACTTCGCAGCCGGATTCTCCGACCCCCACCTCGTCGCGATGCCGAAAGTCCGTGAGCCGGCGGGCGAGTCACGCACCGACCACCACATCTTCACCTCCCTGGCCTCCCGGCTCGGATACGAGCGCGAGTTCACGCAGTCACGCTCCGAGATCGAATGGGTCCGGCACCTCTACGAGCAGACGAGGGCTGACCTCGGCGACGACGGGGCCTTGCCGAGCTTCGACGACTTCTGGCGAAGCTCCACGGCTGAACTGCCGGCGCTGAGCGGCCCGTTCCCCGGCAGCTTCGAGGCGCTCCGCGCAGATCCGCAGCGTTTCCCCCTGACGACCCCGTCGGGCCGGATCGAGATCTTCTCCGAGGAGATCGACTCGTTCGGCTACGACGACTGCAACGGGCATCCGGCGTGGTTCGAACCAGTGGAGTGGCTCCGTGCCGGCCTGTCGGATCGATTCCCGCTGCACCTGATCTCGAATCAGCCCGCCTCACGCCTGCACAGCCAGTACGACAACGGCGGCCACAGCCTCAAGTCGAAGGTCCACGGCCGTGAGCCCGTGACGATCAACCCGCTGGACGCCGCGTCCCGCGGCATCGAGAACGGCATGATCGTACGCGTCCACAACGACCGCGGCAGCTGCCTGGCGGGCGCAGTCCTGTCGGACGACGTCATGCCAGGCGTCATCCAACTGTCCACCGGAGCATGGTGGGACCCGGCCCAGCCAGGCCAGAGCGGCACCTTGGACCGCCACGGCAATCCGAACACCCTCACGGCCGACCGAGGGTGCTCCCGCCTGTCCCAGGGACCGAGCGCCCACAGTGCGCTCGTCGACGTCGAGCGGTACGACGGCCCCCTTCCGGACGTGCTCGCCTTCACACCACCACACCTCGAACACTGACACGCAGGCTGCCTGCCTCTTCGGGCAGGTCCTTCGAGTCCGCCGTCGTCAAGCGCGCAGCGGGCCGCCCCGGCTGCCAGAGGCGCCACCCCCGTTATGTTTTCCGCGGTCCTGCAAGAGGGCCGCTGGCCTCCGGGCCCGGCACGACTGTTCCCCCCCTGCCGAACGGATGACCTGGGGGGTGGTGTCACCGGGCCCGAGAGGCGCCGTTGGAGACGCTGATGAGAGGTCCGATTACCGGCCTGGCCTGGCGCATTGCCAGGCCGCTCGCGGGCGGCAGGTCTGCATAACGTGGATGCGCGCACGACGCCAACGCCGAGGCCGGCACCGCACAACCCGTTCGGGAGGACGGCTTGATGGAGTACGACGAGATAGGCGTCTTCCTGGGCCTGGACGTCGGCAAGAGCCACCACCACGGCCACGGACTCACCCCGGCCGGCAAGAAGGTCTTCGACAGCGACGCCGGCTGCAAGGTCGCCTATCTGCCCGGCCTGTCGATGCGCCGGATCGCCGACCACTACCCGGGCGAGGCGAAGACCGATGCCCGCGACGCGGCCGTGATCGCCGGCGCGGCCCGCACCATCCCGCACACCCTGCGCTCGCTGGAACTCACCGACGAGATCACCGCCGAGCTCACGGTCCTCGTCGGCTTCGACCAGGACCTGGCTGCCGAAGCCACCCGCACCAGCAACCGGATCCGCGGCCTGCTCACCCAGTTCCACCCGTCCCTGGAACGCGTCCTCGGCCCCCGGCTCGACCACCAAGCGGTCACCTGGCTCCTTGAGCGCTACGGATCCCCGGCCGCCCTGCGAAAAGCCGGACGACGCAGGCTCGTTGAGGTGATCCGGCCCAAGGCCCCGCGCATGGCCACGCGACTGATCGACGACGTCTTCGACGCACTCGACGAACGGACCGTCGTCGTCCCGGGCACCGGCACCCTCGACATCGTCATCCCGTCGCTGGCCCGCTCGCTCGGCGCCGTCCACGAACAACGCCGGGCCACAGAAGCCCAGATCACAGCCCTGCTGGAGGCACACCCTCTTTCGAAGGTCCTGACGTCGCTGCCCGGCGTCGGCGTCAGGACCGCCGCCACCCTGCTGGTCACCCTCGGCGACGGCACCGGCTTCCCCACCGCCGCCCACCTCGCCTCCTACGCCGGCCTCGCCCCGACCACGAAGTCGTCTGGGACCTCGATCCACGGCGAACACGCACCACGCGGCGGCAACCGCGTCCTGAAACGCGCGATGCTCCTGTCCGCGTTCGCCGCCCTGCACGACCCCGCCTCCCGCACCTACTACGACAAATGCCGGGCCCGAGGAAGAACCCACACCCAGGCACTTCTCCGCCTGGCCCGGCAACGGATCACCGTGCTGTTCGCGATGCTCCGCGACGGCACCTTCTACGAACCCCGAACCCCACGCCTCGCTTGACGAAAGACATAGAGGCGCCCCCCGTTTTGCGTTTGCGTAATCAGATGAATACTGTGCGCAGTCGTGACTGCACTTCAAGACCTCAAGTACGGCCAGTGGTTCAGGGGCGCCGACGTCGACGGCGACGGGTTCATCACCCAGCAAGACGTCCGCGCGATGAGCGAGCGCTACATCGCCGCCCGAGACACCGCGCCGGACTCCGCGACCGCCCGCCGACTCATCGAGGGAATGGACGGGTTCTGGACGAACGTGATCGCCCCGATGGACCAGGACGGTGACGGGAAGGTCGATCTGCGGGAGATGACCGAAGGCTTCAGGAGCGTCCTGACCGACCCCGCCCTCTATCCGCAGCAAATCGCGCCGGTCACCAACTGCTTCTTCGACCTCGTCGACCTCAACGCGGACGGCAAGATCGACCAGGCCGAGTTCCAGCAGATGTTCGGTTCGGTCGCCGGTGTGCCCGGCGAGGACTGCGCCACGGTCTTCGCCGCTCTGGACAGGGACGGCTCCGGTGGGCTGGACCGCGCCGAATTCCACCAGGTCCTCGCCGAGTTCTTCTACGGCAACGACCCGGACGCTCCTGCCAACCACCTCTTCGGCAGGATCACCGCCTGACAGCCCGAGATCCGACCGCCCACACCACTGCTGTGCGGGCGGTCGGCTTCGAGGCCCCAGGCCACGCAGCCCCTGGCGCGCCCCCTCGGTCGGCGGCCGACTCGTCGTTCCGCCGTACCGGGCCAGCGCCGCCGTTGCGGTCAGGTGGGAACTGAGACACCTTCAGCCGGGCGAGCCGATACGCACTGATCTCATCCCCGCGCTCCAACGCGCGGGCAAACGCGGTGCCCGTCATCGGCGTCGGCGGCCGGTGCGACGCTCCAGCTCCGAGAACCGCGAGCCCCCGGCGTCTTGAGCGTCACCACCAAGTCGCCGGGCAACGCCGGGGCCGCCCGCCGCGCGGCCCCGCGACCGTGGCGTGCAGCCGCTTCTCCGCGACCTTCCGCGCCTCCGACACCTCCGGGCAAGCACCGATACGCCGGGCAGCAGCGACATGGTCTGGAGTCGGTCACCTGCTACGCGCCGGGCAGTGACCTGCTCTCGGTCGGCGGCGACTGGTACGACTTCTACGACGTGGACTCCGATCACATCGGCCTGAGCATCGGCGACGTCGCCGGTCACGGACTGCCCGAAGCGACCGTCATGGCACAGTTCACCGCCCCCCTGCGCAACACCGTGCCGCGCTGCGGCACCGACCCCGCCGCCGTCCTGGACGAGCTCATAGGGGCGCCGAGGATGGCGTGAGCCCTTGCCCACGGCAGGCCGGTGCCTGGCAGAACGAGAACGCTCAGCGCCGTCGACGCACTCCCTGGCCTCCTGAGTCGCCATGCCGACCAGCGTCTTCCGGCGCCTTCCCTCCTCAGCCGACGGCGACGGGCCGCTCCTCGACGAGGCGGGCGGTAGACCTCGCCCCTGTCCTGCGGCGGGCGGAGGCCGTCCCGACGGGGAGCGGGCCGGCTGCCCCGACGCGGGACAGAGCAGTCGCAGACGAGTGGGTCGGGGCCAGTTATGACCAGGCAGCCCGCATGCCACCCACCTGATGGCCCGTCGGAAGCAGCGTCAAATGAGCGTCGGGACGGTTTCCCCTACGCCTCCATGGACCGAGGAAAACGCGTCCATCACCTCGCGAGACGTCCCACGAAGCCGCAGGTCAAGCCCACCCCCCGGCACCAGGACACGTTCCACATCGTGCATTTCGGGAAACACGTCGAAAGCACCCGAACGTGCCTGAGCAACGTGCGAAATCTGCAGGTCAGAGCCCCTTTGCAGCAGGCTCAAGAATCGCCACGCACTCCACGTGCGACGTCATCGGAAAGATGTCGGCCTGGATGCAGGCAGGAAAGCAGCAGGTCAAAGGTGCTGTCGAGTCCCGGATGAGGGCCGCCGGGCGCCCGGAGCGTCAAATGAGCGTCACGACCTTAACGTGCCTTCTTCCGACCACCACCGGGCCTGCGCACCCGCCCAGAATCTTTCCCCGGCTTCCATTCGCCCTCGCCCTTGCGCACCGTGAATGCGTCCAGGCAAGAGGTGTATGAGTTCGACCTGATCCTGGGGCTTTCTCCTGTCGAGTCACGAAGGAGATCAGCACGATGACCGTACCTGACCCTCTGTCCCTGCACGCCCTAGTGGATGGCAACCTCGCCACGGCGAGTCCCGATCTGCTGCGCGCGATGGTCAAGACGTTCGCCGACGCGCTCATGTCCGCCGAGGCCGATACCTTCTGCAACGCCGAATACGGGCGGGTCAGCGACGAGCGAGTCAACCACCACAACGGCTATCGCCCGCGCGAGTGGGACACGAGGGCCAGCACGCTCGAAGTCACGGACGCAGTGGTCAAGGCGCCGACTACTTCGCCAAGCAGCTGGCTCGAGGCAAGACCCCCAAGGAGGCCGTGCGCCTGCTGCGTCGCCGCGTCTCCGACCGCGTCTTTCGGGCCCTGCTCGCCAACGAGGCCGTCAGCCAGCCCACCGTGACACATGCCGACCTGCCGGTTTTTACCGCAGCTTGACATAGGAGCATCGCCGAGCTCGACCGGCTACACACACGCGTAGCGTTCATCGACGAGTACAGGGACCGCTTCGGCGGTGTCGAGCCGATCTGTCGCGTGCTGAGCGCACACGACAGCAAGATCGCCCCCTCCACCTATTACGCCCACCACAAGCAGCAGGCCCGGCTGGCGGCCCGCACGCTTCGCGACACCGAGCTCAAAGCCCTGATCATTGAGACGTACGAGGCCAACTATCGCGTCTACGGAGCCCGAAAGATCTTGCGACACCTGAACCGGCAGGACTTTGTGGTGGCCCGATGCACCGTCGAGCGCCTCATGCGTGACCTCGGCATCAGCGGTGCCGTCCGCGGCAGGAAGGTCATCACCACGATCTCCAACGCGAGCGCGGAACGTGCACCCGACCTGGTAGACCGTGACTTCGTCGCCCCGAGCCCGAACCGCTGCTTGGTCGCTGACTTCACCCACGTCACCACGTTCGCCGGCATCATCTATGTCGCCTTCGTCGTGGACACCTTCTCCCGCCGGATCGTCGGCAGCCACCTCCAAAGAGACCCAGCTTGTCCTCGACGCCCTCGAGATGGCCCTGTGGCAACGCGACCGCGACCAAAACCGCCATACGAAAGGCGAGTTGATACATCACAGCGATGCCGGGTCGCAAGGCAGATTCAACCGGTCGTCGCTACACCTCGTATGCGTGGAGGTGATGGATGATACGTCGTCAGCAGGCAGCGGACCGGGCGGTGCGTCGAAGCTGAGGTCTCCGGGGCATCCGAAGTACCAGCGTCATGTCGAGGCGGCGTTCTGGACGCAGATCGGCAAGGGCCTTCTCGCCAAGGAAGCCGCCGCCGTCATCGGCGTGGTGCCGGCGGTCGCGACACGCTGGTACCGCCAGTGTGGCGGCATGCGACCGTTCAATCCGAAGCCACCCTCGGGCAGGTACCTGTCGTTCTCCGAGCGAGGGGAGATCGCGTTGCTCAGGGCCCAGGGCATGGGCGTGCGCGAGATCGCTCGAGATGTCGGCCGTAATCCGGGCACAATCTCCCGCGAGCTGCGACGCAACGCCGCCACAAGAGGTGAGAAGCTCGATCACCGGGCGTCGGCGGCGCAGTGGAAGGCCGATATAGCGGCCCGGCGTCCGAAGACAGCGAAGTTGGTCGCCATCCGAGGTTACACGCCTACGTCCAAGAGATGCTGTCCGGTCAGATGACCACGTCTGGCGGCATACCGATCGCGGGGCCGGTGACGGGCTCGTGGACGGGGCGGAACAAGCCGCATCGCAAGGACCGTGCGTGGGTTCAGGCATGGAGTCCCGAGCAGATCGCAAACCGGATCAAGCTTGATTTCCCGGATGATAAATCCATGCGCATCAGCCACGAGGCGATCTATCAGGCCCTCTACATTCAGGGCTGCGGAGCGCTGAAGACCTCATCCTCTGCCTTCGGACCGGGCGCGCTCTCCGCGCGCCGCCGGCGCGTTCACGGCGCAAGACCTGGGCGCACGTCACGCCGGAAGCGCTCATCAGCGAGAGGCCCGCCGAGGCCGAGGACCGCGCTGTCCCCGGCCACTGGGAAGGCGACCCTTTCAATCATCGGGCTGGAGCGTTCTGCGATCGGCGCCGTTGTCGCGCGGTCGACCCGGTTCACGATGCTGGTCCATCTGCCTCGGGAAGTGGCATACTGCACGATCCCTCGAACGAAGAACGGTCCCGCACTGGCCGGCTACGGAGCGATCTCCATGAAGAAGACACTTGCCAATACGATGTCGATGCTCCCCCAGCAGTTGACGCGGTCGCTGACATGGGACCGCGGGAAGGAAATGTCGGCGCACACGCAGTACCGGGTCGAGGCCGGTATCCCCGTGTTCTTCGCCGATCCGCACAGCCCATGGCAGCGAGGCACGAACGAGAACACCAATGGACTCCTGCGTCAGTACTTCCCGAAGGGCACCGACCTCTCGCGCTGGTCCACCGAAGAGATCGAAGCCGTCGCTCACACACTCAACACCAGGCCCCGCAAGACACTCGGTTGGAAAACCCCGGCCGAGGCATTCAACGAGCAGCTACTTTTGCTCCAAAAGACCGGTGTTGCAACGACCGGTTGAATCCGAGCAATACACGTCGTTGTCCCCTCGCCGAGCACCTCGACTGGGCAGGAATCGCCGCGTCCATCGGATCGTAGGCGACGCATACGACAATGCACTGATGGAGTCCACGATCGGCCTGTTCAAGACCGAGCTGACCAAACCCCGCAGGCCCTTCTCCGGCGTCGAGCTGGCCACCGCCGAGTGGATCGACTGGTACTGCCACCGACGACTCCACGGCGAGATCGGGCACATCTCACCCGCCAATACGAAACCAACTACTACCGCGAAACCGCAAAACCCCAGCTCACAGCCAAAACCTAGAGTCTCGACCAAACCCGGGGCGGTTCACTGTAGCCTGCCACCCCACCCTCTCAACCTCAGCGTCACACCGCAGAGAGCCCTCACCGTCCGTCCTGAACGGTGAGGGCTCTGGTACGCGTGGCGGATTGCCCAGCAAGGGACAATCTACGGGATTGAGACGCTCGAACCCGTCGCTAGATTTGGAATGCCACTTCGCTAACTAGCGAAAGCCGAAACTCGCTATCATTCCCCTCTAGAAATCAGGCGAGCTGCATCTTCGGCGACCTCACTCCACACTTCAAGACCTTCGGCCTCGAAGGCTTCCGCAAGCGCGCTGCGCACCTCTTCAATCGGCCGTCCCCGATGGGCCATCCGGACAACTTCCAGCGCCCTCTGATATTTCTCCAGGTACCTTCGAACCTGCGGCATGGCCGCGTCATACTCACCAGAAGTTGACATTTCCGTGCTCCACTCCGTACCCCCAGGGCTGAGTTTCGACCGATCAGAAGTCGATCCGGTGAGCTTGCCTCAGGGAAGACATTGCCTCAGGGTCAAATATATGCTCAACCCTTCCGCTTACTTCGTCCGTTACGCGAGTAGTAATGTGACCTGCGGCTGACAGTCGATCATACTCACACCGGCACATCTGGAAGATCAGGATGGCTGCACGCTCTCCCGGACCAGTGCGAGTGCCAGCAAACGACGCGGTAGCACTCAGAGTCTCCTTATCAGTCGGCGTCACTCGATATGTGAACAGACTTCCAGGCCGGTTTAGAGATCCTCCGTGGGCGTTCGCTCGTGCCGCAGTCCCACTCAACCCGTTCGCCTCAATGTTGTCCGCATGCGTTGATGTCGTGCCATGGACGAAATCCAGCTTCTCATCACAGTTATGGACGAGGACCGGCGTTGCCCCTGCGAGCACATAGTACGCGTGGATCTGAGTGATGGTGAGGTCGTGTGTGCGCTGGCGCTTCTCGTAGTAGCGGTTACCCGTGACTTCGACTGTGTCGCCTGTAGGGGTGCGAAGTTTCATCCCAGGCGTGAGGTTGCCTGCCTTGACCCATGCCTGTTCGGACTCGACCCAGAACGGGTGGGTGGTGGTCGCGACGAGTGCCTGGGTCTTGCCTGACGCCGTTTTTACCGTGAGGTCTGAGAAGGACTTGTCGTCCTCGGTGACGATGGTGCCGGCGACCTCGCGGGTCGTGGTCTTGCCGGTTTCAGGGTCGGTGGTGACGACCTTGTCGCCGAGCACGACCTTTTCGATCGGCTTGGTGTGGCCGTTGGCGAGGAGGACCTTGGTGCCGGGGAGGAAGCTATGGCACCCCTTCTTTCTGAAGGCCGCTACGGCTTTCTTTCTGGCTTCGGCCAGTCTGTCTTGGGCTTTGGCGAGTCCGGCTCTGGCTTTGCCGAGGGTCTTGTTGGCTTTGTAGAGGTCTTTGACGCCGCCGATGAGGTCGCCGATGAGACCGGTGACACGCTTCAGGAGTTTGGCACCCTTTGCCCAGTTCCAGGGCACGCCGTATTTGGCGAGGATCTTTCCGGCGAGGCCGCCTGCGAAGCTGCCGGCGATGTTGAGGAGGGTTTCGCCGCATGCTCCGACGTCTCCGCTGGAGATGCAGTCGAGAGCGGCGTCGACGCCGAGGATGTCCCGGGCGATCGCGACGAGGGCTTTACCTGCGGTCTTGATGCGCTGTTTGGCAGTGGACTGCTGGGCTTGTGCGGACGCCACGTTCGCTGCGGCATCGTTGACATCGGACGTTGCGTCGTCTTCAGCCTTGTTGCCGGTCTCGTGTGGGTAGGTGGACGGTCCGCCAGGGCTTCCGTAGCCGGCGCAGTATCCATAGCCGTAGCAGCTTTCCAGGCCGGATGGGTCGGAGAGAGTGACAGGTGAGTTGTCGGCGTAGGCGTAGCCGTTCATCTGGCTCGGTCTGGTGTAGTCGATGATGGGGTCGACCGAGATGAATTTGCCCAGGTGGGAGTCGTATTCGCGTGCGCCGAGGTGAGTGAGTCCCGTGGAGGCGTCGATAGTGCCTCCAACGAAGCCCTTTTCACCCGGCCAGGGGCCGTTGGTCGAGCCGCGCTCGTTGCCGTAGGGGTCGAAGCGCCGCTGCGAGATGGCACCGGTGGCGGCGTCGATGGCGAGTTCGCCGGTGCCGTGGTGATCGGGAGCGAGGAAGGAGAGTTTGCCCGCGGTGCGGACGGCAACGGTCTGGCCGGCAAATTCGTAATACCGGGTCGTTGTCTTCTTGGTGCCGTCGGCGGACAGCTTCAGTTCGGTGCCTCGTAGAGGTAGCTGGTTTTGGAGCCGTCGGCTTCGGTGACCTCGCTGGGTTTGCCCTGGTCGGTCCAGATCAGCGACTGGGCGTCGCCGCCGAGGGTGCGCTTGGTGGTGTTGCCTGCGTCGTCGTATTCGTATGTCGACTGGCTGGTGCCGGTGGGGGTCTTCTCGACGACCTTGGTGACCTGGTGCGGGCCGTCACCGAGGGCGCCGGCGGTGCCGTACTCGTAGCTGCGGGTGATGTTCTTCGCCGGGTCGAGTCCGGTGTCGTGGACGGTCTCGGTCCGGCGGTTGCCGATGGCGTCGGTCTCGTAGGACTTCCAGTACGGGGCTGGTCCGCCGAGCGGGTTCGTTCCGGCGGCGGAGTCGCATGCCGTGGGGCCGGAGCCGTCTACCGGGGTGGTGGAGCCGCGGGTGCCGGAGCCTGCAGCAGTGGCGGTGGTGGCCGCGGGGGTCCACGCGTCGGCCAGTCGCTGGCGGGTGTCGTAGGAGAAGCACTGCACGTCCAGCGATGCGGTGTTCGCGGTATCCGCGATGGACAGGACGTTGCCGGACTGATCGTAGGAGTAGTACGAGTCCTTGGCAGGGCCGGCGGTGCCGACGATGTCGACGACCGAGCGTGTGAGCCGGTCGGTGCCCTTCTCGTACTCGTACTTCTGCTGGACCTTCTTCCCGCTGCCGGTGAACAGCTCGAGCTGCTGCAGGCGGCTCGTCCTGTCGTACACGGTGTTGGTGACGTACGACGTGGACACGGTGGTCATCGCCGTGGGCCGCTGGAGTGTGTCGTAGGTGTAGACCAGCGCCTCGGCCGGGAGGTCGCCGATGGCGGGCAGACCGGTGCTGCGGACCGTGCCGTCGCTCCCGTAGGAGGTGGTGAAGGCGTAGCTGCCGGCGAGTGAGCCCTGGGACGCGGGTACCCCGTATGCCGTTTTCAGCGGACGGTAGAAGTCGTCCATCGACTGGATGGCCGTGGAGAAGTACTCAGTGGGCGATATGTAGTTGAGGAAGCCGTAGGGCTGGCCGAACCAGCCGGCTCTGTCGTAGCGGGTCTCCGTCAGCTTGGTGCCGGATCCGGCGTCGCCCTGCCAGGTAGAGGCGACACGGCCGAGGCTGTCGTAGACCGTGGAGGTCTTCTTGCCGCGGCCGTCGTAGGTGGCGATCGGCCGGTCGAGTTCGTCGTACTCCGTGCGTGAGGTGCCCGCGTCAGGGTCGACCGACTTGGTCTTGCGGTTCAGCTGGTCGTACTCGTAGCGCCATTCGTTGCCTTCGGCGTCGGTGACGGTCTCAAGGCTGCCCGATGCGGTGTAGGTGTACTTCGTGGCCTCGTAGGGCACGCCCACGCCGGGGGCGGAGCCACGGTAGTGCCTGATCTCGGAGGTGCGGCCCTGGCCGTCGGTGACGGTGGTGGTGGGCAGTGTGCCGGTCGGCGGGTCGACATGGGTCAGCTCGCCGTCGTGCGTGATCTTGGTGCGCCATTGCTCTGCGCCGCCGACTGCGAAGATGTCGGCGGTGGTGCGGCCGAGGCCGTCGTACTCCGTCAGGGTCTGCGCGCCGACCTGCCCGTCGGCCACGAGGAACAGTTCACCCTCTGCGGCGCCGGTCGCGTTGTAGGTGGAGTTGGTCTTCTTAAGGTTGCCGGTGCCGTCGTACCAGGTGTCGGCGACCATGCGGCTGCCGCCTGGTCCTTCGGTCTGGATCTGGCGCGGTCGGAGCAGGGCGTCGTAGAGCTCGTACTCGGCGCCGTAGGTGCCGTCGTTCTGGATCTTCTCGGTCTTGATCGAGGTGACCTTGTCCTTGCGGACGTTGTACGAGTACTTGATGCTCGGTGTGCTGGTGGTGGCCCGGTCCGCCAGCCACACCGACTTCAGCCGGCCGAGTGCGTCGTAGTCGAGCTGGGTGCGCTTGCCGTTGGGATCGGTCTGGCCCTTGGACATGCCCCAGGCGGGCGCGTAGTCCGTCGTGGTGACGTGACCGGCGGCGTTGGTGACGGTGGTCTGCGTCAGCAGCCCGTTGGTCTCGGTGTACGCGGTCTTCGTCTCCTGTGCCGTCCCCTGCTGCTTTGCGTCCTTCTGGGACAGAGTGCGACCGTAGGCGTCGTAGGTCGTGGTGCCGGTGACCTGGTACGAAGCCGTCGTGCCGTCGTGCGACGTCATCCGTTCCGTCTGGGTGGCGTCACCCTTGGTGGGGGCCTCGCCAAAGGGACGGTTGTCGTAGGAGGTGCGCTCGTCCGCCAGCACCTGCGACTTCCGGTCGGGGGTCGTGGCGCACTTGACGGATACCGACTCGCTGCGCGCGGGCAGGGAGAGGATGTTCTGGGCCGTGTTGTCGGCGTAGGTGGTGCGCGTGCACGTGTCGTCCTTGACGGTGGCCAGGTCGCCCTGATCGTCGACCACCAGGACCCGGCCGGTGTCGTTCGAGGTGTCGTATGAGGGGCCCCGAAGATCCCGGACAGGGACCCAATAGGGTTGTCCTGTAAGGAATCGAGGGAAGCAGCAAGTGGCACGTCCAAGTCCGTACTCGC
>NZ_JBIUBW010000003.1:495685-615230 GCF_044548465.1 Streptomyces sp. NPDC052023 | reverse complement strand
ACCCGCTGGAACAAAGCCCACAACTCATCCGGCACCAGCCGCTCAACGATCCCCACGCCCGCAGCCTACCGAACCGGCCAATTGAGATGACTTCTTAAGGTGTCCGGTGATCTGTACGGTGAGCGGGGGCTATTCGTACACTCCAGGTCACGACAGCAACCTTGATCGGTCACGCGAGGTGCAGCCTCGACAAACAGGACCTCACCGCCCAGCGCGAGATCCTGCTCGGTCTCGGTGTGACCGAGGACCGCATCTGCCTCGACCACGGACTCACCGGCACCAACCGCGACCGGCCCGGCCTCGATCAGGCCCTGGCGGCGGTCCGGGCCGGTGACACCCTCGTCGTACCGAAGCTCGACCGGCTCGCCCGCTCGGTGCCCGACGCCCGTAACATCGGCGACTCCCTCACCGTCCGCAACGTGAAGCTCTCCCTCGGCGGCACGATCTACGATCCGAGCGACCCGATGGGCAAGATGTTCTTCAACATCCTGGCCACCTTCGCTGAGTTCGAGGTCGATCTGTTGCGGATGAGGACTCGCGAGGGCATGGCCGTCGCTCGTTCCAAGGGCAAGCTCCGCGGCAAGCGGCCCAAGCCTCCGCCCGGCAGCAGGCCCACCTCGTCGAGCAGCATGCCACCGGCGAGCACACCATCGCTGACCTCGCCGAACTATTCTCCGTCTCTCGCGCGACGGTGTACCGGGTCCTGGAGCGTGCGGGAAGTGAGGGCCCGTCACAAGCCTGGCCACAGTGCGCAGTTATTTGACCGGCCGTTCCAGATACGTCTATGGTCTTCGACGTGGCCAGGACCAAGGAATTCGATCCGGACGCCGCGCTGCAGTCGGCCCTTGAGCTGTTCTGGCGGCGCGGCTACGAAGCGACGTCGATGACGGACCTCGTCGAGCACCTCGGCATCGGCCGCGCCAGCCTCTACGCGACCTTCGGCAGCAAGCACGAGCTGTATCTGAAGGCCATGGACCGGTACGCCGAGACGCGCGACCCGGCCCTCCTCGCCGAGCTGTCCCAGCCGGGCCCCGCACTGCCTGCGGTGCGGGCGGTGGTGCGTCGCTTCGCCGCAGAGGCCGTCTCCCCGGGAGGCCGGCTGAACGGCTGTTTCGTCACCAACACGGCGGCCGAGCTGGCCCCGCACGACCCTGCGGCGGCCCGCCGGGTCGAGATCAGCTGGGACCATCTCGAAACCTTGATGCACTCCGCGCTCGTACGGGCCCAGGCTCAGGGCGAGCTGCCCGAAAGCCGCGATCCGCGGGCGCTGGCCCGCATGCTGCTCGTCCTGCTGCAGGGGGTACGGATCGTCGGCAAGGCGTCGAACGATCCCGCCCGGGTGCGGGACGCGGCCGAGCAGGCGCTGGCCTTGCTGGACTGACTCACACCCACCGCAGCCACCGGGCTTCCTTCCGCATGCCCAAATAATGAACCGATAGGTCAAATATCAGGAGGACAGCATGACCGCCACAGACGCCGCCCGCGTCGCCACTGTGCAGCAGCGATGCGCCTTCGTCCTCCTCGGCGGCGTCCAGACCACGCTGATCTTCACGCTCGCCGCGCTCGCCGTACCGCTGCCCCTCATCGGGCGCGAATTAGGCCTGAACCGCGCCGACTTGATCCTGCTCAGCGCCGCCTACGGACTGACCTTCGCCGGGCTGCTGCTCTTCGGCGGACGCCTCGCCGACCGCTACGGCGGGCGGCGTGCCCTCACCGCAGGCCTGGTCCTCTTCGCCGCCGCCTCGGCCGCCGCCCCGCTCGCCCCCGGCATTGGGACGCTGCTCGCGGCGCGCTTCGCACAGGGTGCGGGCGCGGCTCTGATCGCGCCAGCCGCCATGGCCGTGCTGCGCGCCGTCTTCCCCTCCCCCGCGTACGGCAGGGCGATGGCCACCTGGGGCGGGCTCTCAATACTCGGCGCGACCGCGGGCAATCTGCTCTCCGGCGTCATCTCAGCGCTGCTGTCCTGGCGTTGGACCTTCGCCGTACCGCTCGTGGTGGCCCTCGCAGCCCTCGCCCTCACGCCCCGGCTGCTGCCGGACACCA
The DNA here is from genome assembly GCF_044548465.1 of Streptomyces sp. NPDC052023. NCBI lineage: Bacteria > Bacillati > Actinomycetota > Actinomycetes > Kitasatosporales > Streptomycetaceae > Streptomyces > Streptomyces sp. NPDC052023. The sequence continues at coordinate 613,187 of NZ_JBIUBW010000003.1, read as the reverse complement.
CGCCGAGCCGGGGCAGGACTCTCGACCTGCCGGGTGCCCTGCTCGCCACCGCCGGGATCACCCTCGCCAGTTACGGACTCGTCGTCACCGACGCCCGCCCCTGGTCGTCGGCCGGCGTGCTCGTGCCGCTGCTCGGCGGGGCCGCGCTGCTCGCCGCCTTCTGGTACGCCGAGCGCCGCGCCCGCGATCCGCTGCTGCCGCCCCGCTTCCTGCTCGACCGGCGGCGGGCCCTCGCCCTCGCGGCCATCGCACTGAGCGCCTGCGGAACCGCGATGACCTTTGTGGTCCTCTCGCTCCATCTCCAGCAGGCGCGTGACTGGTCACAGCTGCAGACCTCGGCGGCGTTCGTGCCGTTCGCTGTTGCGCTGGTCGCCTCAAGCCGGGCGGCAGGACCGCTCATCGGCCGGTACGGGGCCCGAACCGTCACAGCGGCCGGGCTCGGCACCGGCGCGGCCGGCCTCGCCCTCCTCGCGCTCACCGGGATCGACGCACACCTCTCATACGGGTACGGGCTGCTGCCGGGCCTCGTGCTGCTGCCGGCCGGCACCGCGGCCGCCTTCGCGGGAGCCGCCGTGCTCGCCACCGAAGGCGTGCCGCAGCAGCAGATGGGGCTCGCGGGCGGCGTGCTGAACACCGCGATGGAATTCGGCCCGACCGTCCTGTTCGCGATCCTGCTCACGCTCGGCAGCGACGCCTGGTCGCTCGCCGCGACGGGGGCCGGTCTGGCCCTCGTGGCCCTCCTGACCCACCGCACCCAGTAATCCATCACTCAAGGGAGCCACCGAAATGAACCGCTTCACCGGCAAGACCGTCCTCGTCACCGGCGCAGGCTCCGGCCTCGGCCGCGCAATCGCGCGCGCCTTCGCCGCCGAGGGCGCATCCGTGGTCGCCGCGGGACGCACCGCGGCCTCCCTGGACGAGACGGTCGGTCTCATCGAGGCCACCGGCGGCACGGCCACCGCCGTCACCGCCGATGTCACCGACTCCGGCCAGCTCCAGAACCTCGTACGCGAGAGCGTCACCCGCTTCGGCGGACTGGACATCGCGGTCAACAACGCCGGAATACTCCGCGGCGCCGTGCCCGTCGGTGAGGTGAGCGAGGAGGACTGGGACGCGGTGTTGCGGACCAATGTCACCGGCGTCTGGCTGGCCATGAAGCACGAGATCGCGCACATGAAGGGAAACGGTGGCGGCGCCATCGTCAACATCTCCTCCAATCTGGGAGCACACCTGCGGATCCCGAACGTTGCCGCGTACATCACCTCCAAGGCGGCGGTCTCCGCGCTGACCCGCGCCTCCGCTCTCGACCACATCCACCAGGGCATCCGCATCAACGCGGTCAGCCCGGGTCCCGCTGCCACGTCCATGTCGTTGCTGCCCGGTGAGACCGAGGCCGGCCGTACCGAGCGGATGAAGACGGCGACTCCGCTCGGCCGGGTCGCGGAGGCCGAAGAAGTGGCGGCCGCGGTGCTCTACCTCGCCTCGCCCGCAGCCGGCGCGGTGGTCGGCACCGACCTGGTCATCGACAGCGGAGCCTCGGCCTGACGGCTCGTAGGCCTCGGCGACACCCTTCCCTCAGCAAGGAACTCCGCCACGACGGGCTGGAACGCGAGCCCCCCGACCAGAGCGGCCGCACTACGGTGCCGCCGGCGCCAACAGCGGCATCGACTCTGCGGAGCACGGAACCGGCCCGTCGTGGCACTCGGACGGTCCTCGCCTGCCGCAGCGAGGCCCGTGGCAAGGCGGCCGAGGCACGATTGCAGGGCGGAATCCCGGCCGCCAAGGCACACTTCGTGCGTCTCGACCTCACAGCACGGACCTGACCGCAGTACTGGACTTCGCGGCCTTGATGCTGCCGGACACTCGCCGACCGTCACGGTCTTTGACTGACGCGAGGTCTCTCATGCCACGGTCGGCTCGCGTTCCTCCGCATCGAAGTCGACGTCCAGGTGCGGGTCGAACGCGTCGGGCCGCACCGTCAGCTCAGTGGTGGCATACGAACCGAACCGCATGATGTGCTCGGTGAGGTACGGGCTGATCGCGGCCAGGTCCTCCCCGGTGATCTGCCATCCCTCCGTCTGGAGCTCGCGGACCACGTTCATCAGGTCCAGCGTCGTATGGAAGATCACGCAGTTGGCCAGCAAGGACGTCAGCTTCACCGCCTTCTCCTGCTCGACCGGGTCGTTCTCGGCGATCACCCCGCCGTTGCAGAACGCCAGCCAGTCGGTGAAGTTGTTGAAGGACTCCACCTTGTTGGTGGCCGCCGTCACCCGGCGGCGCAGCGAGGGGTCCGAGATGAACCGCAGCAGCTGCACGGTGGCGACCGCCCGGCCGACCTCGCGGAAGGCCCGGTAGATCTGGTTGCGGTGGGAGTTGCTGCCCAGGCGCCGCAGCAGCAGCGGCGAGGCCAGGGTGCCCTCGCGGATAGCGATGCTGACGCGCATGAGATCGCGCCAGTGGGTCTCGATCAGCCGCCAGTCGATGACGTTGCGGCCGCCTTGGTCGAGCAGGACATCGATGTGCCGGTAGCGGGCGCCGGCGGAGGGCCGGTAAGTGCGGTCCTTCCAGTTCCGTATCCTCGGCATCAGCTCAAACCCCATCAAATGGGCCAGACAGAAGACCGGGAACGACTGGCCTTGCGTATCGGCGTGGATTGTGTCCGGCTTCATCTCGGAGGCGTTCTTCAGCAGTCCATCGATGATGTAGACGGCCTCCCAGACCCCGCAGGGCACGAATCTGGAGAAGAGCGCGATGCACTCATCCGATATGTGATGGTATGCAATGCCTCCGAATCCTCCGTACCGGATCGAGGACTCGGCGAGCAGGTTGTCGATGAAGGTGTCCATCTGCGTGCCGTCGGCCGCCACGGATGTCCCGTCGCCCCACGCCTTGACCAGGTCCAGGCGCATGAACGCGTTCACCACGTCGGTGATCGCCTCGTTGATCTTCTCCACGCTCAGGTGCCGGTTCGTGATCGCGCCCAGCCCGTGCGCGGACACCCCGGCGATGTGCCGCGCGGCCTCGGCGAACGTCATGTTGATGCCGCCCACGAAGGTGGCCAGCACGTACCGGCCGAACGGGTCCTTCAGCTTCGGGTCGCTGCCGGAGGCCGGACCGAACCGGCGCCACCACTCCACCCAGTACGCCGTGCGCGACAGGATGCCCAGCAGAGTCCGCTCCGGCATCCGCGCCTTGACCTCCGCCTCCAGCGCCTCCGCCATCGCGCTGACGCCCTTGGCGCGCTGCTTGCGCAGCACCGGCACCCCGTTCTCGTCGATAACCAGGTCCGCGTTGTCCGGATACCCGGAATCCACCTCCGCCGCGGTGGCCTCCAGCCGCTGGCGCAGGGCCGCGGTGAAGGCGGCGGCCGTGTCCGGCAGGCCGGTCTCCTCGCACAACTGCGCCAGCTTCGGCCCGCACTCCTCCCACTCGGGCAGCGTCTGAAGCCAGTTGGCGAAGGCGTCCGAGCCGGTGACGGCCACATCGCCGGTCCGCAGGTGCTCGGCCAGGTAGGTGAAGACCAGCGTCTCGAAGCGCCGCCGGTCCAGCATGCCGGGCCTGCGCCGGTCCCGTACGGCCCGCTGCCAGTTCTGCGACGCGAAACCCAGGTCCAGCGGCTCCCCCTGGTACAGCTCGGAGACGTACTCGCGGGTCGCGCTCTGGTGGACCCGCGCGGGCGCCAGCGCGTCCAGCACCCGCCGGTCCTCACTGACCGCCTCGAACTCCAGCGTGCCCACCAGGTCGAACATCGGCGCCCGGTCCCGCTTGTAGAAGCGGGCGACCAGAACCTCGTGATTGTTGCCGTGGTGCGCGGCCACCGCCTCGATGTCGGCCAACTCCGCCGCGAACGACCCGGAGGACAAAACTGCCTTCTGCGCCATCGCCAGCGCGGCGGCCCGCTGCGCGGCCAGCGCCCGCGCCGCCCTGCGGCGGGCCTTCTTCCCCACCGGGAACGCAGCCGGGCCCCGTCCGGGCCGTGCGGCAGAAGGCCGGCGGGGTCGATCCGCTCCAGCACCGTGCGGTAGGTGCCGATCATCCGCTCCACCAGCGCCTGCTGCTTGCGGATCTCCTCCAGCTCGCCCTTCGCGTTCTTCAGCTTGGTCGCCACCCGCTTGCAGAACATCTCCGCCAGATCGTCACGGGCCCGCCGCCGGGCCGCGTGCACCAGGCAGGCCAGCAACGCGATGCGCTTGCCCGCCTCGTAGTCCCGCAGCTCCGCCGCGTCCAGCGCGCCGGCCTCGGCCGCGAAGTCGGCGATCTTCCCTGGCGCGATCCCCTCCAGCCATGTATCGGTGTTCCCGAGCCCGTCCACCCACTGAAGCTGCTTGTGCTGCTCCTTCAGGTGGCTCCAGCTCGGGCGCTTCGCGGGCTTTTTCAGCCGGTTCAGCCCGCTCTTGCGGTCCAGGCCGCCCACCTCCAGCAGCCCATGGAGGCGGGCCCGGTCCTCCATGGGCATGCGGGACCGGACGATGGTGAAGATGTCCTCGTTGACCTCTCGGCGGATCCGGGCGGCCATCTCGTCCAGGGTGCGGAACGCCGGCAGTTCGCAGGTCGCCCGGACCAGTTCCTCCAGTGCGACGTTGATCAGGTCCGGCGGGTTGTTCTTCACCAGCGCCGCCCGCCGGATCGCCTCCTCCGCGATTCTCCGGGCCCGTTCCTGGTCGTAGGAGATGCCCTGCCGCTCACGCACCAGCTTGCGGTGCAGTTTGGCGGTATTGGCCGACTCGTAGTGCGGCCCGGTGCCCTCGGGCAGCTCCAGGGCGCGCACGTGCTCCACCACCGTCTCGGGCACCTCGGCGGCCTACGGGAAGTAGCCCAGCTTCTGGTAGCACTTCAGCGCCAGGGTCAGGGCGAGCAGGTGCTCCCCGGATCGGGTCCGCTCCCGGACCCAGTTGATCTCCTCGCGCTTGGGGGTGAAGAAGACGTGCATCTCCCGCGCCGACATCAGCCGCTTGAACCGCGGGTACGCGGTCCGTTCTATCGAAGTCACCCCGCCGGTTCCCGCCCCTTGGTACGAAAACGATCACTTCCGCGCGGGACCGTACCAGGGTGACCGGCGGCCCTACCGATAGCCGCCCCGGAGACACCGGTCACCCTCTCAAGATCGCGCTGCTATCCCTTTCGGCCGTATCTCGGCTGACCCTCGTCCTGGGCTGCCGTTCGAGTTCGGCGGCGTGGACGATCCCGAGCAGGTGGCGGTGACGGTAGAGGAAGCTGCGGTCTACTCCGGCTTGCCGGGCGATGGCCGAGACGCTGATCGGGGTGCCGTTCTTCGCGTCGTTCTTCACCGCAGTTGCCACCCGCTGGCGGCGGCGCTCGGTCTCGGCCTGGCGGCCGTCGCGCATGGCGGGGATCACGGCAGCCTCCAAGGCCTGACATCGGGAAGTGGCTTGCCGACGCGCGGCATGCCCAGCATCACCACGCGGCCGCGGCGGACCACGGCGACGGCTTCCTCGATCTGGGCGCGTTCTTCCTCTGACAGGTCGTCCAGGTCCGCCTTGACCCGGTTGATCAGGCGGCGGACGCGGCGGAGCGCGCCCCATGCAGTGGTACACCGGCACGTTCTCCTGGTGGCGGGACCGCCTACAGCCGCACCGGCGTCCCCGGCCCGCACGCGGACACCGGCCGGAGCCTGAGGTTCTTCGAGTAGGGCGCGGACACAGAACGCGGACACATGCTGTGCCTCGCGCATCACGTCAGGCCGGCGGGGGCTCCCGCGCTGCGAGATGCCGGATCCGGAACGGCGCACGACGATGAGAACGGCGCGCTTTGCCCGTTGCCCGTGGTGTGGAGGAAGCCATGAAGGACCTGAAGTTCGAGCACAAGAAGGCGTTGTCCCGTATCGAGGCCGCCGATCAGCTCGCGGCGCTGGCCCAGGCACTGAGGGAAGGTGGCGAAGCCGAGCTCGAGCTGGGTTCGGGAGTGCTGAGCCTGCGGATCCCCGACGAACTGCGCGGTGAGGTGGAATTCGAGGTCGGCGGTGGCGAGATCGAGCTGGAGATCGAGCTGAAATGGCCGACGGGCCGGTCCCGTCACGCTGCCGCGCCTGCGGCCGGCACGACTGCGGACGCCGAGTCGGAGCGGGCCCCCGCAAGGTCGGCCACCAAGTCCGCCGCGAACAAGCAATCGGCGTCGCCCACCCCGTCCAGGCGTACCGCGGCGAAGCGTAAGTGAGACCTGCGGGCGCTCCGGCGACCTGCCACGGTCCTGGTGAGCCACCGCGCAGGGCGTAGAGCGAGGCGGCGCGGCCGTTCCGGCTGCGATGTCCGCGCGGGTCGGCCGTTCTGGGGCTGTCAGGCGTGCCGCCGCCGGCGCTCCGACGCGGACGCCCCCGGGCGCCCCCTGCCGTGGGCGCCCGGCCGGCCACCCCGGTGCCGCAGTGGACCCGCGCTGGGGCGGGTCTCGTTGCCACGTTGTGGGTCACGCGGAGCGAGAAGGTTGCGCCTGACCCCATGTGACCGTCGCCACACCCCGCCCCGGACGCTGCAAACGCCCTCGAGATGGTTTAGTGTTCAACCTATTCGGCTACCACCCATTGTCGGCGGGTGCCCCGGATCAGGCACGCAGTGTCACGGCTGACCAGCCATCCCCACGCATCCGCCACCGATCACACGGAGTCCACGTAGTGAACAGCCCCGTCAAGCTTGCCGTCGTCTACTACTCCTCCACCGGCACCGTCACCGCGATCGCCCAGGAGATCGCGCAGGCCGCGGAGAAGGCCGGCGCCGAGGTCCGCCTCCTCAAGGCCGCCGAACTGGCCCCCCAGGCCGCGATCGACTCCAACCCCGCCTGGGCAGCCAACGCGGCCGCCACCGCGGACACCGCCGTCGCCACCCCGGACGACCTGGTCTGGGCCGACGCCGTGATCTTCGGCAGCCCCACCCGCTTCGGCAACATCGCCTCGCAGCTCAAGCAGTTCATCGACACGCTCGGTGGCCTGTGGGCGCAGGGCAAGCTGGCGGACAAGGTCTACAGCGGCTTCACCGCCACGGCCACCACCCACGGCGGCCAGGAGTCCACGCTGCTCGCGCTGTACAACTCCATCCACCACTTCGGCGGCATCCTGGTCTCCCCCGGTTACACCGACGCCGTCAAGTTCGCCGACGGCAACCCGTACGGCACGTCCCACGTCGACGCGCAGGGCAACAACCCGGTGGGTGACACCACCCGTGCCGCGGCCCGCGTCCAGGCCGAGCGCGTGGTCAGGATCGCGGCCGGCCTGAAGGCCGGACTCGCCGCCGCCTGACGCCTGCCCCTTCGGCCGAAGGGGAGGAACCTGGCCCGTCAGCCGCACATCGAGGTGCGGCTGTCGGGTCATCGCGGGTTCGGGACCTCCGCGACGCCACCGGCCGGCCGACGGCCCGCCACTGTGCACACGGTGTGATACATCACGCAGACGTGCGATCATATGGGTCGCCGCAACGTGTCACACCGTCGCGAGAACGCCGGCGCCGGCGGGGCAGCAGACCACGGCTCGCGGCATTCCGCCACGGGTTATCCTGGCCTGTCGCTCAACCGTTCCCGTTGCGTGTCTGGAGCCCGCCGTGCCCACCCCCCTCGCCACTCTGCTCGAAGACCACCCCATCGTCGCGAGCGTGAAGGACGAGGCCGGGCTGAAGGCGGTGCTGGAAGCCGAGTGCAAGGTGGTCTTCCTGCTGTACGGGTCGGTTCTCGACCTGACGGAGACCGTTGCCACCCTCAAGGCCGCGGGGAAGATCGTGTTCGTCAACGTGGACCTGCTGGAGGGGTTCGGCGGCAAGGAGATCGTGGTGCGCTACGTCAAGGAGCGCACCGAGGCCGACGGTGTGCTCAGCTCCAAGGCGCACATGGTGCGTGCCGCGCGGGAGCTGGGACTCTACGCCGTGCACCGGTTCTTCCTGATCGACTCGATGTCGTACCGGAACCTGGCGAAGCACGTCGCGATGTCGAAGGCCGACAGCGTGGAGATCCTGCCGGGCTGCATGCCCCGGGTGATCGGCTGGGTGGTCGCGGACATCGACGTCCCGCTGATCGCCGGCGGCCTGGTCTGCGACCGCGACGACGTGATCGCCGCCCTGGGCGCGGGCGCGGCAGCCATCGCCTCGTCGAACCAGGAGGTCTGGACGATGTGACGGCGGCCACCATTCCAGGGATTGACGCCGCGACGCCCGGAACGTAGCTTTGGCGGCGCTCGGCAACAACTTCATATCGGCCGCGGCCTCGCGACGCGGCAGTTACTAGAGACGAGAGAACAGTAACTCCCTTTCCACAGGGTGTTTGCTGTTCTCTTTTTTTGTTTACATTCGCCGTTCTGTCCGAAATCACCACAAGGGAGTGGTCCATGGCGGAGAAGACCGGCCGATCACGGCGGTGGATCGCCTTTCTGATCCTGTCGATGACCGGTGGCATCGTCTACCAGGTGGCGTACATCCGGTTCGTCTTCCTGGGCCCGACGGCCAAGGCGCTTGAACTGTCGGCCCAGGACTACGGAAACATCGTCTCCGTGTTCGGTGTCGTGGCGATGGTGATGTACTTCTTCGGCGGCTGGTTCGCCGACAAATTCTCCCCGCGCCTGCTGATCACGATCGCGTTGGTGGGAACCGGAATCGCCGACATCTATCTGGCCACCGCGCCAGGATATTTCGGCGCTCTTCTCGTCCACATCGCCTTCGCGGTCCTCGGAATGGGCCTCTATTGGCCCGCTCTGGTGAAAGCGATCGGAATGCTGGGCGACGCCTCGGAACAGGGCCGGCTCTTCGGCTTCCTGGAGGGCGTGCGGGGCATCACCTCGACGCTCGTGGGCCTGGTGGGTACCGCGATCGTCGCCATGGCCGTCGTCCCCGCCCACGGGGTCCTGTGGCTGATCCGGATCTACGGCATTCTCTGCTTCGTGCTCGCGGCGGCCGTCTGGCTCTGCGTGCGGGAGGACAAGGGGAAGCTGGCCGCGCTCGGCTCCTCCGCCGTCACGCTGCGCCAGCTGCTGCTCGCGGCGAAGAACAGGTACACCTGGCTGATCGGCCTCACGGTCATGCTGATGTACTGCTTCTACACCACGCTCGGCTACTTCTCACCGCTGCTGGAGTACCAGTACGGGTTGGCCGCCGGGGTGATCGGTGTCATCGGCGTCGTGCGCACCTACGTGTTCCAGTTCGTCGCCGGCCCGGCCGGCGGAGTCCTGGTCGACAAGGTCACCAAGTCCTCCCCGAAGTTCCTGCGCTGGATGTTCGCCGGCTGTGCGGTGATCGCCGCGGCCTTCCTGGTGATGCCGCGCACCAGCGCGCTGATGTGGGTGGCCCTGACCCTGATGTTCGTGCTGTGCCTCTTCGTCTTCGCCGCCCGGGGGGTCTACTGGGCGACGGTGGGCGAAGTGGAGATCCCGGAGAACGAGCGCGGCGGCGTGATCGGCCTCGCCTCCGGGCTCGCCTACCTTCCCGACGCCTTCCTCCCGGCGCTGGCCGCCTGGTGGATCGGCGACCCGACCGCCGAGCCCGCCGTCCCGGAACGCGGCGGCGGCTACACCACCTTGTTCGCCGTCCTGCTCGCCACCGCCGTCCTCGGCCTGATCGTCACGACTCTCACCCAGCGGGTCCGTGCCCGCGAGGTGGCGGCCCGCATCACCGCCCCCCAGCCGCAGCTCGCTGCCGACTGACCGCCCCGACCTGACACCTTCCCGGAGACGAACTGATGGACATCACCGAGTTCAACCGCGACTTCTTCTCCCTGGACGGCAAGAACGCCATCGTCACCGGTGGCAACACCGGCCTCGGCAAGGCGTTCTCGCTGGCCCTGGCCAAGGCGGGCGCCAACGTGTTCGTGCCCAGCGTGACGCCGGACGACGGCACGACCGCGAAGCTGATCGAGGCCGAGGGCCGCCGGATGGAATTCCTCCAGGCCGATCTCACCCAGCCGGGTGTCCCGGCCGAGATCGTCCAGGGCTGCGTGGATGCCTTCGGCTCGCTGGACATCGTCGTGAACTCCGCCGGCATCTGTAATCTCGCGTCCGTCCAGGAGTTCGGCCGCGCCGAGTGGGACCCGATGATCAACATCAACCTGACCGCGCCGTTCGAGCTGAGCCACGAGGCCATCAAGTTCATGATCCCGCAGCGCTCCGGCAAGATCATCAATATCGCCTCGATGTTCTCCTTCCTCGGTGGCCAGTGGTCCCCGGCCTACGCCGCCACCAAGCACGGCATCGCCGGGTTCACCAAGGCCTACTGCGACGAGCTCGCGCAGTACAACATCCAGGTCAACGCGATCGCCCCGGGCTACTTCGCCACGAAGATCACCGAGGAGACGCGCTCCGACCCCGAGACCAACCAGCGTGTGCTCGACCACATCCCGGCCGGACGATGGGGCGACGTCGCCGACCTCATGGGTGCGACCGTGTTCCTCGCCTCCCGCGCCTCCGACTACGTCAACGGGCACGTCCTGCCCGTCGACGGCGGCTACCTGGTCCGCTGACCCGCCCCCCACCTTCACCCCCCATCAGCCTTCCGCCTCCCCCCAAGAAGCAAGAGGAAGATTCACCATGGCACCGTCCGTCTCCAAGCTGGACCGAGAGAACATCGTCGCCGGGCTCACCGACCTGGTCGGCCCCGAGAAGGTCGTCACCGACGAGGAGCAACTGCGCGAGGCGAGCGTGGACCGCTTCAAGAAGTTCACCTCCGTCCACGGCATCTACGACGGCCCCTTCCCCTGCGCCATCGTGAAGGCCAAGAGCACCGCCGACGTCGCCGCCGTCCTGCGGTTCGCGAACGAGAACCTGATCAACGTGGTCGCCCGCACCGGCCGTACCGGCACCGAGGGCGGTCTGGAGACGGCCGTCCAGGACACGATCGTCCTCGACGGCTCCGGCATCGACGAGATCGTCAAGATCGACGCCGAGAACATGCAGGTCACCGTCGGCTGCGGAGTACCGCTGCAGAAGCTCGAGGACGTCCTGCGCGCACAGGGCCTGACGACCGGTCACTCACCGCAGTCCAAGCCGCTGGCCCAGTACGGGGGCCTGGTCTCCACCCGCTCCATCGGCCAGCTGTCCACTCTCTACGGCGCCATCGAGGACATGGTCGTCGGGCTGGAGGCGGTCTTCCCCGACGGCACCGTCTCGAGGATCAAGAACGTTCCGCGCCGTGCGGCCGGCCCGGACATCCGGCACATCGTCATCGGCAACGAGGGCGCCCTGTGCTACATCACCGAGGTCACCGTCAAGGTCTTCCCGTACCAGCCGGAGAACAACGAGTACCACGGCTTCCTCGTCGACGACATGGCCACCGGTGTGGCCATCATCCGTGAGGTGGTCACAGGCGGCTACCGCCCGTCCGTGGTGCGCGTCTACTCGCCCGAGGACGCCCGTCAGCACTTCGCGCACTTCTACGAGGGCAAGTGCGTCGTCGTCTTCGTCGCCGAGGGTCCGAAGGGTCTGGTCAAGGCGACGAGCGAGGAGATCCGGCGGGTCGCCGGACGGCACGAGCACACCGCGGTCGACCCCGAACTGATCTCCACCTGGTTCGCCAACCTCAACTGGGGCCAGGACAAGATCGACGCGGAGAAGGAGACCATGCTCCGCGAGAACGAGCTGGGCTACACCACCGAGGTCTCCGTCGACTGGTCCCACACCGTCGAGCTCTACGACAACGTCATCGACCGGATCCGCGACGAGTACCCGCACGCCGACGACCTGATCATGCTCGGCGCCCACTCGTCGCACTCCTACCAGACCGGCACGAACCTCTACTTCGTGTACGACTACAAGATCAACTGTGAGCCGCGGGAGGAGATCGCGAAGTACCACATCCCGCTCAACGCGATCATCGTCGAAGAGGCCCTCAAGGTCGGCGGCTCCATGGTCCACCACCACGGCGTCGGCAAGTACCGCACCCCGTGGACCAAGGAGGAGCACGGCTCCGCCTATCACATGCTCGCCAAGCTCAAGGCGGCCTTCGACCCGAACGGCATCATGAACAAGGGCACGATCTTCCCGATCGAGGACTGAGCCGCATCCCGGTGCCGGACCGCTCACGGGCGGTCCGGCGCACCGTCGCATCGCCTTCGACCCCCCTCACCTCCCGCCCGGACGACGACGTCCGGGCCCCGCACCCCCGGAGTGGGCATGTCCCGGTACTTCATCGGCATCGACAACGGCTCGCAGTCGTCCAAGGTCAGCGTCTTCGACGAGCACGGCCGCGTCGTCAGTGAGGGCCGCAGCGCGCTGCGCCCCTACGACACCCCGCGCCCCGGTGTCGTCGAGCATCCGGACGACGACCTGTGGACCTCGATCGGCGCAGCGGCCCGCCAGGCGATGGCGGCCTTCCCCGGTGACCCGGCCGACATCGCGGGCGCCGGCCTGTGCACCATCCGGTTCTGCCGCGCGGTCCTGAAGGCCGACGGCACCCTGGCCCAGCCGGTCATGAGCTGGATGGACGCCCGCGTCTCCGGGCCCTACGAACGCGCGACGCCCGACGCCGCCTATGTCACCACGTCCTCCGGCTACATCACCCACCGCCTGACCGGGCAGTTCCGCGACACCGCCGCCAACTACGCCGGCATGTGGCCCCTGGATTCCGACACCTTCGGCTGGACGACCGACGACGCCCGGGTCGCCGAGGCCGGCCTCGACCGCTCGATGCTCTTCGAGCTCGTCCAGCCCGGCGACATCCTGGGCGCCGTCACCGAGGCGGCCGCCGCCCACACCGGCATCCCCGCCGGGCTGCCCGTCGTCGCCACCGCCAACGACAAGGCCGTCGAAGCCCTCGGCTCGGGACTGCGCTCCGCGGACACCCTCCTCGTCTCCCTCGGCACCTACGTCGCCGGCATGACCACCGGCAGCCGCAACGTCAAGCACGGCACCGGCTTCTGGACCAACTACGCCGCCACCCCGCACGCCTACCTCTACGAGAGCAGCGGTGTACGGCGCGGTATGTGGACGGTCAGCTGGTACCGCGATCTGCTCGGCGAGGAAGTGGCCGCCCCGGCCAGGGAGGCGGGCATCAGCGCGGAGGAGTACATCAACCGGCAGGCGGCCCTCGTCCCGCCGGGCTCCGAGGGCCTGATCACCGTACTGGACTGGCTCGCTCCCACCGAGGCCCCGTACCGCAAGGGCTCCATCCTCGGCTTCGACGGCCGCCAGGGCCGCTTCCACATCTACCGCTCGATCCTCGAAGCGCTCGCGCTGACGATCGGGGAGACGGCGGGCAAGATGGCGGCCGAACTCGGCACCCGGTTCGAGGAGGTCGTCGTCTCCGGCGGCGGCTCCGCCTCCGACGTCATCATGCAGATCTTCGCCGACGTCTTCGACGTACCCGCCCGCCGCGCCGCCGCCGGTGGCGCCGGCCTCGGCGCGGCCCTCACCGCCGCCGTCGCCACCGGCACCTACCCGGACTTCGACGGCGCCGTGGACGCCATGGTCCGCACGGGCGAGGCCTTCACGCCCGTCCCGGCCCACCATGCCCTCTACACGAAGCTCCGGAAGATCCACGCCGAGGCCCGCCACCACACCGACGGCCTCTACCGGGAGTCCCACGAGCTGTTCGGCTGAAGGAAGGGAGCTGGTCCTGTGGGCCGGGGACGGCCCCTGTCCGGTGAAAGGCGCCTGCGGCCAGACCGTCCTAGGACCTGTGGTGGTGGGGTCTGAGGTCCTGTTCGGCCCAGACGACCTTGCCGCCCCAGGTCGAGCGGGAGCCCCATCGGCGGGACAGCTTGCCGACGAGAAGGAGGCCGCGGCCGTTCTCGTCCGTGGTGCGCGCCCGGCGCGGCTGGGGGGCACAGCAGTTGGCATCGAACACTTCGCAGGTCAGGACGTTGTGCCGGATGAGCCGCAGTCCGATCGGTACCGTGCCGTGGGTGATGGCGTTGGTGACGAGTTCGCCGACGATCAGTTTCGTGGGGTCCTCGAGATCTTCCAGGCCCCATTCCTTCAGCTGCGCTGCGGCCAGCCTGCGGGCGTCGCGGACGGCGGAGTGATCGCCGGGCAGGGCCCAGGAGGCCAGTTGGCTCTTGTCGAGGCAGCGGGTGCGGACCAGCATGAGCGTGACGTCGTCGAACGGCGCCTCGTCGGGAAGGGTCTTTGTGGCGATGTCGCAGAGGTCCTCCAGGGAACGGCCCGGTTCCGCGAGGGCGGTGGCCAGGCGGTGCATGCCCTCTTCGATGTCCTGGTCCCGCCGCTCGACCAGGCCGTCGGTGTACAACGCGAGAACGCTGCCCTCGGCCAGTTCCAGCTCCACGGACTCCATGGGCTCTCCGAGACCGACACCCAGCGGTGCTCCCGTGGGCAACTCGGGGTAGGTGACCCGGCCGTGCGGGTCGACGATCGCGGGCGGCGGGTGCCCGGCGGACGCCATGGTGCACCTGCGGGTGGCGGGGTCGTAGACCGCGTACAGACAGGTGGCTCCCGTGGTCACGGGAACCTGCTCCGGGGCGTCACATTCCTCCTCGCCCAGCCGGTGAACCGTGTCGTCGAGGTGGGTCAGCAGTTCGTCGGGAGGCAGCTCCATGTCGGCGAGCGTGTGGACCGCGGTGCGGAGCCTGCCCATGGTCGCCGCGGCGTGCAGGCCGTGCCCGACCACATCACCGACGACGAGCCCCACCCGGGCGCCGGACAACGCGATCACGTCGAACCAGTCACCTCCGACACCGTGGTCCATGTCGGCCGGCAGATAGCGCGAGGCCACGTCGACCGCCGTGCCGCCCGTCAGGTGGCGGGGCAGAAGATTGCGCTGCAGCGTGAGCGCCGCGGTCTGCTCGCGGGCATACCGGCGCGCGTTGTCCAGCGACAGTGCGGCGCGGTTCACGAGTTCTTCGGCCAGGCGCAGATCGGCCTCCTGGAACGACGAGGGCTCGTGACTGCGCAGGAACAGCACCGAGCCCAGCACGGCGCGCCGCGTACGGATCGGCACGATCATCATCGAGTGCACACCGTGCCGGTGGATTCTCCGCGTCAGGTCCGGGCTGCGGTCCAGCCACGTCCCGGCACCGATGTCCAGCATCGGCTCCAGATGGGACCTGCCGGTACGCAGGACGGCGAGCAGGGGCGAGGCCGGTGGGACGACGGTCGGTTCGCCGCGCCGCCATGGAGATTCCGGAGCCCCGTGGCGTACCGAGGCAATACCCGCGCGCCGAAGGCTGGGAAGGCGCTTGTCCGTCGCGCCGATGAGCATCGGGGGGCCCTCACCGAAGGCGGCCGAGAGCTCCAGGTCCACGGCGACGTAGTCGGCGAGCAGGGGTACGGCGAGGTCGGCCAGCTCCTGGCTGGCCTGCATCACGTCCAGGGTGCTGCCCAGCCGCCCGCTGGCCTCGCTGACCGTCGCGAGGCGCTCGCGGACCAGCCGGCTCTCGGTGACGTCGGCCGTGATGACGCAGACGCCGAGCGCCTGGCCGTCGGCGTCCACGAGGCAGTGGAACGAGACCGCGAACGGACGGTCCTGGCCCAGGTCGGTCCGCAGCCACGTCCGGTACTCGTGGACCTTGGTGGTGCCGCTCTGGAGCACCTGCCGCATCATCGCCTCGATGACTTCGGACTCGGCACAGGGCTGCGCCTCGGTGAAACGGTGGCCGAGCCGTTGGTCACGGGGAACGCCGTCGTGATGTTCGATCGTGTCGTTCATCCAGACACACCGCAGCTGCACGTCCCGGATGACGACGCCGATCGGCGCCCGCGCGAGCAGTGGCCCTCGCACCGACTCGTCGATCGTGTCCCCCGACACGCCCTCGTCGGCCAGGGTGACGAGCCAGCGCGTCGCGCCACCGAGTCCCTTCAACTCCGAGATCCGCAGGCTGACGTCGAGCATCCGGCCGTCGCGGTGGCGTGCCTGCGTGGTTCCTGACCAGCCGTTCCGGGCCAGGCACCGCTCCACGAAGGCGGCAGTCGTCGGCACTTCCGCGAAGGCCGGCAACGCGAGCCCGGCCGGCCGGCCCACCGCCTCGGCGGCGGAGCGCCCGACGAGCCGTTCGGCGGCCTTCGTCCACCCCACCACGGTCCCCCATTCGTCGAGCAGGGCGATGGCCGCATCGGACAGGGCGTTCGCGTTCAGCTGCTGTTTTCGTATTGTCACGGGACCGTCGCTGGTTGTGGTCATTGCGTTGCTGCCCTCCAACGGCGGACGTACTACGGGAAGGGACCCGGGAAGATTCAGCCCTTTGCCGCATATGACCGGAAAGATGTCTGACTTGTGACAGTGCCGCGTTGCCGCTGACGTTCGCGAACGCCTCGGGCGAGCCCGGCCGCGGGATGGCTCGTAGATTGGAGTACACGGCATCGCGTTCACAGCCCACGGAGAGCGCGTATGACAGCGGACATCGATTTCACGGCGTTCTTCGACGCCACACCGAGCCCGTATCTGGTACTCGACACGGACCTGGTCATTCGTTACGTCAACCCCGCATACCTGCAGGCCACCGGCCGGACCCGGGAGCAGCTCATAGGCAACTGCTTCTTCGACGCCCTCCCGGCGAGTCCCGCCACCTTCGACGACGCACAGCAAAACGTGAAGGCGTCACTGTGCCGGGTCCTCGACACCGCGAAGCCCGACACCCTGGTGCTGCAGCGGTACGACATCCCGGCGCTCGACGAGCCGGGCGAGTTCCAGGAGCGATGGTGGTCGGAGGTCCATACGCCGATATGCGGGCCCGAGGGCAAGGTGAGGTGGATCGTCCAGTGGGCGGAGGACGTCACCGCCTTCGTCCAGTCACGCTGGGCACGCCGGCTCACCGAGGAATTCACCGAGCGTGAGGAAGGGCTGGCGGCCGAGCTGTACGCGCGGGCCGTCGAGCTGCACCGGCTGAACGAGGAACTGCGTCAGGCCCACGCCCGTGAGCAGCAGGTCGCGGTCACCCTGCAGGAGGCGATGCTCTCCGTTCCCGACCTGGACCGGCACCACGACAACATCGCCGTGCGCTACCTGCCGGCGACCACCTCGCTGAACGTCTGCGGTGACTGGTACGACGTCGTCGACCTGCCGCCCGACCGCTACGCCGCCGCGGTCGGAGACGTCGTCGGCCACGGCCTGCAGGCCGCGGCCGTCATGGGCATGCTCCGCAGCGCCCTGAGCGCGGTCATTCGCGCCCTCCCCAGTCCCGCCCAGGCGCTGGAGGTCCTCGGTCTCTACGCCCGTTCCATGGACGGCGCCACGGCCGCGACCGCGGTCAAGGCGCTCATCGACACCCGCAGCATGCTGATCATCTACAGCAACGCGGGACACCCGCCGCCCGTCCTGCTCCACTCGGACGGGACCTGCGAACTGCTCGACCAGGCGACCGATCCGCCGCTGGGCGCCCGTCCGCATCACGTCCCCCGCCCGCAGGCCGGCCTGCCCTACGCCCACGGGGACACCCTGGTGATGTACACCGACGGCCTGATCGAGCGCCGCGACGAGGACATCGACGCCGGCCTGGCACGGCTGACCACGGCCCTGGCCCAGGACAGGGCCCTCTCCCCCGGTGAGCTGGCCGACGCGCTGCTGGCCCGCCTCGAGGTCGAGCAAGGCGCCGCCGACGACATCGCCCTCATCGTGATCCGCCTCTGACCTTTCCTCACCGGCGGCGTCGGTGCCCCGCTCGGCAGCGGTGCCGGAGCCGCACGACCGCCACGGCGACGGCCGCGAGGGCCGCCGCCACGGCCGCCGCCCGTTTGGCCACCGGCAGCCCGGCCGTGCGCAGCAGATCGAGCGGTTCCGGCTCGGGCCTGCCGGGGGGCGCCTGCTCGCCCTCCGCAGGCCGGGCCGGTTCCTGCTCCGCGGCCGGGGCCGGCCCGGCCAGCCGGTCCGCCAGGCACGCCGCGAACTGGCCCACCAGCCGGTCGCCCACCTCCGCCAGCACCCCACGCCCGAACTGGGCCGGCCGGCCGGTCACCGAAAGATCGGTCCGCACCGACACCGCCGTACCGTCGTCCCGGCCGCCCAGCGAGGCGGTGAGCGTCGCCCGGGCCGTGCCCTGTCCGCGGGTCTCCCGGCCGCTCGCCACGAGCACCATCCGGTGCGCCGACTCGTCCTTCTCCGCGAAGACCGCGGTGCCCCGGTAGGCCACCGTGATCGGGCCGACCTTGACCTTCACCGAACCGGTCACGGTCTCACCGTCGAACTTCTCCACGGTCGCACCCGGCAGGCACGGCGCGACACGTTCGATGTCGAGGAGCGCCTGCCAGGCCTCGTCGACCGGGACGGGAACGGTGAACTCGTGCTGCAACTCCATGACTTCCTCCTCGGCTCGGGGGGTGTGGACATCAGGCACGCCGCGCTCCCCGGCCGGCGTCCGCGGCGTCAGCCGTTCCCCGCACCACGGCCGCCAGCCGTTCCAGTGCCGCGAGGCTGTGCCCCTCGACGAAGGCGTCGACGCTGGGCAGGGCAGCGGCCATGCCGGCGGCCAGGGGCGCGTAGCCGGGGCGGGCCTTGCGCGGGTTGGCCCAGACGACTTGATGGGCCAGGGCGTGCAGCCGGCGCATCTGCGCGCCGAGCAGTTCCGGATCACCGCGTTCCCAGCCGTCCGACAGGAGTACGACGACGGCGCCACGCGCCATGCCGCGCTGTCCCCAGCGGTTGAGGAACTCGCGGAGCAGTTCGCCGAGCCGGGTACCGCCGCGCCAGTCCGGCACGGCGGCGGCGAGGGCCGCCATCGCCACGTCCGGATCGCGGTGCGACAGTTCACGGGTCGCTCTGGTCAGCCGGGTGCCGATGGTGAACACCTCGGTGTGGCCGCCACGCACCGCGGCGTGCGCGAACCGCAGCAACGCGTCCGCGTACGGCGCCATCGAACCGCTCACGTCGACGAGCAGCACGACCCGGCGGGGCCGCTCCATGCGCGCGTGCCGCCGCAACCGGGCCGGTTCGCCACCGCGCCGCAGCCACTCCCGTACCGTCCGGCGCGGGTCGAGTCCGCCGCGCCGGGCGGGCCGCCGCCGCGCCGCGCGCCGGGTCTGCCCCTGGAGCGCGAAGGCCGCGAGCAGGCGCCGCACCTGGGCGCGTTCGGCGGCGTCGAGGCCCGCGAAGTCACGGTGCCGCAGCACCTCGGCGGAGCTGGCCAGGGTGGCCGTGGGGGGACCGGACGGCTTGCGGTCGCCCGTGTCGCGCGGCGCCGCGACGGTCTGCCGCGCGGCGAGGCGCAGCCGGGGCGGGAGGGCGGTACGCGACGGGCGTCGAGCCGAGGCGTCACGGGTGGCGAAGTAGGCCGCGAACACCCGCTCGTACCGGTCCAGGTCGTCGTGGCCGCCGCACAGCGTCGCCCGCCCCGCCCAGTAGACGTCCGCGCGCATGCCGGGCCGCAGCAGGTCGACGGCGCGCAGGAAGGCGTACAGCCGTTCCGTACCGGCGTCGAGGCCTGCCGCCCGCAGCGCCCGGACGAATCCCAGCAGCACGGCGTCCGCCGCGAGCCGCTGGGTGCCCGGTCCCCTGGCCGTCGCGTCCGCCGGGGCCGCATCGCCTTCCGCCGTGCCCATCACGTCACGTCCCCCGGACCGTCAGGGCCGCCGCGAGGTCCAGGTTCCGGGCCCGGTCCATGTCCTCCCGGTACTTCAGCACCGATCCCAGCGTGGCCACGGCGAGCTCCGCGTCCACCTCGTCCGCGCCCAGTGCGTCCAGGGCCTGGGCCCAGTCGATCGTCTCGGCCACCCCTGGGGGCTTGACCAGGTCCGCGCCGCGCAGCGCCTGCACCAGCGCGGTGACCTGCTCGGCCAGCCGCGCGGACACCTCGGGGAGCCGCCGCCGCACGATGGCCAGCTCGCGGTCGAAGGAGGGGTGGTCGAACCAGTGGTACAGACAGCGCCGTTTCAGCGCGTCGTGCACCTCCCGGGTCCGGTTCGAGGTCAGGACCACGACCGGCGGCTGCTCCGCCCGGAGGGTGCCCAGTTCCGGGATCGTGACCGAGTACTCGGAGAGCAGCTCCAGCAGGAACGCCTCGAACTCGTCATCGGCCCGGTCGATCTCGTCGACCAGCAGTACCGAGGGCTGTGTCTGCAGGGCGTGCAGCAACGGCCGCGCGATGAGGAAACGGCGGTCGTACAGCTCGCTCTCCAGACGGTCGGCGTCGGTCACTCCGGACGCCTCGGCAGCCCGCAGGTGCAGCAACTGACGTGGGAAGTCCCAGTCGTACAGGGCCTGGGAGGCGTCGATGCCCTCGTGGCACTGGAGGCGGATGAGCGGCGCGCCGAGCACCTCGGCGAGTGCCGCCGCCAGCGCCGTCTTGCCGACTCCCGCGTCGCCCTCGCAGAAGAGCGGCCGGTGCATCCTCAGGGCCAGGAAGCAGGTGACGGCCAGCCCCTCGTCGACGAGGTATCCCGTCTCCTCCAGGCGTGCCCGTACCTGTTCCGGGTCGTCCAGCCGGGCGATGGGCGCTCACCCCCAGCCGGTGGCGGTCAGCACCGCCCGCCGGGTCAGCACGCGCGCGAGGTGACGCCGGTACTCGGGGTCGGCGGCGAGGTCCTGCGAGGGCCGGGTGCCCTCGGCAGCCGTCTCGGCGGCCCGCGCGACGGCCTCGGGACCGTCGGCGCCGGCCATCGCCTCCTCGGCAGCCGTGGCCCGCAGCGGGGTGGAGCCCATGTTGGCCAGTCCGACGCGCGCCTCGGTGACGTGCCCGTCGTCGCGCCGCACCAGCGCCGCGACGCCCACGATGGGCCAGGACTGGGCGACCGGGTGGAACTTCTCGTAGTGGAAGCTCCAGCCGTCCGTCTTCGGGATGCGCACCTCGACCAGGAGTTCGTCGGGGGCCAGCGCCGTCTGGAGGTAGTCGACGAAGAAGTCCCGGACCGGGATCGTGCGCCGTCCGGTGGGCCCCGCCACCACCAGGTCGGCGTCCAGGGCCAGCGCGACGGCGGGCAGGTCCGCGGCCGGGTCGGCGTGCGCGAGGGAGCCGCCGAGGGTGCCCCGGTGCCGGACGGCCGGGTCGGCCACGGTGGCCGTGGCGGCTGCCAGCAGACCGGCGTGGCGGCGTACCAGCGGGTCGTTGACCACCTCGTGATGCGTGGTCATGGCGCCGATGACCAGCATGTCGCCGTCCTCGCGGACGCCGCGCAGCTCGGGGATCCGGCCGACGTCCACGACGAGTTCGGGGAAGGCCAGCCGCATCCGCAGCAGCGGCAGCAGGCTCTGTCCGCCGGCCAGGACCTTGCCGTCCTCGCCCGCGTCGGCGAGCGTGCGCACCGCCTCGGCGACGGTCTCCGGACGGGCGTACTCGAAGGGGGGAGGAATCATGCCGGGCCTTCCTTGTCCGATGCGCCGTACTGGCCCACGTCGCCCGACCTCGCCGCCTGTGCGGACTGGCCGGACTGCGCGGGACCCGTCCCCGCGTCGTCGCCGGACACGCCGGACACGCCGGCTCGCGCCGCCTGGACGGCCTGCCACACCCGGTGCGGCGAGCAGGGCATCCGAACGTCCCGCACGCCGATCGGCCGCAGCGCGTCGACCACGGCGTTCACCACGGCGGGCGTCGACGCGATCGTCCCGGCCTCGCCGACTCCCTTGACGCCCAGCGAGTTGTCGGCCGCCGGCGTCAGGGTCCGGTCGGTGACGAAGTCCGGCAGGTCCGCCGCCGACGGTACGAGGTAGTCCGCCATGGTGCCGGAGACGAGGTTGCCCTCGTCGTCGTAGACGGCTTCCTCGAACAGTGCCTGCGCGATGCCCTGGGCGAGCCCGCCGTGCACCTGCCCCTCGACGATCATCGGGTTGACGACGGTGCCGACGTCGTCCACGCAGACGTAGCGGCGGATCCGCGTCTTGCCGGTCTCCGTGTCGACTTCGACGGCGCAGAGGTGGGTGCCGTGCGGGAAGGAGAAGTTCTCCGGGTCGAGCACCGTCTCGGCGTTGATGGACGGCTCGATGCCGTCCGGCAGGTCGTGCGAGGTGAACGCCTCGAAGGCGATCTCCTGGATGCTCTTGCGGGCCTCGGGTGAGCCCTTGACGGAGAAGACACCGCCGTTGAACTCCAGGTCCTGCTCGCTGGCCTCCAGCAGGTGCGCGGCGACCTTGCGCGCCTTGTCGACCACCTTGACCGCGGCCCGGTGCACCGCCTCGCCGCCGACCGCCAGCGACCGGGAGCCGTAGGTGTCCATGCCCTGCGGCGCGGTCTTGGTGTCGCCGTGGATCACCTCGATGTCCTCGAAGGGCACGCCCAGCGCGTCCGCCGCGATCTGGCTCCAGCAGGTCTCGTGGCTCTGTCCGTGCGGACTGGTGCCGGTGACGACCTCGACCTTGCCGGTCGGCAGCATGCGGATGCTCGCCGCCTCCCAGCCGCCGGCCGCGTACCTCAGGTCGCGCAGCACCCGGCTCGGCGCGAGGCCGCACATCTCCGTGAACGTCGACACGCCGATGCCCAGGCGTACCGGGTCGCCGCGTCCGTTGCGCTCACGCTGCTCGGCGCGCAGGTCGTCGTAGCCGAACAGGGACAGCGCCTTCTCCGTCGCGGCCTCGTAGTTGCCGCTGTCGTAGGTGAGTCCGGCGATCGTGGTGTAGGGGAACTCATCGTGCCGGATCCAGTTCCGGCGGCGCACCTCGAGAGGATCCAGGCCCAGTTCGACGGCCAGCTCGTCCATGATCCGTTCGATGGCGTACGTGGCTTCGGGGCGGCCGGCGCCGCGGTAGGCGTCCGTGGGCGTGCGGGTGGTGAAGACGCCGGTGCAGGTGAACTCGTAGGCGTCCATCTTGTAGATCGCCGGGTACATGAACGCGCCCAGGATCGGGATGCCCGGGGTGACGAGCATCAGGTAGGCCCCCATGTCGGCGAGCAGGTCCACCTTCAGGCCGAGCAGCTTCCCCTCGCGGGTGGCGGCGATCTCGATGTCCTGGATCATGCCCCGGCCGTGGTGGGTGGCGAGGTAGCCCTCGGAGCGGGACTCGGTCCACTTCACCGGGCGGCCGAGCTTGCGGGCCACCGTCAGGGCGAGGGCCTCCTCGCCGTACACCTGGAGCTTGGAGCCGAAGCCGCCGCCGACGTCGGGGGCGACGACGCGCAGTTTGTGCTCGGGGACGCCGGTGACGGTGGCGAGCATGATCCGCAGGATGTGCGGGATCTGGGTGGCCGAGTGGACCGTGTACTCGCCGGAGGCGGCGAGCGGTGTCACGACCACCGCACGCGGTTCCATGGCGTTGGGGATCAGCCGCTGCTGGTGGTAGCGGCGCTTCAGGGTCACCTCGGCGCGTTCCCGTACCGCCTCGAAGCTCTCGCCGGCGGCGAGCGGCCAGGTGTAGCAGCGGTTGGTGCCCTTGTCGGCGTGGACGAGCGGGGCGCCCTCGGCGAGCGCGGCCTCCAGGTCGAGGACCGGGGGCAGCGGTTCGTAGTCGACCTCGACCGACTCCAGCGCGTCGGCCGCCGCGTACCGGTCGCGGGCGACGACGACCGCCACCGGGTCTCCGGCGTAGCGGACCTCGTCCACCGCGATCGGCGGGTGGTCGGGCAGCACGATGTCCTCGGTCACGGGCCAGGCGCACGGCAGCGAGCCGAGCCCGCCGGCGAGGTCGGCGCCGCTGAACGCGGCCACCACACCGGGACGTGCCAGGGCGGGGCCGACGTCCACGCGGGTGACGCGGGCGTGTGCCATCGGGCTGCGCAGTACGGCCATGTGCAGCATGCCCGCGACCTGGATGTTGTCCGTCCAGTTGGTCTGGCCTGTGATCAGCCGGGCGTCCTCCTTGCGGAGCCGGGAGCGGCCGACCTCGTTCTCTACGGCCTGATCGGTCATGCCGTGGCCTCCTCGCCGGCCTGCCGCCCGGAGGTGGTCTCCTGTTTCAGGATGACCTCTCCTTCGGAGACGGCCTCCTGTCCGGCCGCGGCGAGCACGGCGCGGACGATGTTCTGGTAACCGGTGCAGCGGCACAGGTTCCCTTCCAGGGCCTGCCGGACGTCGCCGGGGGTCGGTAGCGGCTTCTCGCGCAGCAGGTCGCGCGCCGCCATGATCATCCCTGGTGTGCAGAAGCCGCACTGCAGGCCGTGGTGCTCGTGGAAGGCGCGCTGCAGCGTCGTCCACTCGCCGTCCTTCGCCAGCCCCTGGACGGTGGTCACGTCGCCGCCGTCGGCCTGCACGGCCAGCACCGAGCAGCTCTTCACGGTGACCCCGTCCAGGTCCACCGTGCACGCCCCGCAGTTCGAGGTGTCGCAGCCGATCGGGGTACCGGTGAGGCCGAGTCGGTCGCGCAGGTAGTGGGCGAGGAGGAGACGGGGTTCCACGTCGTCCTCGTACGTCGTGCCGTCCACGTTCACCTTGACATGGGTCATGCGCCCTCCAGGCCGTGCGGGCAGGAGTGAGGGAATCAGCCATAGTGGCGTGATGTAGGTCACTCTAAGTCCGCCCCTGGGAAGCGGCGAGTGCTGCGGCAGCATCGCGCTGAACGTTGATCCACTGCGGCCGGGAGAGCGCCCGGCCGCCCCGTCCGGGCGCCGGGCACACCGCGAGTGAGCGCAGGAGGGTGAAGGTGGCGAGGCCCCACCCTCGTCACCCTCACTGCTCCCGCATGCCCCAGGGGGACCCGTACTCGGTGAGAAGGTCCAGGAAGGGCCGCGCCGGGAAGGCCTCCGGCCCGAGGACGCCCTTGCCGGTCCAACGGCCCGACGCGAGGAGCTCCAGCGCGACCACCGGGTTGACCGCCGTCTGCCACACCACGGCCTGGCAGCCGTACTCCGTCATGGACCACTGGTTGTCCACCACGTGGTACAGGTACACCTCGCGCCGCTTCCCGTCCTTCAGGCCCCGCACCAGGGTGCCGGCACAGGTTTTGCCCCGCATGCGCTCGCCCAGCGTGGCCGGGTCGGGCAGACACGCCGCGACGACGTCCCGGGGCGAGACGGCGACCGGGCCGTCGGGACCGGGCACGGTGACGGGCTGCGTGCTGTCGAGCCCCAGCAGATGCAAGGTCTTCAAGGTGTCGATGAAGTCGCCGCCCAGGCCGTACTTGAAGGTGACACGCCGCGCGTCGATCCACCGTGGCACGAGGAGGACCTCTTCGTGCTCGACGTTCACACACTCGACGGGGCCGATGCCCTCGGGAAAGTCGAACACCTCGGGTTCGCTGAACGGCGCGGTGGTGAACCACCCGCGCTCCGCCTCGTAGATCACCGGCGGATTGAGGCACTCCTCGATGGTCGTCCAGATGCTGAAGGACGGGGCGAACGCGAGGCCGTCGACGGTGAGGTCGGCTCCGTCCCGAATGCCGATCTCCTCGATCTCGTCGAAGAGTTCGTCGGCCGCGTGGCGTGCGAAGACGTCGGAAAGGCCCGGCTCGACGCCCATGCCGACCAGCGCCAGGGCGCCACTCTGCTCCCACTGTGCCGCCTGCGCGAACTGCGTGTCGCCGAGCTTCACCCCGCACTCCTCGTACGGGCGCTCGGGATGCGGCCGGGACAACGACATCGCCATGTCCAGGTAGGTGACGCCCGCGCCGCGCGCCGCCTGGAACAGGGGCATGACGAAGCGGGGGTCGGTGGCGTTGAGCAGTACGTCGCACTCGTGGCGGCGCAACAGCGCCGTGACCGCCTGTTCGTCCTGGGCGTCCACCTGCTCGGCCCGGAAGCGATCGCCACGATCCCCCAGGGACGCGACGGCCGCCTCGGCCCGCGAGCGGTCGTAGTCGGCCACGACCATGGTGTCGAGGAACTGCCGGCGGGCCGCGATCCGGGTGATCGCCGTGCCCACGCCACCGGCTCCCACGAGTAGTACGCGCATGATCGGTATCGCCTCTCGGTCGGGTGTCGATCGGAACGGGAAGGGGCCCTTGGCCGGAATCAAATGCGCCCCGCCCACATAAGGTCAATGACGTTGGCATAAGACACACCCGTTTCAAGGAGCCGAAGTGCCGAAGCCCGTCGTCCGTGAGGAACACCGACGGCGGCGCCGCCCCACCAGGAGCGGCACCGTGCTGTCCGGCAGCGCGTTCGTCGACGCGGCCCTGCGGCTGCTGCGCGAGCATGGCGGCGCGGGGCTCACCGCCCGCCGCCTGGGCCTGGTCCTCGACTGCGACCCGAGCACGCTGTACCGCTACTTCCGGGGGATGGACGACCTGATCCTCGCCATCGGCGACCGGCTCATCGGGCAGGCGCTCGACGGCTGGCGGCCCACCGGGAACTGGCGGAACGATCTGCGCGGCGTGGGCCTTCGTATCCACGCCGCGTACACCGCCCACCCCCAGGCGGCCGTACTGACCGCGAGCCGCGTCTCGGGACGCGCCAACGAGCTGGCCGCCGACGAAGCGGTCCTGGACATCCTGCGTACGGCGGGCTTCCCCTTGCCGGACACCGTGCGCATCTACCACGCGTTCATCGACCAGACCCTGGCCTTCGCCGCCCTCGACGCCGCGTCGCTCGCCCTGCCGAAGCAGTCGCTGCGCTCGGATGAGGAGATGTGGCGCTCGACGTACGCGACGCTGCCCGCCGACGCGTATCCCCGCATCGCCGAGGCGGCGCCCCTGCTGGCCTCGCGCATGCCCACCAGCGCGTACCCGACCGCCCTGCAGATGATCCTGGACAGCGTGGGTGCCCAGCTGGACAGGCTGGGAGGCCAGGGGGACCGGTGAAGCAGGCGGCGAAGCGGCCCTGCGCGGTCCACTCGTGGGCCGCCTCCGCATCGGACCGGTCATCCTCGGCCGCCTCCGCCTCAGCCCCAGCCTCCAGCTGATCATTGCCGGCCGTCGCCCCGCCCACGCGGATCGCGGCCGCCTGCTGCGGCCCGACGAGAAGGTGCCGGCGACGGGTCGTCCACCTTCCGACGAGCGGTAGGGCGGTTTTCGCGAGACGCTGAGATCAGGGGACGGACCCGGCAGGCGCGACGGGCGGCATTGGAGCGCGCCCTGCGGCGGCGAGGCACAAGCAGCAGACACCCGCACCTAACGAGGAAGGCGGGCCGTTATGACCTCATCGGACACGGGCTCCACCGGGCGGAGCCACGACGGGACGGCTCCGGCCATCGCGGTCAGGCTGAGCGTCAACGACCAGGTACGACGGCTCGAGTTGGATCCACGCACCTCCCTGCTCGACGCGCTGCGCGAGCATCTGCGCCTGAGCGGGACCAAGAAGGGCTGTGACCACGGCCAGTGCGGCGCCTGCACGGTGCTGATCAACGGCCGGCGCGTCAACTCCTGCCTGACGCTGGCCGTCATGCACGAGGACGACGAGATCGTCACGGTCGAAGGCCTGGGCACTCCCGAGAACATGCACCCCATGCAACGCGCCTTCGTCGACAGCGACGGCTTCCAGTGCGGCTACTGCACGCCGGGCCAGATCTGTTCGGCGGTCGGCATGCTCGCGGAGGTGGCGGCGGGCTGGCCCAGTCACGCCACCGCCGACGTGGCCTCGCCGCACATCGCGTTGACGGACGAGGAGATCCGCGAGCGGATGAGCGGCAACATCTGCCGGTGCGCCGCCTATCCGAACATCGTCGCGGCCATCCGGAGCACGGCGGAAGGCGGCACGCCATGAGGTCCTTCACCTACGAGCGGGCGACGGACGCGCAGGCCGCCCTCGCCGCGGTGTCCAGGGACGGCGCCAAGTTCATCAGCGGTGGCACCAATCTGCTCGACCTGATGAAACTCGACGTCGAGACGCCGAGCCATCTCGTCGACATCAGCCGGCTGCCCCTGCGGAGCATCGAGGAACTTCCGGACAGCGGACTGCGTATCGGCTCCCAGGCGGCCAACTCCGACGTGGCCGCGGACGAACGCGTGCGCGCCCGCTATCCGGTGCTGTCGGAGGCGCTGGTGGCCGGCGCCTCGGGCCAGTTGCGCAACAAGGCGTCCACCGGGGGGAACCTGCTGCAGCGCACCCGCTGCCCGTACTTCTACGACACCGCCGCAGGCTGCAACAAGCGCGAGCCCGGGTCCGGTTGTTCCGCCATCGGCGGGTTCAACCGGATGCACGCGATCCTCGGCGCCAGCGACTCCTGCATCGCCACCCAGCCGTCGGACATGGCCGTCGCGCTGACCGCCCTGGAGGCGGAGATCGAACTGCTCGACGCCGACGAGGCGGTACGCCGCGTCGCCATCGCCGACTTCTACCGGCTGCCGGGCGACACGCCGCACATCGAGACCGAGCTGCGGCCCGGCGAGATGATCACGGGCGTCGTCCTGCCACCGCCCCCGCCGGGCCGGCAGAGGTACCGCAAGGTGCGCGACCGGGCCTCCTACGAGTTCGCGCTGGTCTCCGTGGCCGCCGTCGTCTCGGTCGAGCAGGCAACGATCCACGGGGCGCGCGTGGCGTTCGGTGGTGTGGCGCACAAACCGTGGCGGTCGCTCGAGGCGGAGGCCGCGCTGACCGGGCGCCCGGCCACGATGTCCACCTACCGTGCGGCGGCCGAGGAGGCCCTGCGCGACGCGGTCGGGCAGGGACACAACGACTTCAAGATCGACCTGGCGAAACGCACGCTGTGCCGCACGCTGGCGCAGGTGGCCGGGGCGAGCTGAGGAGGCCGCATGATCGGGCGAGCAGTGAACCGGGTCGACGGCCCGCTGAAGGCGACCGGCCGGGCAGCCTACGCCTACGAGCACTGGGAGGCCGGGCAGCCGCTGTACGGCTTCATCGTCGGTGCGACGATCGGCAAGGGCCGCATCACCCGGATCGACACGGACAGCGCCGAACGCGCACCCGGCGTGCACTGGGTGATGACCCATCTCAACGTCCCGGAGCAGGGCCCGCGCGACGAATCCATCTCGTTCGAGTACTGGCGCGCCCAGCCGGAGATGACCGGCCCCGAGATCCACTACTACGGCGAACCGGTCGCCCTCGTCGTCGCCGAGACCTTCGAGCAGGCCCGCGGCGCGGCCGAACTCGTCGAGGTCGAATACCGGGAAGGGCGGGGCCGTTTCGACTTCGGCGAGTACGAGGACGACGCGTACATCCCCAAGGTGGTCAACGCCGGCCTGCCCACCGACACCGCGGTGGGCGACTTCGACGCCGGGTTCGCCGGCGCGGACGTCCAGGTCGACCAGCGGTACTCGACGCCGTACGAGTTCTCGCTGCCCATCGAACCCAACGCCTGTCTGTCGGAGCCGCGTGGCGAGGACCTGATCGTCTACGTCAGCTCGCAGATCGTGGACGCGGCGCGGGCCTCGGTCGCCGGCACGCTGCGGATGGACCCGGAGCGGGTCCATGTCGTCGCCCCGTTCGTGGGCGGCGGGTTCGGCTCCAAGCTGGGCATCCATTCCGAGACCGTCCTGGCGGCGCTCGCCGCCCGCACGTTGCGCCGGCCGGTCAAGGTCGCGATGACCCGCCAGCAGGTCTTCCAGCTCGTGGGCATGCGCCCGATATCGAGCCAGCGGGTCCGGCTGGGGGCGGGGCGCGACGGACGGCTTACCGCGATCGCCCACGACGTCACCATGCACACCAACCCCGACATCGAGTACGCCGAGCAGACCGCCGCCACCGTCCGCAGCCTCTACGCCGCTCCCCACAGGCTGACCAGCCACCGGCTCACGGCACTCGACCTGCCACGGGGCACGGACGTCCGCGCGCCGGGCGAGGCACCGGGCATGCTGGCGGTCGAGTCGGCCATGGACGAGCTGGCCGACGTGCTCCGGATGGACCCGGTCGAGCTGCGGATCCGCAACGAGCCCACCGTCGATCCCGAGCGGGACGTGCCGTACAGCGACCGGCACATGGTCGAGTGCCTGCGCGAGGGCGCGCGCCGGTTCGGCTGGGAGAACCGCCCACTCACCCCGGCGAGCGTCCGTGCGGGACGATGGCTGGTCGGCTACGGCATGTCCGCCGCCATCCGGGGACACTTCCAGGGGCCGACCGCCGTCCGTGTGCGGCTCGACGCCGACGGCACGGCGGTCGTCCTGACGGACATGACCGACATCGGTACGGGCACCTACACCGTCCTCACCCAGGTCGTGGCCGACGGACTCGGACTTCCGCTGGAACGGGTGCGCGTCGATCCCGGCCGTTCCGACAATCCCACCAGCTGGGGGTCGGGAGGCTCGTGGGGCGCCACCAACTCGTGCACCGCCGCACATCGGGCGTGCCTGGCCCTGCGCGAGAGGTTGCTGGACGCGGCACGCCGCGACACCAGTTCCCCGCTGCACGGCCTGGATGCGGCCGACGCCGTGTTCTCCGACGGCGACGTGTCTGCCGGCGGCAGGTCGCAGGCGCTGAGCGCGATCGTCGCGCGCAGCAGTCCCGAGGGTATGGAGGCGGAGGGTCAGGTCCGCTACATGGGCGACGATCCGAACTACTCCGACTACTCGATCAACACCTACGGGGCCCATTTCGCCGAGGTCGGGGTCGACGCGGACACCGCCGAGATCCGGCTGCGGCGCATGCTCGGCGTGTTCTCGGTGGGCCGCGTCTTCAACCCCAGGACGACCCGCTCGCAGCTGATCGGCGGCATGATCTGGGGCGTCGGCGCGGCACTTGAGGAGGAGGCCGTCGTCGACGCGCGGTCCGGCGCCTTCGTCAACCGCGATCTGGCGGGGTATCTGGTGCCGGTCCACGCCGACATTCCCGCGGTAGAGGCCGTGGTCCTCGACGGGTACGACGACAAGGCCAACCCCCTGGGCGCGAAGGGCGCCGGTGAGCTCGGCATCTGCGGGGCCGGTGCGGCTGTCGCGAACGCGGTCTTCAACGCCACCGGAGTGCGGGTGCGCGACTTCCCGATCACCATCGAGAAGGTGCTGCCGGGTCTGCCCCTGCTGGATTCCTGAAACCGGGCCGGTCCGGCCCACCGTCCACGGGCGAGGCCCCCTTCAACGGTCTGGCCAACTGGCGGGCGGTCTTCGCCGACGAGTTGTTCGCCGACGCGCTGTGGCACACGGCGCTCTTCGCCCTCGGCTCGCTGCTCGGCCAGTTCACCGTCGGTCTCGCCCTCGCCGTCTTCTTCTCCCGCCGCTTGAAGCGGTGGGTGCAGTTCGGGCTGCTTTCGTCGCACAGCCGGCTGCACGGCAGCAAGTCGTACCGGGTGCCGTGGACTACGACGACGAGGCGGTCGCCGTCACGCGCGACTTCACCCGGCTGAAGCACCGGCTGATGCCGTACCTGTTCCGCGCGGCACGCCGGGCCGCCGAGCACGGCACTCCCCTGATGCGCGCCATGGTGCTGGAGTTCCCGGACGACCCCGCCTGCCAGTCACTGGACCGGCCGTACATGCTCGGCGACGATCTGCTCGTGGCGCCCGTCTTCTCGGTGGACGGCGAGGTCGAGTACTACGTCCCGGCGGGCACCTGGACACATGTGCTGTCGGGCGACCAGGTCCAGGGGCCCGGGTGGCGACGCGAGCGGTACGGCTTCGACAGCCTGCCGCTGCTCGCCCGCCCCCGGGTCGGTGATCCCGTTCGGCGCGAGCGGCGACTCGGCCGTCTACGACTGGGCGGACGGTGTGACGCTGCGCGTCCACGCACCGGCCGGCGGCATGACGACGGTCACCACGATCCCGGCCCGGGACGGCTCGGCGGGCACCGTGTTCCGTACCCGCCGGGACGGTGACGTGGTGGAGGTCGAGGCGGAGGGCGTGGCGGGTTCTGCTGGTGGGCGCGGAGGCGGAGACCGGCGCCGGGTCGGCCTCGCCGGCCGCCGTCGACCCGGAAACGGTCACGAAGGCCCGTGACCGCTACCGGTGGCAGGACTGACCGACCGTCCACGGGCCGGTCCGCGACTCCCGCACACGGTCGGACGTGTGAGCGAGGATCAGAGAAGAGCACACGCTGTCACACGGGCGGCACATGCGCGGTCATAGTGTCAAAAGACGCTGCCCCCAACCCTTCAGAGGCGGACTCATGTCACTCATGTCCGGACGCACCGTTTCGGTCAGTGAAGGCCCTCGACTCGCCCGCTCCATGGCGATCGGGCCGCACACCCTGACGGCGGACGAGTCCGAGCCGCTGGGCGCGGACACGGGGCCCACGCCCGTGGAAGTGCTCCTCGGCGCCCTCGGGTCCTGCACCTCCATGGCGGTCCGCGCCTCGGCGGACCGGCACGGGTGGCCACTCGACCGCGTCGACGTGGACGTGCGGTTCGACGCGGAAGGGCAGATCGTCAGACGCATCACGCTCGCCGGCGACCTGGACGCCACACAGACGGAGAGACTGCTGGCGACGGCCGGCCGTTGTCCCGTGCACCGCCTGCTGACCGGGGACGTCACGGTGATCACTGTGCCCGTCGTGATGGCGGCGCCCACCGGTTCCGGGGACGGGGCGGCGCGGGAGCGGGGCTGACCTCGTCGGCTGCGGATCGCCGCAGGCAAGGCGGCGGAGGCCGTGCGGAAACGGGGCACGACGAGCTGTGACAAGGCGGAGCGGCGATTCATCGCCTTCCGGATGTCGGGGACCGGTGTGCTTGCGGGTATGAGCGTCAATGTGTGGGACGTGGTCGACTCGATCCGTGCCCTGGTCCTCTCCGGGACCGACGTCGACGAGGCCCGCCTCTGCGACCCGGGTGTCCCCCTGGACACTCTCGTCACCTGACGGCGTTCCGCCCCCGGCCGCCGCGCCGGCAGTCCGCTCGTCTGTCACAGATACCTCGGTCGTCCGGTCGTACTCGGTGACCAACAAGCCGATCGGAGCAATCGTGTCTCTCACCGAACAACGTCTCTCCACCATGGTGCTGGTGATCGGCACCGGTGGTGCCGGCCTGCGGGCGGCGATCGAGCTGGCCGAGGCCGGTGTCGACGTACTCGCCGTCGGCAAACGCTCCAAGGATGACGCGCACACCGCCCTCGCCGCCGGGGGAATCAACGCGGCCCTCGCCACGATGGACCCCGGCGACAGCTGGCAGCAGCATGCCGCGGACACCCTCAAGGAGAGCTACCTCCTCGCCGATCCCCACACGGTCGAGATGGTGACGCAGGGCGCCGCCCGCGGCATCGACGACCTGGAGCGCTACGGCATGGCCTTCGCCAGGGAGGAGGACGGCCGTATCTCGCAGCGGTTCTTCGGCGCGCACAAGTTCCGCCGCACCGCCTTCGCCGGTGACTACACCGGTCTGGAGATCCAGCGCACGCTCGTCGGGCGGGCCGGCCAGCTCGGCGTCCCCCTTCTCGACAGCGTCTACATCACCCGGCTCCTGGTGCACGACGGGGCCGTCTTCGGGGCCTACGGGTTCGACCTGACGAACGGCAAGCGCTACCTCATCCACGCCGACGCGGTGATCCTCGCGGCCGGCGGCCACACCCGCATCTGGCGGCGCACCTCCTCCCGGCGCGACGAGAACACCGGTGACTCGTTCGGGCTGGCGGTCGAGGCCGGGGCCCGCCTGCGCGACCCGGAGCTCGTCCAGTTCCACCCGTCCGGGATCATCGAGCCGGAGAACGCGGCCGGCACGCTGGTCAGCGAGGCGGCGCGTGGCGAGGGCGGCATCCTGCGCAACGCGCTCGGCGAGCGGTACATGAACCGCTACGACCCCGAGCGCATGGAGCTGTCCACCCGTGACCGCGTGGCCCTCGCGTCCTACACGGAGATCAAGGAGGGCCGCGGCACCCCCAACGGCGGAGTGTGGCTCGACGTCTCCCACCTCTCCCGGCAGACGATCATGAATCGGCTCCCCCGGGTCTACCAGACGCTTCTCGACCTGCAGATGCTGGACATCACCCGGGACCCGATCGAGGTCGCACCCACGGCGCACTACTCGATGGGCGGTGTCTGGGTCCGCCCCGAGGACCACAGCACCGACGTACGCGGCCTGTACGCGATCGGCGAGGCGTCGAGCGGACTGCACGGAGCCAACCGCCTCGGCGGCAACAGCCTGATCGAGCTGCTGGTCTTCGGCCGCATCACGGCGCAGGCCGCTGCCGCCTACTCGGAGTCACTGAAGGCGCAGCCGCGCTCGGCGGCCGCCGTGGCCGCGGCCCGCGCGGAGGTCGACGGCCTGCTCGCGGCCGACGGGCAGGAGAACGTCCGGGCCCTGCAGCGCGCCATCCGCAACACCATGACCGAGCATGCCGGCGTCGTACGCGACGAGGAGGGGCTGCGCACCGGTCTGGCGGAGCTGAGCGCGATCGAGAAGCGGATGGATGACATCGGTGTCCATCCCGACATCGCCGGCTACCAGGACCTCGCGCACGCCTTCGACCTCAAGGCCGCGGCGCTCGCCGCGCGGGCCACGCTCGAGGCGGCGCTCGAACGCCGGGAGACCCGCGGCTGCCACAACCGCAGCGACTACCCGGACATGGATCCCGCACTGCAGGTCAATCTCGTGTGGTCCCCGGCCACGGGGGTCACCCGCGAACCCATTGTCTCCATCCCGGAGGAGATCTCGTCCCTGATGCAGGAGGTCTCGACCGAAGGCAAGCTCGCCGAGTAGCGCGCGGGGCGGCCACCCCTGTCACAAGCGCGATCGACGTCCTGTCTTGTCTCCAACAGAGCACGGACGCAGCGCCACGTGCCTGGCCCAAGTGCACGCACCCACAAGGATTTCGAGGTAGATCGCATGAAGGTTGTAGTGATCGGCGGGACCGGTCTCATCGGCTCGCAGGTGGTCGAAAAGCTGAGGAAGCTCGGTCACGAGGCGGTGCCCGCCGCGCCCAGCACGGGCGTCAACACACTCACCGGTGAAGGCCTGGCTGACGTCCTGAAGGGCGCCTCGGTCGTGGTCGACGTGTCGAACTCTCCCTCGTTCGCGCCCGACGCGGTCATGGAGTTCTTCCGCACCTCCACCACCAACCTGCTCTCGGCCGAGGCGGCGGCCGGCGTGTCCCACCATGTCGCCCTCTCCGTGGTGGGCACCGAACGGCTCGAGAAGAACGGCTACTTCCGCGCCAAGCTGGCGCAGGAGGAACTCATCAAGGCGTCCGGGGTCGCGTACTCCATCGTCCACGCGACACAGTTCTTCGAGTTCGTTAAGGCCATCGCGGACTCGATGACCGAGGGCGACACCGTGCGTGCCCCCGCCGCGAAGATCCAGCCCATCTACTCCGGTGACGTGGCCGAGGCCGTCGCCCGCGCGGCCGTCGGCTCGCCTCTGGACGGCATGGTGGAGATCGCCGGGCCGGATGCGTTCGACTTCAAGGAGTTCCTCGACACGGGCCTCGCTCCGGGCAACGACACCCGCACCGTGGTGTCGGACCCGCACGGGCAGTACTTCGGCTCCGAGCTGGAGGAGCGCGACCTCCTTCCCGGCCCCGACGCACAGATCGCCGCGACCCGGTTCACCGACTGGCTCGCACAGCAGCAGTAGCAGTAGCAGTAGCAGTAGCAGTAGCAGTAGCAGTAGCAGTAGCAGCACCCTCCTTGCGGGTGGCCTCTGTACGTCAGGGGCCACCCCTTCCCTCTCTCGGGCCCGATCCGGTACCCGTCGCACAAGGAAAGCGGTCAGTCATGCGCAGGAAAAGCCGGCAGGACACTGTTCTCGGCACCGCCCGGCACGAGGTACTGGCCGGTGTGTACACCATTGACCCGGCTCGCAGCATCTTCGGCTTCTCCGTCCGGCAGGCCGTGGTCTCGCACGTGCACGGGAAGTTCGAATCCGTCGAGGGCTTCCTGGAGTTCGACGCGGCCCGACCCGGCCGGTCCGCGGCCCTGGTCAGCATCCGGACCGACAGCCTGGACACGGGTCTGCGGGCGCGCGACGCGTACCTCACGGGCCCCGACCTCTTCGACTCCTCGACCTTTCCCCTGATGACCTTTCGCTCCACCGGGCTGGCACCGGTCGGAGACGCCGAGTTCCGTATGTCCGGCAACCTCAGGATCAAGGATGTCGAACTGCCGCTCGTCGTCGACGTCGAGTTCGCAGGGGCGACCAGGGACAGCCACGGGCGGAACCGTGTCGGGTTCGAGGGCACCGCCACTCTGCAGCGCTCGGACTGGGGACTCACCTGGGCCCAAGGGCCGGACGCAGGCGGAGTTCTCGTCAGCGACACGGTGAGGCTGACCCTCGGTATCTCGGCCGTGCGGGTCGGCCAGGAGGCCCCGTGGTGATACCACCGTTTCGCGAGAACCCCGTCGCCTTCGCCGCCACGGTCGAGGCACTGACCAACAAGGCCGCCGAGCTCGAGACGCGTGTCAACGAGATTCACCAAGCCCTGGCGGAGATCAACGAGCAGATGCAGTCCGTGTCCGACGCGCTGCACCGCCTGGCTCGCTCGGCGGCCGCCTCCCCCGCCACCGAGGACGAACCTCGATGACGTGTGCCGCACCTCCACGCGGCGGATTCCGGCACGCCCCGCCGTAACAGCAGTTCCGCAGAACGCGTGACACCGGCTCAGCCGGACCGCGGAGGCGGCTCGACCGGCCCGATGTCACAAGGACCGTGTCCATCCGGTCACTCGTCATATACACGAAACATGGGACGAGAACCTGCCGACGAGGCTCCGGCTCTGCCGAGGCTCTCCTTATTCCGATCCAGGTCGGTGGAAGCTGCGGCGTATGACGCCGTGCGAGAGAGGGAGGCTGCCGTATGAACCGTCCCGACGACGCGGTGCCGATCGTGGAGTTGCTGGACGAGCGACGGCATCTGCTGGACATGGCACTTGGGATGCTGGGCGACAGCAGCGAGGCCGAGAGCGCCGTCGACGAGACCTACCGGCGCTGGTACGAGCTGTCCGGTCCGGCGCGGGCATCCATCGTGCATCCAGGTGCCTGGCTCGCCGCGGTCGCCGGCGGCATCTGCATCTCCCGGCTGGCCCGGCCCGTCTGGGGCCAGGGCATGGCAGCCGGGCAGACGGCCCCCGGCGCGCGAGCGGATCCGCACGAGGCGCTCGGGAGAGAGGTCGGTGCGGTTCTGCGGAGTGCCCTGCACTCCTTGTCCCCGGCCGAACGGGCGGCGTACATGCTCAACGAGGTGATCGGATCGGCGCCGCGCCCGGTGGACGACCTCATGGGGCAGCCGGAGCGCGCCGAACCGGCCCAGCCCGGGGCGGGCGGTCCTGCGGTCCGCCGTGGGGACGACGCGGTGGTCCATGCCGTGCAGCAGGCGTGGGCCACGCAGGACGAGGCTCTTCTGGCATCCCTGCTCACGATCGATGCCAGGGCGTGCTTCGACGGCGGCGGCAAGGTCAGGGCCCTGGTCACGCCGGTGTACGGTGACCGGCGGATCGCCCGCAGCCTGATGCTGCTGCTGCCCCACAACCCGCGCACCAGCCTGCACACCCGGAACGTCAACGGACGGACCGGCCTCGTGGTGTACATCGACCGCAGGGTCGCGGCTGTCATCAGCCTGGACATCGCCCGTCACCGGGTCCGGCAGATCTGGGTCATCCTCAATCCGGACAAGCTCCGCAGCTGGAACGACCACGTCTGACGTGGGTACCGGCGTGTGACAGCGCAGTGGTCAGGAGGGCCGCGGGCCTGCCGCACCGGCAGGCCGGGGGCCGGGCGGGCTCGCCACTTCGGCGGAGCCGGGATCACCTGTGCCGGCAGCGCCCTCCACGCACACAGCGCCGGACCGGCGGAACTCGTCCGGCGTCAGCAGTGCCTCCAGCGAAGCGACATTTCCCGTTTGCGCCGCGCCTACGAAGGCGTCCAGGAGCCGCCGATGATCCTCCATGTCGACGGCCCTGCGCCCCTTGCCCGCGAGCCGCCTGCGGGCCCTGCTCACGATCTTCCGTACGTTGACGATATTGGTCTGGAGGATCTCGGCGATCTCCTCGTAGGAGTAGACGAAGGCCTCACGCAGGACGTATGCGGCGCGCTCGGTGGGGTTGAGCTTCTCCATGACGAGGAGCAGGGCGAGTTCGAGTGCCTCCGCCCGCTCGGCGCCGACCTCCGGGTCGGCGCTCGTGTCGATGGGCTCGGGCAGCCACGGCCCTATGTAGGTTTCGCGGCGCACCCGGGCGGACTGAGCCACGTTGATGGCCAGCCGGGTGGCTGTGGTCGACAGGAACGCCACGGGGCTGACCACGGCCGCACGGTCGGTCTTCTGCCAGCGCAGCCACACCTCCTGTACGACGTCTTCCGCCTCGACCGCGCTTCCCAGCACCCGGTACGCGATACCGAAAAGGCGTGGACGGCACTGGACGAAGGCGGCAACGGCCTCCTCAAGGGAGCTCTCCGCGGACGTTCTGAGGTGCATTCGCCCTGCTGTCTCCGTTCCTCCGGGAAATCCGTGCCGTCGGGTGACGCGTTCACGCGGCCCCGGCGTCATGGCCCGCTCGCCCAGTGAGTTCCTGGCAGGGTTCGGCCGTGGGCAGCCACTCCGGATCCGTGGCATCTACATCTACGACCGAGAAGGCGCACATTGTGTGACAACGTCTTGTGCCGGTTACGTGTCAGACGTGTGGTGCGTTCTTTCCCGACGCGGCACCATGTTCACGTGCGCATGACATGAACCGTCTGTATTCAGAGGTTCGCTTTGCCTATGATGAGGGCGCCGACGTCGGTGCTCGGCCGAACGGCGCCGAAGACAAGTCGGTCAGGGACGCGACACAATGGGTCGAGGATGAGAGGAACACATGGTCTCCGGCGCCCACGCTGCGCAGTCCGTCGAGGTCACCGCTGAAAGCCTGCACAAGGACCTGGCCCGCCTCGAGCTGCAGAAGCAGGCGCTGGAGCGGGAACTGGCCGCGGTCGTAGCCCATCTCGGCTCCGTCCAGCGCGCGCTCAATGCCATCGACACCCTGATGCGCAACCCGGCCGCGGAGCTACGGGCCGAGGCTCCATCCGCCGGCCCGGCGCCGGAAGCGAGGACGGCGAACGAGCAAGCCGGGAGCGGGCAGGACGCCGAAGCGCCGGTCCGCTCGGACGCGTCCGCCGACGCGGACGGGAACCGGAAGTACGGTCAGCTCACCGAGCAGATCCTCGAGTACTTCGCCACGGCCGGCCAGGCGGATGTCCGGGCGCGCGACGTGGCCGCGGCCCTGGGCCGCGACACCGACAGCGGGAGCATCAACGCCGTCCGCAGCACCCTGGATCGTCTGGTCGGCACTTCCCGGATCCGCCGGACCGGGCGGGGTCTCTACCGCGCCAAGCGCACCTAGCACCGCTTGACACAAGATGTGACACTGTTTCGCCGGTGACGCGCCCGCCGCCCTGCCCCCGCGGGCGGGGCCGTCACCCGGCGGTGCCGAGGATCACGACGACGCACAGGGCGAGCATCAGCGTGGTGAGCAGGGTCGAGGCGGCGTAGGCACCCCGGCGCAGCTGCGAGTAGCGCTGGGCATGGTGCTCTTCCACCGCTGTGATGTGGTCGGTGATGTGCTGCCTCATCGAACGGCAGACGCACAGTTGCTCCTGCACGTACCACCACTCGATCTCGGCCTTCTGTTTCTCGCTCAGTCCGGACACACGTGCGACGAAGTCAGCCGCGCGGCGGCGAGCTGAGCGGTGATGGGCCTCCCAGTACAGGAAACCCTCGATGTCGGTCAGGCCGCGAGCGGCCTCATGGGAGGCGTCCACAAGATCCTCAGGGCAGGTAATGATCGTCGGCAAGCGCCGCGGGACGGGCACACCGGAATGCTCGGCGAAGCCTGGCTGAACTGCCCCTCTGGGTGATCCTCCGGGCGGACCCGACCC
This sequence comes from Streptomyces sp. NPDC052023, assembly GCF_044548465.1. Taxonomy (NCBI): domain Bacteria; kingdom Bacillati; phylum Actinomycetota; class Actinomycetes; order Kitasatosporales; family Streptomycetaceae; genus Streptomyces; species Streptomyces sp. NPDC052023. The sequence continues at coordinate 573,879 of NZ_JBIUBW010000003.1, read as the reverse complement.
GCGAATCGAGCATAACTCGCGGGAGCGCCGGCGGCCGGATGGTCCCACCGTGTGAAACGTCTCGTCAAGGAAGTCGGGCACCGTGTCGCACAGCAACCTGTCACACCGTGCTCATAGCGTGGACAAGGGTCCCCTCGCGCCCACAGGCCGCGACACCTGTGGGCGCCGAGGATCCCGCCGCCTTCCGCTACTGCTGCCGCTGCAGCCAGTCCTCGTAGCGCGTCGGGGCGAGCTCCGCCCCCTCAGGCGCGGTCAGCACGTCCCCGTTGACCACGGCGAACATCCCCGCCTCCTCGTCCGTGACGACCTGCCGGCCGTCCGAACGCGCCGCCAGTGTGATCCGGCCCAGCTCATCGAGGGCGTAGACCTGCGGGCCCGCGACGTTGCGGATCCCCCGCAACGGGGCTTCCGACGCGGCCTTCGTGACCGCCGCGGCCACGTCGGCGGCGGCCATCGGCTGTACGGGAGTGGAGGGCAGATGAACGGAGTCGCCCTCGGTCGTCCAGGACATGATCGCTTCGACGAACTCGTAGAACTGGGTCGCCCGGACGATCGTGAACGGTGTGGGGCCTTCCCGGAGGAGCTTTTCCTGGAGCATTTTCGCCCGGTAGTACGCGAGCTCCGGCACCTGGTCCACGCCGACGATCGAGGCGATCACATGGTGACGGACACCGGCCGCGTCGGCCGCCCTCAGCACGTTGTTCATCGACGTCTCGAAGAACTCGATGGACGAGTCGTCGAACGTCGGGGAGTTGATCAGGTTGACCACCACATCCGCGCCTTGCAGAGCCTCCTCCAGGCCCTTTCCGGTGATCACGTCGACTCCCGTGGAGAGCGAGGCGGACACCACTTCGTGGCCGGCCGCTGTCAGTCGTTCCCCCACCTGTGAGCCGATCCGGCCGCTTCCCCCCAGAATGGTGACCTTCATGACGCACCCTCTCGCCGAGTTGCGCAAGCGCCCGACCGCTGGAGCCGTGCGCTTCACACGTCTGGTTGTTCTGTACAGAAAAAGAGTAATCTGTCCAGGTATGTCCCACCGCGCGGCGGCACCAGGAGCGGACAGGCGGTCGCGCCCACCCGACCTCGTCCTCCAGTTCGAATAATGATGTGTGAGCCCGGCAAACCCATGCTCGTCCTCGTCGGCGAGGAGGCGCGAAGACGTTCCTGCGCCTGCTGCGCTCCTCCGACACGGCGGACGGCGCCCAGGCCTCCTGCGTGATCCCGGGCTGCTCGACGGGCAGCCCGGGATCACGCACCGGTACGCTCGGCGTCAGGTCACCGCAGCGGCTGTATCCGGATGTTGCGGAACCGGACCTTGTTGCCGTGGTCCTGCAGCCGGATCGCGCCCGCCGCGGGCGTCTCGGGCCGGCCCGACGCGGTCGGCCCGTCGAGAGCGACATCGTCGTGGACCGTCCGGCCGTTCCACACGACCGTCACCCGGGCGTCCGCGGTCTTGCGGCCGCCGGCGTCGTAGCGAGCCGCACGGAACACGATGTCGTACGTCTGCCAGGTCTCGGGCGCCGTCGCCGCGTTCACGTCGGGCGCCTTCTTCAGGTAAAGGGCTCCGGCCTCGTCGGTGCCCGGTGAGGTGTCTTCGTAGGAGTCGAGGATCTGGAGCTCGTAGCGGTCCTGGAGGAAGATGCCGCTGTTCCCGCGGTCCTGGCCGGTCACGTCCGCGGGGAGCAGCGGGACCCGGAACTCCACGTGCAGCGCGAAGTCCTGGTACGCGTCCTTGGTGCGGATGTCACCGCAGCACACCTCCATCGACCTCTCTCCGGTGAGCGGCCATGCGAGCGGGCGCCCGTCCGTGTGCTGCCACCGGGTCTGCGAGGCGGTGGTGCCGTCGAAGAGGCCGACCGGGGCGCCGTGCGGGTGCACGGTGATCAGGTCGAGATTGACGTGGCCGGTGTCGCCGGGGTCGTACCGGTAGGAGATCTCGTTGCGGCCGGAGCGCAGGTTCAGGCGTTCGGTCCGGGTGGACCAGGTGTCCCAGTCGCCGGTGGAGGGCAGTTCCGTCTGCCGCACCTTCTTCCCGTTGGCGTACAGCGAGAGGGACTTGGTGCCCTGGAACGGGTTCGGGCCGTTGGAGTAGCGCAGGTTCACGTCGTAGGCGCCCGTCTCGGGGACCGTCACGTCGAAGGTCGTGGCGGCCTTGCCCTCGGTGGCGTAACGGTCGACGAATCCGCTGCCGGAGTAGCCGGCGTGGTCGGTGTTGATCCCGGCCTTGCCGGTCAGACGTGCCTCCTCTGCCTCGTACAGGGTCGGGGTGGGCGGCTGCTCGCCGGGCATCGCGTTGAGCGTGTACCAGGCCTCGGTGCTCCACAGCGCCTCACCGGCCGCGGATGTGAAGGGGCGTGGGGACCGCACGTGCACCACATGGCCGGGTTTCAGGCCGTCCAGCCGCAGCCGGACGGTACGGCCGTCCTTCGACAGCGTCGCCGAGCGTACGGCGAGCCGCTCCTCGGCGATCTTCGGGCCGCCGTAGTCGGCGGTCGGCGTGTAGCGCCACTGCTCGGCGCGGTAACGCTCGGCGAGTTGCCCGGCGGTCTCGGCGGACACCGGCTGCGTGTACGTCAGGTCGAAGCCGCCCGGTACGGCGCGCATCGTCTTGATGTCGAAGGTGTTGCCACCGTTGGGTGTCAGCTTCTGCAGGCCGAATCTGAGCTTCCCCTCCTGGCCCCAGTTGCCGTCGGCGCCCAGACCGCCCGCGTAGATCGCGCCGTCCGGACCGAGGCTGATCCGGTTGACTCCGGCCTCCAGGCCCTGTGTGTAGCGGAAGACGGCGCCTTGGTACTGCCCCTTCACCTTCTCCAGGTAGGCACGCTGGAGGCCGCCGTAGGTGACGTCGCCGATCAGCATCTGGCCCGCGAACTGACCCGTCTTCAGATACAGGGGTGTGGAGGGCGAGTTGGCGATCTCGTTCTGCGGGAGCCAGAGCACGGGCGCGGTGACGGGTGAGTTCTCGAACGGCCCGGCCGGCTCGGTGTAGTGGTTGAAGAAGCGGTCCTGCTTGATCTGGACGAGCTTTGACGAGGGCAGCCAGCCGCCCTGGTTGTCGGTGGTGAACAGGCCGCCGCCCGGTCCCCACCCGATCCCGTTGGGCGTGCGCAGCCCGCCGGCGACCGGGCTGATCCGGCCGGTCTCTTTGCTCACCTTGTACGTCGTCCCACGGCCGGGCGCCGGCTGCGGAGTGGTGGTCGCGCCACCGTGGTCGATGGCGACGGACAGGTTCACGTAGAAGTACCCGTCGTGATGGAGCAGGCCGAACGCGAACTCGTGGAAGTTGCCCCCGTAGGGCCAGGTGGCGACCGTGCGGTACTCGTCGGTCACGTCGTCACCGTCCCGGTCGACCAGCCGGGTCAATTCGTGCTTCTGCGAAACGTACAGGGAGCCGTCGACGTACTTGATCCCCATGGGCTCGCGCAGCCCGGTCGCGACCTTCTCCACGGTGACCTTGTCACGGCTGGTTTCGCCGGTGACGTTGTCCAGCAGGTACACCTCTCCGGCAACGTTGTCGCTGCCGCCCCAGGTGCTGATCGCGAGACGTCCGCCGGGCAGCCAGTCCATGCCGGTGACCTGGGGCTCGAAACCGTCGGGGCGCAGGTCGGTGAGGGTGAGGTCGGGGCGCACGGAGGTGAGCGGCAGTCCGTCGCCGGGCGAGTCCGCGCCCGCCTCGCACTCCTTGCGGCCCGGTGCCGTCACCCGGACCACACCGGCGTCGGTGCTCAGGGCCTCGCGGGGCACGACGGTGAACTCGTCCGCGCCCGGGGGCTTCCAGGAGAGGTGCAGCTGCTGCCCGCCGTCGCGCTCGAAGTGCTCGATGCGCAGCGGGTGCGAGCCGGCCGTGAGGTGGACGGTGCCGTCCTTCGGTTCGGCTCCGTGGAGTCCGTCGTGGTCGATCACCGTGGTGCCGTCGAGGGTCAGCCGCGAGCCGTCGTCGCTGGTGAGGCGTAAGACGTACGAGCCGTCGCTCGGAGCGAGGAGGTAGCCGCTCGCCTCCGCGACGAAGTGGTCGTCGAGTCCGCCGAAGTCGGTGGCCGTGGACCAGTCGACCGTCGGCATGAGCTTGTCGTGGTTGGGGGTCTGCCCCGGCTTGAGGGTGCACAACTCGCTGAGCGGGGTCTGCACATCGAACACGCGCAGTGTGACTCCGGGCTCCTGCGGCGGGATGCCGGCGGGGGCGGCGGTGGCCGCCGGGGCGGCCAGGGCACCGGCGGCCAGGACGGCCGGTGCCAGCAGCGGAACGAGGGCTCTTCGGGCGAGGGGGAACAGCCGTTGGCGCATGGGTCCTCCTGTGCTGGGGGACCGGAGCGTGCCGGACGTCGTTCCGGTCTTCCGTGACGGAGCCTGCGGTTTCGCCGCAAAGGTAGGAGCCTTCCGCTTGTCATGTCCATACTTTGTCATCGATGTGTTCAAAGTCCGTCGCGTGGCGGCGACATGAAGGCCAGGTGCGGCGGGACGGCACGGGGACGGCGGGCCGCTCCCCTGACGGGCGCCGCGACCGGAACGCATGCGGTGGCCGGTGACCCCGCCGAAGGGGGCCCTTGCTCGGCGGGCACGCCCGGCTCCGGCGTGCCCGTTCGCGGTACTTCGCGTGTCTGCAACCGCGAGCGGCGTTCAGGCACTCATGATCCATGCGTGCCCGCTGCCGGCCACTCGCGGGTGCCGGGGGTCGAGCACCGCGCCGAACCCGTCGAGGAAGAAGTCGAGGAGTCACCGTGTCCCTGTCGCCGCACCGACGTCTGACCGTGAGCGTCACCGTGATCGCCGCACTCGCCGGGGGGTTCGCTCCCCTCACCGGTGCGTCGGCCGCTCCCGTCGCGCCCGGCCCCGTCCCCGCCGCCGTCGAACCCACCACGCACGCCCCCGACATGGACGGGGTGGCCGCCGCGCTCGACGCCGCGATGGCCAAGGGCGCGCCGGGCGCGATGGCGCGCTACACCGCACCGGACGGCGTCAGGAGCCGCGCCGTCGGAGTCCGCGACAGAGTCTCGGGGGCACCCATGGACATCGACGCGCGGTTCCGGGTCGGCAGTGTCAGCAAGACGTTCTCCACCGTCGTGCTGCTGCAGCTGGCCGACGAGGGCAGGGTGGAGCTGGACCGTCCGGTCGGTCATTACCTGCCGGGGCTGCTGCCCGACGAGCGCATCACGGTCCGTCATCTGCTCACCCATCGCAGCGGCCTGGCCGACTACACCGAGGCCATGTTCGAGCAGACCGTGCCCGGCTTCGAGGCCGTGCGGAACCGGGTGTTCGGCTACCGCGAGCTCGTCGGTCTCTCCCTCGCCGAGCCGCCCACCACCGAGCCCGGCGCCGCGTACAAGTATTCGAACACCAACTTCGTGGTCGTCGGCATGCTCATCGAGAAGCTGACGGGCCGTCCGGTGGGCGACGCCTACCAGCGCCGCATCATCAAGCCGCTGGGGCTGCGTCACACCTCGTACGTGCATCCCGACACCCGCATCAAGGGGCTGCGCGTACGTGGCTACCTGCACCCGGACGAGGCCGGCGCGCCGCTCGTGGACTCGACCGAGCAGACCGTGTCCTGGGCGCAGTCCGCCGGGGCCGTGATCTCCAGTGCCGCCGACCTCAACACCTTCACCAGCGCGCTGATGCGCGGCCGGCTGCTGTCCCCGGCCATGCGGGAGGCCATGACGACCGTGACACCGACGGACCCGACCAACACCCGCTTCTACGGGCTCGGTCTGCGCCGTTACGACCTTTCCTGCGGTACGCGGGTGTACGGCCACACGGGCACGGTGCAGGGCTACTACACGTACGCCTTCGCCACCCGGGACGGCCGCCGCAGCCTGTCCGCCATGGCGAACACCTCCAACCGCGGCGAGGCCAACACAGCGCTCGGCGGCACGCTGGAGGCCGCGTTCTGCGGGACACGGCCGACGCCGCTGCCGTCCGCCCGCAACGCCACCACGGTCACGCCCGGCGCGGGGTCGCTGCCCGCCGAGCGCGACCTGCCCGAGCGGCGCTGAACCGCCGCGCGTGAAGCGCACGTCGGCGGGGTGGTGACGGAGCACCTCCTGCACCACCCCGGCCCGGCGGCACGGCTGCGGGCCGGCCTCGGCGCGGCGCCTGGCGCCACCGGCGGCACCGTCCGAGGCGGTCTTCCGGTCGTGCCGTCCATGACCCCGGAAATCGGGGGCACCCGCCTGTCAAGCCATACAGGGAGGGGAAAGCCCGTGCTGATGCTCGCCATCCTGCTGCTGCCCGGACTCAGCCTGCTGCTGATCGTCATGAGCCGTATCGAGGACAAGCTCCACGAGGCCCCCCGCCCCGCCCGGCACGCCCGGCCGGGCCATCTGAGGCTCCTGCGTGGTGGCGCGGCGGCCGCAACCCCCGCGAGCGAGACCGATCAGCGGTCCGCGGCGCGCAGCACCGCCGCCTGACCCGTCCCCCCGGGGGGAGTCGTCCCCGCGGTCAGGCCTGCTCGTCGCGCAGGGTCACGTGCTCTCCGACGTCGTCGGCGACCGCCGCGGACAGCAGCGCCGGCAGGAGGCAGGGGGAAGCGGGCGTCGAGGGTCTCGCGTCGCAGCGTCACGTAGCACCGGGTGCCTTCCTGGCGGGTCTGCGTGACGCCCGCCTCGCGCAGCACCTTGAGATGGTGGCTGAGGGTGGATTTGGCGACGGGGGCGCACAGCTGGCCCCACCCCCGTTCGGCGCCGTCGGACAGCACCCGCACGATCCCGATCCAGGTCGGATCGCTCAGCGCTCCCAGCAGGCGCGGCAAGGTGATCTCGCTGTCGGGGGGTGACGAGTGGTCCGGCATGCCACGAGATGACGTCGTCCGATTGCGGTCGAACGCCCGTCCAGACGCGCGCACTTTCCGGTGCCGGTGACGCGGGACACACGCCGTCGTGTCACATCGGGCGGGGCTGTCCGGTCAGAAGTGTGTAACCGCAACTCGACCAGGAGATGGCAATGGATCCGCGTCTGAACTTCTTCGGCAACGCCTTCGCGGGCAAGGTGCTCAAGCACATCAACTCGGCGAACAAGGTGGTGTCGGAGTCCGGCCTGCCGCACACCACGCAGGAGCTGGTCAAGATCCGCGCCAGCCAGATCAACGGCTGCGGCTTCTGCACCGACATGCACACCAAGGACGCCACCGCCGCCGGCGAGACCCAGCAGCGGCTGAACCTGGTGGCCGCATGGCGGGAGGCCACCGTGTTCACCGACGCCGAGCGCGCCGCGCTGGAACTGGCCGAGCAGGGCACCCGGCTCGCCGACGCGGCCGGCGGGGTCACCGACGAGGCATGGCAGAACGCCGCCAAGTACTACGACGAGGAGCAGCTCGTCGCACTCATCTCGCTGATCGCGCTCATCAACGCCTACAACCGCATCAACGTCATCAACCAGCAGCCGGCCGGCGACTACCAGCCGGGCCAGTTCGGCTGAACCACCCGCTGCGCCCGGGCCGACGTGCGGCCGGCCGTCTCCGCGCCACCCCGGCCTCCGGCGCGGAGACGGACGGCCGCACGTCGGCCCGGGCGCACACCTTTGGTACGTTGTTCGATGGTTGATGCCCCTGGCGGAGACCGACCGGTCCGTCATCGCCAAGCTGTTCGAGCTGAACGTGACGGCACCGAGCCTCCTCCCTCACGCGGCCTTGCCGTATCTGCGGGAAGCCTCCGGCTCCATCGTCAGCGTCTCCAGCACCTACGGCCATCGGCCCCTGGCCGGAGGGGCGCACTACGCGGCCACGAAGAGCGCACTCGAACAGCTGACACGAAGCTGGCCACTCGAGCGCGCCCGCGACGGAGTGCGGGTGAACGCCATCGCGCCCGGCCCCACCGAGACCGGCGTGCTGGCCGCGGCGGGCCTGACCGAAGAGGCGATCGACAAGGTGCGGTCCTACGAGCGGGAGCGCATCCCCACGGGCCGTCTCGGCGACCCTCGGGACGTCGCGGAGTGGATCCTGCGACTCGCCGACCCTCAGGGCACCCACCTCACCGGGCAGGTGCTCACGATCGACGGCGGGCTCGAACTCTCCTGATCCGACCGGTGGTTGCGACCCACCGCCCCGAGCCCCCGCGTCCCCCGCGGGCGGCCCTGGACACGACTGGACGCGGTCTCGGGCGATACCGTATCGAATGAGACGGTCGCTGGTAGTGTGCCTGCATGGCCGCCAACGCTGCTGACAAGCCCACCGCCTCGCGTGCCACCGGCCGCCACGGGGACACATCGCCTTTCGCCCTCGGGCTGCTGCTGCGCCGTGCCCACTGGCGCGCGGCGGCGATGGCGACGGAGGCGCTCCGACCGCTCGGCATCGAGCTGCGTCACTTCGCCGTGCTGATCGTGCTGATGGACCGCGGGCCCACGATGCAGCGGGATCTGGCCGCCGCCACGGGGGCGGACAAGGCGGGAATCATGCGGGTCGTGGACGACCTGGAACGCAGGGGGCTCGCCGAACGCAAGGCCGTCCCCGGGGACCGGCGGGCTCGGGCGGTGGAGATCACGCCCGCGGGCATCGAACTCTTCGACGCGGCGCATGTGTCGGCGCAGCCGCTGGCCGGGCGGCTTGTCGCCGAACTGGGTCCCGGTGAGCCCGAGAAGCTGATGGATCTGCTGACCCGCTTCGCCTATCCCGCGGACGAACATCCCTGAGCCCACTCTCGCCACGGGCGGGCGCGCGGCGGGCGGCTCCCCGGCGTCGCGTTCGTCCTGAGCTGCCGTAGCAGCCGCAACCGAGGGTGCGCGACGAGGACCCCCTGGCGTCCTGGACCAACCGGCAGACGGTGCGTCGGCCCGGTGAGCCAAGGGCCGACGACAGGAGTGTCATGTACGCGGCAAACACACGGGTTCACTGCTGGCCGAGCCGGGCGGGCCGGGACGGCTGCACGGCAGAGATCGTTACACGCGAGATTGTATTGAATGATACTATCGCAAGTGCAACGAGCTTTGGCTCCTGAGCAAATGGGAGGTGGACGATGTTGGATGTCTACGAGGCGGTCACCAGCCGGCGGGCGACACGGTGCTTCACCGACCAGCACGTCCCACGGGAGGTGCTGGAGCGCGTGCTGTCCGCCGCGGCCTGGGCGCCCTCCGCGTCGAACCTCCAGCCGTGGCAGTGCTACGTGCTGACGGGCGAACCGCTGGCCGAGCTCAAGAAGCGCACCGGCAGGCGCCTGGCCGCGGAAGACCCCTGGGACGAACCGGAGTACCAGCAGTACCCGCCCGTGCTGAAGTCCCCGTACTGCGAGCGCCGAGCCGCCTTCGGTGCGCAGCGCTACGGCGCACTCGGCATCGCACACGGGGACCTGGAGGCCCGCCAGCGTGCCGCCGCGGCGAACTGGGACTGCTTCGGCGCCCCCGCCGCCCTGTTCTGCTACGTGGACCGCGACATGGGTCCGGCTCAGTGGTCCGACGTCGGCATGTATCTGCAGACGGTCATGCTGCTGCTCCGCGCCGAGGGACTGCACAGCTGCCCGCAGATGGCGTGGGCGAAGTATCACCGGACCCTCGCGGACGTCCTGGCACCGCCGGACGAGCTCATGCTCTTCTGCGGCATGTCGATCGGCTACGCGGACGCCAGGGTGGAGCACCCCCGTACAGGCCGGGCGCCACTCGGCGAAACGGTCACGTTCGTCGACTCGGTGGCCGCCGCGCCCCGGTCGCGCGCGCCGCAGCGGACGGCGGCGACCGGCTCCTCCTCGCGGTCTCAGCCCCACCGCCCGGGAGGCACGCATACGGAGGGCACCAGGCACCCCGCACCCCGCTCGCGGGGACTGCGGGGTGTCGTCGCACGCCTCAGCGACGCCTTCACCAGGCGCGCCGGGCGGTTCGTCTCCCAGATCGGGTTGCCGCCCTGAGCCGGTCGCGGGACCGGTCCGACTGCTTGCCTTGGTGAGAAAGGTTGATCATGACGAATGCCTGTGGCCGGACTCCGGTCTCATGGGCACGCCGGAGATTCAGCGGGGGCGGCTCGACGAGAGGTCGTGACCACGCGAAGCGCCGGACCCCGACGGGCGGCGGGCGGACGCCTTCCCTGCCGGGCCCGCTGCCCGAGAGAGAGATGCCGCCCGGTCTGCGCGCCCTTCCCCGCCCGGTGGCCGTGGTGGTGAGCGCGGGCGGCGTGCTCGGGGCGGCGCATGTGGGCGTGGGATACGCGCTGTCGGAACGCGGATTCGCCCCGGACATGATCATCGGTACATCCGTGGGCGCCCTCACCGGCGCCATCGTGGCCGCCCACCCCTCCGGGGCCGCGCCTTGGCTGGACGGCGTGTGGACCCGGTTGCGACGCCGTGAGGTCTATCCGCTCGGCTACCTGCCCTCCCGGGCAAGCATCTTCACCGATCGCGGCCTGCGCCGGCTCATCGCCCGCTCCGGACTGCCGTCCCGGATCGAGGACCTCCCCGTCCCCTTCACCGCCGTAGCCATGGATCTGGCCACCGGCGCGCCGGCGCTGCTCGACCACGGGGACCTCGAGTCCGCGCTGCTTGCCAGCGCGGCCGTGCCGGGGATGCTGCCCCCGGTGCGTCGCGAGGGCAGAACGCTCGTCGACGGCGGCCTGATCGCCCACGTGCCCGTACTGGCGGCACTTCGGGCCGGGGCGGCCAGCGTGGTGGTGCTGTCGACCGGGCCGGGGGGCTCGGTGTCGCGGCGGGCCGTCCCGCACCGCCGGGCCGGCGCGATCGCCGCCAGGGCCTGGATGCTGGCACTGCATCACCAGATCGAACGCGATCTCGACTCCGTGTCCCGGCACGTGCCGACCGTCGTCCTGCCGACCGGCATCGAGACCTGGCCCGCCCCGTGGGACTTCGGCCATGCCCAGCGGATGATCAGCACCGCGCACCGCTCGGCGGGACAGTTCCTCGACGGGCTGCGCGTGAGCGGGCCTGGCCTGTACCGACTCGAGGGCCCTTCGGCCGGGTCTCCCGGCGCGGGCGGGGCAACGACTCCTTCCCTGTCGCGGAGCGCTCTGTGAGTACCATCGCCTTCCTCAACATCGCCATGCACGGGCACGTGAATCCGACGCTGCCGCTGGTGGCCGAGCTCGTGCGGCGCGGCCATTCCGTCACGTACCACACCCTTCCCGCCTTCCGTGCGGAGATCGCGGCGGCCGGCGCACAGGTCTGCCTCTACCCCGGCGACGACCAGCCGCTCCCCGATCCGCCGACGCCGCTCACCCTGATCGAGCGACTGACGGGCGCCACCGGCCGCCTGTTGCCCGCGGTGCTGAACGACCTGCGACGCATCCGGCCCCACCTGATCGTCCACGACAGCACCTGTCCGTGGGGAGCGGTCGCGGCCCGCGAACTCGGGGTGCCGGCGGCATCGTCGTTCACCACGTTCGCGTACAACCGCCGGGTGCCGAGCCCCACCCGCGTCTCGCGGGACCTGCTGGCCGCGGCAGCGGCCCGGCCACACAGCTTGCGCCATCACCTGCGCTCCCGCCTGTGGCTGCGACGGCACTTCGACACGAGGGGGCTGCCGTGGTTCGACATGGGGAACATCCGCCAGCCGCTCAATCTCGTCTACACCGCGCGGGCCTTCCAGCCCTTCGCCGCGGACTTCGACCAGAGCTACCGGTTCGTCGGCCCGAGCATCGGCGGCCGCCCGGCGGATCCGTCGTTCCCGGCCGACCGGCTGCGTGACCCTGTGCTGTACGCGTCCCTGGGGACCGTGTTCAACGCCGCTCCGCGGCTGCTGCGGAGTTTCGCCACCGCGCTCGCGCCTCTGGGCGGCACCGTCGTCGTCTCCACCGGGCAGACCGATCCCGCCGCGCTGGGCCCGTTGCCGGCCAACGTGCTCGCCCGCCGATTCGTCCCGCAGCCCGAGGTGCTCGACCGTGCGGCGCTGTTCATCACCCACGGCGGTATGAACAGCGTCAACGAGGCCCTGTACGCCGGGGTTCCCATGCTGGTGGTGCCCCAGGGGGCGGACCAGCCCGTGGTGGCCCGCCGCGTCGTGGAGCTCGGCGCGGGACTGTCGATCCGTACCCAGGACGTCACCGAAGGCTCCGTGCGTGCCCTCGCCCGGCGACTGCTGCACGACCGCCACTTCCGGGCGTTCGCCGGGGCCCTGCAGGTCGCGCAGCGCGAGGCCGGTGGGCATCGGCGCGCCGCGGACGAAGTCGAGCGGTACCTGCGCGCCGTCCGGCCGTCCGGCCGGCGCACTCCCGGCGGACAGGCGCGGCGAGGCTGAGAGATGTCACTTGCCGTCGCCCTGCTCCTGCTGCTCGCCGGGGTGTCCGAGGCCGCCGGGCGCGTCCTGCCTCTGGTGGTGCGCCGGCCTGGCATGCCGCGGGGTCTGGTGGCCTCGTGGCTGCTGGCCGGTGGCCTCGTCGAAGGTGCCGTGTTCGGGCTGTGGCCGCTGACCGCGTGGACCCTGGCCGAGTTCGTCGTGTCTTCTCCACCGCCCGGCGACGGGCTGGTATGGACACCCGGCCTCGTGGCTCCCCTGGTGCTCGCCGCCGTCCTCGCGTTCCCCTGGCTCGGCCCCGGACTGCACCTGCTGCTCTTCGTCGGGGTCGGGGCGGGCCTGGCCGACCCTCTCGCCACCGCCTCCGGGCTGGGCTGGTGGAGCGCCGTCGGCTGCGTCGCCCTTGCCGGGGCCGGGCTCGGTGTCGCCGTGGAGGCCGTTCGCCGGCTGGTCGTCGGTCTCAGCGCCGCCGACGCCCGGGAGGCGATCGCATGAACGGTTTCGTGCTCTGGGCGTTCGCCATCGGGCCGGCCCTGCTCGCCGAAGCGCTGCTGGCCCGCTACGAGGTGCTGGCCTACGGCGCCGGCTGGCGGGCCCCCGCCAGCGTGCTCCCCAAGGGTGTGCCCTACGCCCGGGGCGCGGAGCCCGACGCTCCCCCGGGTGCCTACCTGGTCTACCTCGACGGCATCGGCAAACGGCGCGTCCGCGACAGCCGGGACGGCGGCCAGCTGGTCAAGGCCCTGCTCGCCGGAGCGCCGGAGCTGCGGGTGCTGGGCCAGGTGCTGCCCTACTCCCCCCTGGCCGACCCGCTCGCCGACCGGCCGGTGTGGGCGTGGCTGCGCCGCCGCGTCGGGCTGCTGCTGTTCCTGCACAACGTCATGCAGATCTTCGTTGCCGCCGACCGCCGGTACCGCCCGCTGTACAACCGGGCCGTCGGCTCCCAGATCGCCACGCAGCTCCGCCTCGCCGGCTACCGGGCCGACAGCGGTGTCCCCGTGGTGCTGCTCAGCTACAGCGGCGGCGCGCAGGTCGCCGGAGGGGCTGTCGGCGAACTGCACGCACAGCTGCGCTCCCCGCTCGTGCTGATCACGCTCGGTGGGTTCCACAACGGGGCCAACGATCTCTCCCGTGCCGAGCACCTCCATCGGCTGACCAGTGGGAGCGACCGGATCGAGCGGATCGGCACCTGGATCTTCCCGCAGCGCTGGCCGCTGTTCCGCTTCAGCGCCTGGAACCGGGCCCGCCGCTCCGGCAAGATCACCGTCCACCGGCTCGACCCGGCCACGCACGTCGGGCCGCTCAGTTACATCAGCGCGGCGGCGCACCTGCCCGACGGCCGCAGCCACCTCGCCCGGACGGCCGACACCGTGATCGCGCTGGTCCGGGCCCACTACAGGGCGAGTGCGAGGACGGACGGGCCGGAGCACAGGGTGGGCACGGCCCGAGCAGGCGGGCCGGTCGGGCCTCCCGGGGCCGGGGCCGGGCCGTGACGCGTGAGAACGGGGCCTCGCCGAGCCGGACATGACGAGATCGAGGACCCCATGGCGGCGGCCTCAGGCCTCCGGTCCCGAAGGTGAGTCGAGGGCGGAGGCCGTGCAGGAGCGGGCGCGGGGGGCGACGACCGCCGGCCCGGATCCGTCGGGTTCCTGACGGATCCGGGCTCGTGTCACCCGCCGGTACGTGGACGGGCAGTCGCGAGTTCGTGCACCGCGGTGAGCCAGTGACGGCCGAGGCCGTCGATGCCGGTGAGGCCGTCATCGTGTACGACCGTCAGCCGGGCGTTGTCGTGGTAGGTCGTCAGGGCGGTGTAGCAGCGAAGTCCGCCGGCCAGGGCGATGAACATGGCGGCGCGGGTGGCCTGCCGGCCTTGGTGGGTGAGCTCGGGCCCGACTTCCATGGTGGACGCCAGGGCCGGGACCGCCCGGGCGTCGGCCAGACGCAGCGCCGCCCGCATCCCGATCGCCGCGGGCAGGCCGCCGAGCATGAGACGCGCGGCGTGGCGGTGATGGCTGCGCCTGAGGGGTTCGGTCTGTGAGATGACGTGCTCGAGCGCCCTGCGCGGATCGCTCTGCGCACAGGGCAAGGTCACCCGGGCCGTCACCAACGCGTTGCCGACCGCCAGTTCCTGGCCCGGCGCTCGCACCGACAGCGGCATGGAGATGGGCATCGGGGGGTGCGCCCGGCCGCTGTCCTCCTCGTGCCAGCGCCGGACGGCCTGCGAAAGGGCGGCCAGGTAGACGTCGTTGACGGTGCCGCCATGGATCCGGCGGGCCGTGCGGAGGTGGTCGAGGGCGGTGTCGGCGTGGAACATGCTCTGCGTCGCGGCGGGGCGGGCCGCGAAGGCCGGGGGGACACCGGGGGAACGCAGCGCGCGCAGGGCTTGTCCCGTCACCGACGCGAAGCCGCGCGGACCAGGGGTGACCGCGGGGTGCATCCGTGGTTGCCAGCCGGGCCGGTCGTCCAGGAGCGCACGGGTGATGCCGACGGCGGCGGCCCCGTCCCTGAGCGCGTGGTCGGACCGGAAGCACAGGGAGTGGCCCTTCGCCCTGGGGATCAGCCACAGGTCCCACGGCGGCCGGCCGGTCGCGGGCAGTGCGCTGATCATCATGCGGTCGGCTGCCCGGCCCTCTCCCTCCGGGCCCGTGTCCCGGCCTTGCGGCAGGCCGAGCTGGTGTACGTGGTCGTCCACCACCAGTTCCCGGACGGCCGTGAGCCCCCTCCCGTCCCTGTCGACCTCGTAGTGCAGGGACGCGATGTCCGGGAGGCGCTCGGCGACCCGGGCCCGCACACTGGTCAGCGACGGTGCCGGGCCGTCGAAGTCCAGCATGATGCCCATCGTGAGAGGACCGGCGGCGACCGCCCGGAAGGCACGGTCAACTGCCCCCAGCCTCTTCGGTGGAGGAGACGAGGCAGCGGGGTGGGAACGCATGGCGGACCTCTCGGGGCGGGGGTGGTGGATCTTCGCGCGAGCAGCCTGTCAAGCATGTCCGGCGAGCGAGCGGAGCATGCGGCCCGTACGGGCGAGCGGCACGCGTGGCCGCGCCGGCCGGGGCTCGCCGCCGGGCGGTGGGTCGGCGAAGATGGTGGGGTCAGCCGTTCCCGTTCGCCCGGAGTGTCCGCGCAGATGACTCCGTCCGCCCCAGGTCCGAGGCCGCCGACGATCGCGGATGTCGCACTCGCCGCCGGGGTTTCGCGTACCACCGTGTCGCACGCCCTCAACGGGCTCGGCAAGGTCGACCCACGGACCCGCATCAAGCAGGTCGCGGCGGAGCTCGGCTACCGGCCCGATCTGCGGGCGCAGCGGCTGCGGCGCGGGCAGGACAAGGCCATCGCACTCGCCTCCTCGATGCCGTTCGCGGTGGCGGGCGGGCCGTCCAGGCTCGGTTTCCACAGGGAGGTCGCCGCGGCTGCCGCGGAGAGCGCCCTGCTGCACGACTACGCGCTGGTGCTCGTGCCGCCCGTGCAGTCCGAGAGGGCGCTGTACTCCGTCGACATCGACGGCGCCATCGTGGTGGAGCCCGACGTGGCGGACGCGGCGGCGGCCCAACTACGCGCCGCGTACGAGCGTCTCGCCGAGGAGTACGGCTGGACACCGGCCGCTATCCGGCCCTGGACGGAGAGCCAGTATCTGAGGCCCCGCACCCACCGTCAAAGGCGCCGTCCAGAACGCCGGCTCGGCCGCGCCACGCCGACGGGCGGGACCGCCGGCCGCGGTCCCGCCCGTGTGCGTACTGCAGGGAGACGTCAGCGCAGCCCGAAGGCCCGGATGATCGTCTGTGAGACGGTGTTGCCCGCGCTGTCCCGGGCGCCGACCCGGAGGCTGACGAAGTCCGCTGCCCTCGGGGCATGCAGACGCGTGCGCCATCCGTCGCCGTGCCGGTCCGGTTCGGCCCGGTGCCAGGTCGCCCCGTCGTCGTAGGAGACCTCGACGGCGAGCCTGCCGACGCCGGCCGTCGTCCCTGGCATGTGCGAAGCCGAGACCGACATGCCGGTGCGCCGGTCCGCACGGCCCGCCTGGTCGGTGTCCACGTCGTAGTCGAGCTGGATCAGCGGCAGGGGTTCGGCCGCCTCGGTGCCCGTGACCCCGGAGGTGAAGTTCCACTCGGTCAGCGTGCGGGTCGAGTACGGGTGTTCCCAGGCACCGCGCTTGTTGTCGACCACCAGCCGGTACGGCAGGCGCTCCGGCGCGAGTTCGCCGGTCGTCAGCCGCTCGGCGTTGCCCCAGTCGAGCTCGCGGCCACCCTGGTGGAGCGACACCCGGTTGTCGGCGTCGTAGTTGGCGTAGGCGTCTCCGACATGGCCGGCGCCCGAGTCGCCCCAGCCCGGCGCGGGGATGTACATCGTGTCGAGATAGCGCACCGGCTGGAAGCCGCGGGCCATCCGGGGCCGCTGGACCGGACCGAACCAGCCGACCTCCGCGGTCTTCCTGGGCGCGTAGCGCAGGATGTCGATCGACTGCTGTCCGGTCTCCCCCGTGATGCCGGCCGCCTCCACCCAGGAGGCGCCCGAGGTGACCCAGTCGGTCCGCTCGCCCTGGGCGGGAGCGATGAGCCGGTTGCCGGCGGTCCAGCCCTCCCAGAGGTCGTAGCGGTACTCGTTCGCCTTGCCGGGCCGGTGGTTGCGGAACGAGACGTCCACCCGGCCCAGTTCGCCCGGCTCCACCCGCCAGGTCGGGTCCGCCGGGACCGCGCCGGACCAGTGGCGCACCACGTCGAAGACGTACGCGGTGGTGGGATGCGAGGTCACCTTCAGCGTGACGCCGCCGCGCCGCAGCCGCTGGATCAGGTCGCCGCCCTGGTCGGCGTCGAGCGTCGCCACCGTCAACGGCGCCGGGCTCAGCGGGCTGTACGCGTGTTCGTCCCAGGGCTCGAGCCGGCCGATGCCGTCGTTGACGACCAGGAGCAGGCGCGCGCCCGCGGCCGCGGCCGCCTCGGCCTGCTCACGGATCGCGGCGGTGTCGCTGCGGCGCACCACCACGGCCTTGCCGCGCACGTCGTGGCGGGCCGGTGACCCGGCCGTGCCGTCGTCGGCGAGGACCGCGGTCAGGGTCCTGGTGCCGGCCGGGAGCGGCTGGGCCGCGCGCTTGACCAGGAGGTCGTCGTAGGTCCGCGTACCCGTCGCCACGGTCAGGGCCGGCTGCGCGAGGCGGAAGCGGGCACCGAACGCGAACGCGCCGTCGGTGACCTTCCTGCCGGTGGGCAGAGCCCAGATGCTGTCGTAGGACGGGTCGGGCAGCATGGAGGACGCGAACAGGCTGTCGCTGAAGGACCGCTGGACGTCCAGCCGTGGCGCCACGGCCGTGGTCTGCCTCGGTGCGCGCGCGAGGATCCGACGTGCCTTGCGGCCGTCCAGGGTGACGGTACGGTCCTGGTCGAGCCGCACGTCGTTGAAGCCGAGCAGCGCCATGCCCCGCGAGTGGGGGCCGCCTGCCCCCTGTACATCGGCGACGGTCCATCCGCTGTAGTCGCCCTCGGGGAGCCGGGCCGTACCGGTTCCGGACGCGTCGAGGTCCATGACCTGGAAGCGGCCCTCGGACAGGAGGTAGACCCTGCCGGTCAGGGGCGCGCCCGACCGGTCCCTGGCGACGACGGTCAGGTCCCGCCGCGCTCCTTCCCTGGCGCCGCCGATCAGGGTGCGGGCCCGTACCTCTCCGGAGTCGTCCGTCGCTCTGATCATGCCGCTGACCGGCTTGTCGGCGGGCAGCCGGGCCAGGTCCGCGGTGAGGGAGACCGAGGTGGTGCCGTGGGCGGGAACGGTGACCCGGGCGTCGGAGAGGCCGAACAGCCCGGCCGGGGCGGTGGCGGCGTCGATCGCCAGGTCGAGGCCGACGGGGGTGTCGCCGACGTTGGTGTACGTGACCTTGCGGACGTCGGTCTCCCCCGGCTTCGGCGGCCAGAGGTGGAAGCCGGAGTGGACGCTGACGGTCGCGAAGACCGAGGCACGCACCGCCGCCTCGGCGTCGAGCCGCCCGGCACCGGCCTGGTGCGGGGTGTACGACGGGGTGGCCTTGGCGCTGCTGACCAGTGCCTCCTTCAGCCGCGCGCCGGTCCAGTCCGGGTGGGTGGCGGCCAGCAGCGCGGCAGCACCGGCGACGTGCGGTGTCGCCATCGACGTACCGCTCATCGTGGTGTAGTAGCCCGAGCCACGCCGGTAGTGGGTGCGCGCCGCGAGGATGTCGACGCCGGGTGCGGTGATCTCGGGCTTCAGGCCGGCGTCTCCGTCACGCGGTCCCTGGCTGGAGAACTCGGCGAGCCGGTCCTCGGAGTCCACGGCGCCCACGGTCAGCGCGGAGTCCGCGGCACCGGGACTGGTGATGGACTTCGGGCCGCCGTTGCCCGCCGCGACGACGAACAGCGCGCCCGTCTCGCGGCTGAGCCGGTCGACGGCCTCGCTCATCGGGTCGGTGTGGTCTCCGGCGCCGCCCAGGCTCATGTTGATGATCTTGGCCTGCTGGTCCCGGGCGGCCCATTCCATGCCCGCGATGATCCAGGACTCCTGGCCCCGGCCCTCGTTGTCGAGCACCTTGCCGATGCCCAGCCGGGCACCGGGTGCGACGCCCCGCTCCTTGCCCTCGGAGGCGCTTCCCGTGCCGGCGATCGTCGAGGCGACGTGCGTGCCGTGACCGTGGTAGTCGATGACGTCGGCCTCGTAGGGGACGAAGTTGGCCCCGGCGTCGATCTGTTCGGCCAGGTCGGGGTGTTCGGGGTCCACCCCGGTGTCGAGGACGGCGACCTTCACGCCCTTGCCGGTGTTGCCCTTCGCCCAGACCTGCTGGGCGCCGATCTGCGCGGTCGAGTCGGACAGGTCGGCGCTCACCTTGCCGTCCAGCCACACCTTGGCGATGCCGTTCGTGAAGGCCGGCTTCGCGCCGCGGGCCGCTGCCGTGGCCTTGCCGCCCGTGAGTGCGGACCAGAACGCCGTGGCCTTCTCGCGGGGCTGCGCGAGGGAGGCGCCCCGCATGCTGTTCAGCGGGCGGACGACCGTCGCCCCCGCCATCTTCGGCCGCGTCCGTGACCTGGCCGCGGAGTCGGTGTAACTCACGATGAGCGGCAGCCGGTCGGCGTGGGCGTCGTCGTAGCCGTCGGCGATCAGCTGTGTCACGTTGAACAGCCGCTTGTCGAGCGTTCCGGCGCTGACGTAGGGCAGGACGGCGTCGGGATACACGTACGTCGCGCCGTCGAGGACGGCGCGGTGGAAGCCGGTGGTGGTGCCGTTGGCGCCTTCGAAGGACCGGATCACGGTGCCGTCATCGGCCGTACCGATCGTCACCTTGTCGCCCGTGATCAGAGTGACGGTGTGCGTGCTGCCGTTGCCGGGTGACCGTTGTGCGGTGCCGGAGAGCGGCACCGCATCGGCCGGGTGCGCGGGTACCGCGGTGGCGGCCGGTATGACCCCGAGTACCAGGGCCGTGACCGCGCCGAGCGCGATCAGCCCGGGTCTGGGGAGGGGGACCATGCGCAAGGGGGCTCCTCGGGCTCCTGTGCAAGGGAAAGAACCTTGATCGTCCGGCCGGTCCCCACCCCGCTCAAGGGCCTGGTCGCGTCGCGGTTGTGCCATGGCGCAGTTGTGACGAGGTTCGCCGCCGGTCGGGTTCGGGGTACCTGGACCGCGAAGGGTCCGCCGACGGCCGGGAAGCAACCGGGCCCGAGAGACAGAAAGGGTGTGAGCATGCCGGACATGGACGCGTTCACCGACCGGCTCGATCCCGACATGTGCGTGGTGACCGCCGTCGCGGGCGGGGAGCGCGCCGGGTGCCTCGTCGGGTTCGCCTCGCAGTGCTCGCTGCGCCCGGTGCGGTTCGTGGTGTGGCTGTCCGAGACCAACCGCACCTTCCGGGTGGCGCGCTCCGCGGAGTTCCTGGCCGTCCATCTGCTCGCCAGGGACCAGTTGGGGCTGGCCGAGATCTTCGGGGGGCGGACCGGCGACGACGGGGACGACAAGTTCCAGGACGTCCGCTGGCGGCAGGGCCACGGCGGCGCCGTCGTCCTCGAGGACACCGAGGCATGGTTCGTCGGCCAGGTCGTGGAACGGGTCAGTGGCGGCGACCACGTCGGGTTCGTCCTCGACCCCGTCGAGTGGGGGGCGCGGAAGCGATCCGGCGGGCCGCTGCTCCGGCTCAGCGACGCCTACCGCATCGAACCCGGTCATCCCGTGGACTGACCCGGCGCCGCCCCTCTTCCCGGCATCCCGGCGGCGCCGGTCCGGCGGACCGTCAGCAGGGTTTGCGCCAGGTCCCCAGCTCCGGCTTCTTCAGCATCGACGACAGCCGCATCTCCCGTGCCGCCGGGCAGAATCGGTCCGTGGGCTCCGCGTACTCCACATGGAAGACCGCCTTGCCCGCCGCGATGAAGGGTGCGAGGCGCGCGCATTCGCCGTACTGGGCGCACTCCTCGTTGACCGCGAAGTCGAAGTCGTCCAGCAGTTGCGGGATCTGGGCCAGGTCGTTCTTGAGTCCCACGGACAGACCGCGCTCGTGGGCGATACGGGCGATCATGCGGTTGTAGCGGAGCTGGTCGTTCGCCGTCAGGGGGAAGCCGGTGTCGTTCGCGTAGCCCTCCACCAGGTCCGGTTCCACCGCGTCGAAGCCCTTGTCGCGGCACATGTCGAACCGGCGTTCCATGAGAGGCCGCAGGACCTCGACCTGGCGGATGTCCAGCCAGCGTTCACCGCGCCAGCCGTTGGGCCTGCCCAGGACGGAGCGCGGGAAAGCCCTCTCGTCGGGGCGGAAGTCCTCCCAGGCGCCGACGTTGATGTAACAGATCACCTTGCGGCCGTCCCGGTGCAGACGGGCCACGTCGGCGGCGCTGTTCTCGAAGCCGTCGATGTCGTAGACGGGCACGTCGACGGACGGGTCGGCCTTGCCGTCGAGCTGCCACTGCCAGGCCAGTCCGGGACGGGGTCGCCACAGCGCTCCGGACGTCCGGTCGGCTTCCCCGGAGCACGCGGCGAGCGTGGCAAGGAGCAACGCGGCGCTCAGGAACGCCGATACGAGCCGCCTCATCGGTCCGCCTCGGCCAGTGCGGGGGTCAGCCCCGACCAGGGGTTGGGCGGCTCCCCCGTCACCGGCCCGCACACCGCCGCGCCCCGCTGCAGCGCGGTGCGGACGGCGAGCGGAACGAGGGGTGCGGGCACGCCGTAGACGAGGTGGCAGAACCGTTCGGGCGGCTGCCGTTCGGTCCACGACGGGCGGCTGAACGCCGACACGTACGTGGACCAGTGGCCCTCGAAGGTGACGGTCAGGTCGGCGAGAGCCACGTAGCCGGGCGCGGGATGGACGCCCGGGTTGAGGACCACCGTCGTCACGCCGAGCTTGCGCAGCGCGCGGACCAGACGGCGGCAGGCAGGCAACCCCTCCGGCCCCGCGGTCGTCTGGTCGAGGAAGCAGCCGTCCGCGGCGTACCAATCCTGGTGCCGGCGCATGTCGGCGACGACCTGCGCCCGGTCCCGCGCGCCGTAGTCCGTGTCGACGTAGCCGAGCAGCCGGGCCCCCGCCGCGCGCAGTGCCTCGGCGGCGGCGAGGAACGCCGGATCCGGCACGTCGCCCGGGCCGTTCGCGGGGTTGAGCACGACGGCCCAGGTGCGGGCGGCCCGGGTGATCAGGTGGTGCCATGCGGCCGGGTCCTCGGCCGGATGGACGTAGAGCGGAATCAGCAGGCTCACGTCACCGGTACCCCTTCGGGGCCGGCGGACCGCGCGCCCGCCGCCGCCCACAGTGCCTTCAGTGAGGCGTCGAGACCGTGGGACGGCCGCCAGCCGAGTGCGGCGTGGGCGGCGGTGATGTCGGAGCACTGCCACGACACCTGGGCGGACCGCGCGGACCCGCCGCCACCGGCCTCGACGACACGGCCCCGGAAGCCCGCCACCACCGCCAGCCTCCGCACCAGTTCGCGCACCGGGATCGCCTCCCCGCCCCCGATGTTGAGCAGCGGTGGGAGTGGTCCCACGGCGGTGGCGGCCAGCTGGGCGGCCCGTGCCACGTCGCGTACGTCCACGAAGTCGCGGTGCGCCGACAGGTCGCCGAGCCGCACCGTCGCGTCCGGATCGCTCCCGGCGCCGGCCAGCAGTGCCGCCACCCGGCCGGGCAGCCCGGTGGGCGGTGCCCCCGGGCCCACCGGGTTCCCCACCCTCAGCACCACCGCGTCCAGGCCGGACGCGGTCACCGCCACCGTGCCCGCCAGCTTGGTCGCGCCGTACGGCCCTGCCGGGCCGACCGGGTCCGACTCCGTCACCCGCACGCCGGGGATGCCGGGGCCGTACTCGGCGGCCGAGCCGAGGTGGACCAGGCGGGCCGCGGGCGCCGCCTCCCGCAGGGCCGCGCACAGCAGGGCCGGGCCGCGCGCGTTCACCTCCGCGAGGGTGACGGCGTCCGCGCCGGTCGCGCCCGCGCAGTTGACGACGGCGTCGGGCGCCACCGACGCCAGTGCCCTGGTCAGGGCCTGCGGGCGGTCGGCGGCGAGGTCCACGGTGACGTCGGCGCCGGGTGAGCGGCCGCCGACGAGCAGCCGCGTGCCCGGCAGGGCACGCAGCCGGCCGGCGACATGGCCGCCCAGGTATCCGGTGGCGCCGAGGACGAGGATGCGCATCGGCGCTCAGGCTCCCTTGAGCAGCAGCGACTTGCGGCTGGTGAACTCCGCGTTGGCCCGGTCGTAGTCGTCGGGGCGCCCGATGTCCAGCCAGTAACCGTCGAACTCATAGGCGTATGGCGGGCGTTGGGCGGCGAGCAGGTCCAGCACCAGTTCGTCGAAGCCCAGCGGCAGTCCCGGCGTGTAGCCGTCGAGGGTGGCCCGGGAGACACCGTAGACGCCCATGGAGACCCGGTAGTCGATACTGGGCTTCTCGGTGAAGGCGACGACGCGGCTCGCGTCGGTGGTCAGCACCCCGAAGTCGATGTGCACCTTGCGGGCGTACGTGGCGATGGTCAGCGGGGCGCCCGATGCCTCGTGCCGCCGCAGCACGTCGGCGTAGTCGAGGTCGGTGAGCACGTCGCCGTTCATGACCAGGAAGTTCTCCGGCAGGCGCTCGCGCAGGTTCAGGAGCGGGCCCATGGTGCCCAGAGGGCTCTCCTCGGTGGCGTAGTCGACGCTCATGCCCCACTGCGTGCCGTCGCCGACGTAGGCGCGGATGATCTCGCCGAGGTGGCCTATGGCGATGGTGCAGTGGGTGAAGCCGGCCGTGGACAGCTGGCGCAGCACGATCTCCAGGATCGCGTGCTGATCGCCGATGGGGACGAGTGGCTTGGGCAGCGCGGTGGTGTACGGCCGCAGCCGGACGCCCTTTCCTCCGGCCAGGATGACTGCGTGCATGGCATACCTCCTGCGGGTACGTCCGGTCGGGTCAGATGTTGTAGATGCCGGTCTTGTAGCGGGCCAGGTTGGCCGGATCGGCGAACCAGCGGGCGGTCCGCGCGAGCCCTTCCTCCAAGGTGTGGCCGGGCCGCCAGCCGGTCGCCGACGTCAGCCGGCTCGCGTCGGCGACGAGCCGCATCACCTCGGAGCCCGCGGGCCGCAGGCGTTCGGGGTCCTCGCGGACGTCGAGGGGGGCGTCCATCACCTTGCCGATCAGCGCGACGAGGTCGCCGACGGAGATCTCGCCGCCGGTCCCGGCGTTGAAGGTGCGGCCGACGACCTTCTCGGCCGGGGCGGTGCCCACCGCGAGGAAGGCCTGCGCGGTGTCCTGCACGAACGTGAAGTCACGGGTGGGACGCAGGTCGCCGAGGGTGATGGTGCGCTGCCCGGCCGCCACCTGGCCGACGACGGTGGGGATCACCGCGCGCATCGACTGGCGCGGGCCGAAGGTGTTGAAGGGCCGCAGCGTCACCACGGGGGTGCCGAAGCTGGCGTGGTAGCTGTCGGCCAGCCGGTCGCCGCCCGCCTTCGAAGCGGCGTACGGCGACTGGGTGTTGATGGGGTGGTCCTCGGTGATCGGCACGGTCTGCGCGGTGCCGTACGTCTCACTGGTCGAGGTGTGCACCAGGCGCGGTGTCCCCAGCGCGCGTACCGCCTCCAGCACGTTGAGGGTGCCGGTGACATTGGTGTCCACGTAGCTGTGCGGGGCCTGGTAGGAGTACGGGATCGCGATGAGCGCGGCGAGGTGGTACGCGCAGTCGGCGCCGTCGAGCAGTCCGCGTACCGAGCCCGGATCTCGTACGTCGCCGAGGACGATCTCCACATGGTCGAGGACGTCGGCGGGCAGGGTCTCCAGCCAGCCGTAGGAGGAGAACGAGTTGTACTGGGCCATGGCCCGGACGCGGTGTCCGCGGGCGACGAGCGCCTCGGTGAGGTGCGAGCCGATGAACCCTTCGGCTCCGGTGACGGCGGCGAGCGGTGCGGAGGTCAACTCTCTGATTCCTTTCGTCGGTGGGACGGCCGGGGTGCCGCCGGCGGTCGCGGCGGGCGGGGACGGGCGAGGTCAGGCGTGCGGGGACGGCCTGCCGAGCAGCCTGATCGCGCAGGCCGCCAGACAGAGCGCGGCCACGCCGCAGACGGCCGGCAGCACGGCCGGACCCGGCGGCCGCTCCAGCCAGGTGACCGCTCCGGCGGTGCCGGCGGCCGCCAGGCAGAGCACGGCCGGCGGCCAGGCCACCCCGAACGCCTGCAGGAGCAGGGCGGTCCACAGGGTCGCCGCGAGCAGCAGGAGCGCGGCCGGGCCGGCCCCGGTGAGCAGGGCGGGGGGCAGCAACAGCAGCAGGTAGCCGGTCAGGCAGAGACCGAGGACGCCCGCGGAGCGGAGGACGAAGGCCCGGGGTGTCCGGCTGACCCGCAGCGCCGCGACGGACCATCCCCGGTAGCGGTAGAGCAGCCACTCGGCCGGCCCCATGCTCAGCGTCAGGGCGATCACCGCGTACGGGTGCTGCCGGCCCTCCAGCATGACCAGCACCGCCGCGGCCAGCCCGAACAGGCCGTACGGCAGCGAGGTGACGAGGCGCGGGCGTGGACCGGCGGCGGCTGCCGGGGTGGCGAGGCCGGCCCGCAGGACGCGGGCGGTGGCCGCGAGGGTGGCCAGCAGCGCCAGCAGGGGCAGCCCCAGCCGCGGTACGGGGCCCGGTTCCCACCACGGCAGCAGCGCGGCCCCCGCGATCAGCGGGCTCAGCGCGGCCAGCAGCAGCCGTTCCCGGCCGAGCACCAGCAGTACGCCGGCTGCCGCGAGGTACAGCGACTGCGCGCCAGCCACCGCGAGGACGGCACCGTCGCCTCCGGCGGGCAGCGCGGCGAGGCCCGTGGCCACGACCGCCCCCAGCGCGGCGCCCGCCAGCAGGGTGCCGGACGCTTCCCGACGGCCCGTCACCAGCCTGAGGTGCGCGCGGTGACCGAGTGCCTGTCCCCACGCCCAGGAGGCGATGCCCGCCACGATCAGGACGGGGGCGTACCGGTCGACCGGCCACAGCGGGGCGGTGAGCAGGTAGGCCAGGGCAGGCAGCGCGAACAGCACGCCGCGCAGCAGGCAGCGCACCGTGTCGGGCCGCCACGGGTCGGGCGCCGCCGGCGGTTCGGGGAACGTCCGGGGTACCCGCGCGTACAGCGCGGACGCCAGCGAGAACAGGTTCGGGTGGCCGTAGCGCTCGTTGACGACGGATGCGGACAGGCCGTCCGCCTCCAGCAGCGCGGCCACCTCGTAGGGGTGGACGGCCGGGCCGATGCGGTCGGCGAGTTCGGCGGCGAGCGCGCTGACCGCGTCCTCGTCGGGGCCCTGCCGCGGCACCCGGACGGCGAGCGTCGCGTCGTCCTCCGTGTCGTCCCGTGCCCAGCGGGGACGGCGGCGCCGGGGCTGTGCCAGCCGCAGCGCCAGCGTGTCCTGTTCGGCGCCGCCCGGTTGGAGGGATATCGGCCCGCTCATACGGCGAGGCTCCCCGTGCCGGTGACCGCCGGGGCGGGCAGCACGATCCGGGCGGGCGGCTCCTGGGTGACCGTGGCGAGTTCGTGGTAGATCGCGCGGAAGGTGTCGATGGTCTGCCGCAGCGTGAACTGCTCGATCACCCGCAGCCGTGCCGCCTCGCCCATGGCCCGGCGCCGGGCGGGATCGCCCAGCAGTTCCAGCGCGGCGGCGGCCATCGCCTCCGGGTCGCGCGGCGGCACCACGAGGCCGGTGCCGCCGACGGCCTCCCGCACACCGCCGACATCGGTGGAGACGGTCGCGCGCCCGCACGACATGGCCTCGATCAGGGTGAAGGGGAAGCCCTCACTGATGCTGGACAGCATCACGACGTTGCCGGCCGCGTAGGCGTCCTTGATGTCGTCGACGCGTCCCTCGAACGTCACGGCGTCGGCGTGTCCCAGCTCGGCGGCCAGGGCCTCGCAGCGCTCCCGGTAGGCCTCCCCGCCCCGGGGCGTACCGCCGAACATCCGCAGCCGGGCGCCGGGCAGCCGGTCGCGGACGAGGGCGAAGGAACGGATCAGGGTCTCCAGGTCCTTGATCGGGTCGACCCGGCCGGCCCAGCTCAGGGTGGGCGTCTGCGGCTCGGGGCCGGCCGGGGGGAACGCGGCGGGGTCGACGCCGTTGTAGACGGTGCGGATCGACGCGGGGTCGGCGCCGCCCTGTTCCTCCCACAGCCGGTTGTAGCGGTTGCCGGGGGTGATCAGCGCCGCCCGGCGGTAGCTCTCCTCGGCCAGCAGCCGGAAGAATCCGAGGATCACGGCCTTGACCGGCCAGCGGTAGGGAGCGGTGCGGTAGCCGAGGTAGCGCTCGCGCAGGTACACACCGTGCTCGGTCAACAGCAGCGGCACACCGTGCCGTTCGAGGGCCGCGAGGCCGGGCAGTACGGCGACCCCTCCGCTGACGGCGTGCGCGACGCCGTCCTCGGGCGGCGGCGCGGCCAGCGGGCGCAGGGCGTGCTCGAGCAGGCCGGTGGCGGTGAGCGCGTCGTGCAGCGTCGGCCCCGCCTCGCGCACGGCCAGTCCGGGCCGCCGCCATACGGAGGTCAGGACCGCGATGGCGGCGTCGCCCCGCAGGAAGGGGCTGAGCACTCCGTCCGCCGCCGCCCGCGCCAGTTCGTACAGGGACGGCGCGAAACCTTGCTCGGCGCGCGGGTCGAGCAGCGCGGTCAGGAACCGCTCGTAGGCGCCGGCGACTCGCCGGTGGGCCCTGCCCCGGGGCGGGCGGCCCGCCGGGGCGTCACCCCACATGGGCAAGGACAGGACGCCGCGCACATGGTCCGGCAGGTCCCACACGACCTGCTCGCGGCCGGTGCCGGTGACGGCGATGACGTCGAAGCCGATGTCCGGCATGCCGGTGACGAGCTGGTCGCACCAGACGCTCACGCCGCCGTGACTGTGCGGGTAGGTACCTTCGGTGAGGAGGGTGACACGGGTCGCGCCGGAGTGCCGCCCGCTGGGGTGAACGCGCATCGGTGTGCTCCACGGCCGAGGTGTGGGTGGTCGTGCCGGCCCCGGCCGCCGACGGGCGGCCGGGACCTCGCTGCCGGTGGGCCCGGTCAGCGCCCCGCGCCGGGGGAAAGGGGTTCGGCGACGCCCTCGGGCACGCGGGTGTCCGGTGCCGGTTCGCCGGCCGGGCCGGGCCCTGACGCGTCGGGGGCCGTGGAAGTGGTGGCGGACGCCGGGAGGGTGAGGGTGAGTGGTGCGTCCGCCAAGGTGGTCCATCCGGACCTGTCGCCCGCGTACGCCTCTGCGAAGGCGGAGCCGCCCCGCGTGGTGCCCTCGGGCATCGTCGCGGGAATCGCGACGCCGCCGGGACCCTCGACGGTGATGGTGGTGCCGGTGCGGTAGGCGGTGACCTGGCCGGACTCCACGGCGCTGCGCCACGCGGCGCGGCGCTGGAGCTCGGTGCCGATGTCACGCATCCGCAGGTTGACCACCGGGGTGTTCTCCGCGAAGAGCGTGGCGTAGCCGGCGAGCACGCCGTCGAGGACGGGGTAGGCGATGCGGTCCTCCGCCAGGTTCGACTGGTGGATGAAGTGCGGCCTGGGGTCGTTGGCGAGGACGTGGCCGAGGGCGATCTGCCGCTCCAGCGGAACGATGTGGTCCTGGTAGCCGGTGGCGAGGTCCAGCGGGGCGGGCATACAGGTGGTGGTGTGCGGGTTGTCCTCGCAGATGCCGCTGCCGCCCTGCGCGCGGCTGGTGTAGATCCAGTTGTACTCGTCGACCTGTTCGGCCGCCCGCCCGGCGTTGTAGAAGACGTTCATCGGGTGGCGGGGAACGGTGGTGGCGGGCCCGACGGTCCGCTGGCCGGGCTCGCGGGAGTTGTCCGAGGCCAGCCACTCGACGCCGTTGTCGGCCAGGGCGAGCGCCAGATGGGGGTTGTCCGACGTCTGCTGCGGCAGCACCCGCAGCCCGGAGTGCTCCCCGGTGACCAGCTCGTCGTCGTCCACCGGCAGTCCCGCGACCTCGCCCCACACACGGTTGTCGGCGATCTCGTCGGAGATGTCCTCGCGGCTGACCCAGTCGACCGATCCGTTCGCGTGGGTCGCGCACCGCCACGGCACGACCGTGGTGTCCTGCCGGCAGCCGAGGAAGGCGTGGGTATAGGTGTGGTTGACCCAGCGGAACTCGTCGCGTTCGGCGACGAACCGGTCGGCCAGCGGGTCGGCGCCGTTGTTGTCCTCGCGGTGGTCGACGCTGCCGGCTCCGTTGTAGGCGAGGTCGAGGGTGAAGCCGCGCTCGCGCTGCCAGGCCACGGCGTGGTCGACGTCGGCCGCGGTCATGCGGATCGGGTCGGGCGTGGCGTTCGGGTCCGTGCAGTCCACGTCGCCGGGCGTGCAGTTGAGCGTGGGGTTCCAGCGGTCGTCCGCCGCGAAGACGTCGTCGACGTGCACGGCGAAGTAGTTGCGGGACGCGCCCAGGTGGACGCCGCCGGTCATCCACGCGACGATGCCCCGGGCCAGCAGCCGGAACTGCTGCTGGTACCGGTTGTAGACGAAGGTCACGACGAGTTCGCGCCGCCCGTCGTGCCGGTACTCACCCACCAGCGAGCCCCGCTTGGCCGTTCCGGGGATGGCCGCCTCCACGTACGGGGTGAAGTCGGCACCCGCCGCCGGGGTCGACAGGTACGCGTAACTCTCGCCGACGGCCGGCGAGTTGTCCTCGAAGGGCACCACCCCTTCGAGGTAGCCGAACGGGCCTGACCGGCCGGCGTCGGTGACCTGGGCACGCACCCCGTCCACGGTGCCGGAGTAGCCGCCGTACACCGGGTACTGCAGCCCCGCCTCGGGGCGGGCGTAGGTGTACGCGTCGACCTGCGGGATGTCGTAGGTCCGCTCGTAGGCGGCGAGCGCGGCCATCTCCGGGGAGTTCGCGGGGAACGGATTGTCGTTGGGCAGCACGACGGCCTGGAACTTGGCGCGGTCCCGGCCGTCCACGGTGTCCGCGAGGAAGCCGCTGTCGATCACGGGCCGGTCGGCGCGCGTGAGGTCGATCTCCGTGTACGGCGTTCCGGCGGCGTCCAGTTCCGCCGCGATGGCGTCGGTGGCCGGGCCGCCGTCGCTCACGACGAGCACCCGCAGATCGACGCGCGCGTCCGCGGCGGCGGGCGCGGCCGTGGCGGGCACACAGACGGCGGCTATCAGCGCGCCCGTCGTGAGCAGGGTGGTGCGTAAGGTCCGCTTCATGCGGTGCTGTCCCCTCCCAGGGCAGGGGTGAGTACAGCTCCGCGGAGCGGACGCACCCCCTTGCGTGCCGCCGGCTTCCCCCTCAGAGACCGGTCGTGCACGCATCCGTCGCGTCAAATGGTGGGGCACCTGTGAAGCTTTTGTGGTCCCGCTGCGAAACCTGACGGAAAAACGCAGGTGCGCCTGGGGCTCCCGGTCGGCGGGGGACGAGGATACGGCCACCCGCCACCGACTGCGGCCGGCCACCGCTTCGGGGCGGACTTCGCAGGTGGGAGGGGGAATACGAACCACCGGCGGACCCTGGGGGGCCGCCGGTGGGGCTGTCATCGACAGCGAGCTGTCCGCAGGACGACCATGGACCTGTTTCTGGTCATCGCGTCCCGCCCGGCACGGGCGTCAGGCGCAGAGCACGCGCGTCTCGGGCGTGTAGACCGGGCCGCCGCTGATGTTCGTGGTGTCGCTGAACTCGGCGTAGAAGTACGAGTAGAAGCCGATGTTCCCGTTGCAGCCGGAGTCCGGGGCGACCTGCAGCGTCAGCGTCACGGTCCGGCTCTGGCCGGGCGGGATGGTCGCGCCGTAGTTGGCGCCGAGGTCGGCGGGGCCGGTGCCGGAGCAGGAGCTGGTGCCGCTGGGCGCGGTGAGGGTGCAGCCGGTGAAGGAGTACTTCAGGTCGGGGCGCTGGGTGGTCAGCCAGGTCGGGTCGATCGTCTGGTAGACGAACCAGATGTCGTAGGTCTTGTTGTTCGTAAGCGTCATCGACACGTTCACGGTGCCGCCGGGCGTGGTCGTGGCGGCGTCCGTGGTGAACGTCAGTTCGGCGGGGGCCGGCGCGGCGCTCGCGGCGGGGGCCAGACCGAACACGGCGAGGACCAGGGCGAGGACGGTGGTGAGACCAAGGCGTCTCATCAAAGGTGATCGCATGGCCAGGGAGGCTAGGCACGGGGGCGATGCGGCGTCTGCCCCCGATCGGGAGCCGTGATCCGGCGACGACCGAAAGTGTGCTTGGTGTGCAGGTCGTGCGGCGGAAGTGTGACGGGGTGCCGTGGATCGTATACGTGCACGCTGCCGCCGGTGCGGCGCACCGGCGGAAGAATCATGGCGCGGGTGGCGGCCCCCGGGCACTGCGGCGGCGCTATTGGCGCGTACCGATCGGGTGGGTGGTTCCCTGGGACCTGCCGGACCGGGACCTCACCGCTCGATCTCGGTCATGAGGCGGTTTTCGGCCGGCTCCGGAGCGGCGGGGCTGCCGACCCGCGCACCCCGGCAGGTGCTTCCCGCCGCAGTCATGTCGCGGCCGGGACACCCAGCTCGGCGAGCAGTCCGCGAACGCGTTGCTCGATCTCGTCGCGGATCGGGCGGACGGCATCGACACCCTGGCCCGCGGGGTCGTCCAGCTGCCAGTCCAGATACCGCTTGCCCGGGAACACGGGACAGGTGTCACCGCACCCCATGGTGATCACCACGTCGGACGCCCGCACGGCTTCGGTGGTGAGGATCTTCGGGATCTCGGCGGAGATGTCGATGCCGCGCTCCCCCATCGCCGCCGCGACGGCGGGATTCACGGCGTCGGCCGGAGCCGAACCCGCCGCGCGGACCTCCACCCGGCCGGCCGCGAGACGGGCGAGGAAAGCGGCGGCCATCTGGGAGCGGCCGGCGTTGTGGACGCAGACGAACAGCACGGAGGGACGTGAGGTACTCATGGCAGGTGTCCTTGCGGTAGGCGGTCAGGAGGAGGCGAGCCGGGGCTCGCCCTGCGGGACGGCGACGTCAGCCGCGCGAGCGGGACGCCCGTGGACGAGCGCCACGGCGCCCAGCCCCAGAGCGGCGCCGAGCAGTTGCGCCGCGACGAACGGCGCCACGGAGCCGGGGGCCATCCCGGCGAAGGTGTCGGTGAACGCGCGGCCGATGGTCACCGCCGGGTTGGCGAAGGAGGTGGAGGAGGTGAACCAGTAGGCCGCCCCGATGTACGAGGCCACGGCGGCCGGGCCGAGGGCGGCGCGGCCGATGCGGTCCAGGCCGAGGACGAGCAGGATCAGCCCTGCCGTGGCGACGGCCTCACCCAGCCACAGGTGCCCGGCGAAACGGTCGTGGGTGGAGAACTTCACCAGCGGCCGGGCGAACACGGCGTCCGCCGGGACCGCGCCGCCGATCGCCCCGGCCACCTGCGCCGGCACGTACGCCGCGACCTCCCGCAGGGCCGGGCCCGTGCCGTCCCGGCGGCCGATGACCCAGACGGCGAGAGTGACGGCGGGGTTGAAGTGCGCGCCGGAGACCGGCCCGAACAGCGTGATCAGCACGGCCAGACCGAGGACGGTGGCGAAGGAGTTGGCGAGCAACTGCACGCCGGGGTCCCGCGACAGCTCGGCCGCCTGGATGCCCGAGCCGACGACGACCGCCACCAGCAGACCGGTCCCCAGAGCTTCGGCGGCGACCCGCCGCATCAGTGGCGCGCTCACGCGGTGGTCTCGGCGGTCCGCCGCGCCGACAGGAACGCGGCGAGCTGCTCCAGGACCCCGGGCAGCACCCGGTAGTAGACCCAGGTGCCACGGCGCTCGCAGTCGATGAGGCCGGCTTGCCGCAGCAGCTTGAGATGGTGGGAGATCGTCGGCTGGGACAGCTCGAAGGCCGGTGTCAGCTCGCACACGCACACTTCGCCGCCCTCCCCGGGCGAGGCGATCATCGACAGCAGCCGCAGCCGCACCGGGTCGCCCAGGGCCTTGAAGAGGCGTGCCAGCTCCGCGGCCCGCGCCTCATCCCAAGGGCGCGGCGGCCAGGCCTTCACAGCAACCGGCGTCCTGGCCGATCACCTCAAGCTCTTGCTTCGACATACCTCTATATTGACACCCCTCGATTCAAGGCGCAAGGTTGTATCAACGAACGTCGATACACAGTTCCGGGCACCGTTCCGAGCCCGGCCACCGGTCCCGCCTTCGAGGAGTGCGTCATGAACGGAGAGAACACCGACCTGCGTGAGACCGTCCGCAGGCGGTACGCGGAAGCGGCCCTGAAGGTCGCCGAGGGCGGCACCGCCTGCTGCGGCCCCGAGCCGACCGAGGTCGACGAGAACTTCGGCTCCACCCTCTACGGCGACGACGAGCGCGGCGCCCTGCCCGTCGAAGCCGTGGCCGCCTCCCTCGGCTGCGGAAACCCCACCGCCGTCGCCGGACTTCGCGAGGGCGAACGCGTCCTCGACCTCGGTTCCGGCGGCGGCATCGACGTCCTGCTCTCCGCCCGCCGCGTCGGCCCCACCGGCAAGGCATACGGCCTCGACATGACCGACGAGATGCTCCAGCTGGCCCTGGCCAACGCCCGGAAGGCGGGCGCGGCGAACGTCGAGTTCCTCAAGGGCACGATCGAAGCCATCCCCCTGCCCGCGAACAGCGTCGACGTGGTCATCTCCAACTGCGTCATCAACCTGTCGACGGACAAGCCGGACGTGTTCGCCGAGACCTTCCGCGTACTGAGGCCCGGCGGCCGGATCGGCCTCTGCGACGTCGTCGCCGACGACACCCTGACCCCCGAACGACGCGCCGAGCGCGGCGACCACGTCGGCTGCATGGCCGGCGCGCTCTCCTTCGCCGAGTACCGCCGGGGTCTCGAGGCCGCCGGATTCACCGACATCGAGATCACCCCGACCCACGCGGTCGCGGACGGCATGTACTCCGCGCTCGTGCGGGCCACCAGGCCCCGGCAGTCAGCCGCCGCTCAGCTTCCCGTGCCCCCGGCAGGGCCCTGACACGCCCGGGCGATGAGCAGGGCCACGTCGTCGTGGTCATCCCCGTCGCGCAGGATGTGCAGCAGCAGGTCGCAGGTGGCGTCCAGCGGCCGGGCGGGGTCGTCGAGGACAGCGAGGAGAGCGTCCAGGCACGAGTCGATCGGCAGGTCGCGCCGCTCGACCAGACCGTCGGTGTAAAGCACGAGCTGATCCCCCGGCCCGAAGTCGAGGGCGGTGGCGTCGAAGGGAATGCCGCAGCCGCCCAGGGGCGCGCCCGTGGGCAGGTCGAGGAGATCGCGGGCGCCGCCGGAGCGGAGCAGGACCGGCGGCAGGTGCCCGGCGAGGGAGACGCAGCACTGCCCGGTGCTGGGATCGAACACGGCATAGACGCAGGTCGCGAGGGTCTCCAGACCGTCGGTGATGTGGTCGAGATGATGCAGGACCTGGTCGGGCGCCAGATCGAGCTCGGCCAGCGTACGCGTGGCGGTGCGCAGCTGCCCCATGGCCGCGGCGGCCGCGACGCCGCTGCCCATGACGTCACCGACGACGAGCGCCGTCTTGTCGCCCGCCAGGGGAATGACGTCGAACCAGTCGCCGCCGATCTCGATGGTGGCCTGTGCGGGGCGGTAGCGGTAGGCGACGTCGAGACCGGGGCGACGCGCAGGGGGGTGCGGCAGCAGGCTGCGCTGCAGGGTGAGGGCGGTGCGGCGCTGCTCTTCCACGGCGCGGTGCCGGTCGGTGACGTCGACGCTGGAGGTGGCTACTCCCAGCACCTTCCCGTTGGGGGCTTCGAGCCGGTAGAACGAGACCGACCAGGCGTGATCGTTGTCCGGGTCGGCGGCCGTGCGGCCCACGGTGTACTGGTCCAGGATCGGGATTCCGGTGGTGAGGACCTCACGCATGGCTGCCTCGAAGGACTGGTCGAGGAAGGGCAGCACCTCGCTGACGTGGCGGCCGACGTGCTCGGCGGCCGGCACGCCGTTCATCCGTTCCTCCGCGGGGTTGACGGAGATGTACCGGAGCTCGGTGTCCAGCATTCCCAGTCCGATCGGGGACTGGGACACCAGCTGGTCGGACAGGGCCAGGTTCCGCTCCACCCGCCGCAGTGTCGCCTGGTCCGCGGCCAGCCCCAGCGCCCAGTACTCGCGCTGGTCGTCCAGCAGCCGCATGTTGCGGAACTCCACCAGGCGCGTGCTGCCGTCCTTGTGCCGGACCGGGAAGACCCCCGCCCAGCTCTCGCCGTCCCGCATGACCTGGTCGAACAGTGCCAGCACCGTGTCGAGGTGCTCCTCGTCGATCAGCAGGCGGCCGGCGTACTGGCCGACGGCCTCGTCGGCCGTGTAACCGAAGAGGATCTCGGCCTGCGGGCTCCAGAGATCGATCCTGCCCGCGGAATCGAGCAGGACGGCGGCCACGTTCAGCACGTCGAGCAGGCCGCCCGGCCCGGACGCGACCACGCCCGCCGCGCCGGGCTCACCCCGGAACGGTTCGGTCGCACCCATGCCCAAGGCTCCCTCCGGCCGCCGATCGGACTGCCGTCTGCCGGACAGGACCGCGAGCCGGCCGGCGTCCGTACTCCGGCCCCTCCATCCTGCCCCTCCGGCACCAGCGCGTGCACGCCAACCGCTGGGCCGACGGCCCGCGGGGAGATCACGGCGCACGCTTCGAAGGGCAGTACGGCGGCGCCCGCCGCGGAGTGCGGCGGGCGCCGTCGTCATGGTGAGGGGGCGGAGTCCCGGATCAGCAGGGGTTGATGTCGAGCTTGAACGTGGTCGTGGTGTTGCGGATGTTCTCGGCGTTGTCACTCATGCGCAGACAGTTGAACGTGGCCTCGCCGACCGCCGGGCCCTGCCCGGGTTCGGGCATCTCGTTGACCCAGATGCCCATGCCGGACTTGGCGTCCCAGGCGTCCCCGCTCCGGCGGGCGCCGGTGATGGAGATGTCGGTGAAGACGGTGTCCTTCACGGGGTTCTCCGGGCGGCCGCCGCCGTCGTACTTCGTCTGGAACATGATCCCGCTGTAGGTGGGATCGACGATGTCGACGTCCTTGACGCGGATGCCCTGGAAGACCTTCGAGGCGGAGAACAGCCACATGCCGCCGAAGGTCTGGTTGCCCCAGAAGTGGCCACCGGCCCGGACGATCGAGATGTTCTCGAAAGCCGTCGGCCCGGTCCCGAAGCCGTTCATCGGGTAGCCGAAGTCCAGCGAGGAGATCGTGATGCCCGAGTAGACCAGGGTGTCGGCGATGTGGATGTTGCGGAAGGTGTTGTCGTAGCCCCCGTAGACGGCCACGCCGGCGGCCCGCCAGGTCAGGGTGGAGGACAGATTCTCGTAGACGTTGTTCTTCATGTCCGCGCCGCCCGCGTCGATGGCCGAGAACAGCGCGAAGCTGTCGTCACCGGTCGCGCGTGCGTCGTTGTTGGTCACGAGGTTGTCCGTCGAGCCGTTGGTCATGTTGACGCCGTCGGCGAACATGTTCCGGATCCGGGAGTTCCTGATGGTGATCCGGTCGGTGTTGGCGCCCCAGTACAGGCACACCATGTGCTCGTTCCAGATGTCCTCGATGACGATGTCCGACACGTTGGCGAAGTCGAACACCTTGCCCGGGCCGTCGATCCGCGAGGTGTAGTTGCCGAAGTAGGCGAAGCCCTTGAAGAGCGAGCCCTTGGCCGCGGCCTCGGCGCGGAAACCGACGTCGGTGTTGTCCTGGGTGGCGGGCGCGTGGAAGCGCGTGTACCAGGGGCCCGCGCCGACGATCTTGACCGCCTTGCCGTACACCTGGAACTTGCTCGACGTCCGGTAGTCGCCTGGCGGCAGGTAGACGCCGACGAGTTTGCCGGTGGTGTCCATACGCACCCGGTCGAGCGCGTTCTGCACGTCCTGGTGCGTGAAGCCGGCCGGCACGGTGTACGTGGCGGGGTCCGGGTTGGCGACCGGCGCGACCTGCTCCAGGTTGACGAAGTCGATCGCGTAGTGGGCGGCGTTGTTCGCGGCGTCCTTCTGCAACCGGATCTTGGCTCCCGCGGGGACGGTCTCCCCGAACATCAGGTGCGCCTCGTCGTAGATGTGCCGCGGAGCACCCGAGCCGGGTGAGTTGCCGGGCGCGGCCTCCGCCCCGTACAGCCAGGCGTACTTCGAGGTCAGCGGCAATGCCTTCTTGAACACGCCGTCGACGTAGACGTTGAGGGTGGAGTCGATGCCGCCGCCACCGGGAGCGTCCGGGATCGAGAAGCGGGTGACCAGCGTGTTGGTGGCGGCGCGGGTGGTGAACTCGACGTACTCGCCGGTCGCGTCCAGGTTCACCGCCTTGCGTCCGGACGCCTCGCCTGCCATGTCGCCGATGGTGCGGTTCGGTCCGACGACGGAGGCGCCGCCGCCGGCCGCGCCGTCCTCGGCCTCGTACATGTCGTACGGCATGTTGGCGCCGCGGCCGACGAACAGTGGCTGCGTGGAGATGTTGTTCGCGCGCTTGACCGGCAGTTCGTTGGCGTCGTCGGCCAGGGTGGTCTTCACCGTGTACGAGCCGTTGGCCGCCGTCCACGGGCCCAGGTTCACCTCCGCCGAGGCCCCGGGCGCCAGGGTGCCGCTGTGGGCACCGGTCAGCGTCTTGACGGTCGCGCCCTGCTGGTCGAGGAGGCTGAGTGTCACGCCGTGGCTGCCGGACGCGCTCGGCTCGTTGCCCTGGTTGCGCACCGTCACCTTGAAGGTGACGGTGTCTCCGGCGGCCGGGCTGGAAGGCGTGGTCGTCACCGAGGAGGCGACCAGGTCGGAGCCGGCCACGGGCTTGACCACCAGCGGGGTGGCCCGGGTGTGGGTGTTGTTGGTCTCGTTCTGCTCGACGACGGCGTTCGCCTCGTCGGCGACGGCGCTCAGCTCGTACGAGCCGGCGTCGCGGGCCCCGATGGAGGCGCTGACGGTGGCCTGCGCGCCGGCTGCCAGGGCGGGGACGTCCGCGGTCGCGACCTTGGTGCCGCCCAGGCGCAGCGCGACCTTGCTCGCCGCCGCGGCGGCCGGGCCGTCGTTGCGGACGGTGGCCAGCGCGGTGATCTCGTCCGACTCGACGGGCGCGGCGGGCGAGGTGGTCAGGTTCGTGACCACCAGGTCGGGGTTGGGCGCGGGCACGCCGACGACCTGGAACTCGGCGACCTGACCGGCCGGGGCACCGGTGTTGGCGGTGAACTTCAGCTGCACGTCGGCGACTCGGCGGGTGACCGGGATGGTGACGGTGTTGCCGCTCGCCGGGTCGAAGGCGTAGCTCCTCGCCGCGACCAGGCTGGTGAAGCCGGAGGCGTTCTGCTCCCGGCCGAGGACCTCGACGGTCTGGTTGCGGGCGGACCACGCGGTGTCCGGGTTCAGTTTGAGCACGAGCCGGTCGAGGTCGGCGTTGGCACCCAGCTTGACGGTGAGGGTGTTGGGGTAGCTGCCGCCCGCGCCCTCCCAGTAGGTGGCCGTGTTGTTGTCGTTGGCGTGCGCGGCGACGTAGGTGTGCACCGTGGAGGAGGCGTCGATCGGCTTGCCGACGGCGAGGTTCGAGCCGTTGCCGCCGCTGCCGTTGCGGGTCACGCTGTTGCTGTTGCCCGACTGGTTGCCCGCCGCGTCCTTGGCACGGACGTGGTAGGTGACGGTGCTGGTCTCCGGCTGGGTGTCGGTGAACGTGGTGACGTCGCCGGACACGCTGTCCCGCAGGACGTTGTCGGCGTAGATGTCGTAGCCGGTCACCCCGACGTTGTCGGTGGAGGCCGTCCAGGTCAGCTTGATCCGGCCGGTGCCGGGCTCGGTGAAGGCCAGGTTCGCCGGTGCCGTGGGCGCCTGGGTGTCGCCGCCGTCACCGACGCGGGTGACGGTGTTGCTGTCTCCGGACTGGTTCCCGGCGGCGTCGCGGGCGCGCACGCGGTACGACACCGTCTGGTTCGCGGGCCGGCTGTCGGTGAACGTGGTGACGTTCCCGGCGACGGTGGACAGCAGGGAGCCGTTGGCGTAGATGTCGTACCCGGCGACGCCGACGTTGTCGGTGGCGGGGTTCCAGCTGAGCCTGATCTGCCCGGTCGCGGGCTCGGTGAAGGCCAGGTTCGCGGGCGCGCCCGGGGCCTGGGTGTCGCCGTCGGCGGGGCCGTAGATCTCCAGCTCGGATATCTGGGCGGCCGGCTGCACGGTGTTCGCGGTCACCAGGACCCTGACGTGGCGTGTGGTGGCCGAGTCGAAGGAGATCGTCGCGGTGTTGTCGTTCGCCGCGTCGAAGGTGTAGGCCCGGGAGGCCGAGAGGTCGGTGAAGTCCCTGCCGTCGGCGCTGCCCTGGATCTTCAGGGTCTGGCTGCGGCTGCCCCATCCGGCCGGGAGCTTCAGTACGACGCGGTTCACGGCGACAGAGGCACCGAGGTCGGCCTGGAGCCACTGCGGGAGGGCGTGGTTGGCGCTCTCCCAGTAGCTGGCCCGGTTGCCGTCGTTCGCGTGGGGGGCCGCGTACACCTCGGTGTGGCTGCTGGCCTTCAGGGGTTTGCCGGCCGCGAGGTTCGTCGAGGACCCGTCGGCGGAGTGCACCTCCAGCTCGGAGAGCT
This sequence comes from Streptomyces sp. NPDC052023, assembly GCF_044548465.1. NCBI lineage: Bacteria > Bacillati > Actinomycetota > Actinomycetes > Kitasatosporales > Streptomycetaceae > Streptomyces > Streptomyces sp. NPDC052023. The sequence continues at coordinate 534,896 of NZ_JBIUBW010000003.1, read as the reverse complement.
GCGCCGCCTGCCAGCCGGTGTTGGCGGTGACGGCGACGCGGACGAAGCGGGTCCGGGTGGCCGGGAAGGAGACGGTGACGGAGTTTCCGGCTCCTGGGCTGAACGTGTAGGCCGCTGAGCTCTTCAGGGTGGAGAAGCTGGTGCCGTCGGCGCTGCCCTGGACGGACAGGGTCTGGGTGCGGGACTCCCAGCCGGCGGGCAGCTTCAGGACGACCTCGTCGACGCGCTCGGTGGTGCCGAGGTCGGCCTGCACCCACTGCGGCAGGTTCGCGCCGGCACTCTCCCAGTACGTGCCTTGGTTGCCGTCCGTGATGTGCGCGGCGCCGTACTCGGCGCCGGCACTGCTCGCCGACGCGGTGTCGCCGAGGGCGATGTTGGGTCCGCCCGCCGCCCGGGCGGTCATCAGTGGACCGCCCAATGCCAGCAGGCTCGTCGCGACCACGGCGCTCAGGCCCCGTGATCTCCAGGTGGGGGTGGTCATCGGTCCTCGCATTTCGGGCTCGCACACCGGGTGCGAGTCGCGGCTCGGGGATGGTGTCCGGATCTGACGCGCGGCGGCCCGCCGGGGGGGACGGGCCGCCGCACCGGTGCTGTCGGATCAGTTGCGGTTGACGGCGAACTGCGAGCCCGGCTCGACGCAGACGTCGCCCTCCGCCGAGTCGGTGATGGTCACGTTCGTCAGGGTCGCGCTGCCTCTGGCTCCGCTCATCGCGAGGACGCCGCAGCCGCCCACCGACTTGTCGATGCGGACGTCGGCGACCTTCACGCCCGGCATCGCGCCGCCGCCCGTCTTGAACTGGATGCCGTCGTAGGTCGAGTCGTGGATGTCGGTGTCACGGATGGTGACTCCGGGAATGTCCGGTCCCTGCGCGAAGAGCGTGATGGCGCCGAACTCCTGTGCCTCGCCCCAGAACGCCCCGCCCGTGCGGTACAGCGCGTTGTTGGCGATGAGGGTCTGCCCGGAGAAGGGCAGCGGGTCGTGGTCGGTCGCCAGCATGATCCCCGGGTAGTTCATGGTGTCGGAGACCACGTTGTTCTCGATCGTGTTGCCGTAACCGCCGTAGACGGCGATGCCGTTGGCCCGCCAGGGCAGCTGGATCGTGTTGTTGCGGAAGTGGTTGTCGTGGCCGATGTCCACCGAGGTGTCCTTGACGTACTTGCTGGCCCAGACCGCAAGGGCGTCGTCGCCGGTGTTGCGGAAGGAGGAGTTGTAGACCGTGGAGTTGCGGGTGCCGTTGGCGAAGTTGATGCCGTCGGCGTAGGTGTTGCGGATCCGCATGCCGGTGAACTCCAGGCCGTCGCCGGGGCCCCACAGCTCGGGGATGTTGGAGTAGTCGCGGCCGGCCCAGACACCGACGTTGGCGTGCTCGATCCACACGTTGCTGATCCTGGTGTTCTTGCCGAAGCGGCCGTTGAGACCGACGCCGCCCTCGGCGCCTCCGTCGCCGCCGCGGATGGTGCCGGAGCCGAAGATGGCGATGTCGGAGATCTGCGTGTTGTGATCGATGTCGAAGCCGAAGTTGCCCTCGTGCGGGTGGTTGATTCCGCCCGCCTGGTGGGGCGGGGTCAGCGTGTACAGCTGCGAGTGCCACATGCCGGCGCCGCGGATCGTCACGTCACGGATGCCGACCTGGTTGTGGGTGCCGCGGTCGAGCGGGTCGTCGGTGAGGATCTTCTGTTCCTGGCGCCACTGCCCGGCGGGTATCCACACACAGGCGATCTCGCCCTTCTGGTCGGCGGTGACGGCGCGCTGGATCGCGTCGGTGTCGTCGATGCCGTCGTTGGGGACCGCGCCGTACTCGGTGACGGAGGTGCAAGCGGCCGGCTTGGCGGCCGGGGGCGCGACCTGCTCCAGGTCGATCAGGTCGATGATGTAGAAGTCGGCGGTGTCGCCCGCGTCCCGCTGGAGGCGGAACTTCGTGCCCGCCGGATACGACTGGGTCAGCAGCGCGTTCGACTCGTCGAAGAGGCGCCGGGCGTCACCGCCGGGCCGGTTCGTGAGTCCCTCCGGGTCGTCCGTGCTGCCGTAGAGCCAGCTGTGCTTGGAGGACAGCGTCAGCTTGCGGACGAAGGTGCCGTCGGCGTACAGGCTGATGGTGGCCTCGCGGCCACCGCCGGCCGCGGAGTCGGGGATGGAGTTGCGCACGACGACGGAGTTGGCGGCGTTCGTCGAGGTGAACTCCACGTAGTCGCCCGTGCTGTTGAGGCGGACCGACTGGCGTCCGGAGGACTCGGTGGCGAAGTTGGTGTGCCCGAAGGTGCGCTTCTTGTCGGCGGTGAGCAGCGTTCCGCTGTAGCGGGCGTCCTCGGCCTCGTACTCGGTGTACGGGACCGCGGCTCCGCGTCCGACGACGAGGGAACGGGCGAAGACGTTGTTGTTCTCGTCGGTCTCGGCGAGAGTGCCGGTGGCGTCGGCCGTGGCGGTCAGGGTCACGCCGCCGCTGGTGGCCGTCCAGGTGCCGCTGATGGCGACGTTCGCCGTCTGCCCCGCGGCGATGGCGCCCGTGGTGCCCTGCAAGGTGGTGCCGCCGACGGTGAGACGGGTGACGGTGCCCGCGGGGACGCCGGTGGTGCCGCGGTTGTTTACCGCGACGGTGAAGGAGACGGGCGTGCCGACCGTGGGTGCCGCCGGGCTGGTGGTGATGCCGGTGACCCGCAGGTCCGGCCCCGGGCTCTGGGTGACGGTCAGCTTCGTCGCCGCTGTGCGGCTGTTGTTGCTGTTGTCCAGTTCGGCGACGGTGTCGCTCGGATCGACGGCGGCGGAGACGGTGTACGAGCCCATGGGGCGCCGGCCGACGGGGACGCTGACGGTGGTGGACGCACCGGCCGCGAGGGCGGCGACCGGGGCGGAGCCGGCCACGGTGCCTTCGACGCTGACATGGGTGGTCGTCGCGGGCGCCGGGGCGGTGCCGGCGTTGCGGACGGTGGCCCGGACCGTCACGTCGTCCGCCTCGGACGGGGAGGCCGGGGTCCAGGTCAAGTCGGTCAGGACGAGGTCCGGCGCGGGTGCGGCCGTGCCGAGGACCTGGACCTCCGCGACCTGTGCGCCGGGGGCTCCGGTGTTGGAGAAGAAGGTGAGCCGGACGTCGGCGACGCGGGCGGTCACCGGGATGACGACGGCGTTCTGGCCCGAGGAGGGGCTGAAGGCGTAGGTGCTACGGGCCTTGAGCGAGGTGAAGTCCGAGGAACCGTGCGCACGGCCCAGGACCTCCAGGGACTGGGTCCTCGGTCCCCAGATCTGGTCCGGGTTCAGCTTGACGACCACGGCCTCGACGTCCGCGTCCGCGCCGAGCTGGACCGTCAGGCCGGCCGGGAAGCCCGCCGATTCCCAGTAGGTGCCGGTGTTGTCGTCGTTGGCGTTCGCCGCCACGTAGTTCTGCGTGGTCGAGGTCGCCGCGATCGGCTTGTTCCGTGCCAGGTTCGTCCCTTCTATCGGTGGGTCGACCGGGCCCGAGTCGTCGTCGCCGTAGACCTCGAGCTCGGACAGCTGGGCGGCGTTCCAGCCCGTGTTGGACGCCACCTGCACCCGGACGAACCGGGCGGTCGCGGTGGGCAGGTCGATGTTCGCGGTGTTCGCCCGGGACGGGTCGAACGAGCGTGCCTGCCCGGCGGCGAGGGTACTGAAGGAGTTTCCGTCGGTGCTGCCGAGGACGGCCAGCGTCTGGGAGCGCGCCTCCCAGCCGGTGGGCAGCTTCAGCACGACCCGATCGAGGGGTGTCTGCGCGCCCAGGTCGACCTGCACCCACTGCGGGAAGGAGCCCGTCGGGCCCTCCCAGTACGACTGCTGGCTTCCGTCGGTGACATTGGCCGCCGGGTAGCCGCCGTGCGCTCCCCCGGCCGTCGCCGCTCTCCCGAGGGCGAGGTTGGTCTCCGCCGCCGCATGAGCGGGGGCGGGTAGCAGTCCGACGGCGAGCAGGCCCGCTGTCAGCAGACCGACCCCCAGCCGCCTGCTCGGATGTGTGCCTCTCATGGTGGCCTCTCCACGATCCGGGCGCGGCGCACGACCTCTCGCCGTCTCCAGGAGGCGGGTGCGAACGCGCGCCCGCGAATGCCTGAAGAGGGGACGAGGAGGTCACGCGCGGGACCCAGCATGACTCCAATAAGGAACGGCGACGGCAGGACGATTTCTTGAGTAATTCTGTGACTCATTTGCATCGCCAAGGTGACAGGTTTCTACTGGCTGGCATCTTTGTCAACGGTTTCGTCATGCACACGGCAGACGAGTGCCACCGGAACGACGACGGCACCGGTGGCGGGCCCGCCGAGGGGCCGCCACCGGTGCCGTGGGGTGACGCGAAGTCAGATGAGGAGAAGGACGCGGTGCCCGGGCGCGCTCAGCGGACCGGCGGCGGGGCGGTCGAGCCACGCACGACGAGCTCGGGCTCGAAGAGCAGCTCGCCGGGGTGCGCGTGGGTCCCCTGGATCTGCGCGCACAGCAGGTCCACCGCCGCGCGGCCCATGGCCTCGATGGGCTGACGCACCGTCGACAGGGGCGGTTCCGTGCAGGTCATGAAGGCCGAATCGTCGTACCCCACGACCGACACCTCGGAGGGGACGGCGAGCCCCCGCCGGCGGGCGGCCCTGATGGCCCCGAGGGCGAGCGGGTCGCTGGCGCACACGATGCCGGTGACCCCGCGCTCCAGCAGCCGGGCCGCCGCGGCCTGCCCCCCTTCCAGTGAGAAGATCGTCCGCTCGACGAACTCGTCGGCCCACGGCATGCCGGCGGCCTTCGCCGCCGCCGCGGCGGCCTCCAGCTTGCGACGCGAGGGCACGTGATCGGCGGGACCGAGAACCAGGCCGATCCGCTCATGCCCCAGGGAGGCGAGGTGACGCCAGGCCTGCTCGACGGCAACGGCGTCGTCGCAGGCGACACAGGGGAAGTCCAGCCCCTCTATCGACGCGTTGACCAGGACGACGGGGATCTTCCGCTCCGCCAGCTGGTGGTAGTGGTCGTGCGGCGCGTCGGCCTGCGCGAAGAGTCCGCCGGCGAAGATCACGCCCGAGACCTGCTGCTGGAGCAGCAGCTCCACGTAGTCGGCCTCGGAGACACCCCCGCGGGTCTGCGTGCACAGCACGGGGGTCAGCCCCTGCTGCGCCAGCGCTGCGCCGATGACCTCGGCGAACGCGGGGAAGATCGGGTTCTGCAGCTCCGGGAGCACGAGGCCGACGAGCCGCGCTCGCTCTCCGCGCAGCTGGGTCGGCCGCTCGTACCCGAGGACGTCGAGGGCGGTGAGCACGGACTGCCGGGTCGCCTCGGAGACCCCGGGCTTGCCATTGAGGACACGGCTGACCGTCGCCTCGCTGACCCCCACCTTCTTCGCCACCTGAGCAAGTCGTCGCGTCATACACGCAACGTTAGCGCAAAACTGACGCAAGTTGTGTAAGTGGATTGCATCATTTCCTTTCCGGAATCCGGCGGTCCAGCACGGAGTCGTTCAGGCCCGCAGCCATACCGCCGTGTCCCGCGGCAGCGCTCCGTCGGCGTCGAGCGGACCGCTGGCGAGGAGCAGCCGTTCGTGCCGCGGAAGTACGGCCGGCCGGTCCGAGAGGTTCACGACGCAGAGCAGGCCGCCCGCCCGGGCGAAGGAGAGGACGCCTTCCGCGGCCGGCTGCCAGGACAGGGCTCCGTCGCCGAAGCCCGGCTCGGACCGGCGCAGCCGCAGTGCCTCGCGGTAGAGCGTGAGCATCGACTCCGGGTCGGTGCGCTGACGGTCGACGGCGCGGCCGGCCCAGTCCGCGGGCTGCGGCAGCCAGGGCTGCGACGTCGTCCCGAAGCCGTACGACGGTGCCTCGGCCTCCCAGGGCAGTGGCACCCGGCAGCCGTCGCGGCCCGGATCGACGCCGCCGGAGCGGAAGTACATGGGGTCCTGGACACGCGCCGGCGGTATGTCGGCCTCGGGCAGGCCCAGTTCCTCGCCCTGGTAGAGGTAGACGGAACCGGGCAGGGCGAGGGTGAGCAGCGCCGCGGCACGGGCCCGCCGGGTGCCGAGGGCAAGGTCGGTGGGGGTGCCGAAGCGCTTCTTGGCGAAGTCGAACCCGGTGTCCTCGCGACCGTAACGGGTGACGGTCCGGGTGACGTCGTGGTTGCAGAGCACCCAGGTGGCGGGGGCACCGACGGGGGCGTGCTCGGCGAGGGTCGCGTCGATGGTGCGGCGCAACCGGTCCGCCTCCCAGGGGCAGGTGAGGAAGTTGAAGTTGAACGCGGTGTGGAGTTCGTCGGGGCGCAGATAGCGGGCGAAGCGTTCGGCGTCGGGCAGCCAGACCTCGCCCACGAAGACGGCCCCGTACTCGTCGGCGATCGCCCGCCAGGAGCGGTAGATGACGTGCAGGTCGTCCTGGTCTATGTAGGGGTGGGGGTCGACGCCCTCCACGAAGTCGGCGAGCGCGGGATCCTTCACGAGCAGGGCGGCGGAGTCGATCCGCACCCCCGCGACACCGCGCTCGAACCAGAAGCGGAGCACCTCCTCGTGCTCCCTGCGGACGTCCGGGTGGGCCCAGTTGAGGTCGGGCTGCTCGGGCGTGAAGAGGTGCAGATACCACTCGCCGTCGGGGACGCGGGTCCATGTGGTGCCGGAGAACTGGGAGGGCCAGTCGTTGGGCGGGAGTTCGCCGTTCGCCCCGCGTCCGGGCCGGAAGTGGAAGCGCTCCCGCTCGGGACTGCCGGGTCCGGACGCCAGGGCCGCCCGGAACCAGGCGTGCTGGTCGGACACGTGGTTGGGGACGATGTCGATGATGACCCGGACACCGAGGGCGGCGGCCTCGGCGATCAGCTTCTCGGCCTCGTCGAGGGTGCCGAAGGCGGGGTCGATGGCGCGGTAGTCGGCGACGTCGTATCCGCCGTCGACCATCGGGGAGGCGTACCAGGGGGTGAACCAGACGGCGTCCACGCCGAGTTCGGCGAGATAGGGCAGTCTCGCACGGACGCCCGCGAGGTCCCCGGTTCCGTCGCCGTCGCCGTCGGCGAAGCTGCGCGGGTACACCTGGTAGATGACGGCGTCACGCCACCAGGCGTCGGTTCGGGGCGAGTGAGGGGCTGCCACGGGGCATTCCTTTCGGGCAGGGTGGATCTTCGCCGCCGGCCCGGACAGCGGGGCGTCGGACAGGCCGGCGGCGAAGGCTTCGGTTGGGAGGGCGGACCGGGTGGGGCGGACCGTGCGGCGCGGACCGGGCCGGGGTCAGCCCTTGAGTCCGCCGGCGGTGAGGCCGCTCATGATGTTGCGCTGGAAGACCAGGAAGATCAGCAATGTGGGCAGGGAGGCGATGGTCAGCGCGGCGATCAGCACGTTCACCGGCACGCCGTTGGACAGCGAGTAGATGCCGACGTTGAGCGTCTGCTTGGCGGGGTCGGGCAGGGTGAGCATCGGCCAGAGGAAGTCTTTCCAGACGCCGACGACCGCGAAGATCGACACCACGCCCAGGATGGGACGGGAGATCGGCAGGACGATCGACCACAGGGTGCGCGTCGGGGAAGCGCCGTCCATGGCCGCGGCATCCAGGAGTTCCTTCGGGATGGAGTCGAAGAACCGCTTCAGCAGGAAGATGCTGAACGCGTTGGTGACGGACGGCAGCCAGATCGCCCACGGGGTGTTCAGCAGGTTGCGCTCGACGATCGGCACGTCCAGGACCGTCAGGTACTGCGGGACGACGAGCACGGTCGCCGGGATCATGAGCGTGGCGAGCATCATGCCGAGGATCGCCTTGCCCAGCACGGGACGCAGCTTGGACAGCGAGTACGCGGCGGCCACGTCGAGGACCAGCTGGAACGCGAGGGCTCCGAAGGCGTAGTAGAGGGTGTTGAAGAGCAGGGAGGCCAGGTCCATGACCTCCCAGGCGCGGCTGTAGTTCTCGGGTGTGAAGGTCTTCGGCACCAGGGTCGGCGGTGTCTGGATGACCTCCTGGGCGTCCTTGAAACCGCTGGAGACAAGCCAGTACAGCGGTCCGAGGAAGACCAGGGTGAAGCCGCCGACCACCAGGGTGAAGACGGTCCAGTAGACCGCCTTGGCGCGGGGCTTGGCGCGCTGGGCAGGCGAGATGAGCGTACGCGTGGACATGGTGTCTCTCCCCTGGCCTACTCGTCCTCGGCGCGGCTGAGCTTCACGTACGCCGCGGAGAATCCGGCGAGCAGTACGAGCAGGAGCAGGCCGAGCGCTGCCGCGGCACCGTAGTTGTTGAAGTTGAAGGCGTACTGGTAGATGAGGTAGACGACCGTCGTCGTGGAGCCCTCCGGGCCGGCGCCGCCGGTGAGCAGGAACGGCTCGACGAAGACCTGCATGGTCGCGATGACCTGCATGAGCAGCATCAGGGAGAGGATGAGGCGGGTCTGCGGGATGGTGACGTGCCAGATCTTGCGGAAGAGACCGGCACCGTCGAGTTCGGCCGCCTCGTACAGCTCGCCGGGAATGCCCTGGAGGGCGGCCAGGTAGATGAGTGCGGCGCCGCCCAAGTTCATCCAGGTCGAGGCGATGACCACGGAGAGCATGGACAGGTCCGGGTCCTGGAGCCACTGCTGCTGCGGCAGGTGGAGAAAGCTCAGCACCTCGTTGAGCAGCCCGTATCCGGGGTCGTAGAGGTACTTGAAGAGCAGGACCGAGGCGACCGGCGGAAGCATCACCGGCAGATAGACGAGGAGCCGGAGGTATCCCTGCCCGTGGTGGAACTCGTTGATGACGATCGCCACGACGAACGGGACGGCGAAGCCGAGGACCAGCGCCAGCACGGTGAACAGGAGGGTGTTGCGCCACGCCTGCCAGAAGGCCGGATCGTTGAAGACGGTGGTGAGGTTCTCCAGACCGACCCAGGTCGTCTGCCCGCCCTCGGTCTTCTGGAAGGCCAGGAGGAACTCCCTGACCATGGGATACCAGGAGAACACCGCGAAGCAGATCACGGCTCCGATGAGGAAGCCGTGCGCGGTGAGGTTGCGCCGCAGGCTCTTGGCGAACCGGCCACCGGGTGGTACGGGGCCCGCTTCGCGGGGCGGGGAGTGGCGGGGAGGTCCTGCCTTGCTCGGGGTCAGGCTGGGGGCCGACATCGTCGCTCCTTGGTACTGAACTTGCCGGTCTGCTGCCGGGGCTGCCGCGCTGCCGCCGGGCGGGGCGGCCACGGTTCGCAACCGGCCCGCCCGGTCATGTCACTGGTTGGCCAGGACCTGGTTGACCTGCACCTCGGCGGTGGACAGGAGCTTGCCGACGTCGGCGTTGCGGTTGGTGAGGATGCCGGACATCACGTTGTCGAGGACCTTGTAGATCTCCTGCGCCTTGGGCGGCTCGGCCTTGCCCGGGACGGGGTTGTCCATGAACGTCTTGAAATTGGCGACGGGCATGGTGGCGTGCTCCGCGCGGGCGGCGTCGTCCTTGGCCTTGGACTCGTTCAGCCAGAAGTTGGGCTGCGGGACACCGACGGGAAGGCCGTCCGCCTTGGCGCGTGCCCAGTCGAACTGGCCCTTGCCGACAGTGAGGTTCTTGAAGTTGAGCCAGGCGACGGCGGCCTTGATCTTGTCGCCGGAGATACCCTGCTTGATCATGTAGTTGTTGCCGCCGGCCAGGGTGTTCTTGCCGCCGGGTATCGGGCCCATGCCGAAGTTCTCGTACTTCGCGCCGAGTTGCTGGACCATGTACGCGATGTCGTCGGGGGCGGCGAGGAACATGCCGAGCTTGTCGGTGGCGATCTGCTTCTGGAGGTCGCCCCACTTCAGCAACTGGGTCTGGCCCATGCTGTCGTCCTCCCACCGCATGGCGTGGAGGTTCTCGGCGACCTGCTTGCCGAGCTCGTTGTTGAAGGCGGCCTTCCTTCCGCTCGCGTCCACGATGTCGCCGCCGAGGCTGTACATCTGCGCGGTGAAGTGCCAGCCGCCCGTGTTGCCCGCGCTGTACTCGCCGAAGCCGGCGATGCCCTTGCCGAGGCCCGCGATCTTCTTGGCCGCGGCGCGGACCTCGTCCCAGGTGCGCGGCGGGCTGTCGGGGTCGAGGCCGGCCTGCTCGAAGAGCCTGCGGTTGATCAGCAGGCCCATCGTGTAGTTGCTCGTGGGCAGTCCGTAGAGCTTGCCCTCGTGCTTGAGTGAACCGAGGACGTTGGGGTCGATGTCCTTCAGCAGCGGCACGGTCTTGTCGTTGACGTACCCGGAGATGTCGGCGGCGCCGTCGTTGTCCAGCACCTGCGCCAGGTCGGTGAAGTACGTGTAGAAGACGTCCGGCTGGGACTTGGCCTTGAGCATGGCGGTGAAGCGCGGCGGCTCCAGGCACTGACCCGGGGTGGAGCGGCCCTCGATGGTGACGTTCGGGTAGGTCTTGTTGAACTCGGCGACGTCCTCCTTCCACTCCTTCAGCTCGGCCGCCTTCGCCGCCGGAGGCATGCAGTCGATCGTGATCGTCACCTTCGTCTTCGGGTCCAGCGGGGCGGACGGATCTGACGAGCCGCTCCCTTCGGCACCGCCGCCGTCGTCACTGCTGCTCGTGCCGCAGGCGGCGAGGGCGGTCAGCGTCAGGGCAGAGACGAGGGCGACCGCGCCGGCGCGGCGGGTACGGCGGAACCGGGCACTTCTCATGGTGGACCCCTTCGGGCATCAACGTGGAGGTCGCCCCACCACCGGTCGGCTGATGCGTTGTGGGGCGGGCCACACTCAACCACCCCCGACAAGTGAACGCAAGATATCGCGTCAATTTCGTAATTGCTCGACAATCAGATGTCAGAGCAGGTCGCGGCCAACTCCGATCGACGGACCGAACCCTGCAAGGTTCCCGCCTGAACCGGGGTGGGCCGGGGCCGGCTCCGTCCGGGGCTGCTGTTTCAGTTGTCGCTGTCCTGCTTGCGCGCAGCGGGTCGGCCGGCGGAAGGCTTATGCCGAGGGGCTGGGCGGCGGCGGTGTATGGCGACGGACTCGGGGCGGGGGCTTGTGCCGACGGGGCCGGGGCTTGTGCCGAGGGGGGCGGAGGGCCGGGGACGTATGCCGGGGCGGGTACGAATGCGGGGGGCGGGGACGGATTCAGGGGGCCGGGCGCGAATACGGAGAACCGGGGACCAGTCCGGGGGGCGAGCGTGGGCCGACCAGGGCCACGGGCGTGGGCGACCGGGCGCATGCCGACATGCCCCCGCACCCCGTTGACGGCCGGGCGCGCGCCGACCGTCGCGGGCACGGGCCGACCGTCGCGGGCACGGGCCGACCGTCGCGGCACGCGCCGACCATCGCGGGCACGCGCCGACCGTCGCGGGCACGGGCCGACCGTCGCGGGCGCAGGTGAGCAGCCCACGCGTCGCGGCCCCGCGAAAGGTGCGCGGGCGTCCGAGTCGCCTTCACCCCGGATCGGCCGTCCGGCGACCCGGTCCGCTAGGCAGGGTACGCGTGCGTCTGGGTCGCCTTCACCGTCGCCCAGACCGTGCCTCCCGGGCGGAGCTCCAGTTCGGCGGCGGCGATGGTGGTGAGGTCGGCGGCGAGGGGGAGTTCGCCGGTGAGGGCGGCGCGGATCTGGTCGCCGTGGACCTCCAGGCCGGCGACCTCGCAACGCCAGTGGTTGCGGGCGCTGGAACCGGCGGGGCGGTCCCGGTGCAGGGTGACGGCGCTGGGCGGGAAGGCGACCAAGACCGGGCCGGTGAGGTCCTCGGTGGTGGTGATCGCGGGCCCGTCGTCGATCTGGACCGTGTGCCCTGCGGCCTGTCCGCGGTAGAGGTTGAGCCCCACCAGATGGGCGATGTAGTCGGTGCGCGGATGGCGGGCGATGTCGGCGGGGGTGCCCTCCTGGACGACACGGCCGTTCTCGATGACGACGAGGTGGTCGGCCAGGACCATCGCGTCCAGCGGGTCGTGCGTGACCAGTACGGCGACCGCCTCGAAGTCGGCCAGGTGGCGGCGGAGCTGGGCGCGGATGTCGAGCCGGGTTCGGGCGTCGAGGGCGGCCAGTGGTTCGTCGAGCAGCAGCAGGCGCGGGCGGGTGGCCAGGGCGCGGGCCAGCGCGACACGCTGAGCCTGGCCGCCGGAGAGCCTGCGTGGCTTGCTGCCGGCGTGGTCGGCGAGGCCCATGCGGTCCAGCCAGCCGGCGGCCTCGGCGCGGGCCTGCGCCTTTCCGGCGCCGTGGCAGCGCGGTCCGAAGGCCACGTTGTCGAGCGCGGTGAGGTGGGGGAAGAGCAGGTAGTCCTGGAAGACGACGCCGACCGGGCGGGACTCCGGAGGCGTACGGTCCAACTCCGCGCCGTCGAGGCGGAGATGGCCGCCGGTGAGCGGAACGAGGCCGGCGAGTGCCCGCAGCGCCGTGGTCTTTCCGGCGCCGTTGGGACCGAGGAGCGCGACCACGTCACCGGGCGCCGCGGTGAGCGCCACGTCGAGCCGGAAGGCGCCGCGCTCCACCACCAGCCGGGCGTCGAGCCCCTCGGAGGCCGGGGCCGAAGCCCTCATGGTGGTCTTCTCGGTGTCGGTCATGAGGCGGTCATCCAGCGGTCACGCAGCCCCGCGAGCACCGCGATCGACACGGCGAGCAGGACCAGGCTGAGGGCGACAGCCGCCTCCGGGTCGCTCTGGAGGGCGAGGTAGACGGCGAGGGGCATGGTCTGGGTGCGGCCGGGAAAGTTTCCGGCGAAGGTGATCGTCGCGCCGAACTCACCGAGCGCCCTGGCCCAGGCCAGCACGGCGCCCGCGGCGACACCGGGGGCGATCAGCGGCAGCGTGACCCGGCGGAACGCCGTGAAGCGGGACGCCCCCAGGGTGGTGGCGGCCTCCTCGTAGCGCGGGTCGGCGGCGCGCAAGGTGCCCTCCACGCTGATGACGAGGAAGGGCATCGCGACGAACGCCTCGGCGACCACGACGCCGGTGGTGGTGAACGGCAGCGTGAGCCCGAACCAGTCGTCCAGCCACCGTCCGACGACACCGTTGCGACCGAGCGCCATCAGCAAGGCCACACCTCCGACCACGGGTGGCAGGACGAGCGGCAGCGTCACCAGGGCACGGACGAGCCCGCGTCCCGGGAATTCGACCCGGGCCAGCAGCCAGGCCAGCGGGACCCCGATCACCAGGCTCACCGCGGTCGCCGCGGTCGCGCAGATCAGGGACAGCCGGAGCGCCTGCCACACCTCGGGGCTGGTGAGCAGTTCGGGCATGCTGCGCCAAGGTGCCCTGAACAGCAGGGCGATGAGCGGCAGGACCAGGAACGCCAGGCCGATCAGCGCGGGCAGCAGCAGGGGCAGCGGGGCTCCTCGCAGGACGCCCCGGCTCCCGCGGCCGGGGTGGACGCGCCGACGCCTCGGGCCGGCGGTCCGGCTGTCCGCGGCGTCGGCCTGCCCCTGTGAGGAACCGGTCACGGCCTGAGGAACCCGGCCTCGGTCAGGACCTTCTGGCCCTCGGCGGACTGCACCAGCTCGATGAAGGCCTCGGCGGCCTCGGTGTTCCGCGAGCTCTTGAGCAGGGTGATCGGGTAGTCGTTGACGGCGCCGACCGATTCGGGGAAGTCCACGCCCTCCACCTTGTCACCCGCCGCGCGGACATCGGTCTTGTACACGACCGCGGCGTCGGCCTCCTTGAGCACCACCTTGTTGAGGGCGGACTTGACGTCCTCCTCGTAGGAGACGGGCGTGAGCGTCAGCTCGCTCGCGTCGAGGGCCTTCTGCGCGGCGGAGCCGCACGGCACCGCCTTGTCGCAGAGCACGACCTTCAGGTCCGGGTTCGTGAGGTCCTCGAGGGTGGCGATCCTGTCCGGGTTGCCCGGCAGGGTCGCGATCTCCAGCTGGTTGCGGACGAAGGTGGCGGGCGTACCGGAGGCGTCCCCCGCGTCCGTGACGATCTTCATCGTCTTCGGGCTGGCCGAGGCGAACACGTCCGCCGGGGCGCCACCGGTGATGCTCGCGGCCAGCGCGTCGCTGCCGCCGAAGCTGAAGGTCACCTCCGTACCGGGGTGCTGCTTCTCGAACTCCTCGCCCAGCTTCGTGAAACTCTCCTTCAGCGACGCGGCGGCGAAGACGGTCACCTCTCCGGACACCTCGCCGGAGGCGCCGGCCGACGCGGAGGAACCCGAACGGGCCGACGCGGAGTCGTCGGAGGAGGAGCAGGCGCTCAGGGCCAGCAATGCGGCGGCACCTGCGCCGGTCACCGTCAGCATCCGGTGGGTCCGGCGCATGGATCGGGTCATCACGGGTCCACTCCCTCTGGTCCTGACGGACTCAGCCACGGTCTTGCGACCTTGTCCACTGCCTCTCGACGACCACGCGGCTGAGCACCGCAACCGCCGGACACCGGCCGCCCGGGTATGGCGGCCGCGTCCCCGATCCGGGAGGTCTGCATACGCCGATCATACTGTCGCAGATGCCAGGGAAAAGTCCCCTGTCACTTCGCATGAGCCGGTCCCTGGCTCCATATGCATCGCATGTGCGTTCCTACGGAACCGTGGCCGGGGTCCGGATGTGCCGAGGGTGCAGGTGGCGAACGCGGAGTACCTGCACGAGCGCCTGCCCCACAGCAGGCTCGATCTCCTCGACCCGGGCCACTTCGTCCGGGAGGAAGGCGCCGACGACTACGCCCGGACCGTCACCGCATGGTGGCGGGCGAACTGACCCGCCGGGCTCGGCCGGCCACCGGCAGCCTCCCGCGTCACCCTTCGAGCCGGGCCTTCTGCCGAGCCCGGTACGCGGCCACGTTCTTCTTGTTGCCGCACATCTCGTAGGAGTGCCACCGCTGGGTACGGCTGCGGGTGCTGTCGTAGAAGGCGTGGCCGCAGCGCTCATCGGCGCAGACGCGGATACGGGACCAGGTGCCGTCCTCCACCAGTTCCGCCACCGCGAGGGTGATGCCGCCGATCACGGGGTCGCCGGTCACCTGCCGCATCCGCACCCTGCCGGGCGCCGAGAACTCTTGTCGCAGCGTGACGGACGAGGCCCTTCGGGAGAGATCCGTCCAGGCCCTCGCCGCCCCGGTCTCGTCCTGCCCCGTCACAAGGTCCATCAGGGTCGCGCGCAGGGCGCGGATCTCGGTGAGGTCCTCCGGTGACGGCTCCCTCGCGTCGGACCGGCCGAACGGGCGCAGAACGGCGCTCGCCGTCCCCGCGTTCACAAGCGTGTCCGGCATCGACCGGACGGTTCCGTGCGCCCGGGAATTCAGCAGGTCGACGACCGCCGCGGCAGTCGCGGGCACGTCCCGCGCGGACTCCGGACGTTCCTTCGTGGCCACCTTTCCATCCTAACTCACATGGTCATTTCCAAGAAGGGGATTACCTCGGCGGCTGCCCGCGTTGGGGCATGGACAACCGCGAGCGAACGATCCTCACGCACCTCCCGCAGGCCCATCGCCCGGACCTCCCGCCGACCACCGCCCGGACCCCCTCCGAGGAGAAACCGACGTGCACCCCAAGCTCCCGACGGGGCGAATACCCCGCCCCGTCGCCTTCTGGCTGCTGGCCGTCACACTGCTGGCGATCCTGGCCGCGTCCGCCGCACCCTCCCCGCTCTACGTCGTCTACCAGGACCGCTGGGGCTTCTCGCCGACCGTGCTCACCACGATCTTCGCGATCTACGTCGTGGCGCTGCTGGTCGCGCTGCTGACCGTCGGAGAACTCTCCGACCACATCGGCAGGCGTCCCGTGCTCGCCGCGGCGCTGATCGTCGAGGCCGCGTCCATGGTCGTGTTCCTGAGCGCCGACGGTGTCGGGCCGCTGCTCGTCGCGCGGGCCCTGCAAGGACTGGCGACCGGTGCGGCCACCGGTGCCATCAGCGCCGGGCTGCTGGATCTGCAGCCGTCACCGACCTCGTCGCTGGGCCCCCTGCTGAACAGCCTCGCGCCCGCTGTCGGACTGGCCGCCGGCGCGCTGGGCACGGGACTGCTGGTGCAGTACGCGCCGGCCCCCACCACGCTGGTCTTCGCCCTGTTCACAGTCCTGTTCGTGGTGCTGGCCGCGGCCGTGTTCCTGCTGCCGGAGCCGGTCACGCCGCGCCGGGGCGCCTGGGCCTCGTTGCGGCCGCGGGTCGCCGTGCCGTCCCATGCCCGCAGGACCTTCGTGGCGGCCGCACCCGCCCTGATCGCCACCTGGGCACTGGGTGGCCTCCACCTCGCGCTCGGCCCCTCGCTGACCACGGAGGGGCTGCACATCGCCAGTCATCTGGTCGGCGGACTGGTGGTGGCCACCCTCTTCGGCGCGGGAGCGGCTGCTTCGCTGCTGGTGCACAGCGCGCCACCGCGGCGGGTGATGGCCGCCGGGACGCTGGTGCTCGCCGCCGGGACCGGTCTCACCCTGCTCGCCCTCGCGGTGTCCTCGGCACCCCTGTTCTTCCTCGCGACCGCCGTCGCCGGCGCCGGCTTCGGCAGCTCCTTCCTGAGTGCCTTCCGCTCGCTCGCGGCGCTGGCCGGCCCCGGAGACCGGGCGAAGCTGATCGCCGCCGTCTACGTCGTCAGCTATCTGGCCCTCAGCGTTCCCGCCGTGCTGGCGGGGCTCGCCGTACCGTCGCTCGGTCTGAAGGCCACCGCCACGCTCTACGGCGCCGGGGTGATGGTGTTCGCCCTGCTGGCCACCGTGTCCGAGTTCGCCGGCCGCAGGACCTCCGTCACGGGCCCGGTACTCGTTGCCTCCTCGGCGGACCCGGACGCCCCGCCCGGCCGGCTGGAGGTGGCCGCGGCGGGCTGGACCGCGGAGTCCGGGCCCAGGTACGGCAGCTGATCGCGAGGACACCGGCGCCGGGGCTCGCGAGAACGCCGAAGGGCAGTTCGCGGGACACAGAAGGACTGACCGACCGGAACGCAGCAGGACAGTCCGCGGGGACGCAGAAGCACCGTCCGAGAACACGGAAGGAAACAGAGACCGATGGACACTGCCGCACAGACGGCGACGAGCCAGGATCAGACCGCCCGTCGGACGGCCTTCCAGGCGGCTGAGACGGCCATGGCGCTGCTGGATGCCTCGGGCACCGTGGTGGGCTGGACACAGGCGGCCGAGCGGCTGGTGGGCCACACGGCCGCCGAGGTGGTGGGCCGCTCCGCCGCGAGCCTGCTGCCGGACGCCGCGGGCCGGGCGGTCGCGGCGGCCCTGACGGTGGACCGCGCACCCTCCGGATGGTCCGGCCACACCGAGGTCCGGCACCGCGACGGGCGGTGGATCGACGCCCGCCTGTGGGTGCAGTCGCTGTCCGGGCACGACGGCGGGGCACGGTGGATCGTGTCGGCGACGGGCCGAGCCACGCTCCCGCCCTGGGTGGCGGACGGCACGGCGGCGGACGCTCTCCCGGCCGCCCTGCGACTGCCCGGCCACCTGCCGGTCGGTGTGGTGATACGCGACACCGAGCTGCGCTGCACCTGGGTGAACGACACCCAGGGGGAAAGGGACGGCCTGCCCCTTGAGCAACGGCTCGGGCGCAGGCTGACGGAGGCCTCGCCCAGCCCGCAGGCCGAGACGCTCGAGGCGCTGATGCGCCAGGTGCTGGAGAGCGGCGTTCCGGCGACGAACGTCGAGTTCCGGGCCTTCGCTCCGGCGTCCGCGCGCCGTGAGCCCACGTTCCTGGCGTCGTTCTTCCGCCTCGACGACGCGCAGGCCCGTGCCCTGGGCGTCTGCGTGGTGACGGTGGATGTCTCCGAGAGCCGCCGGGCGCGGGAACGCCTGGCGGTTCTGAGCGAGGCGAGCAGGCGCATCGGAACCACGCTGGACATCATGCGGACCGGGCAGGAACTGGCCGACCTCGCCGTGCCCCTCCTCGCGGACTACGCGACGGTCGACCTGGCGGAGTCGGTCCCGTGGGGCGAGGAGCCACCGGCACGTCCCGGCGCGCAGGGCGGGTGCGTCCCCGCCTTTCGCCGTGCGGGCCTCGCCTCGGTCCGCCGCGGGGCCCCGGAGTCCCTGTTCGGGCGCGGAGAGCCGGTCCTGGTGCCCACGACGTCGCCCTTCACCGGCGTACTGCACTCGGGCACATCGCACTTCGAGCCACTTCTGGACGCCTCTCCCGGCACCTGGATCGACGTCCAGGACACGAGGCGGGCCAGGACGGTCCGCGACCACGCCATGCACTCCCTGATGATCGTTCCGATCCGGGCGCGCGGTGCCGTCCTCGGCGTGGCCCTGTTCCTGCGGACGGAGAACCCGCTGCCGTTCGAGGAGGACGACCTGCTGCTGGCCGAGGAACTCGTCAGCAGGGCCGCGCTGTCGCTGGACAACGCCCGCCGGTACGCCCGTGAACGCTCCGCGGCCCTGGCCCTGCAGCGCCATCTCCTCCCGCACCACGCCACCGGCGGAACCGCGGCTGAGGTCGCCTGGCGCTACCTGCCGGCGGACAGCCACCACGGCGTCGGCGGCGACTGGTTCGACGTGATCCCGCTGTCGGGCGCGAGGGTGGCGCTGGTCGTGGGTGACGTGGTCGGGCACGGCATCAACGCGGCGGCCACCATGGGACAGCTCCGCACCGCCGTGCGCACCCTGGCGAACCTGGACCTGCCGCCCGACGAGCTGCTCGCCCGCCTCGACGACACCGTCACCGGCCTGTCCGCGGGCGCCTCGGTCCCGGAGCCGGCCCGCACCACCATGACCGCCACCTGTCTTTACGCCGTGTACGACCCGATCACCCGCCAGTGCACCATGGCCCGGGCGGGCCATCCCGCGCCCGCGATCATCGACCCGGACGGCGGCGTCACCTTCCCCGACCTGCCCACCGGGGCCCCGCTCGGCGTCGGCATGGTGCCCTTCGCATCCGCGACCGAGGAACTGCCCGAGGGAAGCACGCTCGCCCTCTACACCGACGGTCTGGTCGAGACCCACGACCACGACATCGGCGTCGGCATGTGCCGGTTGAGCACCGCCCTCGCGCGCCCCGGGCTCCCGCTCGACGAGCTCTGCTCGACCACGGTGGACGCCCTGTCCGCCGAGGCGCCGCGCGACGACGTCACCCTGCTCCTCGCCAGGACCCACGCGCTCGGCCCGAGCCAGGTCGTCTCGTGGGAACTCGCCCCCGAGCCGTCGGCGGCCGGCAGTGCCCGGGCTCTGGCCTCCGCCCAGCTCGCCCGGTGGGGGCTGGAGGACCAGATCCCGGTCACCGAACTGATCGTCAGCGAACTGGTCACCAACGCCATCCGCCACGGCACCGGCCCGTTCCGTCTGCGGCTCGTCCGGCACGAGTCACTGACCTGCGAGGTGCACGACACCAGTGGCTGCGCCCCACGCCGGCGCCAGGCCCGTAGCACCGACGAAGGCGGCCGTGGCCTGCTCATCGTCGACCAGCTCAGCAGCAGGTGGGGCACCAGGTACACGGCGGACGGCAAGATCATCTGGACGGAACAGCACCTTGCTCCCGCGAACGGGTCCGGGTGAGGCCGAAGTTGCGGCACGCAAGGCGTCCGTCGGCCCCTCACTCCCCCGGACTGCCTTTCTATTAAATTAGGAATTAATGTTGACAGGGTTCCGGCCACGCGCCACAGTCTTCGCCGTGACGCCCCGGCCCCCTCCGGCAGCGCGGCCCGCGTCACGTCCTCGTGCTTCCCAACCCCCGGGAGAGGCAAGTGACTTCACACCCGCAGGCCCGCACGTCCCCCGTGCCGCGACTGACGCGGCACGCGATCACGGTCGCGACCGCGACCGTGCTGGCGGTGACCGCGGCCCCCTCGGCCACGGCGCAACCGGCCGTCGACCAGGGCGCACCCGAGTACTACGACAGCGGCCTCGCGCCGACGCCCTACATGGGCTGGAACACCTACTACGGTCTGGGCGCGCCGACCGAGAGCGAAGTGCGCGCGGTCGCCGACAAGCTGGTCAGCAGCGGCCTGCGGGACAGCGGCTACGACATCGTGTGGCTGGACGGCGGCTGGCAGGCCGACAACCCGCGTGACGGGCAGGGCCGGCTGGCCGCCCACCCGGACCGCTTCCCTTCCGGCATCCCGGCGCTCGTCTCCTACCTGCACCAGCGCGGACTCAAGGCAGGCATCTACACCGACGCCGGCACCTACGACGGCGGCAAGACCTGCGGCCTCGGCAGCCGGGGGCACTACGAGGAGGACGCACGGCAGTTCGCCGGCTGGAAGATCGACGCCATCAAGGTCGACTTCCTGTGCGGGATCGGCGCCAAGCTCGACCCGGGCCCGGCGTTCAAGGAGTTCAGCGACGCCGTGGCCAAGTCCGGCCGCAAGATGCTGCTGAATCTGTGCAACCCGCTCACCGACGACTGGGGCCTGCCGCACACACCCGAGCAGGACGCCCACAACACCTACGCCTACGCCCCCACCATCGCCGATTCCTGGCGTACCGGCACGGACATCGCCTGGGGCACGCCCAGCCCCGGGCAGTGGCCCAACGTGCTGCGCAACATGGACGCCAACGCCTGGCACCCCGAGGCGCAGGGCCCGGGCCACTACAACGACCCGGACTACCTCATCCCGATGCGGCGCATGACCGACGGGTCGCTGGAGCTGACCCAGGAGGAGTCCACGACGCAGTTCGTGATGTGGGCCGAGATGGCCTCGCCGCTCGTCCTCGGCTCCGACCCGCGCACGCTGCCGGACGAGATGATCGAGACGCTGCGCAACCACGAGATCATCGCGGTCAACCAGGACCCCCTCGCCGTCCAGGGCGTCCGGGTCGCGACGGACTCGGTCGGCGACGTCTACAGCAAGGTCCTGGCCGGTGACGGCCGGCGTGCGGTCGTGCTGCTCAACCGTTCCGACCAGCCGGCCGAGCGCACCGTCCGGTTCTCCGACGTGGGCCTCGGCGGCGACGTACGGATCCGCGACCTGCGCGCCCGTGCCGATCGCGGCGTGCACGCGGACTCGTACACGGTCGAGGTTCCCGCGCACGGCACCGCGTTCCTGAAGCTCACCGGCAGCGACGCCCTCCCCGGCACCAGCCTGGGCCGGCGGGCGTCGGCGAGCCCGGCGGTGGTGCGCGACGGCGACACGCGGACCACGTTCCTGCGGGGCACGGACGGCTCGCTCGTCCAGCACACGGCACCTGCCGACGGCCGGCCCCGGGTGCGCGAGCTCGGCGGTCCGACGAAGGGCCGGATCCTCGGGCAGCCCGCCGCGTACGCCTCCGCGGGCGGCCGGATCGACGTCTTCGTGCGCGGCAACGACTCCCGGGTGTACCGGCGCGTCCTCGCCCACGGCCACTGGGGGGCGTGGCAGGACCTGGGCGGCCGGGTGACCGACGCGCCGGCGGTGGCGTTCACCGCGCCCGACCGCTGGACGCTGTTCGCGCGGGGGGCGGACGGGGGCGTCGTGCAGCGCGGCCCGTCGTCCGGCTGGTCCTCGCTGGGCACGCCCGGCGGCCGGCAGGTCTACGGGCGGCCGTCCGCGGCCGTCGACGCCGAGGGAGGGGTCCACGTGGCCGTGCGCAGCGCGGCGGACGACGTGTGGACACGGTCCCGGACCGCGTCCGGGCAGTGGTCGCCGTGGACCTCGCTCGGCGGGACCGTGAGCGGCAGCCCGACGCTGGCGGCCGTGGCGGACGGTGTCGTGCTGTACGCGCGGGCCGGCGACTACACGCTCTGGCAGCAGCGGTACGAGAGCGGCGCCTGGCAGGGCTGGACGAAGCGGCACGAGTTCCCCAGCGCCGCCTTCGAGGGCGCGCTCGGCGCGGTGGCCGGGCCGGGCGGCACGGTCGACGTGGTGTTCCGCGGAGTCGACGGCTACGTGCACCGGACCCAGTTCAAATAAATTAGTAATTATTCTTGACGTGGCGCGAGCGCCACGCGAACCTGGATCCGCGCGAGGGGGCCCAAGCCCGTGCCGGCCGAAGCCCAACTCGCGCGGATCCGCAAGGAGTTCCCCATGACCGACCACCAGACCAGCCGACGCCGGTTCCTCGCCGGACTCGGCGCCGCCGGGACCACGGCGCTGCTCAGCGGCTGTGTCACCTCCACCTCCTCCGGCAAGAGCTCCTCCGAGGGCGCGGTGACCCTCCAGTCCAACCTCTCCGCCCCGCAGGCCAAGGCCGCGATGGAGGACCTCGTCGCCGCGTACGGCAAGAAGGGCTCCGGGCGCGCCAGCCTCAACACCGTCGCCGCGGAGACCTTCCGCACCCAGCTGCCGACGTACCTCACCTCCGCCAACCCGCCGGACGTGTACACCTGGTACCCCGGCTCGGTCGCGGAGGCGTACGCGAAGAAGGACTTGCTGCTCGACCTCGGCGAGGTCTGGGAGTCACCGGACCTGAAGAAGTACTCCAAGGCCCTGAACGGCCTGTGCACGGCGAGTTCCGGCAAGAAGGTCTTCGTGCCCACCACGTACTACTGGTGGGGCATGTTCTACCGGAGGTCCCACTTCGCCAAGTGGGGCGTGAGCGAGCCCGAGACCTGGGACGACTTCCTCGACCTGTGCGGCAAGCTCAAGAGCAAGGGCGTCGCCCCCATCGGGCTCGGCGCGGGCGGCAACACGCCGTGGGTCGCCTCGGCCTGGTTCGACTACCTCGACATCCGGATCAACGGCGCCGCCTACCA
Organism: Streptomyces sp. NPDC052023; assembly: GCF_044548465.1. Lineage (NCBI taxonomy): Bacteria > Bacillati > Actinomycetota > Actinomycetes > Kitasatosporales > Streptomycetaceae > Streptomyces > Streptomyces sp. NPDC052023. The sequence goes on along the minus strand of NZ_JBIUBW010000003.1, from coordinate 512,531 downwards.
CCGCGAGCTGCTCGCCGGCCGGCACCGCTTCGACGACGCCGAGGTCCGCAAGGTCTTCGACCGCTGGACGGAAGTGCACCCGTACTTCGACCCGAACGGCACCGCCGTCGCCTTCCAGGACGCGACGACCTCGCTGCTCAACGGCCGGACCGGGATGATGCTGATCGGCACCTTCTTCGCCGACGCCGCGCCCGAGGAAGCCCTCGACGACATCGACTTCTTCCGCTTCCCCGTCATCGACCCGAAGGTCCCGCTGGCCGAGGAGGCCCCCACCGACGGCTACTTCGCCAGCGCCCGCACGGGCCGCGGCGACCAGGTCGTCGACCTGCTGCGCTACCTCGCCACCGCCGAGGCCCAGGAGATCTACCTCAAGGGGTCCTCGGGCACCGCCCTGCCGTGCCACCCGGACGCGAAGGACACCGGCACCGACCTGGTGAAGAAGGGCCGCGCCCACGTCGAATCGGCCACCGAGATCACCCAGTTCTTCAACCGGGACTCCAGCGACGCCCTCCAGCCCACCGCCGACACCGCGCTGACCAAGTTCCTCGCCGAGCCCAAGTCCGTCGGCAGCATCCTCACCGACTGGCAGCGCGACGCCGCGAAGATCTGGCAGGGCTGACGTGGCAGTCCTGACCGCCCCGGAACACAAGGCCCCGGCCCGGCCGCCGCACCGCGTCGGGCGGGGCCGGGGCGCCCGCCGTACTCCTGCGCTGGTTCTGGTCTTCGTGCTCGTCCCGCTGCTCGCGGAGGCGCTGTGGGTGTTCTGGCCGGCCCTGCAGGGCTTCTACCTCTCCCTCACCCGCTGGGACGGCGTCTCCACCCCGCAGTTCGCCGGCCTGGACAACTTCCGGGAGATGGCGGGCGACGAGATCTTCCTCGACGCGGCGGGCAACACCGTGCTGTGGCTGGTGCTGTTCGGCGGGCTGTCCGCGCTGCTCGGGCTGGCCACCGCGCTGCTGCTCCAGCAGGAGCGGCGCGGCGTCGGCTTCTACCGCGCCGCCCTGTTCCTGCCCGTCGTCTTCTCCCTGGTGGCCACCGCCCTGGTCTGGCAGGCGATCTACCAACCCGACGGCGTCCTCAACCAGGTCCTTGAATCGATCGGCCTCGGCAGCCTGCGCCATGCCTGGCTCGCCGACCAGGACACCGCCCTGTACGCGGTGATCGTGCCCGCGCTGTGGCGGCAGATCGGCTATGTCATGGTGCTGTACCTGGCCGGCCTCAAGGGCATCGACCCCGCCCTGTACGAGGCGGCCAAGGTCGACGGCGCCTCGGCGTGGCAGCGCTTGCGCCACGTCACCCTGCCGCAACTGCGCGGCGTCAACGCCGTCGTCCTGTCCGTCATCGTCATCGACTCACTGCGCTCCTTCGACGTCGTGTGGGCACTGACCCGCGGCGGCCCCTACCACTCGTCCGAGCTGCTGAGCACCTACATGTACTCGACCGCGTTCCAGTCCCTGCGCCTGGGCTACGGCTCCGCCCTCGCCGTCGTCATCTTCGTGCTGGCGTTCGGCGTCATCTGCTCCTACCTCGTCCGCGCGTTCCGGGAGGCCGACTGATGGCCCTCATGTCCGCGGCGCCCCGCCGCAAGCGGGCCGCGACCGCCGCATTCCACCTGGGGGCCGGGTCCCTGGCCGTCCTGTGGCTGCTTCCCATCGCGCTCGTCCTGGTCACCAGCGTGCGCACCTTCGACGACGTCTCCGCGCACGGTCTGGGCAGCTGGCCCCGCTCCTTCACCCTCGCCAACTACGGTCAGGCCTGGGTCGACGGCGGCCAGCAGCGCGCCCTGATCAACAGCCTGGCCGTCACCGTGCCGTGTGTGCTGGTGACCCTCGCCCTGGCCGCCATGGCCGCGTTCGCCCTCAGCCGCTACGAACTGCCGTTCCGGCGCTCCCTGTTGCTGCTGATGCTCGGCGGGAATCTCCTGCCGCCGCAGATCCTGCTCATCCCGGTCTCGAAGCTCACCGAGCTGCTGGGTGTCTACGACACCCTGACCGCCCTCATCGGCGTGCAGATCGGTTTCGGCGTCGGCTTCTACGTGTTCGTGCTGCACGGCTTCATGCGCGCCATACCGCCCGAGATCCAGCAGGCCGCGGTCGTCGACGGCGCCGGGCCCTGGCAGATCTTCTGGCGGATCATCCTGCCCCTGACGCGTCCCGCCCTGGCCGCGCTGAGCGCGCTGTCGTTCACCTGGATCTTCAACGACCTGCTGTGGGCGATCACCGTGCTGCGCAGCGACACGAAGATGCCGATCACGGCGGCACTCATCGGGCTCCAGGGACAGTACGTGTCGATGTGGAACGTGATCGCCGCCGGCTCGGTCATCGCGGCCGCCCCCACCGTGGCCGTGTTCCTGCGGTTCCAGCGCCACTTCGTGGCCGGCCTCAACCTGGGGGCGGTGAAGTGACACCCCCTCGGCGCTGGACCCTGCGCACCGAGAACACCAGCTACACCGTGCGCCTCTCCCCCGACGGCCCGTGGGCGGAACTCGACGCCTGGGGACCGCCCGGCGTCGAGGACGGCCCCTCGGCCCTCGACTGGTCGCACCGTACGCACTTCATCACTCCCGCGGACGCCGCGCCGGCCGAGTACGTCCCCCACGGCCTGCGCCCGTTCACCGGTGCCGATCTGGTCGCGTCACGCCCGGGTGCCGAACGCGGCGTCTGGTGGGAGTTCGAGTCGGCACGGGAAGGGGAGGGGACCCTGCGCCTCGCCTTCGCCGACGACGTCCTGGGCCTGCGCACGGTCCTGTGCTACGAGACCGTGCCCGGCACGGATGTCGTCCTGCGCTGGACCGAGCTGACCTGCGCCGGCGACCAGGAACTGCGCCTGGAGAGGATCGACTCGGCCGCGGTGAACATCCCCGTCACCGGCACCGCGCGGCTGACGTATCTCTCCGGCCAGTGGTCCCAGGAGTTCCAGCGCACCCAACTCGACCTGCCCCGGGGCACCTTCACCATGGGCAGCGTCCAAGGTGTCCCGGGACACGCCTACGCGCCGTGGCTCGCCGTGCAGGACGGGACGGCGGACGAGGTGTACGGCATCGCCCTGGAGTGGCCGGGCAACTGGCACATCACCGCGGAGGCGGAACCGGGCGGCGCGCTGCGCGTCCGCGCCGGGCGGGTCCCGCACGAGGGCGCCGTCCACCTGGCGCCCGGCGAAACCCTCGCGACCCCGCGCCTGGCCTGCGCCTTCAGCTCCGGCGGACTCGACGGGCTCGCCCGCGTCTGGCACCGCTACGAACGCCGGCTCACCGGCGAGCGCCTCGACCGTCCCCGCCAGGTCCTCTACAACTCCTGGGAGGCCACCGGGTTCGGCGTCGACGCGGCCGGGCAGCTGGAGCTCGCCAAGGCCGCCGCGGACATCGGAGCCGAGCTGTTCGTCGTGGACGACGGATGGTTTCCCGGCCGCGCGGACGACACCGGAGGCCTCGGCGACTGGTACCCCGACCCGGAGGCGTTCCCGCAGGGCTTCGGCCGGTTCGTCGAGGACGTCCGGGCACTGGGGCTGGACTTCGGCCTGTGGGTCGAACCCGAGGCGGTCAGCCCCAGGAGCCGCCTGTACGCCGAGCACCCCGAGTGGGTGTACCGGATCGACGGCCGCCCGGCCCGGCTGGTGCGCAACCAGCTGCTGCTCGACCTCGGCCGCGCGGACGTCCAGGACTTCGTGATCGCGACGCTCGACCGGCTCCTGACCGAACACCCCGTCAGCTACCTCAAGTGGGACATGAACCGGCCGCCCACCGAGCGCGGACGCCCCGGCTCCGGACGCGCCGACCACCTCGACCTGGACGCCCAGCACGTCGCCGGCTACCTCCGCGTCCTGGACCATCTGCGCGCCACCCACCCGGGCGTCACCGTCGAGGGCTGCGCGGGCGGCGGCGGCCGCGTCGAGCACGCGACGATCGCCCGCACCGACGTCGTCTGGCCCAGCGACAACACCGCCCCGCTGGACCGGCTGACCATCCAGTTCGGCTACCTGCACGCCCATGCGCCGCACACCATGAGCTCCTGGGTCACCGACGCGCCCGGCGTCTTCGACCCGCGCCCGCGCAGCCTCGCCTTCCGCTTCGTCAACGCCATGTGCGGCGTCCTCGGCATCGGCGCCGACCTGCGCGCCTGGACGCCGGAACAGCGCGCCGAGGCCGCCCGGTGGATCGCCCGCTACAAGGACGTACGGGACGTGGTCCACCGAGGAGAGGTCCACCTCCTGGGCACTCCGGCGGACCCCACCTTCGGGGTGCAGTACGACGATCCCGCGGCCGGGCGCACGGTCGTCGCCGCGCTCAGCACGGGACGCCTGGACGGGGCGCCCCTCGTGCCCGGCCGCCCCGCCCGGCTGAGGTTGCGAGGCCTTCAGCCGGCGGCACGCTACCGGGACGCCGGGTCGGCGACGACGTACAGCGGGGCTCATCTGCTGCACCACGGGCTGCCGTTCTCCTGGAGCGCCGGTCACGACGCCGACCTGGTGGTGCTGACCCGGCAGTGAGTCCGTTCGACATATGTTTCCAGGGCGGCCGACCAGCCGTTCCGCGCCCGCGAAGGAGTCCAGTCCCATGACGGAGCAGCCCGCACCACGGCCCGGTGCCCGCTACACCGGCCGCACCGCCGTGATCACCGGGGCGGCCTCCGGGATCGGGGCCGCCACGGCCGAGCGCCTCGCCGACGAGGGCGCGGCGGTCGTGCTCGCCGACATCGCCGAGGAGCAGGGTGAGGCGGTCGCCGAGCGGATCACGAAGGCCGGCGGCCGGGCCCGGTTCGTACGGGCCGACGTCTCCGCCGAGGACGACTGGACGCGGATAACGGCCGCCGCGCACGAGTACGGCCCGGTCGACCTCCTGGTCAGCAACGCCTACACCGTCGAGGTGACGCCGGCGCACACCCTGTCCCTGACTTCGTGGCAGCGGCAGCTCGCCGTCAATCTCACCGGCAGTTTCCTCGGCGTCCGCACGGTGCTGCCCGACCTGCGGGACCACCGGGGGGCCGTGGTGCTGACCTCGTCCGTCCACGCCCACAAGGGCATCCCCGGACACCCCGCCTACGCCGCCTCCAAAGGCGCGTTGTTGTCCCTGTGCGGCCAACTGGCCGTCGAGTACGGGCCCGAGGTCCGCGTGAACGCCGTGGTGCCGGGCCCGATCCTGACCGCCGCCTGGGACAGGGTGACGCCCGAGGACCGGGAACGCAGCATCGCCGAGACGGCCGCGCGCCGCTTCGGCACCCCGCAGGAGGTGGCCGCGGCCATCGCCTTCCTCGGCGCCGGCGAGGCCTCCTACATCACCGGGACCTCTCTCGTGGTGGACGGCGGCTGGAGCGTCGTCAAGGCCTCCGCATGACCACGCTCCCCTCTCAGCAGAAAGGCTGTAGACGATGACGCCCTATGCCCGCCGCGGCGTGCACGGCCAGACCGTGGAAGTGCTCGCGCGCCGCATCCTCGGCGGTGAGATCCCCGAGGGGAGCACGCTGGATCTGGTGGCGCTGCAGGACGAGTTGGACGTGAGCCTCACCGCGCTGCGCGAGTCGCTGAAGGTGCTGGCCGCCAAGGGAATGGTCGACGCCCGCCAGCGGCGCGGCACCTTCGTGCGCTCCCGCGCCGAGTGGAACCTGCTCGACGCCGACGTGCTGCGCTGGCAGTTCGAGGGCGGCCGTACCACCGAGGCCGACCAGCGGCTGCTGCACAACCTCGCCGAGGTGCGCGCCATCATCGAACCGGCCGCCGTGCGCCTGGCCGCGGAACGCCGCACCGACGCCGACCTGACCGCCCTCGACGACGCGCTCACGGCCATGGAGGAGCAGGACGCCGGCGCCGCGCACGCCGTCGAGGCCGACCTCGCCTTCCACCGTGCCCTGCTCGCCGCCACCCACAACGAGCTCCTGAGCCGCATGGAGATGGTGATCGAGTCCGGCCTGGCCCACCGTGACCGCATCGTGCACAGCTCACCGCACGGCGAGGACCCGGTCCCGGCCCACCGCGCCGTGCTGGACGCCGTACGCGACCGCGACCCCCGGGCCGCCGAGGCCGCGATGCGTGCCCTGCTCGACCAGGCCGGCCGTGACCTGGACCGCGTCGGAAACGCCGACGAGCCGCAGGACGAGACGGAAGGTGCCCGCCCTCAGTGAAGATCACCCGTATCGAGACCTTCCTCGTCCCGCCACGCTGGCTGTTCTGCCGCGTCGAGACCGACGAGGGCGTGGCCGGCTGGGGCGAGCCCGTGGTGGAAGGGCGCGCCGAGGTCGTCCGCACCGCCGTCGACGTCCTGGCCGAATACCTCGTCGGACAGGACCCGCTGCGCATCCAGGACCACTGGCAGGTGCTGACCAAGGGCGGCTTCTACCGGGGCGGGCCCGTCCTCTCCAGTGCCGTCGCCGGCCTGGACCAGGCACTGTGGGACATCGCCGGGAAGACCTACGGCGCCCCGGTGCACGCACTCCTCGGCGGGCCCGTACGCGACCGGGTGCGCGTCTACGCCTGGATCGGCGGTGACGAGCCCGCACTGATCAGCGAGCAGGCGGCCGCCCAGGCCGAGGCCGGATTCACCGCGGTCAAGATGAACGCGGCCGGAGCCTCGTCCCCGGTCACCACCGTCGCCGAGACCGCCGCGGTCGTCGCCCGCGTGGCCGCCGCCCGCGAGGCGCTCGGCCCGGACCGCGACGTCGCCGTCGACTTCCACGGCCGTTTCACCGCGGCCGGTGCGCGCCGCGTCCTGAGCGAACTCGCCCCGCTGCACCCCCTGTTCGTGGAGGAGCCCGTCGTCCCCGAACAGAGCCATCTGCTGCCCGGCCTGGTCGCCGCGAGCCCCATACCCCTCGCCACCGGTGAACGGCTGTACGGGCGGGCCGAGTTCCTTCCCGTTCTCGCCGCCGGTGTGGCCGTCGCCCAGCCCGACCTGTCCCACGCCGGCGGGATATCGGAGGTGCACCGCATCGCCTCGCTCGCCGAGACCTACGGCGCCCAGCTCGCCCCGCACTGCCCGCTGGGCCCGATAGCCCTGGCGGCCAGTCTCCAGATCGCCTTCGTCACCCCGAACTTCCTGATCCAGGAGCAGAGCCGCGGCATCCACTACAACAAGGACGCCGACCTGCTGTCCTACCTGGTCGACCCGGAGCCCTTCCGCTTCGTCGACGGCCATGCCGTCCGCCACGACACCCCGGGACTCGGCATCACCGTCGACGAGGACGCCGTACGCGCCGCGGACCGCACCGGTCATGCCTGGCGCAACCCGGTGTGGCGGCACGCCGACGGCTCCTTCGCGGAGTGGTGACCATGCCGCTGGAGGTCGTCACCGACCTTGCCCACGGGGGCCGTTGGACGTCACTGCGGACATCCCGGCGCGAGTGGCTGTGGCGGCGGGAGTCTCCCGCGCGGGAGAAGGCCGCGCCGGGTGACCTCTTCGTGGACGCGGGCGGTCTCGAGGAGTGCGTGCCCACCGTCCGCGGCACCCCCGACCACGGGGACGCCTGGTCCCGGCCCTGGCGGCGGGAGGCGGGCCGGGACGTCGTCCACGCCGGCCGGTTCACGCTGTCCCGTGGCATCCGGACCACCGCCGACGGCGCCGAGGCCGACTACGTGCTGACGGCCGACGCCGGCTTCCGCTTCGTCTGGGCCGCCCACGCCCTGCTCGACCTCTCCGAGCACGCGGGCGTGCGTCTCCCCCGCGCGGCACGCACCCGGCTGTTCCCCGAGGCGGCCGGGCTGCTCGGGCGGCCGTGGCCGGAGGGTGCCCCGTGGGTGGAAGGACCCTGGCCCGCGCCCTGCGGACTGCGTCTCGACACGCTCGGCCCGGACGACGGCACCGCCGTCGGAGCCGTGGTGGACGCCTCCGGGTGCTGCGTGCACGACCAGCCGGACCACCTGTCCCTGACCCTCGAAGCCGACGGCCAGCCGACGTCGGTCGCGCTGTGGCGCAACCTCGGCGGGTTTCCCACCCTGGCGCCCTATCGCAGCACCGGAGTCGAGCCCATGCTCGGCCGGGTCTTCGACCTCGCCGAGGCGGGCCCCGGTGACGCCGCCCTGGTCCCTGCCTCCGGCGAGGTGCGGTGGCGGCTGACGTTGAGCACGCACTGCCGCTGCCCCTGAACCGTCCCGGAACCGTCCCGCGGAAACCCCGTGGCCCCCTTGCTGAACAGAGAAGGAGCCCCTCCATGGATCTTCGAGCGGCCCTGGCCGCCCACCGCCTGGTCGCGATCGTCCGCGGCTCCGATCCGGAAGCCTCGCTGCGTACCGTCCTGACCCTGGCCGAGGAGGGTGTCGAGCTGATCGAGGTGTCCCTGAGCGGCGCGGACGCCCTGTCCGTCGTCGAGCGCGCCCACGCAGCGCTCGGCGGCGATCGCCCCCTCGGCGCCGGTACCGTCCTGACCGCCGACGACGCCCGTGCCGCCCACCGAGCCGGCGCCCGCTGGGCCGTCACACCGGCGGTGGGGGACGGCGTGGGCGCGGCGCACGCACTCGGCATGCCGGTCCTGGCCGGCGTGATGACCCCGAGCGAGATCCTGACCGCACGCACGCTCGGCGCCACGGCACTCAAGATCTTCCCGGCCGCCCAGGCAGGCGGCCCCGCCTATCTGAGGGCGCTGCGCGGCCCGTTCCCGCACGAGCTGTTCGTGCCCGTGGGCGGCGTCGACGAGGCGGCGGCCGAGGCCTATCTGGCCGCCGGGGCAACCGCCGTGGGGGTCGGCTCACCCCTGGTCGGCGACGCCGCCGACGGCGGCAGCCTCACCGCACTGCGTGAACGCGCCCGCGCGTTCCTGACCGCCGCGCGGAAGGCCACGCCGTGACCGAAGCCGAAGCCCTGCGCCCCGATCGCCTGGAACTCGGTGAGGGCATCCGCTGGACGGACCGCGGAATCGTCCTCGTGGACATCCTCGCCGGCCGCCTGCTCACCGCCACCGGGAGCCCCACGGACCCCTTGCGGCAACTGGTCCGACTGCCCGTTCCCCTGGGCGCCGTGGCACCCGTGGCCGGAGCGCCCGGCAGCTGGATGGCCGCCGCCGGCACCGGGATGTGCCTGCTCCCGCCCGACGGCACGGCGCGGTGGCTGGCCCGGCCCGAGGCGGGCGCCGCCCGGCCCATGCGTATGAACGACGGGACCGCCGACCCGCACGGCCGCTTCTGGGCGGGCAGCATGGCGTACGACGCCGAAGAGGGACGCGGCTCCCTCTACCGGGTGGACCACGACGGCACGGTGACCCGTGTCCTCGACGGCATCACGGTGCCGAACGGACCGGCCTTCACCGCGGACGGCGGGACCATGTACCTGGCCGACAGCGCCCGGGGAGTCGTCAGGCGCTACGCCGTCGACCCGGCCACCGGCGCTCTCGGCACCCCCGAGCCGTTCGTGACCTTCGACGACGGCAGCCCCGACGGCATGGTGGTGGACGTCCAGGGCGCCGTGTGGGTCGCGGTGTGGGGCACGGGCACGGTACGCCGCTACGGTCCGGACGGCCGCCTCGACCGCACGGTGTGTCTGCCCGCACGGCAGCCCGCCGGTGTGTGCCTGCAGGAGGACGTCCTCCACGTCACCACCGCCCGCGTGGGGCTCACCACGCCCGGCCCTCACGACGGCGCCCTGTTCAGCGTCCGGGTGGACGTGCCGGGCCGGCCCGCCGACGCCTACCGCCACCGGGGCGGCCTGCCGTCCCCGAGGGAGGCGTCATGAGGCCTGGCTGGCGGCCGGCGGAAGGACCCGTCGTCTGCATCGGGGAGACCATGGCAGCCCTCGCTCCGGCCCCCTCCGACTCGCTGGAGACCGCCGGAAGCCTGCGGGTGTCGGTGGCCGGCGCGGAGTCGAACGTGGCCATGTACCTGGCCGACCTGGGGGTCCCCGTCTCCTGGCTCTCCGCCGTGGGCGACGACGCGCTCGGGCGGCGGGTGCTCCGCGCGGTGGGCGCGGCGGGCGTCGGTGTGGGTGCCGTACGCCGCGACCCGGACAGGCCCACCGGCCTGCTGGTGAAGGACCCGGCCGGCAACCGCACCGGGGTCCACTACTACCGGGGCGGCTCGGCGGCGTCGGCCCTGGGTCCCGAGGTACTGGACGACGACAGCCTGGCGTCCGCCTCCCTCGTCCACCTCACGGGCATCACCGCGGCACTTTCCTCGTCCTGCCGGGACCTGGTGGAACGGGCGCTGGCCGCCCCGCCGGGTGAACGCCGCCACGCCATCAGCTTCGATGTGAACCACCGTCCGGCGCTGTGGCCGGCCGGTGCGGCCGCGGGCGTGCTGCGCGACCTGGCCGACCGCGCCGACATCGTCTTCGTCGGGCTCGACGAGGCACAGGAACTGTGGGGGGCCGGTCTGGAACCGGCCGGGGTACGGGAGTTGCTGCCGCAGCCCCGTCTGCTGGTCGTCAAGGACGGCGGCCGTGCGGCCACCGCCTTCGGTGAGGCGGGCGTATGCACCGTGCCCGCCCTGCGCACGGAGGTGGTGGAGGTGGTCGGGGCGGGGGACGCGTTCGCCGCCGGTTTCCTCGCCGGCCTGCTGCGCGCCGGGGACCTGGAACGCGCACTGCGGCTCGGACACATCACGGCGGGTTCGGCGCTCCAGGTCACGGGCGACCACGGCCCGTTGCCGGACAGCGCGGGGATCGGCCGGCTCCTCTGCCTTCCCGCGCACGAGTGGGCGGCGAAGGCGGCACGGCGCCTCTGAGGTGACGGGAGCACCCCCGAAGCGGTGCCCCCGCGCGGCCGGTCAGGCCACCCGATCCCCGATGCCTACGACGAGACGGTCGGGGCGATGAACCGGCGGGTGCGGCAGAGTGCGGACGGAGCAGCGGGAGATCCCCGGCGCGCCGCCGAGATTATCGTACGAACCGTTCGGAGCGGTCGGATTCCCACCCACCTCCTGCTGGGCACGAACGCGGCGACCATGGCGCAGGACTACTCCCGCCGCCGGCTCGACGAGGCGACGCAATGGGAGAAGGTCAGCCGCTCGGCCGACTTCGGCGAGCCGTACCCCGCCCCGCTCCCGCCGCGGGAGACGGCCGGTCAGGCCCCGTCCGGCCCCTCAGGTCGCATGAACCGGCGGTGCCCCGTCCGCCGCACGGGCCCTGCGCGCCCGTTGTGGTCGTGCCGCTCGCCTCGCGGGACGTTCTGAGGTGCCGGTAAGGTCGCGGTGCCGCCACGACGGACGGCACGGCCCTGGACGTTTCGTCACGCGAGGGCGCGACGGCCCCGGCGGCCCCGCCCGTCCGGAGGATGTGCGACTGGGCGCGGAAGCGAGGCGGCTCAACCGATCAGGGGTGCGCATGTCAGGACAGTTCGAAGCGACGGTCGAGGTCGATCGGCCCATCGAGGCGGTGTTCGACTACCTCGCCGACGGACGCAACGATCCGCAGTTCAGCCCCCGGGTGCTCCGGATCGAGCGGGTGCCGCCGGCGCCGACCGCTGTGGGGACGGTCTTCCGCAGCACGGTCAAGGACGCCGGGATGAAGACCGCCAGGGAGTTCCGCATCACCGAGCTCGAAGCCCCGGTGAGGATCCGCTGGGCCGAGGTGTCGAAGAACGCCGTGACGGCACGTGAGGGCGGGTACGACCTGGAGCGCCTGGACGGCGGCAGGACCCGGGTCCGTCTCTTCAACGTCCTGGAGGGGCACGGCCTGGGCAAGCTCCTCGTCGGTCTCGCTCTGGCCGCCGCCCGCAAGGACGCCGACGGCTTCGGCACCCGGATCAAGGCGGCGGCGGAGACGGCGATCGTTCCGGGTTGAGGCTCTGCGCAGGAGTCCGAATCCCGTCGGTGCGCTCTTCCAGGCGGATCCTCATGAGCAGACCGTGATGCCCGTGTCCTCCTTCGAACCGGCCGCGGAGCCCGGCGGAAGGCGGTCCCTGGCGCCGCTGACGGCGGTGTGCGCCGGGTACTTCATGGTGATCCTCGACGTGACGATCATCAACGTCGCCGTGCCGGTGGTGGGCCGGGAACTGTCCGCCTCGCTCACCGGCATCCAGTGGATCACCGACGGATACACCCTCGTCCTCGCCGGCTTTCTGATGACCGGTGGCGCATTGGGCGACCGGCTGGGCAACCGCCGGGTCTTCTGCTGGGGCGTGGTCGTGTTCACGCTCGCCTCTGCCGCGTGCGCCCTCGCGCCGAACGCCCCGTTCCTGGTGACGGCCCGGCTGGTCGAGGGGTTCGGGGCGGCACTGATCGTGCCCGGCTCCCTTGCCCTGCTCCAGCAGGCCTACCCGGCACCCGCCGCACGGTCGCGGGCGTTCGGACTGTGGGGTGCGATGGCGGGCATCGCGGCCTCCGCCGGACCGCTGCTGGGCGGGCTGCTGGTCTCCACGGCCGGCTGGCGGTGGGTCTTCCTGATCAACCTGCCCGTCGGCGTGGCCTGCCTGGCGCTGACCCTGCACCACGTCGCACCCTCACCCCGGCAGGCCGCCCGCGCTCTCGACTGGCCGGCGCAGTGCCTGGTCGTGGCGGCGGTCGCGCTGCTGACCGGCGCGCTCAACGAGGCAGGCCGCCGCGGCTGGTCGGACGCCGCCGTCGTCGCCGGGCTGGGCCTCGCCGCGGTGTGCGCCGTCGCGTTCGTCGTGCGCGAGCACATGGCCCGCTCCCCCGCACTGGCGCTGAGCCTGCTGAGCTCGCGTCAGCTGAGCGGCACGGCCGTCATCGGCCTGCTGTTCAACTTCGGCTTCTACGGCATGCTGTTCACGGCCAGCCTGTGGTTCCAGCACCAGCGCGGCCTGAGCGCCCTCGCCACCGGGGTGGCCCTGTTCCCGGCGGTGGCGATGACCATGTTCGCCTCCGTCCTGTCCGGACGGCTGACCCGGCGCACGGGTGACCGCCCGCTGGTGGTCTCCGGCATGCTGCTGGCCGGGCTGGGACTGGCGGGCTGGGCAGCGGCGGGAGCCGATCCCTCCTACTGGCTGCTGGTGGCTCCGATGATGGCCGCGGGCTTCGGCACCTCGTTCGCCCTCACCGGCTCGACCGCCACCGTGATGGGCGCGGCACCGGCCGCGTACGCCGGGGCCGCGTCCGCCCTGTTCAACACGGCCCGTCAGATCGGCAGCGCCACCGGCGTGGCGCTGGGAGGCACCGTGCTCGCCACGGGCGCCGACTACGGCTCCGGGCTGCGTACGAGCATGGCCTTGGGGGCGTTCGCCTACCTGACCGCGGCGGCCCTGGCGTGGCTGTGCGTGCCTGCGAAACCCAGGAATGACAGGGCATCCTGATGCCGGCTGGGACGACGGGGGGCGGCTACACGGCCGGAGCACTTCGGCACCACCGGCCCGGTCCGGGAACTTGGTCACCCCTGTTCGCAGGCCGGTGCGACGTCCAGCTCCCGCGGCGGGGAGCCGGCGGCGTACGGCGTCCCGGTGCGCCTGCGGCCCGCGCCCGGGGCCCCGGCGACGGCGGTGACGGGACGCGTCTCGGTCAGCCGCCGGTGGAGGGCGCCCAGACTGATGTCGTCCGGGCCGCCGGACGTGGCCGCGGCAGCCGTGTACTCGGCGATGTGGCGCATGTCCACATGCGGGAGGAAGAAGTCGGCGTCGGCGCTGCGGAAGACGACGACCCGCACCTCCCGTCGGTGTCCGTGTCGTCGAGCAGCGCGATCAGGTCGGTGACGAAGGGCTCGTCGATGAGATTGATCGGAGGGTTGTCGATCGTGGCCCACCACACCCCGTCGCGCAGTTCCGTCTGGATCGTCCGGTAACTCCGGGACATGCCCGCCAGCTCCTCGGCATCAGGGAAGGTCACTTGCGAATTGCAGGCACACGGCGACCCTGACACCGGCACTTGTGATGTGCCAGCGACATCGCCGGGCGGCCCGGGGTCGCCATGTCTCGGGGAGTGCGGCTAAGCCTCAAGCGCCGTGACGAATTCCTCCAGGTCGGCACCGAGGGGCGTGTCGCACCCCCAGACGGCCTCGTACGCGATCTCGACAGGTACGCCACCCCGGCGCAGGGGCCGGCAACTGACGTGCTGGTGAGAGACCTTGGACCGCGGCAGGAGCGCCGCACCGAGGCCCATCGCGGCCCACTCGTCGACCGCCCTGAAGCTGGCGGCCTCGCCCGGGTAGGTCCGCAGCACCAGGTCGTGACTGCCGAACAGCTCGGTGGTGAACGTGGTCAGTCCGCAGGTGTCGGGCCCGAGGATGTAGTCGGCGCCGGCCACGTCCGCGAGCTCGGCAGGACCCTCCTCGCCCGCGGCGGCGGAGTCGATGACGACCACCGGTTCGCGGGCGACGACGCGGTGCTCGAAGTGGGGCATGCCGGGCACGGCCGGGACGAGGACGATGTCCAGGCGGCCCGCCTGAAGGTCACCGCGCAGCGGGTCGAGGTCCGCCTCCCGCAGGACCAGGTCACGCGGGTGTTTGAGACCGCGGGCCGCTTCGAACGCGCGCGCGACGAGGTCGGCCCCGATCAGCGGCGACACACCCATGCGGATCGTCCTGCCGGGAGGCTGGGCAATCCGCTGGGCCTCGGCGAGCAGCGTGTCGAGGCCGCCCAGGACGTGGTCGATCAGGGGCAGTATCCGTGCGCCGTGCGCCGTGGGCCTCACCCCACGGGGCGAGCGATCGAAAAGCCTTACGCCGAGCTCCTCCTCCAGCCGCGCCACACCGTTCGACAGGGCCGGCTGCGTCACGCCGTAAGCCCGCGCGGCAGCGCTGAAGGACTTCGTCCGGGAGACGGCCTGGACATAACGCAGCGCCTCGATATTCATGATCTGCCCACCCTTGCCATAGACGTTCGTTATAGCCGTATCACTCAGGATCCTCTACCGGGACGACGCCGGCCGCCCTACGGTCGGAGGCGTCCCCCGCGGCTGATCACCGCACCGGCTCCGCGGACCCTTCAAGACTGCTTCCGTATGGACAAAGTACATGTAACTGGTTCTTTTCCCCCACGGCCCGCATGGTGAATGAAGTGGCCCGGGCATCGCCTCCCGGGACCCTCCCGGCGGGACCCGCTTCACCCCCCGCCCCCACCGCGTCACCCTCGTCAAGGAGCACACTCATGCCCGACACCACCCGCGACTTCCACGGTCAGAAGGTCATCGTCGTCGGCGGCACCAGCGGCATCGGACTCGCCGTCGCCCGCCGCGTCCTGGAGGGCGGTGGCAGCGCCGTCGTCACCGGCAGGTCCGACAGGAGCGCCACCGAAGCGGTGGCCGAACTGTCCGGGACCGGCGACGTCTTCGGACTCGCGGCCGACCTCTTCGACAACGCCGCCGTGGACGGTCTGCGCGGCACGCTGACCGAGCAGCACGCCGACGCGACCCTCCTCGTGAACGCGGCCGGGATCTTCGAGCCGAAGACCTTCCTGGAGCACACCCCCGAGGTCTACGACCGCTACCAGGCCATTACCCGCGCCTTCTACTTCGTCACCCAGACCGTCGTCGGGAACATGATCGCCCGCGGCAGCAAGGGATCCGTCGTCAACATCGGGGGCATGCTGGCGCACCAGGCCATGGCCGCCACGCCGTCCTCGGCGTACTCGGTCGCCAAGGCGGGTCTGCACTCCCTCACCCAGCACCTGGCCATGGAACTGGCGCCGCACGGCATCCGGGTCAACACGGTGGCCCCCGCGGTGGTCCGCACCCCGATCTACGAGGCGTTCATCCCCAAGGACGACATCGACTCCGCGCTCGACGCGTTCAACACCTTCCACCCTCTCGGCCGCGTCGGAACCCCCGACGACATCGCCCCGGCCGTCGCCTTCCTGCTGTCCGGCCAGGCCGACTGGATCACCGGCGCCACCTGGGACGTCGACGGCGGCGTGCGGGCCGGACGGAACAACTACTGACCATCCCCCCCGCCCCCAGGCAGGAGCACATCGTGACCTACCACGAGCACACCGACCACCAATACGCCAAGCACATCCGCGCCGGCGCACCCGAGGCCTTCAAGGCGTTCATGGCCTTCGACAACCAGGTTCTGCGGGGCAAGGACAACGTCGTCCCGCCCAAGTACGCCGAACTCACCGCCGTGGCCGTGGCGCTGACGACCCAGTGCGCCTACTGCATCGAAGCGCACACCATCGCCGCACACGCCGCGGGCGCGACCCAGCAGGAACTGGCGGAGACCATCATGACCGCCGCGGCACTGCGCGCAGGGGGCGGCTACGCGCACGGCTTCATGGCCATGAAGTTCTTCACCGAGGCCGGAAAGGACGACACGCGATGAGCCCGAAGGAGCACACAGCGATGTCCGTGATCGACGAAGTAGACGTCCGCGCTCTCCAGGAGAACGTCGAAGCCCTTCGCGCGGACCCCGGCCCGGCACGGGCCACCTTCGCGGTCGGCGGTTCGTGGCAGGGCGGCTTCCGGGTCACCACGCGCACGGGTGCCCTGACCCAGGGTGGCGAGCGGGACGAGACGCGCATCGCGAAGTTCGAGATGAGCAGCGACGAACCCGTCGCGGCGCTGGGCACCGACACCGCACCCACGCCCGCGGAGTTCGTGCTCCACGCACTCGCCGGCTGCTACACCGTCACGATCGCCACCCATGCCGCCCTGCGCGGCATCGAGCTCAAAGGCATCGGTCTGGAACTCGAAGCCGACATCGACGTACGCGGATCCCTCGGGATCGGCACGTCGGTCCGCCCGGGCCTGCAGCAGATCCGGATACGTGTGGATCTCGACGCCCCCGAGGCCGGTCGCAGTCAGCTCGAGGAACTCGTCTCCGTCGTCGAGGGCCGCTCGGCGATCCGTGACACCCTCGCCCACCCGGTCGAGGTCGTCACCACGCTCGCCTGATCGGGTCGGGGTCCCCGACGCCCTACGAGGAGGCGGGGGCCCCCCCCGCCCCCCGGGGGGGGGGGGGCGCGCCGGCCCCCCCCCCCCGGGGTTTGTGGGAGGGGGTAGGGGGGGGGGGCCCGAAACAGGGGTGGGTTTGATGTGTTCCCCTGGCGTTGTT
>NZ_JBIUBW010000003.1:0-495675 GCF_044548465.1 Streptomyces sp. NPDC052023 | reverse complement strand
GCCCGCGCGCCGCCGCCCCCCCGCGGGTGTGGGGGGGGGGGCGGCCCCCCCCCCCGGGGGGGGCCGCCCCCCCCCCCGGGGCGGGGGGGGGGGGGGGGCCCCCCCCCCCTCCTCGTACCTTCTGGAGTTCTTCGAAGTCGTACGGGGGAGGAAGCCGAAACCTGGAGTGCTTTTCAGGTCTACCCGTGGATTGGATACCGTCCGTCTTCATACGGACACCGGGCGTTTGCTGTGCTTTCGCAGAGTTTCGACTGTCCCCGCTTTATTCGCGGCGCTGCGGCGGCCACCCACATTTCCGCGCCGTCCACCTTCACCCTAAATTGGGGCTTTAGTGAAGTCCAGTTAGTCTTCATTGCCACTTAATCAACCGCAGCTTCACGAACGGGGTCGTCACGGCGGCCGTCGCCGGCGGTCGTGCGGGCCTGGCGGTTGATCAGCAGCACGCCCCCGATGATGACGATGCCGCCCGCCACCTCGGCGAGCCGGGGGATTTCGGACAGCCAGACGAACGAGACGACGAGCGCGACCGGCGGCACCAGGTAAAGGGCGGCCGTGGAAACCGCGAGCGGCAGCCGCGCCACGGCGTACCCCCAGATCACGAATCCCAGCGCGGAGGGCAGAAGTCCCAGATAGGCGACCGACACGAGCGCCCCGGCCGAAGCACCGGCGACACCGTGCACCGTCCCCGGAAGCAAGGGCAGCGCGAAAACCGTCCCGGCCACCATCGCGTACGTCGCGACCTCCATGCCGCTGTAGCGGCGAAGGAGCGGCTTGGAGACGACGTGGTACGCCCCCTGCACCACGGCGGCCGCCAGAACCACCAGCGCGCCTACGGAGAACCCGGCGGAACCACCGCCGAGCGCGACGATCACGGAACCGCCGATGGCGACACCACTGCCGACGAGCACGGTTCGCGTCACCCGCTCCGACAGGAACGTCCTGCCCAGCAGCACACTGAACACCGGAGCGATGGCGATCAGCATGCTCGCGGTACCCGCTGAGACATGGACCTCACCCCAGTTGAGCAGTATCTGGTAGGCGGTCATGCCGGTCGCGCCGGCCAGCGCGATCAGCGGCAGGTCCCGGCGCCTGGGGCGCCGAACTCCCAGGAACGGTGCGACCGCCACCAGGACGAGAGCGGCGACGGCCAGCCGGAGGAAGGACAGTGCCGCCACGCCGAGGCCGTCGACCCCGACCCGGATGGCCGGGAATGCCGATGCCCAGAGCACGACGACGCCTGCGAGGGCCAGGAAGCTGCGGGGGCTGGAGTGCACGTTCATGTCCCTCACGATGAGCCCGGCAACCCGAAAGATCTAGTTAGTTGTTCTTGCCGAACCATAAAGGGTGGCTGACTGCCCTGAAAGAAGGGGTGCAAGGATGTCTGAATTATGCAAATTTCCGGGAAGGGCTCCGGACGCACCCCGCCTCTGGCTATCCTTGATGTTTCAGGCGCGATGCATAAGGAGGCCTTCATGCTGGACGTCAGAAGACTCCGCGTCCTGCAGTACCTGGCCACACACGGCACGGTGGCGGCCGCCGCACAGGCGCTGTACCTGACCGCTCCCGCCATTTCCCAGCAACTCGCGGCGCTGGAGCGGGAAGTGGGGATGCCCGTGGTCGAGAAGCAGGGGCGCACCCTGCGCCTCACCCCTGTCGGTGAGCTGCTGGTGTCCCACGCCGAGATCGTGCTGAGCGACCTGGCCGCCGCCGAGTCCGCCCTGGAGGCCATCCGCGGTGGCGGCCACGGCATCGTGCGCGTCGCGGCCTTCGCCTCGGCCGCGCGCACCCTGGTGGCTCCCATATGGCGACGCATCCTTGAGGCGGACGAGGGAGCCGACGTCTCGCTGGAGCTGGAACTCGTCGAGCAGGAGCCCGGCGCGGCGCTCGAGTCGTTGCGCCGCCGGGATGTCGATGTGGCAGTGGTCCACGGGTACACCGTGCTGCCGCGGGACTTCCCGTCCGGATGCGAGGAGACCAAGCTCCTCGAGGAACCCGTTCTGCTCGCACTCCACCCTGATCACGCCACCCGCATGGGCATCGGCCCCGGAGACACCGTCGACCTCGCGCGCCTGTCCGAGAGTCCCTGGCTCACCCCGGGGCCGGAGACGTCCTGCTACGAGATGATCCAGCGCGCCTGCGGGGCCGCCGGGTTCGTTCCGGCCATCCGCTCGCGCAGCAACGACTTCTCCGTGCTGGCGGCGCTGGTCGCCGCGGGGGCGGGAGCGGCACTCCTGCCCCGTATGACCCTCCCCGACGCGACATCGGGGCCCGTCAGTCTCCACCCCCTCCTGCACCCCGTGACCCGCACCGTCTACGCCGTCAGCCGCACCGGCACGTCCCGGCGTCCGGACATCCGCCACCTCGGCGACCTCCTGCGGCAGGCGGCCGGCGCGGAGACAGGGGTCAAGCAGGCAAGTCACGCCTGAGGGACAGGCGGCCCGGAACGGCTGCAGAAGCTCGTCGCCGTCGGCATATTCGAGATCCACGACTCGCCGCTCGGGAACTCCCACGAGTACGTCCTCACCGAGAAGGGCCGGGATTTCCACACCGTTCTCTCGGCACTGCGCCAGTGGGGGCCGAAGCACCTCTTCGCGGACGACGAGCCGATGACCCAGGTCGTCGACGCCCGGACCGGACAGCCGCCCCGCCCCCTGTCCGTCATCGCCGAGGACGGCAAGGAGCTCACCGCCGACGCCCTGCTCCTGGTGCAGGCCCGTGCGGCGGACCCGATCGAGAACGCGGTGCCGATCGACACCCCCCGGCGCCGCAAGGCGTGAGGAGACGGCCCATGCCGCCGGGCCCCGGCACACGGCGGCAACGCCGGACGTGCATCCGGTCCCGCCGGACGTACATTCGGTCGTATGGACGAGATGCCCCAGCGCATCGCCCCCTCCACGGACCGGACGGCCGCCGCGCGCCTGCTCGGCTGCGCACCTCACGACGTCGGATACTGCCCGCGCTGCCAAGGGCTCACCCACCGCTACGGGCGCCACGCGCAGATCATCTGCCCTGCCTGCCGGGCGGCGCAGGCCCCGCCGGGCGAACCCCCGGCATCGACGTCCACGGCATCGGCGCAGCCCCCGAACTCCCCACGCCGATGAGTGCCCAGGCGGGTTGCGACCCCTCCCCCATGGGCGTTCCCTGGAAGTACCGGCGGTGAGGCGAGCCCATGATCGCGGCGCATACCGAAAGCCGCGCCTTCGTGTGCGTCCCCAGCAGCGGCCCGTCCTCTAGGCCGCCTTCCAACGCCTCACGGGAGGTGACAGGGGTGAAAGCCGTTGTCTACGAAAGGCCCTTCAGCGTCACGGTGAAGGACGTCGACGATCCGCGGATCCAGCACCCCAACGACGTGCTCGTACGGGTCACGTCGTCCGCGATCTGCGGCTCCGACCTGCACATGTACGAGGGCCGCACGGCAGCAGAGCCGGGCATCGTCTTCGGACACGAGAACCTGGGCGTCATCGAGGAGGTCGGCAGCGGCGTGACCTCCCTGGCCACGGGCGACCGTGTCGTGATGCCCTTCAACGTCGCGTGCGGATTCTGCAAGAACTGCCTCGCGGGCGAGACGGGCTTCTGTCTGACGGTCAACCCCGGCTTCGCCGGCGGTGCCTACGGCTACGTGGCCATGGGCCCGTACAAGGGCGGGCAGGCGGAGCGGCTCCGTGTTCCGTTCGCCGACTTCAACTGCCTGAAGCTGCCGGCGGGTGAGCAGTTCGAGACGGACTTCGTCCTGCTCGCCGACATCTTCCCGACCGGCTACCACGGCTGCGAGCTCGCCCAGGTGATACCCGGAGAGAGCGTGGCCGTCTACGGCGCCGGACCGGTGGGCCTGATGGCCGCCTACTCGGCGCTGCTGCGCGGTGCGTCGAAGGTGTTCTCCGTCGACCGGGTGCCCGAGCGGCTCGCCAAGGCGGAGGAGATCGGAGCCATCCCCATCGACTTCACCAAGGGCGACCCGGCCGAACAGATCAAGGAACAGACGAACGGAGAAGGAACCGACAAGGGCGTGGACGCCGTCGGATACCAGGCCCAGGCACACGACACCAGCCATGAGGAACCGGCCATCGTCCTCAACGAGCTCGTCGAGACGGTACGGGCGACCGGCAGGCTCGGCATTCCCGGCCTGTACGTACCGTCCGACCCGGGTGGTCCCGACGAGCACGCCAAGCACGGCCAGCTCCTGGTCTCGATCGGCAGGATGTTCGAGAAGGGCCAGAAGATGGGCACCGGCCAGTGCAACGTCAAGCGGTACAACCGCCAGCTGCGTGATCTGATCATCGCCGGGCGCGCCAAGCCCAGCTTCGTGGTCTCCCACGAGCTGCCGCTGGAGGACGCTCCGCGGGCGTACGAGAAGTTCGACAAGCGCATCGAGGGCTACACCAAGGTGGTCCTGCACCCCGGCCACGCACTCGCCGCGTAGGCCACCGGCCCGGGCACACACCGGTGCCCGGGCCGTCACTTGCTCACCGTCGCCCCCGGCCCTCAGCCCTCCCAGGCGTCCGGGCCGCCGCCACGCCACTCCACGAGTTCCGACCGGCGTACCCAGTCGTCGTCCACGTCGTCCAGACCCGCGAGCCGCAGGAACTCGACGATGTCCAGGAGCCCGTACGCCATCCCCACGAAGTGCCGGTCGACGCGGACCCGCCTGCCGCCGTCCTCGGCGGGTGGGTAGATCACCACGGGCGGTGCGATGGCCATGGCAACAGGATGCGGGCTGCGCCGGACGCCCGCACTCGGGGCGCTGCGGTCTTCGGGACAGCGCAGGTGCCGTCGCCGGCCGGGCGGCCGCGGGTGCCGCGGCCACGCCGCCTTCCTCGGTCGTCGCCCGGAGAACGTGCGTGCGGCTGAGATCCCGCCCGTGCCACGATGGCCTCGGGAAGCGAGGTCTCGTGGACGAGTTGAGGCGGTTTCGCCGGGCGCTGGTCGCGTGGGCGGCCGGAGGGGCGGCGGCGGGTGAGGCCGCCGAGGTGGCTCGGGCGCTGGCCGGTGGCGGTGCGCGGACGATCGTGCTCGTCGAGGGGAGCAGTGACCAGGTCGCGCTCGAAGCTCTGGCCGCGCGCCACGGCCGCGACCTCGGTGCGGAGGGCGTCGCGGTGGTTCCGCTCGGGGGAGCGACGAACATCGGGCGCTTCCTCGACGTGTGTGGCCCCCCTGGGCTCGGCCTCCCGCTGGCCGGCCTCTGCGACATCGGCGAGGAGCGGCACTTCCGGCGGCATCTGGAGCGGGTCGGGCTCGGCTCCGGTCTCACCCCCGCCGAACTGGAGACCCTCGGGTTCCACATCTGCGTCGCCGATCTGGAGGACGAGCTGATCCGTGCCCTCGGGGCCGCAGGCGTGCAGCAGGTGATCGAGGACCAGGGCGAGACACGTCCGTTCCGCACGTTCCAGGGCCAGCCTGCACAGCGGGGACGACCCGTGGAGCACCAGCTGCGGCGCTTCATGGGCACGCACAGCGGCCGCAAGGCCCTGTACGCGCAGGCGCTGGTCGCGCACCTGGACCTCGACCGCGTTCCCCGGCCGCTGGCGCGACTGCTCACGCACGTCTGACGCGGCCGTCACGTCATCGGCTCGCATGAGCCGGGGCGACGGACGTGAGGGAGGCGGACGGCGCGGCGGAGACGGAGGCCGAGCCGAACGGGGAGGCGCTGCCACCGGGCGGTGGAGGGTGGCCGGGCCGGTACGGCGCGGGCGAGCGAGACGTGCGTCCGTCGTCCGTACCGAGGTAGCCGGAGGGGGCGGTGCCGCCGGGCGTCAGGTCCACCGGCCGCCACACGGACACGGTCGCGTCGAACCACTCCACAGTGACCTGATCGGGCGTCACCTGATTCAGGCGCCAGTTCGGCGTACCGCGCGGCCTGAT
Source organism: Streptomyces sp. NPDC052023 (assembly GCF_044548465.1). Taxonomy (NCBI): domain Bacteria; kingdom Bacillati; phylum Actinomycetota; class Actinomycetes; order Kitasatosporales; family Streptomycetaceae; genus Streptomyces; species Streptomyces sp. NPDC052023. The sequence continues at coordinate 489,816 of NZ_JBIUBW010000003.1, read as the reverse complement.
CAGCGGTCTGGGCGGGCGCCACGGCCACATCAGGGGAATGAGAAGAAGCTTGAAGTATCAACTGCCGGAAAGGGGCCGAGATTCGCAGTCGATCAAAAGAAGGAAGGAGTCAATCAATTGACTCCTCATACGCCACTGCGCCTTTGCGATCCGAGCGTCGGCACGGCGCGCCGCGCGGGAGTTCGGAATCTCCCACGCGGCACAGGCCGGGTCAGATACCGAACGGAGCGGCGTAATGGACCGTGCCGCTCGGGAGCGGGTGGCCGGCGTCGAGACCCAGTGCCATCAGTGCCTCGTCGGGAACGTCGATCGTCACACGGATGCCATGGTCACGGGCGCGGGTGAAGCCGAATCGGGGGTAGTAGTCCGGGTGCCCCAGGACGACCACATGACGCTCCCCCAGTGCCCTGGCCGCGGCCAGGGCCGCCCGTACGGCCGCGCTGCCCGCACCGGTCCGCTGCCGCTCCGGCAGGACAGCGCAGGGGGCCAGGCACAGCGCCGGGGTGTCGTCGATATGGCAGCGGGTCAGCAGCGCGTGGGCCACCGGACGGCCCGCCTCGTCCACCGCGACGAGAGAGAGGCCTTCGATCCATGCGGCCGGGTCGGCGCGCAGGGCGTCGACGAGGTCTGCCTCCGCGGGGGTGGGAAAGGCGGCCAGGTCGATCTCACGGATGGCGGGGATATCGGCGCTGTTCTCGGCGCGCGTCATCCAGTTTCTGCTCATGACGGTGAAGTTCCGATTCAGGAGGTGGTCGTGTAGTCGCCCCGTGAGCTCGCGCGCTCAGCAAGGGGCAATGGACGGAGTCAGGCCACGGCCCAGGACGTGAGGGAGACCCGGACGCTGCGCACGGTGGCCTCGAGCACGGTCATCAACCTCACCTCCCTGTTTCTCGGCTCCTGATCAGCGCGGACACAACAACCCTAACACCGCGCGAACCACGCCGTCGCGAATACTCCTGCCTCATGGTGTACCGCTGTCTGCACCCACTACGGAGTGGACTTCTTCCGTACCATCACTGCAACACAACTGTGTGCGGCAGTAACCGCAACCGCCCGCACAGCAACAGGCGGAAAAGCGCACACGTTAGATTTCGCATACGCCACGGGCCTGCCGCCCGCGGGAGACGACACCCAGGAAAGGTGTGAGGACCTTGTCCGAAACCACTGCCGAACCCATTGCCGAAACCACCGAGTTGACTTCTCAGTACAGCGCACAGGTGGCCGGCGACCTCGACCGGAACGTCAAGGAACAGGAGCGCCTCAGCGGCGAAATCGAGGAACTCCAGGCCCAGTTGACCGCCCTTCGCCACGACCACACCGTGCTGGTGAACATCCAGCAGGCCCTCGGTGTCCCGGCACCCGCACCCGCACCCGCACCCGCACCCGCACCCGCCGCGGCGGTGCCCGCACCCCGCAAGAAGGCGGCGGCCGCCTCGAAGTCGGCCAAGCAGGCCAAGGAGAAAAAGCCCGCCGCTGCGGCCCGGAAGCGGACCGAGAAGAAGGGCGCCACGAAGGCGGCGGCCTCGCCGACTTCACCCACGCTCGTCGAACTCGTACGCGCACACCTGGCCGGCCAGGCCGAACCCCGTTCCGCCGCCGAAGTCACCACCGCACTGGGACAGCAGCACCCCGAGCGCACCGTCAAGACAACTGTCGTACGCACGACGCTCGAAGGGCTCGTGGCCAAGAACCAGGCCCAGCGCACCAAGCAGGGTTCGTCCGTCTTCTACACCGCCTCGGAGACGGTCGAGCCGCCCACGCAGGCCGGGGAACTCCCGCAGCAGTCGGACTGACGCGTCCTCCAAGGCTGCGACCTCCAAGGCTGCGACCTCCAAGGCCGCAACCTCCCAGGCTGCGACTTCCGGAGCCTCTTCGCCACCGCCCCGCCCCCGCGGCACCCGCCTGCGGGGCGGCAGGCGTGCCTCTCTCAGATCCGCCCAGCGCGGCACATACGTGAACACCGCTGCCAGGTGCCGGCTCCCGCGAGTGCTCCGCATCCGGGAGTGCACAAGCCCTTGCCACAACCGCTCCCCCACCCTACGCTCACCCGACCTTCCACGTGAATTCTGTTCACATAGATGAATGGAGAGGGTGTGGGTAGACGATCTCCAGCCGCTGTCGCCCTGGCCATGATCGCGACGCTCGTCGTCTCGGTCCTCCCGGCGGCCTCCGCACAAGCAGCGCCCAAGACACCCGGAACGGCGGTTCTCGACGGAGCCCGGCTCCGGCAGGCGAGGATCGAGCTGCACCGCGGCGATCCCGAACTCCGCCGCGCTGTGGCGCACTTGACCCGCCGCGCGGACGGATGGCTGAACCAGGGTCCGTGGACCGTCGTCGACAAGCCACGTCCCGCACCGAGCGGCGACGTACACGACTACCTCAGCCAGGCACCCTACTGGTGGCCCACGCAGCCACCGTCCGCGAGCAATCCATGGGGCTGCCCGTATGTCCAGCGTGACGGGCAGCGGAACCCGGAGGTCGACTCGGGCACGGACCGCCAGGACGTCGAGAAGGTCTTCGACGCGACCTACGAGCTCACTCTCGCCTGGTACTACACCGGCCGCCGCCAGTACGCCGAGAAGGCCGCGCAGATCCTGCGCACCTGGTTCCTGAACCCGGCCACGAGGATGAACCCCCACCTGAACCACGCCCAGTTCATCCCCTGCAAGTACGACGGCCGGGCGATCGGCGTCATCGACTTCTCGCAGTCGTACACCAGCGTCGTCGACGCCCTCGCCATCCTCGACACCGGCGCTCCCGGCTGGACCCGGCACGACCGCACCGCCATGAGGCGCTGGAACACCGACTTCCTGACCTGGCTGACGACCAGCCCGTTCGGCAAGCAGGAGGCCGCGGCCACCAACAACCACGGCACCTTCCACGACATGCTGGTCGCCGCCCTCGCCTACTCGACCGGCGACAAGGAGCTGGCCCGCAGGACGGTACGGGAGGCGGCCGCCAAGCGGATCGACACCCAGATCGCGGCCGACGGCAGCCAGCCCCAGGAACTGGCCCGCACCAGAAGCTGGCACTACTCCACGTTCACCCTCGTCGCCCACACCCGCCTGGCCGCGGTCGGCCACCACGTCGGCGTGGACCTCTGGGCGCACCGCGGCCCGCACGGCCAGAGCCTCGCCCAAGCCGTGCGCCACCTGCTCCCCGCCGCGACCGGCTCGGCCGACTGGCCGCATCCGGAGCTTGAGTTCCACCGCTACGCCGCGAGCGACGTCGTCCGCGCGGCGGCGGACGCCGGTGACCCGGCGGCCGCCCGAGCCGTGCCCCTGCTGGAGCCACCGCCCCGAGGAGACCTGTGGCCCTTGCGGCCGGCTGCCGAGCAACTCGACTCGATCGCAGGCTGAACCCGCGTCCCGTCGTCCGGCCCCCAGGACCAGCGCCCCGCAGGCACCGCCTTTGCGTACCACTCCCCCACCGGAAAGGCACCCCGATGCAGACATACCCCCGCACGCTGTTCACCGCACTGCTCACCGCGGCCGCCGTCGCCGGCGGCGGCCCGGCGGTGACCCCCGCCCGGGCCACCGCCCCCGCGGCCACCATCGACGTCTCCACCGCGGCCCAGCTCAAGTCGGCCCTCACCGCCGCCGCACCGGGCGACACCATCCGCCTCGCCGACGGCACATACACCGGCAACTTCAAGACCACCGAAGCCGCGACCTCCGGCTCCCGCATCACGCTCACCGGCTCACCCCGGGCCGTCCTGAGCGCGAGCGGCGGTTACGGCCTGCATCTCGACGGCGCCTCCTACTGGACCGTCAGCGGCGTGACGGTGCGCGGCGGCCAGAAGGGCATCATGATCGACTCCGCCCGGGGGGTGGTCCTGGACGGAGTCACCGTGCACGACCTCGGCATGGAGGGAGTCCACTTCCGCAACTCCAGCAGGGACGGCGTCGTCAGGAACTCCAGGATCTACGACACCGGCAACGACGGCCGCGGAATGGGCGAGGGTGTCTACGTCGGATCGACCAACACCCTGTCCGACAGGAGCGACAACGTACAGATCCTCGGCAACACCATCGGTCCCGATGTAGGCGGCGAGAACATCGACATCAAGGAAGGCACCACCGGCACGCGCATCGTGGGCAACACCTTCGACGGCGACGGCCTCACCGGCGCCCACTACGACGACTCGTGGGTGGACGTGAAGGGCAACAACGTCCTCGTGGAGAACAACACCGGCAGGAACACCACGAACGACGGCTACCAGACCCACAGCCAGCAGTCCGGCTGGGGCTGCGGCACGGTCTTCAGGAACAACCGGTCCACACTCACCGGAGCCGGCGGCTCCACGCGGCTCGCCATCAACGTCACGAACAACAGCTCCAGTTGCCGTACGACGGTCTACGGCAGCAACACCGTCACGGGCGGCAGGGGCCTCACCAACATCCCCGTGACGCCGTAGCCCCGGCGCCGCGTTGCGCGGCTGTCCGCAGCCCAACTGGTCGGCGCCGTTCACCGATTGGACTGTACCAAGCTCTTGACAGAGTTTTCTGTCACTTCTTAAATCACGGTGTGAAGTAAGCGGTCCGATCTGACTCCCCACCTCCCCCACCCTCGCGCAGCCGCCACATGACTCCGCAGCCCCCGCCTCACGCCCGTCTGTCATAGACACGCCATCGCTTGGGCCCCTGCCGGTCCTCCGGCTCGCCGTCCTGATGGCTCATGACCGGCGTGGTCTTCGAGGTGGGGCAGCGGGGACCGCGGGCCGGCCGGACGACGGCAGAACAGGACACCGACGCATGACCAAGACACTCCTCCGCGGGCACGCGGGGCGCGCCGGGCTCGGCACGGCGGTTGCCGCCGCCCTCCTGGCAGGCTTGAACTCCACCCCGGCAGGCGCCGCCGCGGCGGCCACCGGACAGATCACCGGGCTCGGCGGCAAGTGCGTGGACGTCGCGGGCGCCGCGACGGTCAACGGCACTGCCGTACAGCTCTACGACTGCAACGGCACGGCCGCACAGCAGTGGACCGTCGGCGGCGACGGCACCATCCGCGCGCTCGGCAAGTGTCTGGACGTCGCCTCGGCCGGCACCACCAACGGCACGCGCGTGCAGTTGTGGGACTGCAACGGCAGCGCGGCCCAGCAGTGGACCGTCACCGCCGCCCGCGACATCGTCAACCCGCAGGCCGACAAGTGTCTGGACGCGACGGGCAACAGCTCCGCCAACGGCACCCGGCTGCAGATCTGGAGCTGCACCGGCGCCGCCAACCAGAAGTGGACGGCGCCCGCCGACGGCGGCAACCCGCCGCCCGGACCTGGCGCGATGGCGGTGGCGCCCTACCTCTACAACGGCTGGGGCAGCCCGCCGAACCCCACCACCGTGATGAACGCGACCGGCGTCAAGTGGTTCACCCTCGCGTTCGTCCTCAGCAATGGCTACTGCAACCCGCAGTGGGACGGCAACCGGCCCCTGACCGGCGGTGTCGACCAGCAGACCATCAACACCGTCCGCGGCGCGGGCGGGGATGTCATCCCGTCCTTCGGCGGGTGGAGCGGCAACAAGCTGGAGAGCTCCTGCGGCAGTGCGGGCGAGCTGGCCGCCGCCTACCAGAAGGTCATCAACGCCTACGGCCTGAAGGCGATCGACATCGACATCGAAGCCGCGGCCTACGACAGCCCGGTCGTGCAGCAGCGCACGGTCGACGCCCTCAAGACCATCAAGGCCAACAACCCCGGCATCAAGGTCTACGTCACCTTCGGCACCGGCCAGAACGGCCCCGACAGCAGCCTGATCAGCAAGGCGGCCGCATCGGGGCTGACCGTCGACAGCTGGACGATCATGCCGTTCAACTTCGGCGGCGCCGGCCAGAACATGGGCCAGCTGACCGTGCGGGCGGCCGAGGGACTGAAGACCGCGGTCAAGAACGCCTACGGCTACACCGACGACCAGGCCTACCGCCACACCGGCATCTCCTCGATGAACGGCATCACCGACAACAACGAGACGGTGACCGTGGGCGACTTCCGCACCATCCTGGCGTACGCCCAACAGCGGCACCTTGCCCGGCTGACCTTCTGGTCCGTCAACCGTGACCGGCCCTGCACCGGCGGCGGCGCCGACACCTGCTCGGGCGTCTCCCAGCAGCCCTGGGACTTCACCCGCGTCTTCGCCCAGTACAGCGGCTGACCGGGCGACGGCCGGCCCGCGCCTTCCTCCTCCCCGCTTTTCCTCCCCCGTCCCCCACCCGAGCCGCCTCTGCGGCCCAGGAAGCAGACACCATGCCTCGCTCCTCGCGACCACCCGTCCGTGGCCGCTCCAGCGGCTCTCCCCTGCGCCGTGCCCGTCGCCCGTGGACCGTCGTCCTCGCGGCCGCCGCCACCGTCGCCTCCGTCCTCACGGCCGTCCAGCCGGCCCAGGCCACCGCCACGAAGGCGGACACCCCCTCGGGCACCGCGGCGGTGGCCGCCCTGCCGACGGGCTGGGCGACGGTGGTGAACACCGGCAGCGGCAAGTGCCTGGACGCCCGGGCGGCCGGGACGGTCAACGGCACGGCGGTACAGCAGTACACCTGCAACAGCACCACCGCGCAGCAGTGGAGTTTCACCCCGACCAGCGACGGCTACGTCCGCATCGGCAACCGCAACGACGCCCAGCAGGTGGTGGACGTGAGCAACGTGTCCAGCGCCGACAACGCGGCCGTGCACCTGTGGACCTACGGCGGTGGCAACAACCAGCAGTGGCAGGCCGTGGACGAGGGCGGCGGCGCCTACCGCTTCGTCAACCGGCACAGCGGCAAGTGCCTAGACGTTCCGTCCGCGTCGACGGCCGACGGTGTGCAGCTCGTGCAGTACACCTGCAACGGTTCGGCGGCGCAGCGCTTCCAGGTCACGCCCGTGAGCACCGCGCCCGGGGATGTCGACCTCGGCCCGAACGTCGCCGTCTTCGACCCCTCGATGCCGTCGTCGACGATTCAGAGCCGCCTCGACTCGATCTTCCGGCAGCAGGAGACGAACCAGTTCGGCTCGCAGCGCCATGCGATCCTGTTCAAGCCCGGCACCTACAGCAACGACGTCAACGTCGGCTTCTACACCCAGGTCCTGGGCCTGGGCCAGTCTCCGGACTCGGTCACCATCAACGGTGCCGTGCATGTGGAGGCGGACTGGTTCCCGCCGCAGAACGCCACCCACAACTTCTGGCGCGGTGCGGAGAACCTCTCGGTGAACCCCACCGGCGGCACGGACCGCTGGGCGGTCTCACAGGCCTCCGCGTACCGGCGCATGCATGTGCGCGGCAACCTGGAACTCAGTGACGGCGGCTGGTCCAGCGGTGGGTTCATGGCCGACACCAAGATCGACGGCCAGGTCCGCTCCGGCACCCAGCAGCAGTGGCTGACCCGCAACTCGCAGCTCGGCAGCTGGACCGGCTCCAACTGGAACATGGTCTTCGTCGGCAGCCAGGGCGTGCCGGGCAACACGTTCCCCAACCCGCCCTACACCACGGTCAACCAGACCCCGACGGTACGGGAGAAGCCCTTCCTGTACGTCGACGGCTCGGGTGCCTACCGGGTGTTCGTCCCGGCCCTGCGGACCAGCTCCTCGGCCACCACATGGGCGAGCGGCAACGCCGCCGGCACCTCGCTCGGCATGGACCAGTTCTACGTCGTCAAGCCGGGGGCCACCGCCGCGCAGATCAACGCCGCCCTCGCCGAGGGCAAGAACCTCCTGGTCACGCCGGGCGTCTACCACCTGAACCAGACACTGCGCGTGACCCGGCCCGACACCGTGGTCCTCGGACTGGGACTCGCCACCTTCATCCCGGACAACGGCATCACGGCCATGACGGTCGCCGACGTCGACGGCGTGAAGATCGCGGGTGTCCTCTTCGACGCCGGCACCACCAACTCCCGGACGCTGGTGGAGATCGGGCCGGCCGGGGCATCGGCCGGCCACGCGGCCAACCCCACCTCGCTGCACGACGTCTACTTCCGTGTCGGCGGCGCCGCCGTGGGCAAGGCGACCACCAGCCTCGTCGTCAACAGCGACAACGTCATCGGCGACCACATGTGGATCTGGCGCGGCGACCACGGCGCCGGCATCGGCTGGAACACCAACACCGGCGACACCGGCCTGATCGTCAACGGCGACAACGTCACCATGTACGGCCTCTTCGTCGAGCACTACCAGAAGCACCAGACCATCTGGAACGGCAACGGCGGGCGGACGTACTTCTACCAGAACGAGATGCCCTACGACCCGCCCAACCAGGCAGCCTGGATGGACGGCTCCACCCAGGGCTACGCCGCCTACAAGGTCGCCGACTCCGTCACCAGCCATCAGGCCTACGGGCTCGGCAGTTACTGCTTCTTCAACGTCAACCCTGGCGTCACCGCCGAGCGCGCCTTCGAGGTGCCCAACAAGCCCAACGTCCGCTTCCAGAACATGGTGACCGTGTCACTGGGCGGCACCGGCACCATCCGGCACGTCATCAACGACCGGGGCGGGCCGTCCAACTCGACCACCAACGTCGCCAACCTGGTGAGCTACCCGTGAGGCGGCTCGCAGCACGCCTTCTGACACTGCTGGCCGTGGTGCTGGGGCTGACCGCCCCGGCCCACGCCGGGCCCACCGTGTCCGCCGCGCCCTCGGCACCCGCGTTCAAGGTCATCGCCTTCTACAACGGAACCTGGGACCCCGCGCACATCGACTTCGTCAAGGAAGCCAACGCGTGGTTCCCGCAGGCCGCGGCGCAGAACAACTTCACGTACACGGCGACAACCGACTGGAACCTCCTGGCGAACGGCGGGGTGGACGCCTACCAGGTCGTCCTCTTCCTGGACGACGCGCCCAAGACCGCCGCGCAACGGGCCGGTTTCGAACGGTACATGCGGGCCGGCGGCGGCTGGCTGGGCTTCCACGTCTCCGCCTTCACCACCGATGCCGGGTCCTGGCCCTGGTACTACGACACCTTCCTCGGCAGCGGGAACTTCAGGTCCAACACCTGGGGCCCCACGACAGCGGTCCTGCGCACCGAGGACCGCACGCACCCTTCGACGGCCGCGCTGCCGGCGACGTTCACCTCGGCGGTCAGTGAGTGGTACAGCTGGTCCAACGACCTGCGGACCAGGTCCGACATCAAGATCCTGGCCTCGGTCGACCCGTCGAGCTTCCCGCTGGGAACCGACCCGGACCAGTCGTGGTACAGCGGCTACTACCCGATCCTGTGGACCAACACCCAGTACCGGATGCTGTACGCGAACTTCGGGCACAACGCCATGAACTACGACACCAACACGCGGCTCTCCTCGACGTTCGCCAGTCCCACGCAGAACCGCTTCCTGATCGACGGCCTCACATGGCTCGGCGGAGCGGGAGAGGACCCCGACCCGCCGCCCGACCCGATCTCCGAGACGGCGTGGTACTCGGTCGCCAGCAGCGCGAACGGAACCTGCGTCGACGCCAGGGCGGCGGCCACCGCCAACGGCACACCCATCCAGCAGTACACCTGCAACGGGACCCTGGCCCAGCAGTTCCAGTTCCGCCCGACCGACAGCGGCTACTCGCGGATCGCGATCCGCGGCAACCCGCAGCAGGTCATCGACGTCACCGGAGTCTCGACCGCCGACAACGCGCCCCTTCAGCTGTGGGCGTACGGCGGCGGAGGCAATCAGCAGTGGCGGCCGGTACGGGAGGCCTCCGGCGGCTACCGCTTCGTCGCCCGGCACAGCGGTAAGTGCCTGAGCACGACCGGCAGTTCGGCGAACGGCGTGCAACTGGTGCAGCGGCCGTGCGACAACTCCGCCGCCCAGAGCTTCCTCCTGGACGCACAGCCCTGACGGACAGGGTCGCGCAAGGCACACGGCCCCCTCCCGCCCGCTCGGGCGGGAGGGGGCCACCAGCACATGGTGGAACTCGCGACCGGTATCCGTGGTTTCCCTGGAATAGCCGCGGGCCGGCCTCGTGTTGCGACGAGCATGACGACGCCACCGCCGCGGCCCGAGGTGCTGCGATACACCGCCTTCTCCAGCACCCCCGACGGCGGCAACCCCGCCGGGGTCGTGCTGGACGCCACCGATCTTGACGACGGTGACATGCTGTCCATCGCCGCCGGCCTCGGCTATTCGGAGTCCGCGTTCCTCACCCCGCCCCCGGAGGGCCTCGGCGGCCCTCAGGGGCGGTCCTACGGCATCCGCTACTTCAGTCCCAGGGCCGAGGTGCCGTTCTGCGGCCACGCCACCGTGGCGACCGCCCTCGCGCTCGCCGAGCGGACAGGACCGGGGGAACTGGTCTTCGCGACACGTGCCGGCACCGTACCGGTGGAGGTGACCGAGGAGGGCGGCGCGCTCAGGGCCACGCTCACCAGCGTCGAGCCGCACATCGAGGAGGTCGCCGGGGCCGACCTCGCGGAGGCGCTCGCCGCGCTCCGCTGGGACGCGGCCGATCTCGACCCGGGCTTCCCGCCCCGCATCGCGTTCGCCGGTGCCCGCCATCTCGTCCTGGCGGCGGCGACGCGCACGCGCCTCGCGGACCTCGCCTACGACTTCGCGCGCCTCGAAGCCCTGATGCACCGCCTGGACCTCACCACGCTCCAGCTGGTGTGGCGGGAGTCGGCCACCGTCTTCCACGTCCGTGACCCGTTCCCCGTCGGTGGTGTCGTCGAGGATCCGGCCACCGGTGCGGCGGCCGCCGCGTTCGGCGCGTACGCCCGTGAGCTCGGCCTGGTCCCCGAGGACGCCGTCCTCACCCTGCACCAGGGCGAGGACCTGGGCCGCCCCGGCGAGCTCACGGTGACACTGCGCGCGGGTGAGCGGCGCGTTCGTGTGAGTGGCACCGGCGCTCGCATCGGGTGACGTGCCGGTGGGCGTCACGGCATCCGCGCGGCGGGTGCGAACAGCCCTTCCGGGTCGTACGCGGCACGGATGCGCCCGAGTCGCTCCTCGTGCGAGCCGAAGACGGCTCCCCGCAGCTCACTCGCGTCCTCGCCCAGCCCGGCGAAGTTGACGTACGTGCCACCGCTCGAGAACCGCTTCATCGCGTCCCAGGCCGAGCGGGCCCACTCGATCGCGGTCCCGTCCATCGCCGGGTCGCGCCAGCCCGCGTCGATACTCACGTTGAAGCGCGCCTGCCGATGGGCGAACGCGCTGTCGTCGGGGGCCACGCGGGCCACGGCGCCCCCGAGTGTGCGGACGACGACGAGGCTCTCCGGAGTGGGCCGCCGGGAGTCCCAGTCCAGCAGGGTCCCGATGGCCTCGTCGGTCAGCTCGTCCATGAAGTGCGACTTCATGAAGTAGCGCTCGCCGTCCGGGAAGCGCCAGGTGTTCGCGCTCTGCAGCACCACATAGGGCACCGTGCCGCTCAGGTCCATGAGCACCGGGCCCAGGGCGCGCTGCGGGGCCAGCGCCGCGGCGGCGCCGTCGTCCGGCGGCCCTCCGTACACGGCACCGGCGATGACGCAGGGCGACCTGTGCAGTTCCCGCGGTATCGCGGGGTCGGCGGGGACGCTCCAGAGCAGCAGTTCCGGGGTCACCGTGTCCGGCGCGGTGTACGTCGCGTCCCGCCAGGCCCGTACCACCGCCTCGGCGTGCTCGTACGGGTGGAGTACCACCGCCGCGGCCACCTCCGGGCCCAGCGGCCGGAGTCCGAACTCGAAGGAGGTGACGACGCCGATGCCCCGGCCCCCGCCGCGCGCCGCCCAGTACAGGTCGGGCTCCTTCTCCCGGTCGGCCGTGCGCACCGTGCCGTCCGCCGTGACGATCTCCAGCGAGCGGACGCTGTCGCAGCTCAGGCCCAAGGTCCGCATCACGAAACCGAAGCCGCCGCCGAGAGTGAGACCCGCGATGCCGGTCGCCGAGATCTCCCCACCGGGCGTGGCCAGGGCGTGCAGCTGGGTCTCGCGGTCCAGTTGGCCCCACGTCACGCCTGCCTGGGCGCGTGCCGTACGGGCCACGGGGTCCACATGCACGCCCTTCATCCGCGACAGGTCGATCACGAGTCCGTCGTCGCACACCGCACTGCCGGCCACCTGGTGCCCGCCACCGCGGATGCTGACGACGGGACGGTGCTCCCTGGCGATCCGCACCGCCTCGACGACGTCCGCCGTGCCGGAGCAGCGGGCGACGACCGCGGGGTGGCGGTCGATCAGGCCGTTCCACACGGTGCGTGCCTCGTCGTAGCCGGGATGGGCGCGGTCGATGACCTCACCCCGGAGCGCGGAGCGAAGCTCATCGGCGATCACCCGCTCCGCAGCGGCCGTGGAGGGGGCACTCTGCTCGTCCGGCATCGCCGTCACCTCTTCCGGTGCCCGTTGCTGGCTACGGCTGTGTGTTCTTCCACGGTAGGCGCCGGTCCGCGGGCCTGCACGCGGTGCTCCACCGGGCGCACGGGGTCGCGCCCGCCGGAAAACCAGGTGCGTCCGACGCGCCCGGCTCCTACCGTTCCGGGCATGCGCGTCGTTTTCACCAAGGGCCCCGGTACGAGCTACGACATCGCCGTGCACCGCGAGACCGGAGTCGCGCTCGCCCCGCGCAACGGGCCTGGCGGGCACCCCTACCTCCCGCACGATCTGGTGCACTTCCTGGTCGAGGCGGAGGCCGGTATCGAGCTCGGGGTCTACGGGCGGCTCGCCGCCGGTGACCACGGCCTGTTCTGGCCCGCCGACCCCGCCGAACGCGCCAAGGCCTTCCGGCGCCGCAGGTCCAGGCCGGTGAAGCCGTCCCCGCGGGCGAAGGCCGACATGGCCATGTCCGAGCAGCTGGCGGGCATCGCCGTACCCGTGTGGGAGGTGCGGCACGGCCATGCGCGGGAGTTGCCGGCGTATGTGACGGCCGGGGAGATCCCGGCAGTGGTCGACCGGATCGTGTCCCGGTTCGACGACTACGCGGGCCGCTGGCACGCGCTGCCGGTCGGAGGCTCGCTGACACTGACGTGGTGAGGCCGGCCCGGCGAACCGGGCCCTCCGCCGTCGCCTTCCCCGGGCAGGCGCGCCGGCGCGATGTTCAGCCGCTGTCCGCTCGGCGCACGGATGCCTCCGGCGGGCGTTCGCGGAGCGCCCCGTAGGCCAGGAAGTAGGCCGGTACCCGGTTCAGCCGGCGTGAGGTGGTGACCAGTTCGGCCATGCGCTTGGCGCGCTTGGGGTCGCCGAAGGGCGGCCTGCCCTGCAGGACCGGCTCGATGACGTTGGTGTGCGCCAGGCGCTGCAAGCGCTGGGTGCTGGCCGTGGTCAGCCAGCGGCGGCGCTGGATGCGGCGTACGGCAGCCGGCAGGCCGGACGTCTCGCCGCTCAGTGGCCCGACGAGATGGCGGGCGGCGGCCACCGCGTCCTGGACGGCGAGGTTGATGCCGATGCCGAAGACCGGCGACATGGCGTGCGCCGCGTCCCCGATGCACAGCAGCCCCGGCCGGTGCCAGTGCCGGAGTCGTTCGAGCCGCACGTCGAGCAGCTTCACCTCGTCCCACGAGGACAGGGTGTGCATGCGGTCCGCGAGCCATGTGACGGCGGCCCCGTAGGAGTCCCTGAAGCGGTCGAGGCCCTCCGCGCGGAGCCGCGGGTCGCTGCCCTTGGGGATCAGCGCGGCGCACTGCCAGTAGTCCCCGCGGTCGATCATGGCGCTGAGGAACCGCTCGCCCACGCCCCCCACGAGCCCGTGTGGATCGCCGTCGCGCCGCGGCAGCCGGAACCACCAGGCGTCCATCGGGCACCGGAACGTGCGCAGCTCCAGTTCGGGGAGCGAGCGGGCCAGCGAGCCACGGCCGTCGCAGGCCACCGTGAGGGTGGCGCGCAGTTCCCCGGTGCGGCCGTCGGACGTGCGGTAGGAGACGCCGGTGACGCGGCCCCGCTCCTTCAGGAAGGACGTCGCCTCGGTGTTCATGCGCAGGGTGAACACCGGCTCGCGTCCGGCCTCGTCGGCGAGGAGGTCGAGCAGGTCCCACTGGGGCACCATCGCGATGTAGTTGTAGCGGCGCCGCAGCGCGGCGATGTTCCCTACGGTGACCAGCGTCCGGTCGGCGCCGATCGGCAGCTGGATCGTCGTGACCCGCCGCTGCGGCAGCCGCGCGAACCGTTCGGCCAGGCCGAGTTCGTCCAGGAGCGCGAGGGTGGTCGGATGGACGGTGTCGCCGCGGAAGTCCCGCAGGAAGTCGCCGTGCTTCTCCAGGACCGTCACCTCCACCCCGGCCCGGGCCAGGAGCAGGGCGAGGACCATTCCGGCGGGCCCGCCGCCCACCACGCAGCAGGTCGTCCGCTCCCCCGTCCGCCTGCTGTCCCTCGTGTCCATCGCGCTCCGCCCTTCACCGGCGCCACCTATGCGTCACACTGGCGTATATACCCACAAGTAGCCGCAATACCGTCACACAGGGTCGCTCTTCGTGGTTGCTCCGTGTCGATGTCGCTCCGTGTCCCTCTGTCGCTCCGTGTCCCTCTGTCGCTCCTGTCCATGTCACTTCGTGTGAGTGTCCCCGTGTCCGCCCTGTGCCCGGGAGGCGTGATGAGCCAGCAGCCGGTCCTTCTCCCCTACTCCGACCCGGCCTTCGTGACCGACCCCTTCCCGCTCTACCGGCAGCTGCGCGAGGACGGCCCGGTCCGGCGCGCCGTCATCGCGGGCGGCCTGGACGCCTGGCTGGTCACCCGCTACGACGACGGGCTCGCCGCCCTGTCCGACCCGAGGCTGAGCAGCGACGTCCGTGACGCGTCCGACCGCCGCCTCATGGAGCAGCTGCCCGAGTTCGAGCGCGAATCGATGATGAGCAACATGCTGCGCTCCGATCCGCCCGACCACACCCGGCTGCGCCGGCTGGTCTCGAAGGCCTTCACGGCGCGCCGGGTCGCCGGGCTGCGGCCGCGGATCCAGGAGATCACCGACCGGCTGCTCGACGAGGTGGCACCTGCGGGCCGGGCGGAACTCGTCGGGGACTTCGCGCTGCCCCTGCCGGTCATCGTGATCAGCGGGCTGCTCGGTGTGCCGGTGGACGACCAGTACGACTTCCAGCGGTGGACCGACGACATGCTGCTGCGCGGCGAGCGGATGCCGGACCCGGTGGTCGTGAACGAGGCGTGGCGGAAGATGCGCGCGTACCTCACGACGCTGCTGGATTCCAAGCGCGCCCGGCCCGAGGACGATCTGCTCAGCGCCCTGATCAGCGCCCGCGACGAGGAGCAGCGGCTGAGCGAGGACGAGTTGATCTCGATGACGTTCCTGCTGCTGGTGGCCGGGTACATCACGACGGTCAACCTGATCGGCGGGGGCATCGCCGCACTCCTCGACCACCCCGACCAGCTGGAGCTGCTGCGCAACGACCCCGGTCTGCTGCCCGGCGCGATCGAGGAGTTCCTCCGCTATGACGGTCCGGTCAGCCCGGGCATCGCCCGGTTCGCACGCGAGGACGTCGAGATCGCGGGTGTGACCGTGCCGCGCGGCGCGACGGTCCTCATCGCCTCCGCGATCGCCGACCGCGATCCGGCCCGGTTCACCGAACCCGACCGGCTGGACCTCGCCCGGCAGGACAACGGCCACCTGGCCTTCGGGCACGGCATCCATTACTGCCTGGGCGCCCCGCTCGCCCGCCTGGAGGGCCAGATCGCCATCGGCACGGCCCTGCGCCGCCTCCCGGACCTGGCCCTCGCGGTGCCACCGGCCGAGCTGACCTGGCGGCCCGGCGGGCTGCGCGGTCCGGTACGCCTGCCCGTCACGTTCACGGCCGCCGACGGGGCGGGCTGAGCAGCCGGCAGGCCGCCTGACACCCGGTCAGGCGGCCTGCCCGCCGGGCTAGAAGAAGCCCAGCTTCTGGGGTGAGTACGACACCAGCAGGTTCTTCGTCTGCTGGTAGTGGTCCAGCATCATCTTGTGCGTCTCCCGGCCGATCCCCGACTGCTTGTAGCCGCCGAAGGCCGCGTGTGCGGGGTAGGCGTGATAGCAGTTCGTCCAGACCCGGCCCGCCTGGATGGCGCGGCCCGCGCGGTAGGCCGTGTTGATGTCGCGGGTCCACACGCCCGCGCCGAGGCCGTACGACGTGTCGTTGGCGATCTTGATCGCGTCGTCGAAGTCGTCGAAGGACGCCACCGAGACCACCGGTCCGAAGATCTCCTCCTGGAACACCCGCATACGGTTGTCGCCCTCGAAGATGGTGGGCCGTACGTAGTAGCCGCCCTTCAAGTCACCGTCGAAGTCGGCGCGTTCACCGCCCGTGAGTACTTTCGCGCCTTCCTGCCTGCCGATGTCGATGTAGGACAGGATCTTGGTCAGCTGCTCGCTGGACGCCTGGGCGCCGATCATCGTGTCGGTGTCGAGCGGGTGCCCGGGCTTGATCAGCTCGGTGCGGGCGACCGCCGCCGCCAGGAAGTCGGGGTAGTTGCCGCGCTGGATCAGGCCCCGGGACGGGCAGGTGCACACCTCGCCCTGGTTGAGCGCGAACATCGTGAACCCTTCGAGGGCCTTGTCGCGCAGCTCGTCGTCCTTGTCCCACACGTCGTCGAAGAAGATGTTCGGCGACTTGCCGCCGAGCTCCAGCGTGACCGGCTTCAGGTTCTCCGCCGCGTACTGGAGGATCAGGCGGCCCGTGGACGTCTCGCCCGTGAAGGCGACCTTCGCCACCCGGGGACTGGAGGCGAGCGGCTTCCCGGCCTCGGGGCCGAAGCCGTTGACGATGTTGAGCACCCCGGGCGGGAGCAGGTCGGCGACGAGGCTCAGCCAGTAGTGGATGGAGACCGGGGTCTGTTCGGCGGGCTTGAGGACGACCGCGTTGCCCGCGGCGAGCGCGGGCGCGAGCTTCCATGTCGCCATCAGAATGGGGAAGTTCCACGGGATGATCTGGGCGACCACACCCAGCGGCTCGTGGAAGTGGTAGGCGACCGTGTCGTCGTCGACCTCGCTGAGGGAGCCCTCCTGGGCGCGCACGGCACCGGCGAAGTAGCGGAAGTGGTCGATGGCCAGCGGGATGTCGGCCGCGAGGGTCTCCCGCACCGGTTTGCCGTTCTCCCAGCTCTCCGCGACCGCCAGTGGCTCCAGGTGGGCCTCCATGCGGTCGGCGATCTTCAGCAGGATGTCGGAGCGTTCGGTCGCCGACCTGCGCCCCCAGGCGGGTGCGGCCGCGTGCGCCGCGTCGAGCGCCAGCTCCACGTCCTGGGCGGTGCCGCGGGCCACCTCGGTGAAGGGCCGGCCGTTCACCGGGCTCGGGTTCTCGAAGTACTGCCCCCTGACCGGGGGCACGTACTCGCCGCCGATGAAGTGGTCGTAGCGGGGCTGGTAGGAGACGATCGCGCCCTCGCTTCCGGGCGCCGCGTATCGGGTCATGCGGAACTGGCCTCCTTCAGCAGCGCTGCCCGCCGTTGGGCAGCTCTGCCACGGACGGTAGGGAGGCGGACGTTGCAGGCACGTTGCGGCCGCCGTCAGCCGTACCGGCGGGCCGTCCCTGGCGGGCGTCCCCGGCTCGGCGGCGCCGCCAGTTCCGACTCGAGTGCGGCCAGGCGGGCCCGGGTCGCCGCCGTCGGCCGGGCCGAGGCAAGCGACCGCCACACGTCCAGATCGTCCTCGCCCCAGGGCGCGTGCGCCCAGTCGGCCAGCAGGTCGGGATCCCGGCAGGCGATCAGTGCCGCGCGCAGACCGTCGGCGAGGCGGCGCCTGAGCCGTACGATCTCCGGTGCCTGCGAGGTGGGCAGCAGCGGGCCCGCGTAGGCGGTGAGGGCCGCCGTGACCGCGCCGGCCGCCAGCCGGCGTTGCACGACGGCGGCGTCCGAGGCTACGGGCACCGTGAGCCGGTACGGGCGGGAGGCGAGCAGTCCGGTGCCGAGCACCTGGCGCAGCCGGGCGAGTTCCGCGCGCAGCGTCACCGGGGTCACCGACTCGTCCTCGTACAGGGCGCACAGCAACTCGTCGCCGGTCAGGCCGTCGGGGTGGCGGGAGAGGAGCACGAGGATCTCGCTGTGCCGGCGGCTGAGCCTGAGCCTGCGGCCGCCCGCCGTCAGCAGCGCCTGGTCGCGTCCGAGCGCCGTGAGCTCGGGTTCGCGGGCCTCGGGGCGCCGCGGTCCCAGCAGCGCGAGCTGGGACTCGGCCGCCCGTGCCACGGCCCGGACGAAGCCCAGGCTGTGCGGGTGCGCGAGTCCGTCCCCGCCGGTGATGTCCACCGCACCCAGTACACGCCCTGTGCGGGGATCGTGGACGGGGGCGGCAGCGCAGGTCCACGGCTGCACGCGCCGGGCGAAGTGCTCGGCCGCGAACACCTGCACCGGGCGGTCGACGGCAACTGCCGTGCCCGGCGCGTTCGTTCCGACCGCGCTTTCCGCCCACCGCGCGCCCGGTACGAAGTTCATCCGCCCCGCCTGTTCCAGCGTCGACGCGTGCCCCTCGACCCACAGCAGCCGGCCCTGCGCGTCGCACACGGCCAGAAGATGCCGGCCGTCGCAGGCGAACGTGCCCAGCAGCTCCCGGAACAGCGGCATCACGTGGGCCAGCGGATGCTCGGCGCGCAGGACACCGAGGTCGTCGTCGGTGAGTTCTATGTCGGCGGTGCCGTCCGGGCGGACCCCTGCCCGCGCCGAGCGCCGCCACGAGTCGGCGACCACATCGCGCACCGGACGCGGGACCGTGCCGGCCTCGGTGAACATCTCGTGGGCACGGTGCAGCGCCCGGACGCGCTCGGCGGGGTCGGCCCCCGGCTCCAGAGCCACCCAGGGATCGGTCAACGGAACCTCCCTCGGGACGATGCGCTGGGGACATCGTCGCTGCGGGGGTGCGCGTCGACAACCGTTTCGACCGGGTGCGGGAGTTCCGCGCCCTCCCCGTGCCCCCTGCCGGGCCGCCAAGCGGATCGCCCCCCTACCCGCCCCGGGGTGTCCGCTGAGCGGACGCGCCTGACCGGTTATCGCTCTTGACAGGACATCGACATCTGACTCAGCATCAGGCGCACACAGCACCCGCACGGCTCTGGCACCACCTGATCCAGGCATCGATCGACTCCCCTCATCGACGAGAAAGTGCGGCTCCCCACATGACACATCCGAGATCCAGCCTGCCCACGACCAGCTCCGCACGTCTGGCCGCCGTGGCCCTCGCGGCCGTGGCGGGACTGATCGCCGCCTCGCCGGCCGCCACGGCCGCGCCCGACCGGATCGGGGCGGGCGCCACCAGCGCCGGGACCCTGGCGGCACCCGACATCCCGCTCGCCAACGTCAAGGCACACCTCACGCAGTTCCAGTCGATCGCCACCGCCAACGGCGGCAACCGGGCTCACGGCCGCCCCGGCTACAAAGCCTCGATCGACTACGTGAAGGCCAAACTCGACGCCGCCGGCTTCACCACCACCGTCCAGCAGTTCACCCAGTCCGGCAGCACCGGGTACAACCTGATCGCCGACTGGCCCGGCGGGGACCCGAACCAGGTCCTCATGGCCGGCGCCCACCTCGACTCGGTCTCCTCGGGCGCCGGGATCAACGACAACGGCTCCGGCTCCGCGGCCGTACTGGAGACGGCCCTCGCCGTCTCCCGTGCCCAGCTCCAGCCCACGAAACATCTGCGCTTCGCCTGGTGGGGCGCCGAGGAACTGGGGCTGATCGGCAGCAGGTACTACGTGAACAACCTGCCCGCCGCCGAGCGCGCCAAGGTCTCGGGGTACGTCAACCTGGACATGGTCGGCTCCCCGAACCCGGGCTACTTCGTCTACGACGACGATCCGGCGATCGAGAAGGTCTTCAAGGACTGGTACGCGGGCATCGGCGTGCCCACCGAGATAGAGACGGAGGGCGACGGCCGCTCCGACCACGCGTCGTTCAAGAACGCCGGCATACCCGTCGGCGGTCTGTTCACCGGCGCCAGCCGTACCAAGACGGCGGCGCAGGCGGCCAAGTGGGGTGGCACCTCCGGTCAGGCGTTCGACCGGTGCTACCACTCGTCCTGCGACTCGACCACGAACATCAACGACACCGCACTCGACCGCAACAGCGACGCCCTCGCCCACGCCGTCTGGACGCTGGGGACCTCGGAGCCGGTACCGCCCGGCGACTCGTACGAGAACACCGCCGACGTCGCCGTCCCGGACAACGGGGCCGCGGTGACCTCGGCCGTCACCGTCGCCGGACGCACGGGGAACGCGCCGGCGGCGCTGCGGGTCGGAGTGGACATCAAGCACACCTGGCGCGGTGACCTGGTCGTCGACCTGCTGGCGCCCGACGGCACGGCCTACCGGCTGAAGAACTCCAGCGGCTCCGACTCCGCGGACGACGTCGTCACCACGTACACCGTCAACGCGTCCAGCGAGACGGCGAACGGCACCTGGCGGTTGCGGGTGCAGGACGTCGCCTCGAGGGACACCGGCTACATCGACAGCTGGAAGCTGACCTTCTAGCCGCTCCGGGGCCGTGTCAGGGGGCGATGCCGACCCCCTCGACACGGCTCCACGCCCTCTCCTGCCCGGCGGTCAGGGCCGGCCAGCTCCAGCCGCCCGGCCGTGGCCTGACCCGCGAGGCGTAGGAGGACGGCCGGTACTCCGGGTCGTAGTAGCAGCCGGTGCCGTACCCGCGGTCGAACGCGGCGCAGGACGCGGCGATCGACCGCGCCGTGGGCTTCCTGCCGGTGCGCTCCCAAGTGTCCAGAACGCTGAGGGAGTTCGCGTGCTCGGAGTCGCTGAGCGCGCTGTGCTCGCGTTCGTCCGTGTACGTCTGCACCAGATTCCTGCCCCGGTGGGCGCCGGCGAGGGTGTCACGGTAGGCGGCCTCGTGCTCGACGAAAGCGGTGGGGTCGCCGATGGCGTGGAGGGTGAGGACCGGGATGCTCACCTTGCCGGTGAGGTCGCTGTCGTAGGACAGGTCGCGCACGGCCGTGGGGTCGGCGGAGAACCGCTCGACACCGGCGTTGAGAGCCGTGTCGTCATGCGAACCGGAGTACCTCACACCTTGTTGGTGAAGGGATTACGGTCACCGAGTCGCTTGTGCACGATGTCCCGGAAGGTGAAGACCGCGAAGCGCAGATGTGACTCCAGGGTGCGTTCCGGAATCCGCGTCCGAGGTCCTCCGGCTGGCCGGTCTCGCCGGGCAGCGCTGTCCGTGCTCCGGTTGCCACGTCCTCCGGCACCGCCTCGGTCCGGGGCGCGAGCCCACAGGTGCCGGACCTCGACACACCGTCCCGCGCTGTCAGTTGCACCGCGCCCCGGCCGTCCGCGTCCTGATCCGCCGCCATCACGCGCCGCGGGCCCGCTCCCGCTCCCCTCGCTCCCCGTCCGCCCCCACCGGTCAGCGCCCATCAGGCGTCTGCCCCACCTCGGCCGTGAGGCCGGTGTTGCGGGCGAGGTGCCACCGAGGGAGACCCGTGGCGGAACTCCCGTGCCGCGGCGGCCTTCGCGGGCCGGCCCGCCGTTTGCCCGGCGACACCATAGGTGCGGGCCACCGAAGAAGTCTGCGTCTCGGAGGACTTGTGCGCGCAGGTGCCTCCCGAAGGTGGGCGTACCCATGACGGCGGCGTCACCACCCCCGCCGTCGACGGGCCGGCCGTTCACCACCGGGAAGATCTGCCGACCGGGCCGCGCGCATCCGGGCGGCTCGGCACGCGCGCGCACGGCACGTGAGTTCCACCGCACGCCTCCCGCGGCCCGCTCTGAAATGGCGTGCGGGAGCGGATCGGCTTCCCCGCTGATGGGCGCCTGGTCCGGGCCTGCCGGGCGACCTGACGGGATGCATCCGAACGCCAGAAGGTTGCCT
Organism: Streptomyces sp. NPDC052023; assembly: GCF_044548465.1. NCBI lineage: Bacteria > Bacillati > Actinomycetota > Actinomycetes > Kitasatosporales > Streptomycetaceae > Streptomyces > Streptomyces sp. NPDC052023. The sequence continues at coordinate 468,184 of NZ_JBIUBW010000003.1, read as the reverse complement.
CGATCGGCTGAGGTTTCCGTCACATCAGAAGTGACCGGTTCCGCCTGGTTCTGTGTGGAGACTTTGCGAAGGACGCTGGTAATTTGAGAGCGGCGCGATACCCCGCGAGGCCGGGGAGGGGGAGTCGGGATGTGCCGCCGCTGCTGCGGCAACACATCCAACCTCGTACGACTGTACGGTCTGCCTGCGCGAGCAACATGGAGTGCGGAGGGAGGCACAGTCGTGGCCCAGGGAGGGCAGGGGGGACGCGATCAGGCTGGTGACGAGGGGCCCGTGGAGCCCGACGTCACCATGCAGTTGAAGGTCCCGGCGCCACCGCGGCCCGCCGCGGACGAGACCATGCAACTGCGCATACCCGAGGGTGAGATACCCGACGGCTCCGACAAGTCCGCCGCATCCGGTACATCCGCTTCCACCTCCTCCGCTTTCACGACTTCCGACGAGCCCGACCCGGCCCCCGACGCGCCCGGCATATCCGGCAAGTCCTCCCGTCGCCGCCGCAAAGCCCCCCGCCCCTCCCCCGCCGCCCGCGTCGTCGCGGTCCTCGGCCCCCGGCTCGCCCTGGTGCTCGGCCCCCTCGCCGCCCGCCTCGGCCCCTACGCCCGCCGGCTGCGCCCCCTGTATCCCCGGCCGGGCCGCACCGGGTGGCGCCGCTGGATACCCTCCTGGCGGCAGAGCCTCGGCGGCTTCCTCGCCTCCCTCGGTCTGAGCACCCTCTTCCTGGTCGTCGCCTACGCCGCCACCGACATCCCGGACAACCTCAACACCTACGCCACCCAGCAGGACAACGTGTACTTCTGGGCCGACGGCACCCCGATGGCCCGTACCGGCTGGGTGCAGCGCCAGGCGATGCCCCTGAAGGACGTCCCCGAGGACGTCCGCTGGGCGGTGCTGGCCGCCGAGAACGAGAGCTTCTACAGCGACCCCGGCATCTCCTTCAAGGGCATCACCCGCGCCCTGTTCCGCACCCTCGGCCGAGGTGACACCCAGGGCGGCTCGACCATCACCCAGCAGTACGTCAAGAACGTCTACCTCAACCAGGACCAGACACTCACCCGCAAGTTCACCGAGGCGATGATCGCCCTCAAGCTCGACAACAGGATGAGCAAGGACGAGATCCTGGAGAGCTATCTCAACACCAGCTGGTTCGGACGCGGCACCTACGGGATCCAGCGCGCCTCGCAGGCCTACTACGGCAAGGACGTCAGCGAGCTCAACGCCAGCGAGGCCGCCTTCCTCTCCTCGCTGCTCAAGGGCGCCGGCCTGTACGACCCCACGCTCAGCAAGGCCAACCACGACCGGGCCGTCGAGCGCTGGTCCTGGATCCTCGACCGTATGGTGGCGATCGGCAAGCTGTCGCCGCAGGAGCGCGCCAGGTACAAGACGTTCCCCGAGCCGCTGAAGAGCAACCCGCTGTACGACACCGGCGAGCAGAGCGACTACCTGGTGCAACTGGCCTCCCAGTACGCCAAGAAGACCGCACGCATCTCCGACAAGGACTTCGACCTCGGCGGCTACCAGATCTACACGACCTTCGAGAAGCACCGTGAGGCCCAGCTCACCGAAGCCGTCACCGAAGCCCGCAAGCAGGCCAAGGAGGACCACCCCAAGCTCGCCGGGACCGCCCACTACGGCGCCGCCTCCATCGCCTCGGACGGCCGGATCCTCGCCGTCTACGGCGGCCCCGACCACCGTAAGCAGGGTTACAACGAGTCCAACGCCACCACGGTGCCCGCCGGTTCGGCGTTCCTGCCGTTCGTCTACGCCGCCGGCCTGGAGCACGGCGTACGCAAGACCCGCGACGGCGAGGTCACGCCGGTGACCGGGGAGACCCTCTACAACGGCGACGACGGCGTGCCCGTCACCACCCCCGAGGGCCCGTACTGGGACCGCAGCGGCCGCAAGGTCGCCGCACGCAACGACGGGGGCAGGTCCTACGGGCAGATCTCCCTGCACCAGGCGCTCGCCCAGTCCGTCAACGCCCCCTTCATGCAACTGGGCATGGACACCGGCCTGGAGAAGGTGCGCTCCACCGCGGAGGCGTCCGGGCTGCTGTCCTCCAGCATCGGCGCCCAGGTGCCCACCCTGTCCACGGGCAGCTCCACCCCCAGCGCCATCCGCATGGCCAGCGGTTACGCCACCTTCGTCGCCGACGGCGTGCACACCGAGCCGTACTCGGTGCGCAGGATCACCCACAACGGCGACAAGGTCGCCCTCGCCGCCGCTCCCAACCGCCGCGCGATGGGCGCCGACACCGCCCAGGAGGTCCAGTCCGCCCTGGTCGACGCCTTCCGCACCGCCCACCCGGACGCCGCACCCGCCTCCGCCGAGGTCGCCGGGAAGGTGGGCACGACCGAGGACGACACCGCCGCCTGGTACGTCGGCAGCGCCAAGAAGGTGGCCACGGCAGTGGTCGTCTACCGCATCGACCTGAACAAGAGCCTCGAACCCCTGCCGCTCCAGGGCCTGGACGGGACCGCAACCGAAAGCGTCCCGTACGGCATCTGGTCACGTGCCATGAGTCCGCTCGACTGATCACCGCGCGACACCGGCACCGCTCCAGCCCTGTCCCCAAGAGATTGAGCCGCAAGATGAAACAGCCGTCGGGCCGCCGCCGCAAGGCCCGAGCACCCCGCCGCCCCGCCGCCCGTCCGCAGTTCATCACCCTCGCGGCGTTCCTCGTCGTGACCTCCCTCGTCGGCGGGTACCTGGTGCTCTCCCACACCGGCGACACCGCCTCGACCGCGGCCGCCGAGGACCACGCGCGGCAGAACACGGGCTCGCGGGCGACCGAGGAGCCGGCGTGGGACGGGAAGACCAAGGTGCTCGGCGACGGCTCGACGTCCTACACCGGCCCGCAGAAGAACCAACTGAAGCCGGTGCCGCTCAAGCCCGGTGAGAAGCCGCCCCAGTTCGTCGTCTTCTCCTGGGACGGCGCCCTCCAGGGCGACGACGAGCTCTTCTCCCACTACCGGGAGATGGCCAAGGAGTACAACGCCCACATGACCTTCTTCCTCACGGGCATCTACGTGCTGCCCAAGAGCAAGAAGGACCTCTACGCGCCGCCGCAGCACCCCAAGGGCACCGCGGCCATCAGCTTCCCCACCGACGAGCACATACGCACCACTCTGGAGCAGCTCGGCGGTGCCTGGGAGGACGGCAACGAGATCGGCACCCACTTCAACGGCCACTTCTGCGGCGCCAAGGGCGGCGGCGACTGGAGCGTCGAGGAGTGGAAGAGCGAGATCGACCAGTTCTACGACTTCGTGGAGAAGTGGAAGACCAACACCGGTTACACGGATCTCGACCCGCTGCCCTTCGACATCAGGAAGGCGGTCACCGGCGGCCGCGCACCCTGTCTGGAAGGCCAGGAGAACCTGCTGAAGGCGGCGAAGGACTACGGCTGGCGCTACGACGCCAGCTCGGCGGGCGACTTCCAGATCTGGCCCACGAAGAAGAACGGCATCTGGGACTTTCCCCTTCAGATGCTCCCGTACGAGGGCGGCAAGTACCAGGGCCTGTCCATGGACTTCAACTTCCTCTACAACCAGTCCGACGGGGAGACCGACGGCGATCCGGCCATGTACCCGCAGTGGCAGCAGGAGACCATCGACGCCTACATGGCCGGCTTCAACCGCGTCTACTTCGGCAGCCGGGCACCGCTGTTCATCGGCAACCACTTCGAGGAGTGGAACGGCGGCATCTACATGAACGCCGTCGACGAGGTCATCAAGACCGTCTGCACCAAGAAGGACGTCAAGTGCGTGTCCTTCAAGGAGCTCGCCGACTGGATGGACGTCCAGAAGCCGGCCACGCTGGAGCGGCTGCGCAGCCTGGACCCGGCGCAGTCACCGGACTGGTCCACGGTCGTGCAGTGACCGCCGCCGCCCGGCACGGCCGGGCGGCGATGACAGTCCGGTAACTCCGCCCGGTTCGGGACGCAACCCCCTTCACACTGGCCGCATACGCCATGCAAAGATGCCGCTTACCTCGGCATACCTCCGCCGGGGGAAGAGGGGAACTTCAGTGAAGTCAAGGAAATTGAGCCGTACGCGGCGTCGCGCGACGATACTCACGGCGGCCGCCGCATCGGTCGTCGCGGGTGCGGCGCTGCTGCCCAGCTGGAGCGCGGGCGCGTCCGCCCCGGCCGAGCCCGAGGTGGACGCCCAGACGAAGGCCACGTTTCAGCGACTGGCCGACGCGGTCTTCACCGACCGCACCAACGCCCTGGTCGACAAGCCCCGCAAGGGGAAGAAGCCGCTGATCGACGGCTTCTCCGGCGAGGTCGCGCTCTCCTCCGGTGCCGCCCGCACCGAGGACGGCGCCGTGGACCAGCTCGGCGACCGCAAGGACGGGCTCGCCCGGCTCGGCGAGAAGTACAGCGCGGCGAGCACCTCCGTCACCCTGAACCACACCAGCGTCAAGGGCCGCAAGGCCGTCGTCCAGGTCACCGAGACCACGACGCTGACGTATGAGAAGGTCCGCGGCGACGAGCCGGGGACGACCGGGTTCGAGGCGCACCACGAGCTGACGTTCAAGGCCGACCGGGACGGCAACTGGCGGCTGACGGACATCCGTGAGTCCGAGGACGGCGGCCTCGCGATCAACCAGACGGCCACGCCGAGCGTCGCGGCCGCCACCAAGGCCAAGGCGGGCAACACGACGCCGTCGGCTCCGCGCGCCGCCACCACGCGGCCCGCGCCGTCCAACCCGAAGAACTTCACCGCGAGCGGCTACGACTACAAGGCGATGGCCGCCTACGCGGAGAAGTACTGGAGCAACTACAACCCGGCCTACCCGAACTTCAACGGGCAGGGCGCGGGCGGTGACTGCACCAACTTCGTCAGCCAGTCCCTGAAGGCGGGCGGCTGGAAGCACGTGCCCGGCTACGTGTACGACTACACCAGGTGGTTCGGCACCGCCGACATCCAGTCGCACTCGTTCGTCGGCGTCAACGAGTGGTCCTGGTTCGCGCAGAACTCCAAGCGCACCACGAGCCTTGCCAACGTCTACCAGATGGACGTCGGCGACGTGCTCCAGGTCGACTTCGACAAGGACGGGTCCAAGGACCACACGATGATCGTCACGTACCGCAGCCGGCAGGGTGTGCCGTACCTGACCTACCACTCGACCAACACGTACCGCCGGTCGGTGGCCAGCATCATCGCGTCGTACCCGAACGCCGCGTACTACGCCTACCGCACCTGATCGGCGTCGTCCACCCCGTTCCGCCGCTCCTGCCCCTCGGGGCCGGGGCGGCGGTCCTGTGCTGAAGCACGATGGTCGTCACCATCGGGCGTCCCTGGGGTGCGGCGTCAGCACGGCAGTTGTCGGGTGCCTGTGACCGAGCAACTCAGCTGTCGCATCGGAGACTTCATGCCCAGCGGCTAGGAGTCCAGGGAGACGGCGTTGCGCCGGGTCTCCGTGAGGTGGAGGTCGATGTACCGCGTGAGGATCAGCGCGTCCTGCGGCTCGTCGGCCTGGAAGGTGACGCGACGCAGCAGGCTGACCCCGTCGAGCGCGACGCCCTCACGGGCAAGGACGAAGAGGAGCGCGAGGAAGGCGGATCGGGCGTTGCCGTCGTCGAAGGGGTGGAAGAAGCACACGTCGAGATAGGCACGTGCGGCCCGGGCGGTGAGGGGAAGGGGCCGCTCGGTGTGGCGCGCGCTCTCGGCCAGGCAGGCGTCGAGCTGAGCTCGGGTGTCCGGGCTGATGCCATAGCGTTCCCTGCCGTGCTTGGCGAAGGCCGGCAGGTCGCGGAACGGCGGCGGCTGCGGTGTGCCCAGAACATGCTGCTGCCAGCGCTGGAGCACCTCGAAGTCGAGCAAGGCGCCGCGCGCCGCGTCGGCCCGCAGCAGATCCAGGGCGACGAGCAGGCCTCGTGCACGGGCGGGATCCAAGGCGCCGTCGAAGGCGCGTATGTCCTCCGCCGCGCCGTCACCCGACGGGGCCACCGGTTCGTCCCCGCCGCCGTCCGGGGCGTTGTGCCAGGGTACGGTCGCGCGCACCGCGAGCCAGCGGTGGAGGTGGTCAGGCACGGGCCCGGCGGATCGTGCCCCGTCGTCCGGCCGCAGCGACAGCGCGAGCCGCTCTGCGACGTCCTCGACCACCACCGGGTCAGGGCCGGTCCAGCTCTGGAACCTCCCTCCGACCGCCTCGTCGACCAACTCCTGCGCGAGGTCGGGTGCGACGCCCCAGCGGCTGAGGAACCAGGTGAGCACTTGGCGGCAGTGTCCGTGCCAGCCGCTGCCGCAGCCGGTGCGGCCGGTCACCTGCAGGATCAGGTTCCGGGCGGCGCGCTCCCACAGGATCCGCTGGTCTTCGACCTCGGTCAGGTCCAACGGGTACGCGTCGAACCACGCGGCGAGACTCTCCAGCCACCCGCGCCACTCGCACAGCGCCGCGACGACAGCGGCGAGCGTCTCCTCAGGGGTGGTGATCGAGTCCCGCGGGCAGCACCAGTTTCCCACCGGACCTCCGTCGAAGTCGCCTTCGTCGTGCGCCCAGCGCCAGCCCACGGTCCAGCGGCCGTAGTGCTCAGCGAGGGCCTGCGACATGGCGTCGGCCCAGAGCTCTGCCTCGCCCCGGCACCAGGCCCACATCGCCGGGTCACCGAAGGGGACGTCGGGGCGGTGGGGCACCCGCCGAGCAGGCCCGAGCGACCGCACCACCTGCGGCGCCGACGCGCTGTCGAAGAAATAACGGGAGGGATCCACATCGCCCCAGGCCAGAAAGCTGGGAGCCAGCTCGGCAATCACCGCCCAAGCCTGCCACGTCCATCCGGCTGTGGTTCAAGCGAATTACCGCAGGACCGAGAAGCGTGCGGGAGGCTCTGCACGGCAAGTGTGGCACTCGAAGGGCCGCAGCCCTGCACGAGCCTGCCCCGCAGTCGGTCAGATCCGCGTCACGGGCCCCGCGCCGGCCGTGGGTCAGAGGTCGAAGTCGATGTGCTCCACGTCCGTGAACTCGACGTCGAGGCCGTGGGCTCGCCGGTCGCGGTCGCGGAAGTAGATCTCGCCCAGGCCCTCGGCGGCGATGTGGCGCAACTGCTGCTCGGTGGCGCCCTGTTCCTGTGCCTCGAAGAGGCGTGCCGCGTACGGGGGCGGCAGGGCCACGGTGAGGTGGCGCAGCCGGGCGTCGTCGGTCGTGCCGGGAGCGGCCGTGTATCCGAAGCGGGCACGGGTGTCGATGACGATGCCACCGGTGCTGGCCGCGGTCTTCCGGGCCCGGGCCCGGATCTGCGGCTGCCACCGCTTCCTCACCTCGCCTTCCAGCCGGTCGGCGAGGTCCCTGCGGGGCCTTTTGATCTGATCCCTCACATACCGTTCCACGGTGCGCTGTGTGATGCCCAGCAGCTCGGCCACCCGCCGTGTCCCCTTGAGCTGTTTGACGAGGTACCGCATCTGCGCGCCCGCGCTCTTCGGGACAGGGCGTGTGAACGCCTTCTGCAGCGCGGCGTCGAGGCCGTCACCGACCGTGTCCATCTGCCCTCGTCTCCTACTCTCCGTCGTCCTTGGCGGTGACCTCGCCGGTCTTGACGTACCGCGCGAGGTTGAGGAACTGGCCGTGCCGTTCGCGCACTTCCTCCGCCCACAGGGTGGTCTGCGTGCCCTCGTGCTTGACCATGCCGGGCGAGACCCCGAGCCGGAAGCTGCCGGGCACGGTCCTGCCGTCGGCGTCGTAGGGCAGGACGTCCAGCGGCGAGGGACCGTCGGCGGCGTACACGGCGCAGTCCGACAGGATCGCCACCGGGTAGCGGCCGGTGGCCGCGGCGAGCGCGACCGTCTTGCGGTGCATGTTGACCCGGGCCCGCGAGATCACCGCCGCGCGGATGTCGGGGCGCCAGGTCGGCCGGGCGAGGGCCGGCCAGGCCTGACCCGGTCTCCAGCCGCCGCCCCGCGCCCGCTCACGCAGCTTGCCGATGCCGCCCTTCACCGTGGACTTGACCGCGTCCAGGACGATCGCCATCTCGGGGTCGCGCCGCCGGTAGCCGTCCATGGCCTTCAGGAACTCCTCCGGCGGCAGTTTCTCGCCCACGCCCAGGTCCGCCATGGTGTCGACGTAGGCGTTGCGCAGCCGCTTGTACCAGGCGTCCAGGAACTTGCCCTTCTCGCGGCGCACCCAGGCTTCCAGCGGGGCGACGTCGTAGCCGAGCTCCACCGCGTACGCCACGGTCGGCGTCGCGTACCAGGCCGGGCCCGTCGGGCGCTCGCCGGTCGGGGTGAACGGGCTGGGCAGCAGGTCGCCTTCGAGGTGCCGCCACTGCTTGCCGACCAGGACGCGGGAGAGGTCGACGTGGGAGAGGTCGACCAGCCACGCGCCGGGCAGGCCCGCGTCGAACTCGGGTCGGGTGACGTGCACCGGCGGCTGGGCGAGGCCGACCACGACGCCGTTCGCGGCCGCTCCGAAGGCGAGGTTGACGTCGATGCCGACCAGGTGGCGCCGCATGCACTCGGCGTCGGTGAGCTCACGCGCCCAGTCGTAGGCCTCCTCGAACAGCATCTCCTCCGGGCCCCGCTGGTGGAAGCGAGGCAGATCCTTCAGCAGCGGATGCCCGTCGGGAGCCTCGCACGGCGCGCAGTCGATCGCGTGCTCCCCCAGGGAACCGGGCCGGTGTTCCTTGTGCCGCCTGCCCGTCTCGTCCGGGTCGCTCGCGCGAGTCGGCGGGTTCAGGGCGGTCATCAGTTCCAGACCGGTGACGGCGGTGGAGCCGCGCGGCGTCATCACCCGGCGCGCGTAGGTGCCGAGCAGACGGGCGAGTTCGGCCGGGGGCAGCTGCGCGGCGTCGCCCCACGTCCGCGTGTCGAGGGCGTGCCATGACGGGAGGCAGAGCTGCACGCACCGGCGCCGGCTGCCCTGCGCCGGGCGGTAGATCCGGGCCCACGGGCCGAACCCGCGCCTGGTGAGCCGCCACTGCGCGCGGTCGAGTTGCTTGAGGACCTTGTGCCCGTCCGGGAGCCGCCCGGCGAGGCGGTCGGCGTCCGGCAGCGTCGCGGGCAACCCGTACCGCCTGCACGCGGCCTCGGTGAGCACCAGCAGCGGATCGGCGTCCTTGCCGGACCCGTGCAGCTTCTCCGCCCCGAGCCGTGCCTCCGTCAGGGTCCACTCCAGCAGCGCGGGCAGCGACTTGGCGGGCACGTCCAGCACCAGTCCGCCGACGCAGTACGCGGTGACCTGCCGGTCTGCGCCGGCGTCGAGGACGGCGAGGGGACCGTGCGCGAAGCGGCCTTCGGTGCCGTTCTCCGAGTCGGGGGCCGGGCCGGCGGCGGCCTTCTTCGTACCCGTGCGAGGCGACGAGGGCGCCGCCTTCGCCGGGGAGGGTGATGTGACCTGGGCAGGGGCGCGTGGAGGCACTGGGGCGGCGGAGGCGTGCTGCGCGGGAGCCGAGTCCTGCGACGGTGGCGCGACGGCGCTGTCCTGCGGCCGCGTGGTGCCCGATTCCTGCGGCGGCGTACTGGTGTCGGGGTCGGCGGAGGTCTGCCGGGCAGGGGCCGTCTCCTGCGGCGGCGCGGCGGCGTCGGGATCGGCGGGGTAGAGCTCCGCGAGCTGCCTGAGCAGGCGGGCGTAGGCCTCCCGCTCCGGCGGCCGGGGCTCCGTCCGGCCCGCTTCCCAGCCGCTCAGCGTCGCCCGCCGCACTCGCAGAGCCCCGGCCACCTCGTCCAGCGTCAGCCCGTGCGCCTGACGCAGCCGCTTGCGCTCCGCCGGGGGCGGCAACGGGGAGCGGGACGCGACCAGGGCGTCGACCGCGTTGAACAGCTCGGACATGGTGCACCTCCTGTGGCGTCACCCTAGCGCGCGGCGCACCTTTGCCGTACTGACCGCGTACGGATGGCGTTCATCGCACCGGTGGCGTCACGCGGACGACGCAGCACGGGCACTGCTCCATGGCGGCCTCACGTCTCCTCCTCCATCCGGATCGCCGACTTCAGGTCCGCGAACGCCTTCTCCCGGTCACCGACGTTGGACTCGACGAGCGCGTTGGCGATGGCGTCCAGCTTGCGCTGGACCGCCCGCTCCGCCCGCTGCTCGGAGTTCTTCAGCAGGGCGAGCAGCAGCAGGGTCACTGCCGTCATGCACTCGCCGGCGAAGACCTTCCACTCCAATGCCGCGCCGGACACATGGGTGACGACCACTCCGGCCACCAGGGCCAGGCAGAGTAGATGGAAGGCCGGCGAGCTGGTGAACAAGGACGCCGCCTCGGCGAATCGTTCGAACGGGCCACGCTTGCCACCGCCACGGTCGGCAGGGTGCTGCAGTGCCATGTCGCCACCTTTCGTCGATGTTCAGGAGTGGAGCTTCTTTGCCGAAGCGGCAACCGGACTCGCGTCCGGCCGGCCGCCCGCCGAGGATCACCGTTCAGTGCCCACGGCCGGGGCACGGCAGCGCCACCGGCCGTTCCCCAGCCCAGGGAGGATCCATGACACACACGATCACCACCGACCTCGTTCACCGCCTGGTGCCCTCCCCCGCCGGCCGGATCCATCTCGTGGAGCAGGGCAGCGGTCCGCTGGTCCTGCTCGTACACGGCTTCCCGGAGTCCTGGTACTCATGGCGCCACCAGTTGCCTGCCCTGGCCGCGGCCGGCTACCGCGCGGTCGCCGTGGACGTCCGCGGCTACGGACGCTCCTCCCGGCCCGAGGCCGTCGACGCGTACCGGATGCTGGAGCTCGTGGCGGACAACGTCGCCGTCGTGCACGCCCTGGGCGAGCCGACGGCGGTGATCGTCGGGCACGACTGGGGCTCCGCCATCGCCGCGAACTCGGCGCTGCTGCGCCCCGACGTCTTCCGTGCGGTCGGGTTGCTCAGCGTGCCCTACGCCCCGCGCGGCGGACCCCGGCCGAGCGAGGGCTTCGCGCAGTTCGGCGGGGAGGACGAGGAGTTCTACATCTCGTACTTCCAGCAGCCGGGCCGGGTGGAGGGCGAGATCGAGCCCGACGTCCGCGGCTGGCTCGCCGGCTTCTACGCCGCACTCTCGGCCGAGACCATGCCCGCGCCCGGGGCGCCCGCCCCGCACTTCGTCAGCCGTGGCGGGCGCCTGCGTGACCGGTTCCCGGCCGGCCGGCTGCCCTCCTGGCTGAGCGAGCGCGATCTGGACTTCTACGCCGGGGAGTTCGAACGGACCGGCATGACGGGGGCGCTGGCCCGCTACCGCAACGTGGACCGCGACTGGGAGGACCTGGCCGACCACGACGGTGCCCCGATCACCCAGCCGTCGCTGTTCGTGGGCGGAACCCAGGACGTCTCCACAGGCTGGATGGCCGACGCCATCGAGGCGTTTCCGGCCACCCTGCCCGGCCTGGTCTCCTCACGCATGCTCGACGGCTGCGGTCACTGGATCCAGCAGGAACGCCCCCAGGAGATCAACCGGCTGCTGACCGACTGGCTCACGGGCCTGCCCGCTTGACCCGACGCGAGTTCGGGCGCGCGCCGGCCTTCGTGAGGCGCCGTCCGAACGGGCCCGGTGCCCGCATCCCGGCGATCGGGTTTCCCTCACCGGGGCGAGTGGGAACTCGTGCGCACGTCCGGACCCGTACGGAAGGCAGGAGGCCGACGTGACCGACCCGCAGCACGCTCGCCAGAACCCGGTGACCCAGCACCCGACGCCGGAGTTTCCGGCGCAGGACCAGCCGCACCCCGGGTGGACCGGCCCCATGGACCCGCCCCCGGACCACGGTGAGGAGTCCTACCGAGGCTCCGGCCGCCTGACCGACCGCAAGGCCGTGATCACGGGCGGGGACTCCGGCATCGGCCGGGCGGTGGCGCTCGCCTTCGCCCGGGAGGGCGCGGACGTGCTGTTCACCCACCTTCCGGAGGAGGAGAACGAGGCGCGTGAGACGTCCCGGCTGGTGGAGGACGCCGGCCGGAAGGCGGTCGCGGTCTCCTGCGACATCCGTGAGGAGGCGAACTGCCGGGCGCTGATCGACCGTGCGGTCGCGGAGTTCGGCCGCATCGACGTCCTGGTCAACAACGCCGCCTACCAGATGTCGCAGCCGGACGGGATCGAGGCGATCTCGACCGAGCAGTTCGACCGGGTCATGCGTACCAACCTCTACGGGATGTTCTGGCTGACGAAGTTCGCCGTGCCCCACATCCCGCAGGGCGGCAGCGTCATCAACTCCACGTCCGTGCAGGCGTACAAACCCAGCCCTCACCTGCTGGACTACGCCATGACCAAGGGCGCGATCGTGACCTTCACGCAGGGCCTGGCCCAGATGCTCACGGAGCGCGGGATCCGGGTGAACGCGGTCGCGCCGGGGCCGGTGTGGACGCCGCTGATCCCCGCCACGCTGCCCGACACGGTGGAGTTCGGCAAGCAGAGTCCGCTGGGCCGCCCGGCACAGCCGGCCGAGCTGGCACCCGCGTACGTCTATCTGGCCTCCCAGGAGGCGAGCTTCGTCACGGCGGAGATCCTCAACGCCACTGGGGGCACACCGCTGCCCTAGGGCTCCGGGGGACCCCGGGGAGAGGTTCCGGGGCGCACGGGGCGCGGTGAAAGCAACGGAATGAGGCACACCGATGAGTGAGCAGACACCGTCCCAGGCCGAAGGCGAGCGGGACGACGAGATGGACTCCGCAAGGACCCGCGACCCTGGCCGGCGTGCCACCGATCCGCCCCGGACCACTCCCTCCCAGGCGGAGGGGGAGCGCGACGACGACGAAGAGCTACCGCTGCCGCACACAGGCGGGACGAGGCAGGTCGGTCGCCGGCAAGGGTGAGGGGAGGAGGCGGCGGCCGTCACGGCCCCGCCTCCCTTCCCGTCGGCCCACGGCTCGGCACCCCGCCGGCGCCGGGTCATACCCCTGCCGTCCGGCTCAGCACCCCGCCGACACCGGTCATCCCCTTGTCGTCGGCTCCCGCCGCGCGCGCAGTCGCTCACCGCACCACCGCCGGGCGACGTCGGCGACGTCATGGAGCGCCCCCGGCTCCTCGAACAGATGGGTGGCGCCGGGCACCACGTGCAGTGCGTGCGGGGCGCGCAGCCGGTCGGCCGCCTCCTGGTTGAGCCGTAGTACCTCGTGGTCCGCGCCGCCGACGATCAGCAGCACGGGCGCCCCTACAGCCTCCAGCGCGTCGCCGGCCAGGTCGGGCCGTCCGCCCCGTGACACGACGGCCAGCACCCGGTCCGGGCGCTCGGCCGCCGCGACCAGGGCAGCGGCGGCACCGGTGCTGGCGCCGAAGACGACCACCGGCAGCCCCCGGGTGTCGGGCTGCGTGTCCAGCCAGTCGATGGCGGCGACCAGCCGGCGGCCCAGGAACGGAATGTCGAAGCGGTGCTCGCCCGTGAGCGCGTCATGCCGCTCCTCCCGCTCGCTGAGCAGATCCATCAGCAGCGTCCCCATGCCGGCGGAGCGCAGCTCGGCCGCGACCGTCCGGTTTCGTGAGCTGTGCCGGGAGCTGCCGCTGCCGTGCGCGAACAACACCACCGCCTGCGCGGGCGCCGGCACGACGAGGTCGCCCGGGAGCATCGCGGTGTCGGTGGGTATCAGAACCATGTCGGAAATCATCGACCTCAACTTCTTCCCCGGCCGGCCGGCCCTGCGAATCGATGTATCGACCTCTCCCCGACCGCGTACCCGTCCGGGCGGCCCCCGCACCAGAGCTCCGCCTCGGCCCTGGCCTGCAGGCGCCTGAGTCACCAAAAGGTTCCCCAGTCACCGAAAAGTGCGTTCTTCCACGTCAGCGCAGACTCTCGTACGGTTCCCCAGTAACCGCAGGAGAGCACGGCGCTCTCGCGAGGAGGAGGACGGCATGGCCATCACCCTGATGAACCCCGACGGACTGCCGAAGATCGACGTCTATCGGCAGGTGTCCGTCGCGACCGGTTCGAGGCTGGTCTTCGTCGCCGGGCAGGTCTCCTGGGACGCCGACGGAGTCACGGTCGGCGAAGGTGACCTCGCAGCACAGGTCGAGCGGTGCTTTCTGAACGCGGGCACCGCCCTGACCGCGGCCGGCGGCTCCTTCGACGACGTGGCGAAGCTGACCGTGTACGTCGTCGACTGGACCCCCGAGAAGATGCCCCTGCTGCTGGAGGGCATGGCCCGTGCGGGCGCGCGACTGGGTGGCGCACCGGTGCCGCCGGCCACGCTCATCGGTGTCGCGGCGCTGGACGTGCCGGAGCACCTGGTCGAGCTGGAGGTCACGGCGGTCCTCGAATGAGAGGCCCCGCTGTTCACCTTCGGTAACAGATTGGCTATATTGAGTTACTACCATCCCGCAAGCGAAAGCGGTTGAGCATGGCGGTAGCACAGAGGGCCGACATCGCCGCGGAGGAGCCGCTCGTCCTGCCGGTCAACTCGCACAACGAGTGGGATCCGCTGGAGGAGATCGTCGTCGGGCGCCTGGAGGGCGCGACGATCCCTTCCGGACATCCGGTCGTGACCTGCAACATCCCGCCGTGGGCGGCGCGGTTCCAGCGACTTGCCGCGGGGTTCAAGTACCCGGACCTGCTGATCGAGCGGGCCCAGCAGGAACTGGACCGGTTCATCGCTCTGCTGGAGTCGCTGGACGTCACGGTCAGGCGTCCGGACCCGGTCGACCACAAGCGGCGCTACGGCACCCCCGACTGGTCGTCGCGCGGGTTCTGCAACACCTGCCCGCGCGACGCCATGCTGGTGATCGGCGACGAGATCATCGAGACGCCGATGGCATGGCCGTGCCGCTACTTCGAGACCCACTCCTACCGCGAGATCCTCAAGGACTACTTCCGGCGGGGCGCCCGCTGGACGGCGGCGCCGAAGCCGCAGCTCACCGACGAACTGTTCGACCCGGATTTCCGCGTTCCCGAGGCCGGCGAGCCGATGCGGTACATCCTCACCGAGTTCGAGCCCGTGTTCGACGCCGCGGACTTCGTCCGCGCGGGACGGGACCTGTTCGTCACCCGGAGCAACGTCACCAACCGGATGGGCATCGACTGGCTGCGCCGTCACCTCGGGCCCGGCTATCGCATCCACGAGATCGAGAGCCGCTGCCGTACGCCCATGCACATCGACACGACGTTCGTGCTGCTGGCGCCCGGAAAGGCACTGGTCAATCCGGAGTACATCGACGTCGACCGGCTGCCCGACGTCCTGAGCTCGTGGGACATCCTGGTCGCCCCCGAGCCCGAGCCGATCGGCGAGCACCTGCTCAGGATCACGTCGATGTGCGGCAAGTGGCTGAGCATGAACGTGCTCATGGTCGACGAGAAGCGGGTCATCGCGGAGCGGCATCACACGGCCATGCTGCGGGCGCTGGAGAAGTGGGGCTTCGAGCCGATCCCGTGCGACCTGCTGCACTACGCGCCGTTCGGCGGCTCGTTCCACTGCGCGACACTCGACGTCCGGCGGCGCGGAACGCTCCAGTCGTACTTCCCCTGAGCGGCCGCCCGGGCAGGCCCGGGCCCGGCTCATCCGGACGCGTCCCCGAGCTCCCCGAAAGAATCTTGCTCCGCGATGTCGAGAAGCCGTGACCGGCTCCGTCCCCGGGGTGAGCGCGGCCACAATGGGTCGCATCACCACCGAGGAGAGTCACCATGGCCAAGTACCTGCTGCTCAAGCACTACCGCGGCGCTCCGGCCGCGGTCAACGACGCGCCCATGGAGCAGTGGACGCCGGAGGAGATCTCGGCGCACGTGCAGTACATGCAGGACTTCGCGGCCCGGCTGGAGGGGACCGGAGAGTTCGTCGACGGTCAGGCGCTCGCGCCCGAGGGGATGTGGGTCCGGTACGACGGTGAGGGGCGCCCTCCGGTCACCGACGGGCCGTTCGCCGAGACGAAGGACCTCGTCGCCGGCTGGATGGTGATCGACGTCGACAGCCACGAACGCGCGGTCGAGCTGGCCGGGGAGTTGTCCGCCGCTCCCGGCGCGGGCGGCAAGCCGATCCACGAGTGGCTCGAACTGCGTCCGTTCCTGGCCGCGCCGCCCACCGTCACGGAGTGACCCGTCGATGAACGAGGCCCTGCTCCGGAGCCTCACTCCCGGCGTGCTCGGGATCCTCGTCCGCCGCGGAGCCGACTTCGCGGCGGCCGAGGACGCCGTGCAGGACGCCCTGGTCGAGGCGGTCCGCGTCTGGCCGGCCGACCCTCCGCGAGACGCGAAGGGCTGGCTGGTCACCGTGGCCTGGCGCAAGTTCCTCGACGCGAGCCGGGCCGACGCCGCCCGCCGCCGGCGTGAGGACCGCGTCGACGAGGAGCCCCGTTCCGGCCCCGCGCCCGCCGTGGACGACACGCTCCAGCTCTACTTCCTGTGCGCCCACCCGTCGCTGACGCCGTCGTCCGCGGTCGCGCTCACGCTGCGCGCCGTCGGCGGGCTGACCACCCGCCAGATCGCCCAGGCCTACCTGGTGCCCGAGGCGACGATGGCGCAGCGCATCAGCCGTGCCAAGCGCACCGTGTCCGATGTGCGGTTCGACCAGCCCGGCGACGTCGCCACCGTGCTGCGCGTGCTGTACCTGGTCTTCAACGAGGGCTACTCCGGCGATGTCGATCTCACCTCCGAGGCCATCCGGCTCACCCGGCAACTGGCGGCGGTCATCGACCACCCCGAAGTGGCGGGCCTGCTCGCGCTCATGCTGCTCCACCACGCCCGGCGCGCCACCCGGACCGCGCCCGACGGCGGCCTGGTGCCGCTCGCCGAGCAGGACCGCGGCCGGTGGGACACCGCGTCGATCGCCGAGGGCGTCGGCATCCTCCAGGCCGCCCTCGCGCGCGGCCGGCTGGGCGAGTTCCAGGCCCAGGCCGCCATCGCGGCCCTCCATGCCGACGCGCCCACCGCCGGGGAGACCGACTGGGTGCAGATCGTGGAGTGGTACGACGAGCTCGCCCGCCTGACCGACAGCCCGGTCGTCCGGCTCAACCGCGCGGTGGCCGTCGGCGAGGCCGACGGACCGCGCGCCGGGCTGGCGGCCCTCGGGGAGCTTGACGGCAGTCTGCCCCGCCATGCCGCGGTGGCGGCGTACCTCCATGAGCGCGACGGCGACCTCGGGACGGCCGCACGCCTGTACGCCGAGGCCGCCCACAGGGCGTCCAACCTCGCCGAGCGCGACCACCTGACCCGCCAGGCCGCCCGGCTCAACGCACGCGGGCGCCGGTGACTTGCGACTGCCCGCCCGGTCACTGCATGAAGACGGCAGAGCCTCCGGTTCGTTCCACTTTGCCCTCTGGTGCACGCGCGTAGACCTCGGGCACGATGCCATCTGCCCCACCTGCACAGCCACCCCCCACAGGAATCATGGCCCCGCGCAGGAAGGAACCCCATGCAGGCCATCCAGGTCACGAAGGCTCCCAAGGTCCGATCCGTGCTGACCGCACTCGCGCTCGTCGTCGCTCCCGGCGTCGCGGTCCTCGGCACGGCGGGTACGGCGCATGCCGCCACGAAGATCAGTCACGCCACCGCGACCTCCATGTTCCGGCAGTCCGGCATCACCTGGTCGTCCTCCGGAGGCTGCTCCAACCGCAACAACCCGACCTGTACCTCGTTCGAGCAGCTCAACCTCGCCAGCGCCCAGGGCGCCCAGACGCTCAAGCAGGCGAGCGGCTGTGCGCTGAACATCACCGGCGGTACCGAGACGGGGCATGCCTCGGGGACTTACTCGCACTGGAACGGCTACAAGCTCGACTACAGCAAGTACGCGTGCGTCGGCAACTACATCAAGAACACGTTCACCTACATCGGCCCGCGCGGCGACGGTGCCCTCCAGTGGCGCTCCGGATCCGGCAACATCTACGCCGACGAGGGCAACCACTGGGACGTCACCTACTACAACTGCGGCGGCTGCTGAACCGTCGACGATCCGCTTCGCGGTGCCGGGCGGCCGTCGGGAGAGGGCCGCCCGGTCGCGTCAGGCCCTCGCCGGTGCCGGGCCGACCAGTTCCGACAACACGTCGTCCATCGTCACGAAGCCGAGGACCGCGCCCTTCTCACCGGTCACCGCCGCCAGGTGGCTGCCGTCGGCGCGCAGGGCGGTGAGGGTGTCGTCCAGCGGGGTGTCGATGCGTACCCGCGTGACCCGGTGCACCGACTCGCGCGGGAACGGCCGGTCGCGGTCGGTGACGCCGAGGGTGTCCTTGATGTGCAGGTACCCCAGCAGGCTGCCGTTGGGGCCGGTGACGGGGAAGCGGGAGAAGCCCGCCTCCGCGGCGACCCGCTCCAGCTCGGCCGGCGTCACGGTGTGTCCGACGGTGCGCATCCGGGGCAGGGGGACCAGGATCTCGCCCACCGGCCGGGTGCCCAGCTCCAGCGCGTCACGCAGCCGCTCCCCGTCGGCGGGCGACAGCAGGCCCGCCTCGCTGGAGTCGACGACCATACGGGCCAGCTGGTCGTCGGTGAAGACCGACCCGACCTCGTCCTTCGGCTCGACCCGCAACAGCTTCAGCAGGGCGTTGGCGAAGGCGTTGATGCCGAACACCACCGGCCGCAGGGCGCGGGTGAGGGCGACGAGCGGCGGGCCGAGCAGTAGCGCGGTCGGGACCGGTGCCGCGAGGGCGATGTTCTTCGGGACCATCTCGCCGATCAGCATGTGCGCATACGTCGCCACGGTGAGCGCGATGACGAAGGCGATCGGATGGATCAGGCCGTGCGGGATGTGGGCCGCCTCGAAGGCGGGCTCCAGCAGGTGCGCGATGGCCGGTTCGGCGACCGCGCCCAGCACCAGCGAGGAGACGGTGATGCCGAGCTGGGCGGTGGCCATCATCGCGGACAGGTGTTCCAGGGCCCACATCGTCATCCGGGCCCGTGTGTTGCCCGCCTTGGCGCTGGGCTCGATCTGGCTGCGGCGCACCGAGATCAGGGCGAACTCGGCGCCGACGAAGAAGGCGTTGGTGAGCAGGGTGAGGGCGCCGATGGCGAGTTGCAGCACGGTCATCGACAGGCCTCCCCCGCCGTTGCCTCCGTCACGCCCGCCTGGACCGGGAGCCTTGCGGGAGCGGTGATGCGGACGCGGTCGGCGCGGTGGTGCTCGACGTCGAGGACGTCCAGGCGCCAGCCGTCTTCCAGGTCCAGGACGTCGCCCTTGGCCGGGATGCGCGCGAGGCGCGTGGCGACGAGGCCGGCCACGGTCTCATACGGGCCGTCCGGGGCCGTCAGTCCTATCCCGGCGAGCTGGTCGAGCCGGACGGAACCGTCCGCATCCCACGCGGCACGGCCGTCCGCGGTCGCCGGGGTGGCCAGGAGGTCGGGGACCTCGACGGGGTCGTGCTCGTCGCGGACCTCGCCGACGACCTCCTCGACGATGTCCTCCATCGTCGCGACGCCCGCCGTGCCGCCGTACTCGTCGATGACCACGGCCATGGTGCGGGTGGCGCGCAGCCGCTCCAGGAGCCGGTCGGCGGTGAGGCTGTCGGGCACCAGCAGGGGCGCGGTGGCCAGGTCGGTGACGGGTGTGACCGCGCGGCGTTCCGGCGGCAGGGCGAGCACGTCGCGGATGTGGACGGTGCCGATGACGTCGTCGAGGCTGTCGCGGTAGACCGGGAAGCGGGACAGACCGGTGGCGTGGGTGAGGTTGGCGGCGTCCGTGGCCGTTGCCCGCGCCTCGAGCGCCTTCACGTCGACCCGCGGGGTCATGACGTTCTCCGCGGTCAGCTCACCCAGATGCAGGGTGCGTACGAAGAGTTCGGCGGAGTCGGCTTCCAGGGCTCCCTCGGCGGCCGAGTGCTGGGCGAGCGCGGCCAGCTCCTCGGCACTGCGGGCGGAGGCCAGCTCCTCGGCGGGCTCCAGACCCACACGCCGGACGAACCGGTTCGCCGTGTTGTTCAGGTGCCGGATGAAGGGGCCGAACGCGGCCGTGAAGCCGCGCTGCGGGCCGGCCACCACCTTGGCGACGGCCAGCGGGCGGGAGATGGCCCAGTTCTTGGGCACCAGCTCGCCGATCACCATCAGCACCACGGTGGACACGGCCACGCCCAGCACGGTCGCGACGGCGGACGCCGAGCTGCCGAGGCCGATCGCCTCCAGCGGCCCGCGCAGCAGAGCGGCGAGCGACGGCTCGGCGAGCATGCCGATCACCAGCGATGTCACGGTGATGCCGAGCTGGGCACCGGACAGCTGGACGGTCAGGCGGCGTACGGCCTTCAGCGCGCCCTCGGCGCCGCGCTCACCAGCGGTGACGGCCCGCTCCAGGTCACCGCGCTCGACGGTGGTCAGGGAGAACTCGGCGGCGACGAAGACCGCGCAGGCCAGTGTCAGAAGGAGGGCCAGCAGGAGCAGCAGGATCTCGGTCACCGTGCCACCCCCGTTCCCTCACCGTCGTGACGTGGGCGGGGCGTGGCACGGCTCGTACTGGGAGGCTCACCCATTGCGGGTCCCTGGCTCCTTTTCGGTCTGTCGGTGCGGAGGGGCGTCGTCGCCCCGACCCATGGTAAAGGACGAGCAAAGCACACCGGGGCCCGGCGTGCCACGCCTCATACGGGTCCGGGGAGAGATTGCCACGCGCCGCGCCAGGAGCCGCCCCCGCCCTCCGGGCGGAGACCGGGGCGGGAACGGTCCACCCGGCGCGGGTCCGCCGACGGCGCCGGGCTCACCGTCCCACGGGCATCGCGAGGTACTGGTACTCCAGGAACTCGTCGATTCCGACACGGCCGCCCTCCCGGCCGAGGCCCGACTGCTTGACCCCGCCGAAGGGTGCCGCCGGGTTGGAGACCAGGCCGGTGTTGAGGCCCACCATGCCCACGTCCAGGCGCTCGCTGACGCGCAGGGCACGGTCGAGGCCCTCGGTGAAGAGGTAGCCGACGAGTCCCCAGGGAGTGTCGTTGGCGCGGCGCACGACCTCGTCCTCGTCGTCGAAGGTGAGGATCGCCGCGACCGGGCCGAAGATCTCGGTGGCCGTCAGGCGGCTGTCCGGGGAGACGTCCGTGAGCACGGTCGGGGGGTAGAAGCAGCCCGGCCCGTCCGGCGTAAGGCCGCCGGTGAGCACCCGGGCGCCGCGTTCCACCGCGTCGGCGACGAGTCGCTCGACCTTGGCGCGCCCGGCGGCGTCGATGAGCGGGCCGACGTCGACCCCGTCCTCGGTGCCCGGGCCCACCACGAGCGCCCCCATGCGTGCGGCGAGCCGCTGCCCGAACTCCTCCGCGACGCGGCGGTGGACGAAGAAGCGGTTGGCGGCCGTGCACGCCTCCCCCATGTTGCGCATCTTGGCCACCAGCGCGCCGTCCACGGCGACGTCCAGATCGGCGTCCTCGAAGACGATGAAGGGGGCGTTCCCGCCCAGTTCCAGCGAGGCGCGTACGACCGTGTCGGCGCACTGGGCGAGCAGCAGCCGCCCGACCTGGGTGGAGCCGGTGAAGGACAGCTTCCGGATGCGTCCGCCACGCAGCAGTGGCTCGCACACCTCGCCGGCCCGGGAGGTGGTGACGACGTTCAGCACGCCGTCCGGCAGCCCCGCCTCCTTGAGGACCGCGGCGACGGCCAGAGCGGAGAGCGGGGTCTGCGGGGCCGGCTTGAGCACCATCGTGCAGCCGGCCGCGATCGCCGGGCCGATCTTGCGGGTGCCCATGGCGAGGGGGAAGTTCCACGGCGTGATGAGCAGGCTGGGCCCGACCGGGCGGCGGGAGAGCAGCATGCGGTTGCGGCCGTCGGGGAGGGTCCCGTGGCCGCCGTCGATACGGACGGCCTCCTCCGAGAACCAGCGGAAGAACTCCGCCGCGTACGCCACCTCCCCCCTGGCCTCGGCCAGCGGCTTGCCCATCTCCGACGTCATCAGGCGGGCCAGCTCGTCGGTGCGGCCGAGGATGATCTCGTACGCCCGCCGCAGGATCTCGCTGCGGGTGCGCGGTGCCGTGCGTGCCCACTCCCGCTGTGCCCGCACCGCCGCGTCCTCGGCCAGCCGGGCGTCCTTGGGCCCGCCGTCGGCGACATGGGCGATGGTCTCACCGGTCGCGGGGTCGTCGACGGGCATGGTGGCGCCGTCGGCGGCGTCCACCCAGGCGCCACCGATGAGCAGTTGCTTGCGTACGTCCGTGGTCATGAGGTCTCTCCTGGTCGGTCGGCGGCGGGGTCGAGCAGTTCCGCGAGATGGAGGGCCCGGACTCCTCGGTCACCGGCGAGGTGGCCGATCTGGGTGGCGCAGCTGAATCCGTCGGCCACGACGACGGTGTCCCCGCCGTCCTGGAGGTCACCGAGGCGCGGCGCGAGGGCCAGCCCGGCGACGGCCATCGAGGTGCCGTAGTGCTGTTCCTCGAAGCCGAAGTTCCCGGCGAGTCCGCAGCAGCCCTCGGCCTCGTCGATCCGCCCGATGCCCAGGCGGCGCAGCAGGTCAAGCGGGCGGCGCCCGGTGAAGGTGGCGTACTCGTGGCAGTGCGTCTGGAGGACGACGTGGTCCGGCAGCGGCGGCGGGGTCCACTCCGGCGCGGCCAGGTCGGTCAGGGCACCCGTGAGGGTGTGGACGCGGGCCGCGACGCGCCGGGCGGCCTCGGAGCCGAGCAGTTCGGGCAGGTCACGCTTCAGGGTGGCGGCGCAGCTGGGCTCGGCCACGACGACGGGCAGGCCGCCGCCGTCGTCCAGGTGGGCGACCGTGCGGGCCATGACCCGGCGCGCCATGGACAGCTGGCCGGTGCTGACCCAGGTCAGGCCGCAGCACAGACCACTGCGCGCCGTGCAGGGGGTGCCGGCGGCCTGCAGCACGCGCATCGCCGCCCCCGCCACCTGCGGGCGGAAGGCCCGGGTGAAGCTGTCCACGAAGAGCACGGCCCTGGCCGGCTCGCCGGACTGTGCCGAGCGCAGCTCCTCGCGCAGGGCTCGCCGGGAGGCGAAGGCGGGGATCGCGCGGCGGGTCGTCACTCCCCCGAGCCGGGCGAGGGGCTTGCGCAGCGGTCCGCGCAGCAGCGCGTTGAGCGGGCGGGCGGCGTGCGCGAAGAGGACGGAGGTGAGGGGCAGCCAGCCCAGTGCGTAGTGCGAGCGGGGCCGGAGCCTGCGCCGGTAGTGCCGGTGCAGGAACTCCGCCTTGTACGTCGCCATGTCGACGCCCACCGGGCAGTCCGCGGCGCACGCCTTGCACGACAGGCACAGGTCGAGGGCGTCCCGGACCTCGGTCGCGCGCCAGCCGTCCTGGACCGCGCCGCCGCGCAGCATCTCCTGGAGCAGACGGGCCCGGCCGCGGGTGGAGTGCAGCTCCTCGCCGGTGGCCCGGTAGCTGGGGCACATCACGCCGCCCGTCTCGCCGCGGCACCGCCCGACGCCGACGCAGCGGCGGACCGCGCCCGCGAAGCCGTCCTCGTCGTGCGGGAAGGAGAACTCGGTGCCGACGGGCCGGATCCGGTGCAGGGCCAGGTCGGCGTCGAGCCGGGCCGGGGCGACGACGACGCCCGGGTTCAGCAGCCCCTGCGGGTCGAAGACCGCCTTGAAGGCGGCGAACGCCCGGATCAGCCGCGGGCTGTACATCACCTCCAGGAGCTCGCCGCGTGCCCGTCCGTCTCCGTGCTCGCCGGACAGAGTGCCGCCGTGCGCGACGACGAGTTCGGCCGCGGCTTCGAGGAAGCGGCGGGTGGCGGTGCGGCCGGCGTCCGTGGCCAGGTCGAAGTCGATGCGCACATGGACGCAGCCGGCGCCGAAGTGCCCGTACAGCACACCGGTCAGCGCGTGGGAGGCGAGCAGCGCCCGGAAGTCCCGCAGGTAGGCCGCCAGATCGCCGGGGGCGACCGCCGCGTCCTCCCAGCCGGGCCAGGACTCCCCGCCGTCGACCAGGCGCGCGGCCAGCCCCGCGCCGTCCTCGCGGACCCGCCAGAGCGAGCGCCGCTCGGCCGAGCTCGCGACGACCCGTCCGCCGGTCGTGCGGCCCCGGGCCTCGAGGGCGTCGAGGAGTTCGGCGGCTCGCGCCGTGACGGCCGCCTCGTCGTCGCCGTCGAGTTCGACGTACAGCCAGGCGCGGCCCTCCGGAAGCCCGGTGACGGAGCCGGGGCCGCGGCGGGCACGCATGGTGGCGACGATCGCCTCGTCCATGCCCTCCACGGCGGTGGGTGAGCGGAGGAGGATCTCCGGGACGTCCTCTGCGGCGTCGACGACGTCGTCGTAGCCGAGGGCGAGGAGCGCGGACGCCGGTGCGGTGGCGACCAGGCGTACGGTGGCGGCCGTGACGACGGCGCAGGTGCCCTCGGTGCCGACGAGGGCGCGGGCCATGTCGAAGCCGTTCTCCGGCAGCAGCCGGTGCAGCGGGTAGCCGGATACCTGGCGGGGGATGCGGCCCAGTTCGGTGCGGATCGGGGCGAGGCCGGCGGCGATCAGGCGCCGGACCTCCGCCTCCAGCCGGGCCACGCGCTCGGCGTCCGCGGGGTCCACGGCGCGGAGCCCGGCGTGGTCGGCCACCGCGTGCAGCCCCTCGGCGGTGACGATCTCCAGGGCCTCGATGTGACCGCTGGTCCGGCCGTGCCGTACCGACCGGTTGCCGCAGGCGTCGTTGCCGATCATCCCGCCCAGCGTGCAGCGGCTGTGCGAGGACGGGTCGGGGCCGAAGGTGAGCCCGTGCTCAGCGGCCGCGTCACGCAGGGCGTCGAGCACCACTCCGGCCTCGACGCGTGCGGTGCGCGCCACCGGGTCGATGTCCAGGATCCGGTTCATGTACCGGGAGAGGTCGAGGACCACCCCGGGCCCGACGGCGTTGCCCGCCATGCTGGTGCCGCCGCCGCGCGCGGTGACGGGAACGCCCGCCTCACGGCAGGCCCGCAGCACCGCGCGGACGTCGTCGGCGGAGCGCGGGAAGGCCACGGCCCGGGGAAGCACGCGGTAGTTGGAGGCGTCGTACGCGTACGGGCCGGTGGCGCCCGGGCCGGTGGCTACCCGCAGGCCGGGCGCGAGCTCGGCGAGCCGGGCGGCCAGCCGCTCCCCGGACGCCGTGGTCATCGACGCGCCGCCGCGGACGTGCCGGACTCCACCGCCGCCGCCCACGCCCGCAGGCCCTCGTCCACCGCCGTCTCGTCGACGACGAGCGCCGGGATCATCCGGACGACCTGGTTCCAGGCCCCGCACAGCAGCAGGAGCAGCCCCTCGTCGACGGCGGCCCGCTGCACGCGGGCGGCGGTCTCGGGGTCGGGGCCGCCGTCCTCGGCGACGAACTCGGTGCCGAGCATCAGCCCGAGCCCCCGTACGTCGCCGATGGCCGGTGTGCGCCCGGCCACCGCCTCCAGGCCCTGGCGCAGCCGCTGGCCCATCGCCTCGGCGTTCTCGACGAGTTTCTCGTCGCGTACGACATCCAGGGTGGCGCAGGCCGCCGCGCAGGCCACGGCGTTGGCGCCGTAGGTGCCGCCCTGCGAGCCGGGCCACGCCTTGCGCATCAGTTCCTCGGGGGCGGCGATACCGGACAGCGGGAAGCCGCTGGCCAGTCCCTTGGCGGTGACGAGGATGTCGGGGGTCACGCCGAAGTGGTCGTGGCCCCAGAAGCGTCCGGTGCGTCCGACGCCGGTCTGCACCTCGTCGAGGATCAGCAGGAAGCCGTGCCGGTCCGCCCGTTCCCGCAGGCCTTCGAGGAAGGCGCGGGTCGCGGGCACGTATCCGCCCTCGCCGAGGACGGGTTCGACGACGACCGCGGCGGTGTCGGCCGGCGAGGAGATCGTCTGGAGGGTGTAGTCGAGCTCCTTCAGGGCGAAGCCGGTGGCCGTCCCCTCGTCCCAGCCGTAGCGGTAGGCCGTCGGGAACGGGGTGACCACCACGCCGCTCATCAGCGGTGAGAAGCCGGAGCGGAAGCGGATGCCGGACGTCGTCATCGCGGCGGCGGCGAGCGTACGGCCGTGGAAACCACCGTGGCAGACCAGGACGTTCGGCCGGCCGGTGGCCTGGCGGGCCAGCCGTAGCGCGGCCTCGACGGCCTCGCTGCCGGAGTTCGTGAAGAACAGGGAGTCCAGGCCGGCCGGCAGCACCTCGCCCAGCTTGTCGACGAGTTGGCGCAGCGGCCGGTGCATGACGGTCGTGTACTGGCCGTGGACGAGCGTGCCCACCTGTTCCCGCGCCGCCGCCACGACCCGGGGGTGACAGTGCCCGGTGCTGGTGACGCCGATGCCGGCGGTGAAGTCGAGGTAGCGGCGGCCGTCCTCGCCGTAGAGGTGGACGCCCTCGCCCCGGACCGCCGTGACGGGCGTTGCCTGGCGAAGGTGCGGCGACAGTGCGGTCATGGTCGTCTCCCGGCCGTTGCGTTGCGGTCTGCTCCGACGTTCCGAGCGTCGCGGCCGGCCCGGACGCGGACAATGCCGGATCTGTCCGGTGCGGGCACGGAGTCCGGACGAAGTGTCAACCGAGTGGGGGCGGATGCGCGGACCTGGGTGACGCGGCGCTCGCCGGGGCCGCTCTTGCGCAGGTCAGCACGGCTTGTCAGAGTGTCCGGGCGGGCAGGGAGGCATCATGAGCCAGAACACCGGACCGTCTCGCCCCTCGGACTGCCCCCCGGCGGGCGACGGTTCGAGGCGCGCGGGCGGTACGCCGGGCAGCGGCCGGCGCCTGACGGTGGCCGACGTCCTGGCGCTCCCGGTGCTCGCGGCCGGTCAGCCCCAGGTCGTCACCGGCGTCACCCGGCTCGACCGGCCCGTGCGCTGGGTGCACATCACCGAGCTCACCGACCCGGCCTCCTTTCTCAAGGGCGGCGAACTCGTCCTGACCACCGGCATGCCGCTGCCCGAGGACGCGGCGGGCATCCGCCGCTACGTCGACGAACTCGCCGACATCGATGCCGCGGCCCTCGTGATCGAGCTCGTACGGCGCTACCACCGCCCGCCGGACGCCCTCGTGCAGGCCTGCCGGGCGCGGCGGCTGCCGCTCGTCACCCTGGCCAGGGACGTCAACTTCCTGGAGGTCACCCAGCTCGTGCACGCCCTGATCCTCGGCAACCAGACGGACGCCATGCGCCGCACCCAGCGCATCCACGAGGCGTTCACCGCCCTGACCCTGCGCGGCGGGGGGCCCGAGGAGGTCGTACGGGCGGCGGCGGTGATGAGCGGTCGCACGGTCGTGCTGGAGAACCTGGTGCACCAGGCCTTGATCTGCGAACCCTCCGGCAGCACCGTGGAGGAGGTGCTGACCGGCTGGGAAGAGCGCTCCCGGTCGGCTCCCCCCGGCGATCGGACGCAGACACGCGGGCCGGAGGGCTGGCTGGTGTCTCCGGTGGAGTACCAGGGCGAACGCTGGGGGCGCGTCGCCATGCTCCCGTCACCGGGCACCGACGCCGTCGGCGCGGCGGCCGCCTTCTCGTCCGAGGACGTCACCGTCCTGGAGCGCACGGCGATGGCGCTCACCATCGCCCGCCTGATCCACTCCACCCCCTGGGAGCGCACCGCGCACCGCAGTGCCCTGCGCGAGCTCACCGAGCAGCGTCACCACTCCCCCGAGGACGCCCGCGCCCGCTTCGCCGCGCTGGGGCTGCCGACCGAGGGCACCGTCTACCGGGCCGTGCTGGCCGACGGTGGGACGTTCGGCGACGGGGCCGGCCTGGAGAGCCGTCTGTCCCGGGAACTCACGGCGCTGGGCCGGCCGGCACTCGTCGGCGTGCTGGCCCCCGGCCGGATCGGCGTCCTGCTGGCCCTGCGGCCCGCGCAGCGGTGGCGGCCCACGGTCGAGCGGCTGAGCCGCCTCGTGCTGGGGGTCGATCCCGGGGCGGTGGTGAGCGTCGGGCCGGAGGTCACCCACCTCGCCGACGCCGCACGCTCCTTCCGCGCGGCGGACCGCGTGGCGGAGGCGGCGCTGCCCGGCCGGCCGCCGCCCGACGGCAGGTCGTTCCACGAGCAGTCCGACATCGGGCTGCGCCACCTGCTGTACGCGCTCCGCACGGACACCCGTGTCCAGGACTTCGCCGAGCGACGGCTCGGCCCCCTCCTCGACCACGACAGCCGGCACGGCACCGGCCTCCTGACGACGCTGCGGCACTACCTGGACGCGGCGGGCAACAAGACCACCACCGCCCGCCGGGGCAATCTCTCCCGGGAGACGGTCTACCAGCGCCTGCGCACCGTC
Organism: Streptomyces sp. NPDC052023; assembly: GCF_044548465.1. NCBI lineage: Bacteria > Bacillati > Actinomycetota > Actinomycetes > Kitasatosporales > Streptomycetaceae > Streptomyces > Streptomyces sp. NPDC052023. The sequence continues at coordinate 440,285 of NZ_JBIUBW010000003.1, read as the reverse complement.
GAGCGGCTCCTCGACTGCGACCTCGAATCGGGCGAACAGCGCACCGAGTTGCACACGGCACTCACGGCGCTCGACGTCCTGCGGCTCGGGTGACGGCGACGGCGTGCACGGTCAGCTCTCCCCCGGGTCCGCGACCGGATACGGCACGAACGTGCTGCTGTGGTGGTCGATCCGCAGCGGCATCCCGAGCGGTGGTGCGGCGCGCTGGGGGCAGTCGAGGCGTTCGCAGACGCGGCAGCCCATCCCGATGGGGGTGGCCACGGAGGCGTTGCCGAGGTCGAGGCCGTCGGAGTAGACGAGGCGATGGGCGTGGCGGAGCTCGCAGCCGAGGCCGATGGCATACGTCCTGCCGGGTTCGCCCCAGCCGCCGCGGTGGCGGGTGACGGCGCGGGCGGTCCACAAGTAGCGCTGCCCGTCGGGCATTTCGGCGATCTGGACGTGGATGCGGCCGGGAGCGGCGAACGCCTCGTAGACGTTCCAGAGCGGGCAGGTGCCGCCCGCGCGGGAGAAGTGGAAGCCGGTGGCCGACTGGCGCTTCGACATGTTCCCGGCGCGGTCGACGCGGACGAAGGAGAACGGCACCCCGCGCAGACGGGGACGCTGAAGAGTGCTCAGGCGGTGGCAGACGGTCTCGTAGCCGAGGCCGTAGCGGTCCGTGAGGCGTTCGATGTCGTAGCGTTCCTCCTCGGCCGCCGTGTGGAAGGCGGTGTACGGCAGGACCAGCGCGGCGGCGAAGTAGTTCGCGATGCCGATCCGGGCCAGGGCGTGGGCGGAGGACGCGGGCGGGAAGTCCTCGGCGGACTGGCGGTCGAGGTCGTCGCCGTGCTCCAGCAGGGCGACCTGGGTGGCCATGCGGAACGCGCGCTGTCCGGGGCGCAGCCGCGGGGACAGGTGCAGGGTGCGGGTGTCCTCGTCGTAGCGGTGCAGCAGGTCGCCGGTCCCGGTGGTCAGTCGTACGCCGTGCCGGTCCGTCAATCGTGCCGTCAGGGCGCGCAGGACCTCGCCGGGGCGGATGCCGATCTCCTCGGCCAGGTGCTCGGCGGCGAGGTCGACGGCGTGCAGGTAGTTCTGGCGGCGGTAGAAGAAGTCGCGGATCTCCTCGTGAGGTGAGCGGGGCGCGTCCGGCGCGCTGCCGCGGCCGTCGGCGAGCCGTTCGGCGAGGAGCTGGTTGCGGCGGCCCAGGTCGAGCAGGATCTGCGCGACGCCGGGCATGCGCCCGGCGAGTTCCGCCAGTTCGGACGGTGCCACCCGGGCCTCGGCGAGCTCTCCGGCCAGCGCCTCGCGCAGGTCCGCCACCAGCCGGCTCGTGTCGCGCTCGGAGAAGAACGTGGGGTCGACGCCGAAGGTCTCCGTCAGCTTCAGGAGCACGGGCACGGTGAGCGGGCGGGAGTCGTGCTCCATCTGGTTCAGATAGCTCGGTGAGATGGTGAGGGCGCGGGCCAGTTCGGCCTGGCTCATCCGGCGTTCCTCGCGCAGCCGGCGCAGCCGCGCCCCCGCGTAGGTCTTGCTCACGGTCGTCCTCACCTCGTCTCACCCCGTCCTGGGGACGGATGACCGTCAGCCTAGGCGACGAAGACCCCGTCGCACCCTTCGCAACCTTGGCAAAACGGCCTGCGAAGATTCGCAGAAGTTGGCAGATGTCCACGCTTGATGGCACTCAGTGCCAGTGCGAAAGTTCCAGTGCGGCCCGCCGGAACCACCGCAGCCGGCGCCCAGCACCGGGCACGATTCACGCCCTGACGTCGGAGATCCCGGCCACGGCGCACCGCCGGACGGCAGCATTGCTCAGCTCCGCCCAGCGGCGGGACTGCGGGCCGCACCCTCTTGTGAAGAGAAGGAAGACACACAGTGCCAAGCATCCGTCCGGGTGGCGGAGGAATTGGCAACGCCGACAACCGGAGGAGAGTCATGGCAGAGGCGACGACGAAGGCAGCCGAGGAACTCGCACGGCGGTGGGCCACCGATCCCCGGTGGCAGGGCATCGAGCGCACCTACGGCGCCGAGGACGTCATCCGGCTCTCCGGCAGCGTCCGTGAGGAGCACACCCTGGCCCGGCGCGGCGCCGAGCGGCTCTGGCGTCAGCTGCACGAGAACGACTACATCCACGCCCTCGGCGCGCTGACCGGCGGCCAGGCGGTCCAGCAGGTCAAGGCGGGCCTGCAGGCCATCTACCTGTCCGGCTGGCAGGTCGCCGCCGACGCCAACCAGGCCGGCCACACCTACCCCGACCAGAGCCTGTACCCGGCCAACTCGGTGCCCCAGGTGGTGCGCCGGATCAACAACGCCCTGCTGCGGGCCGATCAGATCGCCACCGCCGAGGGCGGCGCGGACCGCACCGACTGGCTGGCCCCGATCGTCGCCGACGCCGAGGCCGGGTTCGGTGGCCCGCTGAACGCCTTCGAGCTGACCAAGGCGATGATCGCCGCGGGGGCCGCCGGCATCCACTACGAGGACCAGCTCGCGTCCGAGAAGAAGTGCGGCCACCTCGGCGGCAAGGTCCTCGTGCCGACGTCGCAGCACATCCGCACCCTCAACGCGGCCCGCCTCGCCGCGGACATCGCCGATGTGCCCACCGTGATCGTCGCCCGTACCGACGCGCTCGCCGCCAACCTGCTCACGAGCGACGTCGACGAGCGTGACGCCGAGTTCGTCACCGGGGAGCGGACGGCCGAGGGCTTCTACCGAGTGCGCAACGGCATGGCACCGGTCCTCGCCCGCGGCCTCGCCTACGCCCCCTACGCCGACCTCATCTGGGTCGAGACCGGCACCCCGGACCTCGCCCAGGCACGGGAGTTCGCCGAGGCGATCCACGCGCGGTACCCCGACCAGATGCTGGCCTACAACTGCTCGCCGTCCTTCAACTGGAAGGCCGCGCTGGACGACGACCAGATCGCCAAGTTCCAGCGGGAACTCGGGGCGATGGGCTACAAGTTCCAGTTCATCACACTGGCCGGCTTCCACTCCCTGAACCACGGCATGTTCGACCTTGCCCGTGGCTACGCCGAGCACGGCATGACCGCGTACGTCGACCTCCAGGAGCGGGAGTTCGCCGCGCAGGCGCACGGGTTCACCGCCGTCAAGCACCAGCGGGAGGTCGGTACCGGGTACTTCGACCTGGTCTCCACCGCCGTCAATCCGGCCTCCTCGACCACCGCTCTGGCCGGATCGACCGAGGAGGAGCAGTTCCACTAGGCCCAATGCCAGTGACTTTGCGGCCTTCCAGAGGCAGCCAGCGGCGACATCACCGCAGGTCAAAGGATCGCGCGCGTCGTTAAGTCACCGGCATTGCCACTAGGCCGGGTGCGGACTGCGGGCCGGGTGGGGCGGTTCGTGCCCACGCGGCGGTGCCGCAGACCGGTACAGCACCGCGCCCCTCACGGGGCGCGGTTCCTCCCCTCGTTCAGGAGAACCCCCATGACCGTCACCGCACTCGCTCATCAGGTCCGCGTTCTCGCCGCCCCCGGCGATCGTCACGACGAGATCCTCACTCCCGCCGCCCTCGACTTCGTCGGCAGACTGGCCACCGCGTTCGGCGAGCGCCGTCAGGAACTGCTCAAGGAGCGCCGGCGGCAGGCGATCCGGCTCGCGACCGGGTCCCCGTTCGACTTCCCGCTGGTCACCTCCGCGGTGCGCGCCGATCCCACCTGGCGGGTGGCCACGCCGGCGCCCGGCCTGACCGACCGCCGTGTGGAGATCACCGGCCCGCCCGACCGCCGCACGGCCGTCGACGCGCTCACCTCCGGTGCCCGGGTGTGGATGGCCGACTTCGAGGACGCCACCGCTCCCACCTGGGACAACGTCGTCGGCGGGCAGCTCTGCCTGCTCGACGCCGTCGAGCGCCGTTTCGACCTCACCGCGCCGGACGGCAACGACCACCGTCTCGGTGAGCGAGGCCGGCCGGCCACCGTCGTGGTCCGGCCGCGCGGCTGGCATCTGCTGGAGGAACACTTGGAGTACGCCGGGCAGCCCGTGCCCGCGTCCCTGGTGGACTTCGGCCTGTACTTCTTCCACTGCGCACAGCGGCAGATCGACGCCGGTCACGGCCCGTACTTCTACCTGCCCAAGCTGGAGAACCGCTACGAGGCCCGGCTCTGGAACGACGTCTTCGTCCTCGCCCAGGAGTTGCTGGGCATCCCGCGCGGCACCGTCCGCGCCACCGTGCTCATCGAGACGATCACCGCCGCGGTGGAGATGGAGGAGATCCTCTACGAGCTGCGCGAGCACAGCTCCGGCCTCAACGCGGGCCGCTGGGACTACCTCTTCAGCCTGATCAAGACCTTCGGCCACCGCACCGACTTCCTGCTGCCCGACCGGGCCAAGGTCACCATGACCGCCCCGTTCATGCGGGCGTACACCGAACTCCTCGTGCAGACCTGCCACAAGCGCGGCGCGCACGCCATCGGCAGCATGGCCGCCGAGGTGCCGGGCAGGGAACCGGCTGCCCGCGAGGCGGTCCTCGCCAGGGTCCGGCTGGACAAGGAACGGGAGGCCGAGGACGGCTTCGACGGCTCCTGGGTCGCCCAGCCCGGCCTCGTGCCGGTGTGCCGCGAGGTCTTCGACGGTGTCCTCGGCGACCGCCCGCACCAGATCGACCGTACCCGGGACGACGTGGAGGTCACGGCGGCCGACCTGCTGTCCGTGCGCCGGATCAGCGGCCCGCCCACCCCGGAGGGTGTCCGCACCAACATCGCGGTCGCGCTGCGGTACTTCGCCGCCTGGCTGCGCGGGCAGGGCGCGGTCGCACTGGACGGCCTGATGGAGGACGCGGCGACCGCGGAGATCGCCCGCGTCCAGATCTGGCAGTGGCTGCGGCACCGGGTCGTCGACCGGGAGACGGTGCTGCGGCTGCTGGACGACGAGCTGGCCGCCGTCGGCGCCGCGTACCCGTGGGCCCCGCTCGACGAGGTCCGTGAGCTGTTCGAACGTACCGCGCTGGCCGCCGAGTTGCCCTTGTTCTTCACCCCGGACGCCTACACCCGGCACCTCGTCCGCAACGCGACCGTGGAGGTTGGATCATGAGCGGGGACATCGTGCGCGTCGGCGTGGTCGGCGGCAGTCAGATGGGCGCCGGGATCGCGGAGGTGTGCGCGCGGGCCGGGCTGGACACGGTCGGGCCGCTGTCCCGTCGTCGGAGGTCGTAGCGGCAGCGGCCCGTACGCGGTGGTCGCGCGTACGCGGTGACGGCCCTTCGCGCCAGGCCGCCGGGCAGTGCCGGGCCCGGGCGCCGAAGCCACCGCGTCCTACGGATCGTTGGGAGGCGGGGGCCGGCGAATCGGGCGGCGGCCGCGCCCCGCCGCCGCGGGGCGGGTTGGCTTCGGCGGCGACGGAAGTCGCTCGCCGTCACCCCTGCACCGCACCGCACCGGCGGCGGCCGGCGTGCCGGGCGCCACGGTCTGCGTGCCGGGCAGGCGGGACCGCCGGACGCCCGGCCTGTCCGGATTGCCGCGCCTAGGATGGTTCTCACAGGCCCGGACCGGGGTGCCGCGGCGCGTCCCCGCGGTCGCCGCCGCAGGTGCCCCGTGAGAGAGGGGGTCGCCATGGGCGCTTCACGCCTGAGCAGTACGCCGCTGCCGGGAATCGGCGTCCGGTACGACCTGACCACTCACGAACACCGCCGCCTGTCGGTGGTCGCGCACCGGGACGGGGAGCGCACCCTCAGCACGTACCGCGAGGACGACCCGGACGACTGCGCGCTGTCCGTGCGGCTCACCGCCGAGGAGGCGGCAGCCCTCATCGACGCGCTGCTGCCCGCGCACCACACCCCGAATCTCCTGTACACCACCGATCTCGGACTGGTGGCCGAGCGGATCGAGTTGCCCGGGAACTCGCACTGGAACGGGCGGGTGCTCGGCGAGACCCGGCTGCGCACCACGACCGGCGCCTCGATCGTGGCCGTCCTGCGCCGGGCCGAGGCGATCCCCTCGCCCACGCCGGACTTCCGGCTGGCCGGGGGCGACACCCTGATCGTGATCGGCACCCGCGAGGGCCTGGAGGCGGCGGCCGGGAGACTCGGACGGGAGTGAGCCGCCGTGCACTCCTCGACCGTCTTCCTGATCGAGTTCGGGGCGATCATCCTGGCCCTGGGGCTCCTGGGCCGGTTCGCCGGCCGGCTGCGGCTCTCGCCCATACCGCTCTATCTGCTGGCCGGGCTCGCCTTCGGCAAGGGCGGCCTGCTCCCGCTGGGCGCCAGCGAGGAGTTCATCGCCGTCGGCGCCGAGATCGGGGTCATCCTGCTGCTGCTCATGCTCGGCCTGGAGTACACGGCCAGCGACCTCGTCACCAACCTCAAGTCCCACTACCCGGCGGGCCTGGTCGACTTCGCCCTCAACGCCCTGCCCGGTGCCGGGCTGGCGCTGCTGCTGGGCTGGGGTCCGGTCGCGGCCGTCGCGCTGGCGGGCGTCACCTGGATCTCGTCCTCCGGTGTGATCGCCAAGATCCTCGGCGACCTGGGCCGGCTGGGCAACCGCGAGACACCGGTCGTGCTCAGCATCCTGGTCCTGGAGGACCTGTCCATGGCCGTCTACCTGCCGATCCTCACGGCCTTGGTGGCGGGCATCGGCCTGGCGGCCGGCGGTGTCACCCTGGCCATCGCGCTCGGCGCCGCCGCCCTCGTCCTGGTCCTCGCGGTGCGCTTCGGCCGCCACGTCTCCCGTTTCGTCTCCAGCGACGACCCGGAGCAGCTGCTGCTGGTGGTGCTCGGGCTGACGCTGCTGGTCGCCGGGCTCGCCCAGCAGGTGCAGGTGTCCGCGGCGGTCGGCGCCTTCCTGGTCGGCATCGCGTTGTCCGGCGAGGTCGCCGAGGGCGCGTACGGCCTGCTGGCGCCGCTCCGGGATCTGTTCGCCGCCGTGTTCTTCGTCTTCTTCGGCCTCAACACCGACCCCGCGAGCATCCCGCCCGTCCTGCTGCCCGCGCTCGCCCTTGCCGCCGTCACCGCGCTGACGAAGATCGCCACCGGGTACTGGGCCGCGCGACGGGCGGGCGTCGCCGCGCGGGGCCGCTGGCGGGCGGGCGGCACCCTGGTGGCGCACGGCGAGTTCTCCATCGTCATCGCCGGACTCGCCGTCACCGCCGGGATCGAGCCGTCGCTCGGCCCGCTGGCCACCGCGTACGTCCTGATCCTGGTCCTCCTCGGACCGCTCACCGCCCGCTGCACCGAGCCTGTCGCCACACGCCTGGCGCGCCGGCGGCGCAGGTCCGCGTCCCGGGCCGGGGCCGGGCAGAACCCGCCCACTGGGCACCTCGACGACCAGGACACCGTCGGCAGGACATGACCGCCGCCCCCGCCGTGCCGCGTGCTGCTGCCCGGCCCACCGCCCCTGTGACGCAAAACACACGCCCAGGGGCGATTTTCGACCGCCGCGATGATGGATTCGACCGGCCCATCCGTACTTCCTGGCGTACACGCCGCTCGCGTCAGGAGGCTCCATGCCCGTCTCACCCAGCAAGTTGGGAAGCATCTTCGTGTTCGGCGCGATGGGTCTGACCCTCGCCGCCCTCGCGTACCCGGCCATGCTCGGGATCGAGAACACCGCCTCCTCCCCGGACCGCATCATCGCCAACACCGCCTACGGCCCGCTGACCGAAGCCGACCGGGACTTCGTCGTCAAGGTCCGCTCGGCGGGGCTGTGGGAGTACCCGCTCGGGGAGATGGCCATGGAACGGGGCACCACTCCGGAGATGAAGGAGGCCGGCGAGCACCTCATCGTCGGGCACGCCGCACTCGACGCCACCTGCCGCAGAATCGCGCCCGAACTCGGCATCACGCTGCCCAACCAGGCGACGCCTCAGCAGCAGCAGTTCGTGGCGACCGTGGACTCGGAGACGGGCCAGCAGTTCGACATCACTGCCGTCAACATCATGCGCGTGACCCACGGCCAGATCTTCCCGGCGATCGCCAAGATCCGCGCCAACACCAAGAACTCGCTGGTGCGGACGCTGGCCGACCAGGCCAACGACACCGTCCTGGACCACATCACGGTGCTGGAGAAGACCGGCATGGTCAACTACGAGCAGGTGCAGTTCCAGCAGACCTCGCCGCCGAAGCTGCCCAAGGAACAGCTGACCCCGCCTCCGCCTCAGCCGGGCTCTCCCGTCCTCGCCCTCAAGCCCCGCCCGGACCTCGACGTGAACACCACGGCCCCGACGCCGAGCCCGTCGAGCGCGGGACAGGTCGCGGGGCAGGTGGGGTGATCTGATCCGGGAGGGGCGCATCGTGTGACGCGGCGGTGCCGCCGCGGCCGTCAGGCCAGGAAGCGGCGGCGGGCGTCCTCGATGTGCCCCAGGTACTGCTGGGTCCAGCCGCACATGCCGTCGACCGTGGCCCGCAGGGCCCGCCCCGGCACCGTGAGGGTGTACTCGACCCGGGGCGGCACGGTGGGATGCACCTTCCGGTCCACCAGCCCGTTGCGCTCCAGCATGCGCAGGTTCTGGGTGAGCATCTTGTGGCTGACGCCCTCGACCTCGGCGCGCAGCTCGCTGAAGCGCAGGGTCCGCTCACCGAGAGCCTCGATGATCAGCAACGCCCACTTGTTGGCGACGTCCGAGAAGATCTCCCGCGCCAGCGAGTCGGCGCGCCGCAGGTCCGCGTCCTCGGGCAGGCCCGTGAACTGCTTGGTCACGACGCGGTCCCCCAGAGTCAACAGTGCGTTCGTCCAGTTCAGCGCTCACTCTCCTACGGTTTCCGAGTAACCGCAAGAGAGTGTGCAGGCGCGCCCCGTCGCTGCCCTCACGCCGTGGCGCCGCCCGTCCCGGGTACGGGAGGGCGGCGCTGCGATCAGATACGACGGGGCGTCAGCCCGGGCGGTGCCCAGGCTCGGAGTCGTTCGGGTCGACGCCGGTGAAGGCGTCGTCGTCCTTTGTGCCGCTGGGCCGGCCGGAGCGGCCCCTGCGGCCGCTGTCCCGCATGCCCTTCTCGGACTTCTGGGCATACTCCTCGCCGCTGCGCCCCTCGCTGCGGGCGACGTCCCCGGGGACGGACCGGCTCTCCTCCTTGGACTTGCGGCGGCCCGGCCCGGGCTTCGGCGCGTGTTCCTCGGCCTGGAACGAGCGCCGGGCACTGGGGTTGTCCTGCTGTCGCGTCTCGTCGACGTCGGGAGACCAGCCGTGCTGCTCGGTCCCTTCGTGCCGGCTCGGCCCACCGCCGCGAGACGACTTCGATGACTTGCGTTCCTTGGCCATGCGCCGACCTGCCTGTCCGCTGTCGGAAGGGGGGCACCCTCGGTGCCCGGACGCTAGCGATTCTCCCACTTCGCGACGAATAGGGCATAAATACGCAAATGATCGGCAACGCGGGTCCCGCGCGGCCTGCCGGATCCGGGGGGCGTCCGCCCGGCCATCTGGCGGGAACCCCGCCTCCTACGAGTGACCGGCGGGATTCGCGTCGACGTCCACGGATACGTCTGTATGACCATCACGGGCATGCGCATCCTGATCATCGGCAGCGCCTACAACAGCCTCACCCAGCGTGTGCACGCCGAGCTCCGTGACCGCGGGCACGGGGTCGCCGTCGAGGTGACGCCCCGCGGCGACGACGTGCGGGCGGCCGTCGGGCGGCATACCCCCGACCTGGTCGTCGCGCCGATGCTCAAGGCCGTCGTACCGCGCGATGTCTGGTCGGCCCGCACCTGCCTGATCGTCCACCCCGGGCCCGTCGGCGACCGGGGCCCTTCCTCCCTGGACTGGGCCATCCGCGACGGCGTCCGCGAGTGGGGCGTGACCGTCCTCCAGGCCGACGCGGAGATGGACGCCGGTCCGGTGTGGGCGACGGCCGCCTGTCCCGTTCCGGACGTGGGCAAGAGCGACCTGTACCGCAACGAGGTGTCGGACGCGGCGGTCGAGGCGGTGCTGCTGGCCGTGGAGCGGTTCGCCTCCGGCCGCTACGTGCCGCCGGAGCAGAGCACCCTGCCGAGCGCGCCCGGCGCGCGGACCAGGCCCGTGATGCGCCAGGAGAACCGCCGCATCTCCTGGGCCGGCGACTCAACCGACACCGTGCTGCGCACCCTGCGCGCCGCCGACTCGCAGCCCGGCGTGCTCGACGAGCTGCTGGGCGGCGAGTGGTTCCTGCACGGCGGCCGTCCCGAGTCCCGGCTGCGGGGGCGCCCCGGGGAGCTGCTGGCCACCCGGGCGGGCGCCATCTGCCGGGCCACTGCGGACGGCGCGGTGTGGATCCCCGAACTGCGGGAGCGTACGGCTTCCGGTGCCCCGCGCGCGTGCAAGCTCCCCGCCGTGACCGCACTGGGCGGGCGGCTGCCCCGGCTGCCGGACCTGGACACCGCCGGGAAGGCCGCCTGGTCCGACATCCACTACCGGGAGGACGGGCCGGTCGGGGTGCTGTCGTTCGCGTTCCCGGGCGGCGCGATGTCCACCCGCCACTGCCGGCGACTGCTGGCCGCTTACCGGGCGGCGTGCGCGCGGCCGACCACCCTGCTCGTGCTGGGCGCCGGGCGTGACTTCTTCTCGAACGGCATCCACCTGGGCGTCATCGAGGCGGCCGCCGATCCGGCCGCGGAGTCCTGGGCCAACATCAACGCGATGAACGACCTCGTCGAGGCGGTCCTGACCACGACCGACCGGATGGTCGTGAGCGCCGTCGGCGGCAACGCCGCGGCCGGGGGCGTGATGCTGGCACTGGCAGCCGACGAGGTGTGGTGCCGTTCGGGCGCGGTGCTCAATCCGCACTACCGGCGCATGGGGCTGTACGGCTCCGAGTACTGGACGTACAGCCTGCCCCGCCGGGTCGGTACGGCGACGGCGGAGCGGCTCACCCAGGAGGCGCTGCCCGTCACCGCCGCCCGGGCCCGGGACATCGGGCTGATCGACCGGGTCGTCGAGTGCGCCCCGGCGCGCTTCACGGACGAGATCACCCTTCTGGCCCAGCGGCTCGCGGCCTCGCCGGTCGCACAGGCGCGCCTGGCCGCGAAGAAGGCCGAGTGCGAGCGCCGGGAGGCGGTCACCCCGCTGGCGGCGGTCCGCGAGCGGGAGTTGAGCCGCATGCGCAGGATCTTCTCGGACCCCGACGCGCCCTACCACGCGCTGCGCCGGGCCTTCGTGCGCAAGGAGCGGGCGCCGGCCGGGCCGGGCGGTGCGGATGCGGTTACCGCGGCGCTGTCCGACGCTTAGCAGGAACATGGGCCGATTCGTCGGCTTTGACGCTTTTCCTCCCCGGGAGGCAGTTGATGAACGCAGCATCGCCGACCACGGCTCAGGAGCCGGGCGCGGCCGGCTCACCCGGCACGGACGAGGAACCGATCCACATCCTCTGGATCAACGCCGGGCTGAGTTGCGACGGCGACTCGGTCGCCCTGACCGCCGCCATGCAGCCGAGCATCGAGGAGATCGCCCTGGGAGCACTGCCCGGGCTCCCGAAGATCGCGGTGCACTGGCCGCTGATCGACTTCGAGTGCGGTCCGGTGGGCGGCGCGGACACGTTCATCGAGTGGTTCTTCAAGGGCGAGCGCGGCGAGATCGATCCGTTCGTCCTGGTGATCGAGGGGTCCATCCCCAACGAGTCGATCAAGCAGGAGGGCTACTGGTGCGGCTTCGGCGACAACCCGGAGACCGGCCAGCCCATCACCACCAGCGAGTGGATCGACCGGCTCGCCCCGAGGGCCCTGGCCGTCGTCGCGATCGGCACCTGCGCCACGTACGGCGGTATCCACGCCATGGCCGGCAACCCGACCGGCGCGATGGGGGTGCCCGACTACCTGGGCTGGGACTGGAAGTCGAAGGCGGGCATCCCGATCGTGTGCGTGCCGGGCTGCCCGATCCAGCCGGACAACTTCGCCGAGACGCTGACCTATCTGCTGTACCAGGCGGCGGGGTCGGCGCCGATGATCCCGCTGGACGACAAACTCCGGCCGACCTGGCTGTTCGGGGCGACCGTGCACGAGGGCTGCGACCGGGCGGGCTACTACGAGCAGGGCCAGTTCGCGATGTCGTACGACTCGCCCAAGTGCTCGGTGAAGCTCGGCTGCTGGGGACCGGTCGTCAAGTGCAACGTCCCCAAGCGGGGCTGGATGAACGGCATCGGCGGCTGCCCGAACGTGGGCGGCATCTGCATCGCCTGCACGATGCCCGGCTTCCCCGACAAGTTCATGCCGTTCATGGACGAGCCGCCCGGCGGCAGGTTCTCCAGCACCGCCAGCGGTGCGTACGGCGCGGTGATCCGCAGGCTGCGGTCCATCACGGCGAAGACGGTGGACAAGGAACCCAAGTGGCGGCACACGGGACGGGAGATCACCACCGGCTACCGGCCTCCCTGGTGACCTCGCTCCCCCAGCCGCTCCCCCACTCGCAGACCCGACCGACCGAAGGGCATCACAGACACAATGGCGACCTCGACGACATCCGGTGACGGCACCGGCCTGGTGGAGATGGCGTGGGACCCGATCACCCGGATCGTGGGCAGCCTCGGCATCCACGCGAAGATCGACTTCAAGCAGAAGCGGGTCGCCGAGTGCTACAGCACTTCGTCGGTCTTCCGCGGCTACAGCGTCTTCATGCGGGGCAAGGACCCGCGCGACGCGCACTTCATCACCAGCCGCATCTGCGGCATCTGCGGCGACAACCACGCCACGTGTTCCGTGTACACGCAGAACATGGCGTACGGCGTGAAGCCGCCGCACCTCGGTGAGTGGATCATCAACTGCGGCGAGTCCGCGGAGTTCATGTTCGACCACAACATCTTCCAGGAGAACCTGGTCGGGGTCGACTACTGCGAGAAGATGGTCCGCGAGACCAACCCGGGGGTCGTCGAACTCGCCGAGCGCACCGAGGCCCCGCACGCCGCCGACCACGGCTATCGCACCATCGCCGACATCATGCGCGCCCTGAACCCGCTGGAGGGCGAGTTCTACCGGGAGGCGCTCTCGGTCAGCCGCTACACGCGTGAGATGTTCTGCCTGATGGAGGGCCGCCATGTACACCCCTCCACGCTGTACCCGGGCGGCGTCGGCACCATCGGCTCCGTGCAGCTCTTCACGGACTACATGACCCGCCTCATGCGGTACGTGGAGTTCATGAAGCGGGTCGTACCGCTCCACGACGACCTGTTCGACTTCTTCTACGAGGCGCTGCCCGGGTACGAGGAGGTCGGCCGCCGCCGGGTGCTGCTCGGCTGCTGGGGGGCGTTCAACGACCCCGAGTACTGCGACTTCACCTACGCCAACATGACCGACTGGGGACGGAAGATGTTCGTCACCCCGGGCGTGATCGTGGACGGCAAGCTGGTCACCAACGACCTCACCGAGATCAACCTCGGCATCCGCATCCTGCTGGGCAGCTCGTACTACGAGGACTGGGTCGGCCAGGAGCAGTTCGTCACGCACGACCCGCTCGGCAACCCGGTCGACCCGCGCCACCCGTGGAACCAGCACACCATCCCGGCCCCGCAGAAGCGGGACTTCAACGACAAGTACAGCTGGGTGATGTCGCCGCGCTGGTTCGACGGCAAGGACTACCTGCCGCTGGACACCGGCGGCGGCCCCATCGCCCGCCTGTGGTCCACGGCCCTGTCCGGGCTGGTGGACATCGGGTACGTCAAGGCCACCGGGCACAGCGTGGTCATCAACCTGCCGCGCACGCTCACCAAGCCGGAGACCACCTTCGAGTGGAAGATCCCGCGGTGGAGCAACGCCATCGAGCGCAACCGCGCCCGGACCTACTTCCAGGCGTACGCCGCCGCGGTGGCGCTGCACAGCGCGGAGATGGGTCTCGCCGAGGTACGCGCCGGACGCACCCAGACGTGGGAGAAGTTCGACGTGCCGGACGAGTCGATCGGCGTCGGCTTCACCGAGGCGGTGCGCGGTGTGCTCTCGCACCACATGGTCATCCGGGACGGCAAGATCGCCAACTACCACCCGTACCCGCCGACCCCGTGGAACGCCTCCACCCGCGACACCTACGGCACCCCGGGCCCGTACGAGGACGCGGTGCAGAACACCCCGATCTTCGAGGAGAACCCGCCCGAGAACTTCAAGGGCATCGACATCATGCGCGCCGTGCGCAGCTTCGACCCGTGCCTGCCGTGCGGTGTGCACATGTACGTCGGCGACGGCCGCACGACGAAGGCGATGCACGTCCCCACCGGACTGAGCGGTCTGGCCGGATGAGCGGGACGCACGGCACGGTGAACGCGGAGACGGCCGGCCGGCTCGTCGAGGAGGTCCTCGACCGGCTGGCCGCCTCCGGCGACCCCACGGCGTGCGAGGCGGCCGAGGAACTCGTCCGGGTCCTCATGGAGTTCTACGGCGCGGGCCTCGCCCGTGTCATGGATCTCGTCGAGAGCCACCCGGGCGCCTCCGCCGCTCTCGATGCCCTGCTCGGCGACGAGTTGGTGGCGAGCCTGCTGGTGCTGCACGGGCTGCACCCGGAGGACGCCCGCACCCGGATCGCCCGCGCGCTGGACGGCCTCGCGCAGCCCGTCGAGAACGCCGGTTTCGACCCGGCGACCGGCGTGCTGCGGCTGCGGGTCGTCGGCTCGGGAGGCTGCGGCTGCGGCTCGGGCGGTGCGGGCGTGGAACAGGCGGCGCGGGACACGCTGGCATGCTTCGCGCCGGAGGTGACCTCCGTGGCGATGGAAACCCCGGCGCCGGAGCCCGCGCTGCTCCAGATCGGGTCCGCGCCGCCGGGCGCCGGGACGGACGGCCGCTCGCCGGCCACCGCACGGTGAGCGCGCCGCAGACCGGCCCGGGGCTCCTGCGGCACGGCACCGGGCCACGGGGCCTGCGCCGCTTCACCGCCCCGCGCCCGCCTCGCGAGGAACGCTGCGAACTGTGCGGTGCGCCCCTCGCCGACGCACGCCACCGGCATCTCGTGGACGTCGAGAAGCGGGCGCTGGCCTGCGCCTGCGATCCGTGCGCGCAGTTGCTGGACCGTTCCGCCGACACCCAGGGCCGCTTCCGGACGGTACCCCGCCGGTATCTGCGCGACCCCGGCCACCGGATCGACGAGCAGGCCTGGGAACGGCTCGGCATCCCCGTCGGCGTCGCCTTCTTCTTCCGCAACTCGGAGCTCGGCCGGCTCGTCGCCCTGTACCCGAGCCCGGCCGGGGCCACGGAGAGCGAACTGGACCCGGAGACCTGGCAGTCCGTGCTGTCCGCCACGGAACTGGCCGGCCTGCTGGCACCCGACGTCGAGGCGCTGCTGCTGCGCCGGCAGCAGGGCCGGGTCGAGTGCTACCTGGTCCCGGTCGACATCTGCTACGAACTGGTCGGCCGGATGCGGCTGCGCTGGCAGGGCTTCGACGGCGGCGCGGAGGCACGCGCCGACCTGGAGGCGTTCTTCACGCACGTGCGGGAACAGGCCCGCGAGCCGCGAGGGAGCCGCTCGTGACCGACTTCGCGTTCGCGTGCACGGGGGTGCGCGCCGACCCGTACGCCATGGGGCCCACCCTGGTGTTCCGGCTGCGTGTCACCGCGTCCCCGCCGGCCCGGGTGCACGCGATGGCGCTGCGCTGCCAGATCCGGATCGAGCCCGCCCGGCGCGGCTACGCCGAGGCCGAGGCCGAGGCGCTGACCGACCTGTTCGGCGACCGGTCCCGGTGGGGCAGCAGCCTCAACCCGATGCAGTTCGCGCAGGTGCAGGTGATGGTGCCCGCATTCACCGGCGAGGTCGAGACCGATGTCGCCGTGCACTGCACCTACGACATGGACATCGCGTCCACCCGCTACTTCCACGCCCTGCAGGACGGGGAGGTGCCGCTGCTGATGCTCTTCTCCGGCACCGCCTTCACCGGCGAGGGCGGCTTCCGCGTCGAGCCCGTCCCCTGGGACAGGGAGGCCGGTTGCCGGATGCCGGTGAAGACCTGGCGGGAGATGGTCGAGCAGCATTTCCCGGGCTCCGGCTGGATCCGGCTGCCCCGGGACACCATGGACGCCCTGCTGGCGTACCGGTCGCGGCGTGCGCTGCCCTCGTGGCAGGAGACCGTCGAGACGCTCATGTCGGCGGCCGGGGAGAGGACAACGTGACCACGACGACCTTCCGCCCCGAGACCGAGGCCCGCCTGGCCGTCGCCCGGCAGGTCGCCGACGCCGTGCTCTTCGAGGGGTACGTGCTCTACCCGTACCGTGCCTCCGCCGCGAAGAACCGGCTGCGCTGGCAGTTCGGAGTGCTGGTGCCCCCGGCCTGGGGCGCGGCCACCGAGGAGCACGACTTCCAGCACACCGAGTTGCTGATGGAGCCGAAGCGGGGCGCGACGCTCGCCGTGGAGGTGCGCTTCCTGCACGCCCAGCGGCGGACCGTGGAGCGGGCCTGCCCGGGCGGTGGCTTCGAGCCGGTACCCGAACTGGCGCTGGAGGACCGCGTGCTGGTCCCCTGGGACGAGGGGCACGAGGAGCAGGTGCGGTTCGTGGTGCCGGTGGCGGATACCGCCGACGGCGACACCGTCGTGCCGTTCGGCATGCCCGCGTCCGAGGAGACCGAGCCCGTCACGGACGGCGCGGGCCGTACCGTCGGCCGGCTGGTGCGGCGCCGGGAGGAGATCAGCGGCGCCCTGCGCCTGTCGGTGAGCGAGCTGGAGGGGCCGTACCGGACGCAGCGGCTGAGCGTGGTCGTGGAGAACACGAGCGGCTGGCTGCCCGCGCGGGACGCCGACCGTGACGCGGCCCTGACCCGCTCGCTGGTCGCCTGCCACACCCTGCTCTGCCTGGACGCCGGGCGGTTCCTGTCGCTGACCGACCCGCCGGAGTGGGCCAAGGGCGCCGTCGCGGCCTGCCGCAACCTGCACACCTGGCCGGTGCTGGCCGGTGAGCCGGGCCGCGGCGACCTCGTGCTCTCCTCGCCGATCATCCTGGAGGACCACCCCGCGATCGCCCCTGAGAGCCCCGGTGCCCTGTACGACGCCACGGAGATCGACGAGATCCTCGCCCTGCGCACCGCCGCCCTCACCGACGAGGAGAAGCGCGAGGCCCGTGGCACCGACGAGCGGGCTGCCGCGGTGATCGACCTGGCCGACTCGATGCCGCCGGAGGTGCTGGAGCGGCTGCACGGGGCGGTGCGCAGCCTGCGGGAGGTCACCGGACCGGGCACGCGCGCGGCGGCGGACGCGCCGTCGTTGCGCACGCCCGGTGAGGATCCGTTCGGGCAGAGCGACGTCCTGCGCCCCGGCACTCCCTGGTGGGACCCGGGCGCGGACGGCTCCGTCGATCCGGCCCGCGACCACGTGCTGGTCGACGGGCAGCCGGTGCGGGCGGGCTGCCGGGTGGTGCTGCGGCCCCGGCTGCGGCACACCGACGCGCAGGACCTGTTCCTCGACGGGAGGCAGGCGCTGGTGGAGGCGGTGCTGCACGACGTCGACGGTGGTGTGCACATCGCGGTCACCCTGGACGACGACCCGGGCGCGGACATCCGCCGGGAGCAGGGGCGTTTTCTGTACTTCCAGCCCGACGAGGTGGCCGTCGCCGAGATCCGGGAGGACGCGTGAAGGCCGCCACCGCACCGAGCCCCCGCGCCCTGGTCGCCGGGGTGGGCAACATCTTCCTCGGCGACGACGGCTTCGGCGTCGAGGCGGCACGTCAGCTGTCCGCGCGGCAGCTGCCCGCCGGCGTCGAGGTCGCCGACATCGGCATCCGCGGGGTGCATCTGGCGTACCAGCTGCTCGACGGGTACGACACCCTCGTCCTCCTCGACGCGACGGCTCGCGGCGGGAAGCCCGGGACGCTGTATGTGATCGACGCGGCGGAACCGGGCAGCCGCCGGCCGCCGGAAGGCGTCCCGCTGGACGGCCACCGGATGTCGCCCGACGCCGTACTGGCCCTGCTGGACACCCTGTGTGCGGGCACCGGTGCGCAGCCGCCGCGCCGCACCCTGGTGGTGGGATGCGAACCCGCCACCGTCGAGGAAGGCATCGGGCTCAGCCCGGCCGTCGCCGCCGCGCTGCCGGAAGCGGTGCGCCTGGTCGTCGGGCTGCTGCGCGATCGAGCCGCTGTGAAGGAAGACGATGAAGCAGCCGTATAGGTGCCGAGGGTTTCGCCGAGGCACCCACCACCCCACGGAGAGCACCATGAACAAACGCATCATCAGCGGTGCCGCCGCCGCGACCGCCGCCACCGCGCTCGCCGCGCTCGCCGCGCATGTCATGCCCGACATCAGGCGTTACCTGCGCATTCGCCGCATGTGACACCGGCCCGACCGTCCGCCGCCTGCCGGGTGCACCGAACGGGCCAGGCATCCGTGTGACCCCGGCGCGCCGCTCGGCCGGCCGCCGGGACCCCGCCGTGTAATGGGCGCCCAGGACATCAGCCGGGCCCGGGACGGAGACCGATGCACGAAATGTCCGTCGCCCTGTCGGTCGTGGACCAGGTCGAGCGAGCGGCGCAGTCACGCGGCATGGCCGGGGTACGCGCCGTCCATCTCGACATCGGCGAACTGGCCGGTGTGGTGCCCGACTCCCTCGTCTTCTGCTTCGAACTGGCCTGCGCCGGGACCGTCCTGGAGGGCGCCGCACTCACCACCCGGCCCGTGCCCGGCCGGGCCTCCTGCGCGCCGTGCGGGCGGGCTTGGGCCACCGGGATGCCGCCGGACATGGTCTGCGCCGCCTGTGGCAGCGCGGCCAGCGAGCTGCTGGCGGGCCGTGAACTACAGATCACCGAGGTGCACTGGGCGAACCCGGCCGACCCACCCGCACCGACCCCCGCCACCCATCCCGAGGAGAGCTGACCATGTGCCGTGTATCCGACCTGCGGCAGGCGGTGCTCGCCAAGAACAGCACGGCGGCCCGCGTCCTGCGTACCGAACTGACGGCCCAGGGCACGACGGTGGTCAACCTCCTGTCCAGCCCTGGCAGTGGCAAGACCGCGCTGCTGGAGCGGGAGCTGCTGCTCGCCCGGGAGCGCGGCATCGCGACCGCCGCCCTCACCGCGGACCTCGCCACCGAGAACGACGCCGTTCGGCTGGCGCGTTCGGGCGTGCCGGTCAAGCAGGTGCTCACCGACGGGCTTTGCCATCTGGAGGCGGACATGCTGGCCGGGCATCTGCACGAGTGGCTGCCCGAGGACACCCGGCTGCTGTTCGTGGAGAACGTCGGCAACCTGGTGTGCCCCGCCTCCTACGACCTCGGCGAGTCGCTGCGGGTGGTCCTGGCGTCCGTCACCGAGGGCGAGGACAAGCCGCTGAAGTACCCGACCGCGTTCGGGCTGGCGCAGCTGGTGCTCGTGACGAAGTCCGACCTGGCCGGGCCGGCCGAGTTCGACGAGGCCGCCTTCCGGACGCACGTCGAGCGGGTCAACCCGGGAGTCGAGGTCGTGCTGACCTCCGTGCGCAGCGGCGAGGGCGCCGGTGTCCTGGTCGACCGGGCGCTGGCGGCGGCCGAGGGACGCTCGGTCCACGCGCCGGTGATGGCCCGGGCAGAGGCGTGAGCACGGCGCCGGAGGCCGGCCCGGCCCCCGACGTCCGTACCGCCCCCGCCGTGCGGCGGGCCCGGGTCGTCGTACGGGGTGTGGTGCAGGGCGTGGGTTTCCGGCCGTATCTCTACGCGCTCGCCACGGAGTTGCGGCTCGCCGGCCATGTCACCAACACCGGTGACGGCGTGCTCGTGGAGGTCGAGGGCGCGCCGGAGGACGTCGCACGGTTCTGCGCCCGGATCGCGCCCGGTGCCCCGCCGCTCGCGGTGGTGGAGGCGGTGGAGGCCACCGACCTGCCGCCCACCGGGGCCGGCGGCTTCACCATCGTCCCCTCGCGCACGGCCGGCTCCGTCCGCACGCTGGTGGCCCCCGACACCGCCACGTGCGCCGACTGCCTCACCGAGCTCACCGACCCGGCCGACCGGCGATACCGCCACCCCTTCATCACGTGCACGCACTGCGGGCCGCGCTTCACCATCGTGACCGGTCTGCCGTACGACCGTGAACACACCACGATGGCGGGCTTTCCGCTGTGCCCCGAGTGCGCCCGCGAGTACGACGACCCGGCCGACCGCCGTTTCCACGCCCAGCCCGTCGCCTGCCCCTCCTGCGGCCCGCGCCTGAGGCTGACAGGGGCCCGGGGCGAGGCGCAGGGCGGCGATCCGATCGAGGCGGCCCGCGCGCTGCTCGCCGCGGGTGCCGTGGTCGCCGTCAAGGGCGTCGGCGGCTACCACCTCGCGTGCGACGCGACCGATCCGGTGGCGGTCGCCGAGCTGCGGCGCCGCAAGGCGCGCGGGGACAAGCCGTTCGCGCTGATGGCCGCCGACGTCCGCGACGTCGAGCACCTCGTGCATGTCTCGCCCGCCGAACGGGAGTTGCTCACCGGCCGGGAGCGGCCCATCGTCCTGCTGCGCCGGCGCGCCGCCGTCCGGACCGTTCCCGGTGCGCCGGTGCCCGCCGAGGCCGTGGCGCCCGGCAGTCCGGACCTCGGCGTCATGCTGCCGTACACGCCGGTGCACCACCTGCTGTTCGGCGGCGAGGACGCGCCCCGGCTGCTGGTGATGACGAGCGGCAACCTCTCCGGCGAGCCCATCGTCACCGACGACGCCGAAGCCCTCGAACGGCTCGCGATCCTGGCCGACGCCTGGCTCACCCACGACCGGCCCATCCACGTGCCGTGCGACGACTCCGTCGTGCGGGTGTGCGACGGCGAGCCCCTGATGCTGCGCCGCTCACGCGGCTACGCTCCCCTGCCGGTCCCCCTGCCCGTGCCGGTGTCCCCCGCGCTCGCGGCCGGCGGCGACCTGAAGAACGTCTTCTGCCTCGGCGAGGGCGGCAGGGCCTGGCTGTCCGCGCACATCGGGGACATGGACGACCTCGCCACACAGCGGGCGTTCGACCGCGCGGAGCGCCAGCTGGAGTCCGTCACGGGGGTACGGCCGGCCCTGCTCGTGACCGACACGCACCCGGGATACCGCTCGGGCGCGTGGGCGCGGCGGCATGCGGGCGGACGCCCCGTGGCCCGGGTCCAGCACCATCACGCCCATGTCGCCGCCGTGATGGCCGAGCACGGTCTCCCGGCGGGCAGCCGGGTGATCGGGGTCGCCTTCGACGGCACCGGCCACGGGGACGACGGGGCCGTGTGGGGCGGTGAGTTCCTGCTCGCGGGCTACGACGGCTTCCGGCGCTTCGCCCACCTGGCGTACGTGCCGCTGCCCGGTGGGGACGCGGCGGTGCGGCGGCCGTACCGCATGGCGCTGGCGCATCTGCACGCGGCGGGCCTCGCGCCCGGCCCCGACCTGCCGTGCGTCGCCGCCTGCCCGGATGCCGAACTCCCGCTGTTGCGGACGCAGTTGCGGCGGGGACTGAACTGTGTGCCGACATCCAGCATGGGGCGGCTCTTCGACGCCGTGTCGTCCCTGGCGGGGGTCTGCCAGTACGCCGGCTACGAGGCGCAGGCCGCGATCGAGCTGGAGGGCGCCGCCGTGTCCGCCGGCGGCGAGCACGACGATCCCCGGTACGCCTTCCGGCTGGCGGGCCAGGAGCCGGTCACCGCCGATCCGGGGCCGCTGCTGGCGGCCGTCGCCGACGACGTGAGGGCGGGCGTTCCCGTGGCCGTGGTCGCGATGCGCTTCCATCTCGCCGTCGCCCGGCTGGTGCGGGCGGTGTGTGCCGTGGCGCGAACGGCGACGGGGCTCACGACCGTGGCCCTGAGCGGCGGGGTGTTCGCCAACACGCTGCTGTCCTCGGCCTGCGCCCGTGGGCTGCGCGCGGACGGGTTCACCGTCCTGCGGCACCGCGGGATCCCGCCGAACGACGGCGGACTGGCCCTCGGCCAGCTCGTCGTGGCCGCCCGCGCGGCGGACCGGCCCGGATCCGGATGACGGGCGCGGGGCCCGCCGCCCGGCAAGGACTCACGCTCGACAAGGACGCGAAGGAGACACGTATGTGCCTGGCGGTACCCGGCCGAGTGCTGGGCATCGAGGAACGGGACGGCACCCGCATGGCCACCGTCGACTTCGGCGGGGTGGTCAAGGAGGTGTGCCTGGAGTACCTGCCCGACCTTCAGGTCGGTGAGTACGCCATCGTCCATGTGGGGTTCGCCCTGCAACGGCTGGACGAGGAGTCGGCCCGCCGGACGCTGGAGCTGTTCGAGAACCTCGGCATGCTCCAGGAGGAGTTCGGCGACCCCTGGGAGCAGGCCGGTCAGGCCGCACTGCCCGACGCCGGGGAGGTGCGGCAGTGAAGTACATCGACGAGTTCCAGGACCCGGAGCTGGCGGCGCGGCTGCTCGACGACATCAGGGCCACGGTGACCCGGCCGTGGGCGCTGATGGAGGTGTGCGGCGGGCAGACGCACACCATCATCCGGCACGGAATCGACCAGCTGCTGCCCGACGAGGTGGAGTTGATCCACGGGCCGGGCTGTCCGGTGTGCGTCACGCCGCTGGAGGTGATCGACAAGGCGCTGGCGATCGCCTCGCGGCCCGAGGTGATCTTCTGTTCCTTCGGTGACATGCTGCGCGTGCCGGGCACCGGACGTGACCTGTTCCAGGTGCGCGGTGAGGGCGGCGACGTCCGGGTGGTGTACTCGCCGCTCGACGCGCTGCGGATCGCCGGGGAGAACCCCGACCGGCAGGTGGTCTTCTTCGGCATCGGCTTCGAGACGACGGCTCCGCCCAACGCGATGACGGTCCATCAGGCCCACAAGCACGGCATCCGCAACTTCAGCCTGCTCGTCAGCCACGTCCGGGTCCCCCCGGCCATCGAGGCCGTCATGCAGTCCCCGGACTGCCGGGTGCAGGGCTTCCTCGCGGCCGGTCATGTGTGCAGTGTGATGGGCGTCGAGGAGTATCCGGCGCTGGCGGAGCGGTTCCGGGTGCCGATCGTGGTGACCGGCTTCGAGCCGCTGGACATCCTGGAGGGCGTCCGGCGGACCGTGCGGCAACTGGAACGCGGCGAGCACACCGTCGAGAACGCCTACCCGCGCGCGGTCCGGCCGGAGGGCAACCCGGCGGCGCGGGCGATGCTGGACGACGTCTTCGAGGTCACCGACCGGGCCTGGCGCGGCATCGGGGTCATCCCCGACAGCGGCTGGCGGCTGTCCGGCCGCTACCGGGACTACGACGCCGAACACCGCTTCCAGGTCGGGGACATCAGGACGCTGGAGCCGGCCGAGTGCCGCAGCGGCGAGGTGCTGCAGGGGCTGCTGAAGCCGCACGAGTGCGAGGCCTTCGGCACGACGTGCACCCCCCGCACACCGCTGGGGGCGACGATGGTCTCCAGCGAGGGCGCCTGCGCGGCGTACTACCTGTACCGGCGGCTGGAGCTGCCGGAGCGGGCGGCGCCGGTGACCGTGCCGGCCACGAGCCAGGAGGGCACCTCCCTTGTCTGACATCACCGCAGCGCCGGACATGCTCTCCTGGACCTGCCCGGCGCCCCTGCGGGACGGGCCCCGGGTGGTGATGGGCCACGGCGGTGGCGGCGCCCTGTCGGCCGAGCTCATCGAGCAGGTCGTGGTGCCCGCGCTGGGCGGGCCGGAGCCGGCCCCGCTGACCGACTCCGCGACCGTCGAGCTCGGCGGTGCGCGGCTCGCCTTCTCCACCGACTCCTTCGTCGTGCGGCCGCTGTTCTTCCCCGGCGGCAGCATCGGTGACCTGGCCGTCAACGGCACGGTCAACGACCTCGCCATGAGCGGGGCCCGCCCGGCGTTCCTGTCGTGCGGGCTCATCCTGGAGGAGGGCGTCGAGATCGCCACGGTCGCCAGGGTGGCCGGAGCGCTCGGAGCCGCCGCGTCCGCGGCCGGGGTGCGGGTCGTGACCGGTGACACCAAGGTCGTCGAGGCCGGGCACGGTGACGGTGTCTACATCAACACCTCCGGCATCGGCCTGATCCCGGCCGGGGTCGACCTGCGGCCCGAGCGGGTCGTCCCCGGCGACGTCGTCATCGTCAGCGGAGCCGTCGGCCTGCATGGCGTGGCCATCATGAGCGAGCGGGAGAACCTGCGGTTCGAGGTCGGGATCGAGAGCGACTGCGCTCCGCTCGGCGGGCTCGTCGAGGCGATGCTCGCCGTCACGCCCGACCTGCATGTGCTGCGCGACCCGACCCGCGGCGGGCTGGCCGCCTCCCTCAACGAGATCGCCTCGGCGTCCGGGTGCGGGGTCGTCGTCCAGGAGCGGGCCGTACCGGTGCCGCCTCCCGTGGCCGGCGCCTGCGCCATGCTGGGGCTCGACCCGATGTACGTGGCCAACGAGGGCAAGCTCGTCGCCTTCGTACCCCGGGAGCACGCCGACGCGGTCCTCGCCGCGATGCGGGCGCACGAACGGGGGGCCGAGGCGGCGATCGTCGGCGAGGTGGTCGCGGACCACCCGGGCATGGTCGTGGCCCGGACGGGGCTGGGTGGAACGCGCGTGGTGGACCTGCCACTGGGCGAGCAGCTGCCGCGGATCTGCTGAGGCGGCCGGAGAGCGCGGTGTGCTTCGGAGGCGCCGAGGCACACCGTCGTCACCTGCCGCCGGGGCCGGCGGGACGATCGCACCCGCCGCCGCAGCGGGGCCGGCCGCTCCGAGCCCAGGACACACCCGCGTCCTGGCCCGCGGTCGGCGAGGAGATCCTGCGCGCGGACGCCCCCGTCCCGCATCGCCGCCCGTCGTCCTCTGACGGGCTTCCCCTGGCGTCAGTGGGTCAGGCCCCGGCGGCCCGGGCGGGTGTCCAGGGTCCAGGTGTGGGTGCAGCCGGGGCACTGGAGGTGGACGCGGGCGCCCTCGTTGGAGATCAGGTAGCGCCAGTGCGTCGGGCAGTTGCGGCGGGCGGCGCAGGTCACGCAGTCGCGGGCGTCGTCGCAGCGGGGGCAGGGCACCCAGGCCCGGCGGGCCCGGTCGGCGTGCGGATCAATGGGAAGTCGCATCGCCCGCGTCCCGCCCCGGCAGCACACCGGCCGCCACCAGCATGGCGTACGTCCGCTCCTGCTCCTCGTCGAGGCCGGAGTAGAGCAGCGTGTGAGCCGCCTCCTCCGACCGCAACGCGGCCACGGGGTCCCAGTCGGGTTCGAGTGCGGCCAGCACCTCGGCCCGCCGGCGGGCTTCCTCCCGCGTCAGGTCGATGCTGAAGGGCACGTGGTCCGGAGCGGGGGTGTCATCCATGAGGGCGGTGCTTTCACGCGGGAACGTACTTGCCCAGCCACGTCTACCAGGCGTGATGCTCCACGTGAAGCGGATGTGACGGATGCCATCGTCCGGGACCCCTGCGGTCAGGCCGCCTGATCGTCCCGCCGGGCGGGCTCGTCGGGCTCGGGGCGGTCCGTCCGCCCGGAGCGTGCGGGGACGGCCGTACGTCCGACCGCTGCGGCGAGTTTGCGCAGCCGCCGCCAGTCCAGGCGGGGCGGCAGGTCGGGCACGCCCGGCCGTTCGCGGGGGACGCGCACGCGCAGGGCACGGCGCTCGATCCGGCAGCGCACGGGTGTGCTCAGGGTGGTGGCCTCACCGTCGAGGCCGACCTCCAGTTGCGGCTCGTCGGCCTCGATGATCACCTCGTGGGCCGTGAGCGCCCCGAACCCCTGCGGGTCGAGCAGCAGCTCCGCCGCCTCGAGGGCGCTGTCCACCTTCACGGAGAGCACGCCGAGCCTGCCGGAGTTCAGCCGCTGGCGCCGGCCGAACCCGAGGGGGTCGTCGATGCGGTACGGGTTGTTGCTCACCAGCACGGCCTGCGGATCGGTGAACGTCCTGCCGTCGGCGTGGGCGGTCAGGCGCGGGCCGAGCTGCCGGCTGAGCAGGTCGGGCAGCAGATCCAGCGCCGTACCGACCTTGTCGTCGCGGTAGCCGGGGCTCTGCACGACGGCGCCGTACACGCCGAAGGAGGCGTTGTTGACGAACGGGCGGTCGCCCGCGAAGCACAGGTCGACGCGGACTTCCACACCGTCGGTGAGCGCGTCCAGGCAGCCGGCGGGGTCCTCGCGGTCCAGGCCGAGGTCCATCGCGAAGTGGTTGCGGGTGCCGGCCGAGATCACGAGGAACGGCAGTCCGTGTTCCGCCGCCACCGCCGCGACCAGCGCCTGGGTGCCGTCGCCGCCCGCGACACCCAGCAGGTCGGCGCCGTCGGCCACGGCCTGGCGCGCGAGCGCGGCGACATCCTGATGCTGCTCGGGATCCAGCAGGACGACCTGCGCACCGAGGCTCTCGGCCTTCTCCCGCAGTGCGAACTTCTCGACCTTGCCACCGCCCGAGCGCGGGTTGAGCAGCAGGAAGGGGCGTTGCGGGGGCGGGGTGCGGTACTCACGCAGCCGTCCCTGCCGCAGCCCGGTGCTGCGCAGCGCGTACCGGCCGCTCCACACGGCCGCGCACCACAGCAGGCCGGAGACGGTGACCACCCACAGGAGGTTCGCCCGCGCGAAGAGCACGACCACGCCGACGGGGGTGGCGAGGGCCAGCAGTGCGGCGGCCACGCGCACGGGGCCACGGCGGGAGAGCGTCCACCACAGGGCGGCGAACGTGAGACAGAGGCCCGCGAGCCCCACGACGAGCAGGAGCAGGCCGCCGAGGCCGCCCTGCGCCAGCGGCAGCAGGACCGCCGCGGCCACCGCCGTCAGCGCGCCCCTGGCGGCCCATATCTGCCGCCGGTGCCGCCACTCCACCGATGTCGCTCCCACAGGTCCCCTCCACACGCGGCCGGCCGGTGCCGGCCGACGTCGCCGTCCATGCGCTTCAAAGGTCTCATGCGGGCGAAGGGCGGCGCAGAGGGGCGGGGGCGCGCGGGTGTCCGCGGCGACGTGGAGAGGGGGTGCACGGCGGCTCGCGGGGCGGCGACCCACGGTCCGCGCGCGCGGGCGGACCGGTCCGCGCGCCCTGCCGCCTGATCCGTTCGAGTGGTGTGTTCCCCCGCACGGTCGTAGCGTCGGAACCAGTCGGCCCGACCGACGCGCACGGACGCAGCACAACGGCGGGGAGCGGAGATGAACAGGCACAGCACGCGGGCGGCCCTCACGCTCTGCGCCGCGGCGGCGCTCGTGGCGTCCCTGGGCACCGCCTCCGGCGCGCCGGCGAGCGCGGGCGCGGTGCAGCAGGCCGAGGAGCCGGTGCTGGTCGACTGCTTCTGGCGCCCCGCGGTGCGCCCCGACGACTTCATGCTGGCCTGCGGTGACGGCAACAGCCGGCTCGCCTCCCTGAAGTGGCTGCGCTGGGACGGGGACGCGGCGATGGCCAGGGGGGTCAACTGGGTCAACGACTGCAAGCCGTACTGCGCGGCGGGCAGGTTCCAGTCGTACTCCGTGACGGTGCGGCTGGAGGACCCGAAGCCGTGGAAGAAGAACCCGGACATGCAGCAGTACGGCAAGATCAGCCTGACCTACACGGACGGCAGGCCTGAGGGGTTCCCGAAGGTGGTCACGTACCCCCTGTGGAGTTGAGCCGAAGCCTGCTGAGGCAACGCATGTCCGCTCACTGAAGGTCCATGCCGATGCGGGCCCTCACCAAGAGGGCCTGTATTGGCATGGACCTGACTGGCATGCCTGGCTAAGCTCTGCCACGACCCTCTGAGAGCGCTCTCACTTGCGGTTGTTCCACCCCCACCTTGCTGGAACGACGAAGGGCAACTCCCTTGAGACGCAAGCGACTCACGCATGCCGGTCTGGCCGCGCTCCTGATGCTGGGCAGCTGGACCGCCGCAGGAACTCTCCCGGCCGCGGCGAGCGACTCCTCCCCCACGGGCGGCGTACCCCAGGCCTCCGCGGGACTCGTCCAGGCCATGCAACGCGACTTCGGGCTGAGCGAGGCCGAGGCCGAGACGCGGCTGGCCGCCGAGGCCGAGGCCCGGGACATCGCGCCCGACGCCCGCAGGGCCGCAGGAGCGGCGTACGGCGGTTCGTGGTTCGACGCCGGCGACGAACGGCTGACCGTCGCCGTCACCTCCGACGCCCCGGCCGCCACCGTACGAGCCGTCCGCGCCACCGGCGCGGCCGTGCGCACCGTGGAGCACAGCGCGCGCGAGCTCGACGCGACCGTGGCGCGCCTGGACCGGATCGACGCGCCCCGGGGAGTGAGCAGCTGGCATGCCGACCCGGTGGCCAACACGGTGGTCGTCGACATCGTCGACGGCCGGCGTTCCGGCAACGATGTCCGCCGATTCGTCTCCCGCGCCCGCGCGGCCGGTCCGGTCACCGTGCGGACGGTGCCGGCCGCGCCCGGCACCTTCGCGGCCGGGACGGTCGGCGGCGACCCGTACTACACCGGCAACGTCCGCTGCTCCATCGGCTTCTCGGTGCACGGCGGGTTCGTCACCGCCGGGCACTGCGGCGGAGGCGGAGCGGCCGTCCGCGGATGGGACGGCACGCACATCGGCACGTTCCAGGGCTCGTCGTTCCCCGGCGACGACTACGCCTGGGTCAGCGTCGGCAGCGGCTGGTGGACCGTCCCGGTGGTCCTCGGCTGGGGCACGGTCCCGGACCGCCTCGTGCGCGGCTCGGCCGAGGCACCCGTCGGCACCTCGATCTGCCGCTCCGGCTCCACGACGCGCTGGCACTGCGGCACCGTGCTGGCCAGGAACGAGACCGTCAACTACAGCCAGGGCGCGGTGCACCAGATGACGAAGACCAGCGTCTGCGCCGAACCCGGCGACTCCGGCGGCTCGTTCATCAGCGGCGACCAGGCACAGGGTGTCACCTCCGGCGGCTGGGGGAACTGCTCCGGCGGCGGGGAGACCTGGTTCCAGCCGGTCAACGAGATCCTGAACCGCTACGGTCTGACGCTGCACACGGCGTGAGCACCCGACGCGGACGACGCTGAACGGCGCGACAGCAAAAGGGTTCCGCCGGTCCACCCGGCGGAACCTCCCTGATCCCCCTCGGCCGTTCGCGCGGGTCGGCGTCGGAACATCCAGGCCAAAGGGATGATCATTTCCTTGTTACGCGTTGGTGACGAACGGGACGAAGTGGTGGCATGGCCGCAGGGCAACGAAGTACCGGCGGGCCGAGTCGTACGAGACGTAACGACGGGAAAGCGCACGACACATTGGGGGACACATGAACGTCCGCGCCCGCCTCCGTACCCGACTCGGCATCGCCGCCCTCGCGGCCGGGGCCGCTCTCGCACTGACCGCCGTCCCGGCGTCCGCCGGTCCGGCCGCGTCCGGCACACCCCGCTTCCTGGCGCCGGGCCAGCTGCCGCCGCACCCCGCCTCGGCCTGGTACGCCGGGCCTGTCACCGCCGGGCAGCCCGACCCGCTTCCGATCTGCGTCGGTGAGGCCCTGCCGTCGACTGCCTCGCACCGCACGTACTGGACGGAGCTCGACACCAACGCGCTCCAGGTCACCGTGGTGGAGCGGAACGAGCGGCGTGCCAAGAAGTTCGCCGCGCTGCTGCGCAAGGACCTCGCCGGCTGTGCCGAGAAGCTGATGGCGCAGGACCCCGACATGACGGCGGCCAAGAAGTACTACGGCCGGCTGGACGTGGAGGAGGGCGCCCACGTCTACGGCATCGACACGGAGCACTCCTGGGGTCCCTCGGACATCGCCCTGTTCTCGGTCGGCCGGGACGGCAGGACCGTCACGGTCGTCAAGTGGGCGCAGATGGGCGACTTCGAGCACGCCCAGGTCGCCGACTTCAAGGCCACCACGGTGAAGGCCGTCAAGAAGCTCCACTGAGAGCGTGTGCCCGGCGGCCCAGGCCTGTGCGTACGCCGGGGCCGCTCGCTGCGCGCGTCGTCGCGTGGTGGCTCACCCGCCGTCGTGATGGACGACCGTGACGTGCCGCTCGGCGCCGGGGTTCTCCAGCTCGTCGACCACGGCGACGGCCAGATCCTCCGCGCTGATCCACGACCGGCCGCCTGCGGCGGTGAGCAGGGTGCCGGTCCCGCGCCGGTAGCGGCCCGTGCGGTCACCGGGCCCCAGCACGGCCGGCGGGCTCAGGTACACCCAGTCCGCGCCCGTCTGCGCCTGGCAGGCCCGCAGTTGGGCGACACCGGCGACGGCGACGGGCCGGTACTCGGCGGGCACGTACGCCGGGTCGTCGGCGACGAGCAGGTGCCCGCCGCCG
Organism: Streptomyces sp. NPDC052023; assembly: GCF_044548465.1. Classification (NCBI taxonomy): domain Bacteria; kingdom Bacillati; phylum Actinomycetota; class Actinomycetes; order Kitasatosporales; family Streptomycetaceae; genus Streptomyces; species Streptomyces sp. NPDC052023. The sequence goes on along the minus strand of NZ_JBIUBW010000003.1, from coordinate 410,426 downwards.
GGGCTGCGCAGGGCGCCGGCACCACCGACCACGAGGACGCGTGTCCCACGCCGGGCAGCGGCGTCCAGCACGGTACGGGTGACGCCGGCCAGGAAGTCCTCGTCGGCCGGAAAGGTCCGGACGGCCACCACGACCGCGTCCGGGACGGTGCCGCCGGCCCCGGAGCCCGTCAGCGCCTCGCGCAGGGCACGCGGGTCGTTCGCGTCGACGGCGACCGGCGTCACCTCCGGATCGCCGCCCGGGGGCCTGCGGGACAGGGCGAGCACCCGGTGGCCGCGCGCGACGGCCTCGTCGGTCACCCGGCTGCCCACCATCCCGGTGGCACCGAGCACGGCGATCGCCCTGCGGGCCGTCATCGCACCCTCTCCTCACGGACCTGGTCCCCCGCCCGCCCACCGTGCGCGACGCGGCCGCGCGGCATCGGTGAGCTGAACTGTGCCGCCAGCAACGCGGCCAGCGCGAGGACGAAACCGGCGGACTGCGTCAGGTTCAGCGACTCGCCGAGCCCGATGCCGGCGAGCGTCGCGACCAGCGGGGAGAGCAGGACCAGCGGTGCGGACGCGCCGAGGGGCAACCGCCCTATCCCGCGGAACCACAGGGTGTACGCGATCAGCCCGCCCATGCTGCCGAGCCACAGGTAGCCACCGGCGGCCGCGGCGTCGATCCGCTGCGGCACACCGTCGATCGCGAGCGCCGGCGGGAGCAACAGCAGGCCGCCGGCGGTCAGTTGCCAGCTCGCCAGCGTCAGGGGGCGCACCCCGGCGGGACGGCCCCAGCGCTTGGTGAGGACGACCCCGCCGGCCATCGCCGCGGTGCCGCCGAGACCGGCGAGCACACCGAGGGCGTCCAGCCGCGCGTGCGGTCCGAGCACGACGAGTCCGACGCCGAGCACGCCGAGCACGCCCCAGGCCCATCGCCAGGCCGTCGGCCGCTCGTCGAGCACCGCGAGGGCAAGCCCGGCGACCAGCAGTGGCTGGGCGGCGCCGAGGGTGGCGGCGACACCGCCGGGGAGCCGTTCGGCCGCCAGGAACAGCAGGGGGAAGAAGGCGGCGATGTTCAGCACGCCCAGGACGGCGGCCTTCCACCACCACTCCCCGCGCGGGAGCACGCGGATCAGGGCGAGCCCGATCAGCCCCGCGGGCAGCGCCCGCATCAGCCCGGCGAAGAGCGGATGCCCGGGTGGCAGCAGTTCCGTGGTCACCGCGTAGGTGGTGCCCCAGGACGCCGGAGCGAGTGCCGTCAGTGCGACGGTCGCCGCCTGCTGGGCGGACGCGCCGCGCGGCGGGCCGGGTGGCCGCTCGGTCGGAGTCTCCATGGGGGAAGTCTCCGCGGCCGGGGCCATGAATCCAAAGCATGCTTGCCATAGCAGCCATGCACGAGAACGATGGCTGACGTGGACCTTCAGCAGATGCGCTACGCCGTCGCCCTAGCCGAGACGCGCAACTTCACCCGCGCCGCCGAGCGCTGCTCCGTCGTGCAGTCCTCGCTCAGCCACCGGATCGCCGGTCTGGAACGCGAGCTCGGGGTGCGCCTCTTCGCCCGGTCCAGCCGTCGCGTCGAGCTCACCGGGGCCGGGGAGGCGTTCGTCGCCGGTGCCCGCGAGTGCCTGGCGGCCGCCGACCGTGCGGCCGCCGACGCCGCCGCGGCGACCGGCGTGGTGCGGGGCAGGCTCGCCGTCGGCGTGATCGTGACCACGGCCGCCGTCGACGTACCCGAACTGCTCCAGCGGTACCGCGCCCGGCACCCGCAGGTCCGCGTCGCCCTGCGCTCCGGGCGCAGCGACGACCTGGTGGCGGCGATCCGCGAGGGCGAGCTGGACATCGCCTTCCTGGGCCTGCCGGAGAGCAGGCGGCCGTCCGGGGTGGAGTTCGTCGTCCTCGATCACGACCGGCATGTGCTGGTGGTGCCGGCCGGCCACCGCTTCGCGGGCGCGCCCCGCGTCACCCTGGAGGACATCGCCGGGGAGACCTTCGTGGACTTCATGGCCGGGACGCCCGCCCGGGCCCAGTCCGACGAGGCGTTCGCCGCCGCCGGACTGGTCCGTGACGTCGCGTACGAGGCGGCCGTCGTGGAGCTGATGACGCGGCTGATCGCACGGGGACTCGGCGTCGCGCTGATGCCGTCGGCGTTCATCGGCCCAGTGGCCGCCGCCGATCCGGAACTGGCGCTGGTCCCCGTGACCGACGGCCCGCGCCGGGTGGAGTGTCTGGCCTGGAGCCGCTTCAACCCCAGCCCGGCGACCCGCGCCGTGCTCGACGTCCTCGGGGTCAGGACACCGGCACGGCGCGCGGGCCGGGCGGACGGATGAGCCGGCAAAGCGCCTACTCGACGGGGACGAGGAACTCCCGCCGGGACAGCGGCCGGGCGACGATGCGGGTGTCGCCCATCCAGCCGTAGAAGCCCTGCCCGAAGCGCTCGTCGAAGCTGGTGGCGCCGAGCACGAAGGGCTTGCCGAGGGTGGCGATACCGGTGGAGGGCTGGGACGGGTTGCGGGCGATCTTCGAGCCGTCCACGTGGAGCACCGTGCGGCGGCCGTCGTTGACGACGGCGATGTGCATCCATCGGCCCACGGGAACCGCGTGGCTCCACGACGTCGGATCGGCGTCCTGGCGGTGGGGGTAGACCACGAACTGGAGGAACCGTTCCGGCGACACGTTGAGGCTGCACGTGGGCTCCAGAGGCGACCATCCGGTGGTCTTGCCCGCGTCGCCGCTGCGGCCCTGCCAGCTGAGGATGCCCATCCAGCTGTGGTCCCCCTCGAAGGGCTCGGGCAGCCGGACGAAGGTCTCGATGGTGTAGCCCCGGGTGAACTTCTCCGCGTTCAGGGGCGCTTGCGCGGCGGTGGTCAGGATGGCGCCACGGTCGGGGTTCTTGCCGCCGTCGAACCGCAGGCTCGCGTGCGCGGGCTGGCCGGGGTGGTGGTCACCGGACCAGGTGAGCGCGTCGGGCCCGCTGGTGTGCAGTCGGCTGACCGTCAGGTCGTTGCCGTTCCCGGACAGGTCGCGCACCACGACGCCGTTCGCGACGGGCGTGCCGGGCTCCCCGGGGGCCCGGGTGCCGGAGTCGTCGAAGCGCCAGTAGGCGAGGGTGCCGCGCGGCATCACCGCGGACGGTGGACGCGGGGCGGGCGGGGCGGGCGGGGCGAAGCCCTCGAAGCGCTCGGCGAAGTCGATGTCCAGGCTGAACCGGTCGACAGGACCGGTCAGTTCGATCGTCTCGGCCTCCAGCGGCGTCCGCTTCTGCGGGTCACGGGCCAGGAACCACGGCGAGAACGTCTCCACGTCGATGACGCCCCGCACGAGGTCGAACCCGTACGTGCGGATCATCCCGGCGCCGCCGTAGTAACGGTCCTGGTAGTTGGTGATGTGCACGTGGACATCGTTGTCGGAGTCGTTGACCAGGACAGTGCGCCCGGAGGGCCAGTAGTGGCCGCCCAGCGCGAGGAAGATCTGGTCGTTGCCCTTGATCAGGCCGTTCCACAGGCGCTCGCCGTTGCCCGACAGCGTCGCGCGGCCCTCATCGTCCGCCCAGGCGAGGTCGTGGGTGGTGAGGACGGCGGGCAGGGTCGGGTGCGCGTCCAGCACGTCCTGGGCCCAGCGCAGTCCCTTGTCCGACACCCTCCAGTCCAGGGCGAGGACGAGCCACTCGCGGCCCCCGGCGCGCAGCACGTGATACGTGTTGTAGCCGTCGGGCGAGGCGCCCCGGTAGGTGGGCATGGACGCGTAGCGCGCGGGGCCGAAGGCGGCGAGATAGGCGGAGTCGCCGCGCTGGTCGTCCGTCGAGGACCGGATGTCGTGGTTGCCGGCGAGGACGCTGTAGGGCACCTTGCCGTGCAGGGCGCGGAAGGTGTCGGCGGCGAGCTCGATCTCGTCCTCGGTGCCGTGCTCGGTGACGTCGCCGAGGTGTGTCATGAAGGCGATGTTGGCCGAGGCGCGCTCGGCTGCGAGATACCGGAAGGTCTCGCGCAGCGGCTCCGGGTCGGCGCTGTCGGCGTCGAAGAGGTACTGCGTGTCGGGCAGCACGGCCAGCGCGAAGCGCGGGCTCTCCGCGTCGAACCGGCCGCCGCGAGCCGTCCCGGAAGTCCCCGCGTGGGCGGCCGCCGGGGAGGCGAGGGCCGCGCCGGCCGCGCCGGCCGCGGGCACCGCGACCGCCGCGCGCAGCAACGCGCGTCTGTGGAGGGGGTTCTGCTCTTCTGCTGCGCTCATGACTGCTCCAGGTGTGGTGAGCCGCATCGGGTCAGGCCGTACGCTGCTCACTCCCGCTGGCCGCACGGTGGCGCTCAGCTGAACAGGGGCAACCGGGTGCCGGACGTCACACCACGCTCGAGGACCCTCGCACCGGTGGCGGCCGGACCGCCCGGGGCGCGGTGGTCCGCCGGTCCGGCGGGCGCGTGCGAGGCGGGCGTACGCGCGTGCGCCCGGCCTCGCTCACCGGCTGCTCGCGCTCCCGGCGGCCGCACGGCACGGCCGCCGGTCACAGGTGCCTGCCGGGTGAGTCACCGGTCTTTCCCGTCGGCAGCCGCGGATCCCTCCATGCGGCAGAAGCAGGACGAGGCGATCGGTACGTCCGCCAGCGCGGCGGCGATCTTCAGTTGCTGCGCCACGATCTCCGCCTCGCCTAGCTTGCCCAGCCGCGTCAGGCACTCGTGGAAGCCGTGCAGGGACCAGACGTTGCCGGGGTGCTGCTGGGGGCGGGGCAGGGTCGCGTCGAGTCCGAGGTCGGCCCGGTAGACCGCCTCGGCCTCCGCGATCCGGCCCTGTTCGAGGAGCAGGGCGCCGTAGGCGTGGCGGGTGGGCTGCATCCAGCCCCAGGGCTCGTCGTAGGGGAGGCTGTCGTCGAGCGCGATGGACCGTTCCAGTGCGGCGAATGCCTCAGTGTGGTTGCCCTTGCGGTACTCCACTTCGCCGTCGAGCATCTCCGAGGCCACGGCGAGGATGTCGGCGCAGGTGTTGTTGAACAGGGTGCGCGACTGCGGGACCCGGGCGCGGGCCTCGCGGAACAGGCGGCGTTCGGCCTCGGCCTCGTCGGTCCGGCCCGTCGCGGAGAGGGCGACGCCGCGGGCGTAGTGGAGCATCGCGGTGGTCACGCAGTACAGCCGGTCGTCCTCGGGGAACGGCAGTTCCAGGATGTCCGTCCAGCGGCCGAAGCGGATCAGGACATGGACCCGCATGGCGAGGAAACCCTCCAGCCAGTCGGCCATGGGCGGGCTCTGCACCCGCAGCAGCTCCTCCGTGATGGTCTCCTCCAGTTCGGCCGCGGTTCTCAGGGCGGTCCGGGACTGGCCGAGGAACATCGCGCCGTAGATCTTGAAGTGGTAGTTGTGCGAGCGGTACAGGGTGTAGAAGTTCATCGCGCCTGAGCGGGCCAGGAACTTCTCGTCGGCGGCGATCGCCTCGCTGTTGCCCGCGACCACGCGCCGGTAGTCGCCGCACAGCACGTCCAGGTGGGAGGGCATGTGCTGGAGGTGACCGGCGTCCGGCACCAGGCCCCGCAGCCGGTCGGCGACGGTGAGGGCCGCCTCGGGGGTGGCGGACATCTCCATCAGGTGGATGTACAGGTGCAGTACGCCGGGGTGCCGTGCCCCCTCGTCGGTGGCGAGCGCGCGGTCGAGGACGTCCTTGGCCTCCAGGGTGCGGGCGCCTTCCGCGGGCTCTCCGGTGCGGATGTCCCACAGCTGCCAGGGCGTGAGGTTCATGAGCGCGTCGGCGTAGAGGGTGGCGAGGTCGAGGTCGCCGGGGTCGAGCGCGTACACGGCGCGCATGCGGTCGGCGTAGGGCTCGTTCCACACCGAGCAGTCCTCGACGGCCTCCCGCTGCGGATAGCGGGCGCGCAAAGCCTCGATCAATGCGCGTTCGGCGGCGGTGGCGCCGGACGACTTGTCGTGGGCGCGCTCCACGGCGTCGTGGGTGCGATCGACGGCGCGGACCAGTTCCCGCTCGTCGAAGGCCTCCCAGGGCTTGTTGTAGTTGGGGCCGAGGGCGTAGGCGATCCCCCAGTACGCCATGGCGCAGTCGGGGTCGGCGGCCGCGGCGGCCTCGAAGCAGGAGACGGCCTCCTCGTGGTGGAAGGCATAGGTCCAGATCAGGCCCCGGTCGAACCACAGCTGGGCTTCGGGGGACGTGGTCGTCACCGGACGGGTGTGGGTGCCGAGGTCGTAGTAGTCCATCGGTGTCTCCTGTGCTCGCGCGGGTGTCGCGGACCCGGCCCGCCGGGTCCCGACCCGCCAATTCTCGGCTCGCGCAGGGCGGTTGGCCGGGCTTACGCACGCTCCGGGGGCCGTTACGACACGAAAGGGGGATCAAGGGCGGCAGGGCCGTGCGCCCAAGCGCGCCCCTCGGGTGCCCCAAGCGCGGATCAAGCCATGGCCATGAATTCACCATGCCGAACCATGAATTCGTAGCGTGAACTCTTAGCCATGACATCGGGCATACGTTCGGGCTCGTGAATCTCGATGACGCACCTTCCCGAGGCACCGGCCGTCCGCAGGCCTCGACCCCCGCGGCGGCACGTCACCGCCGCACCCTCCTGCGCGCCGGCCTGACCGGCGCAGCGGCGCTCGGTGCCGGCCTCGCCCTCGACGCCTCCCCCGCGTCCGCCGCCGGCGCGGCGCCGCACCGCCGCCCGGGTACCCCCGCGCAGGCCCTGCGCGCCCTGGATGCGGGCAACCACCGCTGGCGCGCGAACCGCGAGCGGCATCCGCACGAGTCACCGGCCGTACGGCAGGCGCTGACGTCCGGTCAGCATCCCTTCGCGGTGGTCCTCGGCTGCGTCGACTCGCGCGTGCCACCGGAACTGGTCTTCGACCAGGGCCTCGGCGACCTGCTCACCGTCCGCAGCGCCGGTGAGGTCCTCGACGAGGCCGTGCTCGGCAGCGTCGCCTACGGCGTGCTCGAACTGGCGGTGCCGCTGGTCGTCGTCCTCGGCCACCAGTCGTGCGGGGCGGTCCGGGCCGCCGTGGAGGCGGAGGAGTCCGGTGAGCGGCTGCCGGACCACATCCAGTACCTGGCCGAGCAGATCAGGCCGGCGATCGACCACACGAAGGACGGCGACGCCCGCGTCGACGCGACCATAGACGCGCAGATACGGCTCGTCCGCTCCCGCCTCGCGGCCGAACCCGACCTGGCCGCCAAGGTGACCTCCGGTCAGCTCGCCGTCGTGGGCGCCCGCTACGAGCTGACGACGCAGCGCGTGCACCCCGTCTCCTGACACGGGAGGGGGCGGGCGGACCCCGTCGGCCCGTCCGCCCCCTCGGCCCGCCCGTTCCGTCAGCCGGGGTTGTCGCCGTGCGTGAGGGTCTCCCAGGCGACGAAGAGGTTGTTGCTGCCGGCCGGGCGGTTGCGCGCCGTCAGGGCCGCGGTGTTGGTCATGGCGTGGCCGAGCCGGTTGTGCAGGGCGTTGTAGCCGACCTCGGTGACCGGGCCGAGGCCGAGGTGCAGCGAGCCGCCGCACAGCCAGCCCGGAACGCCCTCGCCCATCTCGTACTTGGCCTGGAAGCCGAGCGCGTGCCGCAGCCGTTCGCCGACATCGGTGCCGTAGAGGTCCTGGCCCTGGATGCGGCTGGTCTCGGCGACGTGGGAGATGGCGGATATGCCGTAGCCGGTGTGCGTGAGGTCGCGGCAGGTCTCCTGGGTGAGGCCGGTGACGAACGTGCCCTGGCCCTGCCAGTAGTTGACGATCTTGTCGCGGGTGTTGAGGTTCTGGCTCGGGACCGTCTTCGGCAGGGCGCCGTCGGACTCCAGGTAGACGTAGGCGGCGGTGCGGGTGCGGAACTTCGCCATGGCCTTGTCGTACGAGGCCTTGTCCTCCAGGAAGACGGAGATGCCGATCGCGGCCTCCATCATCGACAGCTCCCAGTTGCCGTTGGAGTTCGAGCCGTTGATGATCTCGGGGAGGTAGACGTTGCGGAGCATGGTGGCGAAGCGGCCGGAGCCCGCCCAGCCACCGGTGTACGTGTACTTGATGATCTCGGCGGCCTTGGGCCAGGAGGAGCCCGCCCAGCCGGTCTGGAGCGGGGCGTTGCTGTTGGTGTGGTCGCGGATGACGGCCGACCAGGCGTCCATCAGCTCGATGGCCTTGCGGGCGTGCCGGTCGTCGCGCGTGATGTACCAGGCGAGCGCGTGGGTGTACGCGGCGATCGCGTCCTCGCGCTCGTCGGTGCAGCCGTAGTTGGGGTTGGAGTAGGAACCGCACTCGACGACCGCGCGGGGCTTCGGCGTGCGGTTCAGGTCGGCGTACTTGCTCGCCATCATCCGGTCGAAGGCGTTCTTCCAGGGCTGGGCACCGGCGTTGACCTTGCCGCGTGCGAAGTCCAGCTGCCCCTTGGAGACGGTCACGCCGGGGTGGACGAAGGTGGCCGGGGCGGCGTCGGCGCCGGGTGCGCCGGGCCCGGCGACCAGGGTGGCCACCAGGGCGGCGGCCGCGGCGGTGGTCACGGCGAGGAGTGGACGGCGGGGCCTGCGGCGGGGACGAGCGGTGGCGTCTGTCATGGGGGAGTCCGTTCTTGTATGTGAACGACTGGTGAGTGACTGAACACGCGCACTGGCCGTGACCATAGGTACGGACCAGCCTTCCGTCAAGACGCAAGGAAAGAAGGGGTGTTCGGAGGTGGCGCGCGAAAAGTTACCAATTGGTATGTCGTGACTTCGTATGCCAACGGCAGTAGAACCCGTTTCGATTCACTCGAAATCGAGGAGTGCCGTATGAGCGCTGACCTCCAGAACAAACCCCCACTGAGCGGAATCTCCCGCCGTCGATTCATCGCAGGAACAGGTTCCATTTCGAGCGCCCTTGTGCTCGGCGGCAACATCTCGCCCGCGCTCGCGGCGCGGCAGCGGAACGCCGCCGGAATCGAACCGGGTGCGCGGATTCCGGTGCTGGTGATCGGCACCGGGTACGGCGGCTCGGTCGCCGCTCTCCGGCTCGCGCAGGCCGGTGTCGACGTCCACATGGTCGAAATGGGAATGGCCTGGGACACCCCGGGTCCGGACGGGAAGATCTTCGCCAACACGACCAGCCCCGACTACCGTTCGTTCTGGCTGCGCACCAGGACCAAACAACCCCTCAGCAACTTCCTGGGCTTTCCGCTCGACAAGAACGTCCCGCGCCACACCGGCATTCTCGACGCCGAGGAAATGGGCGGGATCACGGTCTACCAGGGACGCGGAGTCGGCGGTGGCTCACTCGTCAACGGCGGCATGGCCGTCACGCCGAAGCGCGAGAACTTCCCGGCCGTGCTGCCGTCGGTCGACGCCGACGAGATGTACGAGGTGTATTACCCACGCGCCAACTCCGAACTCGGAGTCAGCACGATCGACCCCGCCTGGTTCGAGACGGCGGCGTGCTACCAGTACGCCCGGGTGGGCCGCAAGCACGCCCAGCGTTCCGGATTCCCCTTCGTCTTCGTGCCGGACGTCTACGACTGGGAGTACATGAAGCGCGAGGCCGCCGGCACGGTCCCGAAATCGGCGCTGGCCGGTGAGATCCTCTACGGCAACAACCACGGCAAGAAGAGCCTTCAGCAGACCTATCTCGCCCGGGCCCGGGCCACCGGGAAGGTCACCATCTCCCCCCTGCACAGGGTCGTTTCCGTCACTCCGGCGTCCTCGGGCGGTTACAGCGTCACCATCGAGCAGCTCGACACCGGCGGCGGCGTCACGGCCACGAAGACGGTCACCGCGGCCCGGGTGTTCTTCGCCGCCGGCAGCGTGGGCACCAGCAAGCTCCTGGTCCGTCTCAAAGCCCAGGGCGCACTGCCCGGCCTGAACGGCGAGGTCGGCAAGGGCTGGGGCGAGAACGGCAACGTCATGTGCGGGCGCGCCAACCACATGTGGGATCCCACCGGTGCCCTGCAATCCTCGATTCCCACCGCGGGAATCGACAACTGGGCGGCCGGCGGGGCCTTCGCCGAAGTCGCGCCGCTGCCCACCGGAATCGAGACGTACGCCTCCTTCTATCTGTCGATCACCAAGAACCCGCACCGCGCGGAGTTCTCCTGGAACCCGGCGAGCCAAAAGGTCGAACTCAACTGGCAGACGGCCTGGAAACAGCCGTCGATCACCATGGCCAAGTCGATATTCGACCGGATCAACGCGAAAGAGGGCACGATCTACAGGACCGATCTCTTCGGCCTGTACAAGATCTGGGGCGACCACCTCACCTACCACCCCCTGGGAGGTGCGGTGCTGAACAGGGCGACGGACAACTACGGCCGCCTGCACGGCCATGTGGGCCTCTACGTGGTCGACGGGGCGCTGGTCCCGGGCAACGCGAGCGTGAACCCGTTCGTCACCATCACGGCGCTCGCCGAACGGAACATCGAGGAGATCATCGCCACCGACTTCTGACCCGCCTAACGCTGGGGCAGGACACAGACGCTGTCCAGCCCCAGCACATGGTTGAGCCGGCCGAACGCCAGCCAGGACCCGATGCTCATGCTGAGCTCCACGATCTCCGCCTGGCTGTAGTGGGCCGTCATCCGGCTCCAGAAGTCCTCGTCCAGGCCGTGGTGGTCCAGGGCGTACCGCTCGGCGTACTCGGCGGCCAGGCGGGTGCGCGCGTCGAAGGCGTCCGTGGTCCGCCAGGCGGTGACCGCCTCCGCGAAGCCGTCCTCGACCTTGTGCCCGTCGCGTTCGGTGCGCCAGTCCAGGCAGAAGACGCAGCCGTTGATCTGCGCGATGCGCAGCCGCGCCGCCTCGAACTCACGCAGCCCCAGGCTGGTGTGGGCGTACACGGCCAGCGAGAAGTGGGACGCCGCCGTGCCTATCTCGGGAACCATGTCGCCCCACACGTAGGGGATGGGGTCGGCTCCGTCGGGGATGTCGATGCGCAGGGTCACCGGTCAGGTCCTTCCCAGTCGGCCCGCCGCGGGGCGCAGCGGGACGTCGAGCGCGTCGTAGAGGCCCGGCTTGGCCTCGGTGAGCCAGTCGATGGCGTTGACCAGACGGCCGGCGGCGGTGGCGTTGCCGCCCGCCGAGCGGTTGCCGCCCTCGTCACTCGCCTCGACGGTGACCTCGATACGGGGGCGGCCCTCGATGACCACCCGATGCGCTCCGGCGCCGCCGCCGGAAGGCTGCGGCCAGTCCGGAGCGCAGGAGGCGTGGATGCGGGTGACGTGCTCGACGACGATGCGGGGCTCTCCGCCGACGACCCCCTGGACCTCGAAGCGCACGGCGCCCTGCGTACCCGCCGCGAACTCACCCATCGTGGGCGTGGTGACGGTGGCTTCCAGCGGGCGCCGCTGAAGTGTCTCGCGGACCTCGTCGAGTTCCACGCCCAGCGCGCGGGCCATCATCCGCAACTGCCCGCCCCACACCACCGTCGGCACACCCTCGCAGAGCATCGGCGGCTGGTGGTCCATCGGATGCCCCATGCCGACCAGGTTCCGTACGGAGTCCTCCTGGTCGTACGTGGAGTAGTCGAAGATCTCCTGGCAGCGGACCGCGTCGATGCGCGAGCCGAGGCCGGTGATCAGCAGGGGCAGGATGTCGTTCGCCCAGCCCGGGTCCACGCCGGAGACGAACAGGGATCCACCGCCGGCCGCGACGGCCTCCAGCAGCGGGTCCCTGATCTCGGGCGGGGCGCCCCGGTGGTCGTACATGCCGTAGACGGACGGCGTGACGACCACCGCCCCTGCCCGCACGGCCCGTTCGAGGTCCCGCAGGGCCTCGTCGGGCCGTATGTCACCGGAAGCCGCGTACACGACCGCGCGCGGGCCGGCCGCGAGCACGGCACCGACGTCCGCGGTCGCCGCCACGCCCAGTGCGCAGCCCAGTCCGCTCAGTTCCCCCGCATCCCGGCCGACCTTGGCCGGATCGGCGACCAGTACGGCCGTCAGTTCCAGCGACGGATGGGCGTCGACGGCGCGGATGGCCGCGCGGCCGACGTTGCCCGTACCCCACACAACCGTGGAAATCATGGGCGGAGGGTAACGAGGCGCGGCAAAGGTTCCCAGAGCCGTGCAGGGAGATCTTTCCGGCTCGAAAGGGATCTTTGCGACTCCGCGCCGCGGGGTCCGCGGTCCTCGCGGCGCGCGGTGTCAGCCCCGCGGCGGCTTCATCGCCACGTCCAGGTAGAACGTGTCGATACTGCGGACCGCCTCCTCGAACTCCTCCAGGTTGACCGGCTTGGTCACATAGGCGTTCGCGTGGTGGCGGTAGGCGCCGGAGACGTCGTCGGGCGCCGCGGACGTGGTCAGCACCACCACGGGAATGGTGCGCAGTTCGGGGTCCTCCTTGACCACCGCCAGGAACTCCCGGCCGTTCATCCGCGGCATGTTGAGGTCGAGGACGATCAGGTCGGGGCGCTGGTTCGCCGGATCGCGCAGATACTCCAGGGCCTCGATGCCGTCGGCGACCTGGGTGAGGTTGCGGGCACCGCGTGCGGCCAGGGCGTCCTGGATGAGCATCGCGTCGGCGATGTCGTCCTCGACCAGCAGTACGTCGTGGGGGCGGGTGGGGGCGGGGACGGACATGACTATGAACTCCGGGAAGCGGAAGGGGTGTGACGTGGGGTGCCGCTGGTGATCAGGCCGGGCCAGCGACGGCGGGCTCCTTGCCGGCTCATACCGGATGCCCGGCCGATCGCGGGGTATCCCGCTCCGGCCGCCGCCGCCGCGCGCGCTGCCTGTTCCGCCAGTTGCTGTGCCGCCCGCTCCACCTGGACCAGCACGTAAAGGTGGGCGAGCGCATCATGGCGTGCCGATTCGTCAGGGCCGCCCGGCGGCAGGAACGCGTACTGCGCACAGCGAAGGGCGAGTTCGTCGACCGCCTGCGTGACGAGATCGGTCATCTCCCCGTCACCTCTGGGCACAGAGAAGTGGGAGGCAGACATGGCTCTACCCTAGAGGGCCGTAGCCCGCGACGACAACATCTGTTGTCGCACCCGGGTAAGGTGCGCCCAGGGCCTCGACGTGGCCCGGTCACAGGTGAAGGAGCTCAGCAGGCCGTGATGAACGAGCAGCCGCCCGGCGCCCACGGGGCCACAGCCGGTTGGACGACCCACCGCTGGCTGCGGGTGAGCGTCGCCGTCACCCTGACGGTGCTGACCGTGCTCGGCGCTCTGGGGACCTGGGCGATGACCCGCACCTCCCAGCTCACCGACCAGATCGTGGACCGCCGGGGCCCGGCCCTGACCAACGCGGTGCGGCTGGAGGCCGCGCTGGTGAACCAGGAGACCGGCGTGCGCGGCTACGGCCTGTCCGGACGGCGGGACTTCCTGGAGCCGTACACGCGCGGCGTCACCGACGAGAAGGAGGCGCTGCGGCAGCTGGACGTACTCCTGGCGTCCGACGGGGCCGCCGAGGAGGAACTCGCGAACGTGCGGGAGCTGACGCGGCGATGGCAGGGCCGGATCGCCGTGCCCATCGCGACCGCGTCCCCCGACCGTGCCGCGGCACTGTCCGCGGCACGCGCACAGGAGGGCAAGGCCACCTTCGACAGTCTGCGCCGCGCACTGTCGACGCAGCAGACGCACCTGGCCGACCGGCGCGCGGCCGCCTCCAGCGACCTGCGCCAGGCCATGACGCTGCGCAACTGGACGTTCACCATGATCGCGCTGATCATCGTGCTGGCCGCCGCGCTCGCCTTCGAGGCGCTGCGGCGCGGTATCACCGGGCCGCTGGGCCGGCTCGGGCAGACGGCACGGGAAGTGGCAGACGGCCGATTCGAGCAGCCCATCGCCGTCACCGGCCCCGCCGACCTGCGGCAGTTGGGCTCCGACGTGGAGTCGATGCGTGAGCGCCTGCTGAAGGAGCTGGAGTTCAGCGAGCGGTCACGCCGCCTGCTCGACGAGCAGGCGGCCGATCTGCAGCGCTCCAACACCGAACTGGAGCAGTTCGCCTACGTCGCCTCCCACGACCTCCAGGAGCCGCTGCGCAAGGTCTCCAGCTTCACCCAGCTGCTGCAGCGGCGCTACGGCGGGCAACTCGACGAACGCGCCGACCAGTACATCGCGTTCGCGGTCGACGGTGCCAACCGTATGCAGGTCCTGATCAACGACCTGCTCGCGTTCTCGCGGGTCGGCCGGGTGCTCAACGACCACGCGGAGGTCGACCTGGACGACGTCGTCGCCCGCACCCTGGACAACCTCAGCGTGACGATCGAGGAGAGCGACGCACGGATCACGCACGATCCGCTGCCGAAGGTCGTGGGCGACGCGACCCAGCTGGGCATGCTCTGGCAGAACCTGCTGTCGAACTCCATCAAGTTCCGCCGGCCCGACCGTTCCCCGGAGGTCCGGATCACCGTCCGCGACACCGACGAGGGCCTGCGGGAGTTCGCCGTCACGGACAACGGCATCGGTATCGAGCCGGACTTCCAGGAGAAGGTCTTCGTCCTCTTCCAGCGGCTGCACACCCGGGAGGCCTATCCGGGCACCGGGATCGGGCTGGCCATGTGCAAGAAGGTCGTGGAGTTCCACGGCGGGACCATCTGGATCGACCCCGGTCACACCGGCGGTACCCGTGTCGTGTTCACCCTTCCCGTCGAGCGTTCCGCCACGGCGGACGGCGCGCGAGAGGCACACCCGTGACAGAGTCAGCCGTCGAACCGGAGTCGCCCTGCCGCATCGTCCTGGTCGAGGACGACGACGGTGACGCCCTGCTGGTCGAGGAGCTGCTGTACGACACCGAGATGCCGCACACCCTCGTGCGGTGCCGGACGCTCGCCGAGGCGCGCGCCGCACTCGTCGCACGGCACTTCGACTGCGTGCTGCTCGACCTGCACCTGCCCGACGCCCTCGGCCTCGGCACGGTCGAGGCGATCCAGCGGACGGACACGCACGCCGCGGTCATCGTGCTCACCGGCCTGGCCGAGTCGCACGCGGGCGTGGACGCGCTGGCCGCCGGCGCACAGGACTACCTGGTCAAGGGCAAGGTCGATCCGGATCTGCTCCAGCGGGCCGTCCGCTACGCCGTCCAGCGCAAGCAGGCCGAGCGGGCCAGCGCGGACCTCCGGGTCGGCCGGCTGCGCGCGCAGGAGAACGCGCGTCTGGAGCGCGGGCTGCTGCCGACGCCGATCCTGTCCACCGACTCGGTCACCGCGACCAGCCGCTACTTCCCCGGACGGGAGCAGGCACTGCTGGGCGGCGACTTCCTGGACGTCGTGCAGACCGGCGACGGGCAGATCCACGCGATCATCGGCGACGTCAGCGGGCACGGCCCCGACGCCGCCGCCCTCGGCGTCTGCCTGCGGATCGCCTGGCGGGCACTGACGCTGGGTGGTCACCGTGACCGCCGGCTGCTGCATCTGCTGGAACAGATCCACACGGCGGAGCGCACCGGCAGCGACCTCTTCACCACCTGCACCCTCATCACCCTCGATCCGGCCGCGGCCACGGTCACCCTGCACCTGGTCGGCCACCACGAACCCCTGCTCGTCGGGCCCGCCGGCGCCCAGGTGGTGTCCGCCCCGCACGGCATCGCCCTCGGCATCGTGCCCGGCCTCGGGCAGTGGCCCTCGACGACCCTGCAGCTGCCGCCGGAGGGCGCGCTGATCGCGTACACCGACGGCCTGATCGAGGGGTACGGGGGAGACGACAGGGACCGGCTCGGGGTGGACGGGCTGCTGGGCATCCTCGACGGGATCACGGAGCCGGACCCCGGCAAGCATCTCGACCAGCTGATCGGCAGGGTCCGTGGCCTCAACGCCGAGCGGCACACCGACGACCTGGCGATCCTGCGTCTCGACTGGCGGGCACTGCCGGGCGCGCGGAGCGGGGGCGGTGCCGGGCGGCGCGCCGTGCCGGAGCAGTCGTACGGGCCGGTGGGAGGCCGCTGAGACCGACGGGCCGGAGAGTCCCCTCGGGCCGGCGGGGAGGCAGCGAGCCGGCGACCGGCGGGTGGGCGGGCCGGCCGTCGCCATGATCACTCGGTCGTACAGGGGCGGCATGCGAGCGGTAGGCTGCGAACAGGGCAGCCGAGCCGGTGCTCGGCCGACGCCCGTACTGGAAGGTACGTCCGGGACGGGCGGTGGCCAGGCCCGGCGGGCGGGTCCCGGCGGTCGGCCTTCGGGCTCCTTCTCTCACGAAGGTTCGACGAGCGGGACGGTGGAGACGGATGGACTGGCGTGCGTTCGCCGAACAGATGGCCGAGCTGGCCCGGCATCTGCTGGCGCAGGGTTCCACGCAGGAGACGCTCGACGCCATCGCCGAACGAGGCGTCGGGTTGGTCGAGGGCTGCGACGCGGCCGGTGTCCTGGCCCTGCGCAAGGGCCGCGCCGTGACGCTGTCGGCACATGGGGACATGGTCGAGGAGTCCGACCGGCTGCAGGGCGAACTGGGTGAGGGCCCGTGCTTCGACGCGGCCCGGCGGGTCGACGGCGAGCGGCTCTTCCGGATCACCGACATGAGCAAGTCGCAGCCGGACTGGCCGCGCTTCGCCCCCGCCGCCCGTGAGCTGGGCGTGGGCAGCATGATGGGTTTCCTGCTCTACACCAGGGACGACGACTTCGGCGCCCTGAACTTCTACTCCCGCCGGCCCGGCGCCTTCACTCCGGAGATGGAGACGGCCGGCTGGCTGCTCGCCTCGCACGCGGCGGTGGCCCTGGCCAGCGCCCGCACGGTCGACCAGCTCGAACACGCCATGGACACCCGGCACGCCATCGGCGAGGCCATGGGCATCCTGCGCGAGCGCCACCAGATGAGCGAGGAAGCGGCCTTCGAGGTGCTCAAGCGCATCTCCCAGACGCACAACGTCAAGCTGCGCGACGTCGCCCAGAACATCCGCACGAGATCCGCCCCCCAGAGCTGAGCCCCCGCGCCCTCCCCCCGGGCCGGTCGGCGGAATGCCGGCAAGGGCGATTCAGCCCAGCGGGAGCCGGGGTACCTGGAGGGCAGCGAATCCGGCGCCGCGGAGCCGGTTTCGTCAGGTGTCGTGGTTCGGACCAGAGCCACGGCACCGCTGGTTTCGCCCGGTGCCGTACCGGCTTCGTGACCGGGCACTCTTAGGACGGCGCATTCGGGTTACCCGGCGGCCATGGCGAAGCTGCATCTCCCAGGTCACAAGGATCAGCGCGACGGAGAGAATCCGGTGCCGGAGGAGGCCGGACCGCGGCCTGAGGTGGAGCGGGCGGCGCCCGACTCACCCGTGAAGCTCCCCAGGCACTCGTGGATGGCCGTGCTCAAGGGCAGCGTGCGCGAGTTCAAGGACGACGAGCTCACGGACCGGGCGGCGGCTCTGACGTACTACACGGTGCTGTCGCTCTTCCCGGCGCTGCTGGTGCTGGTGTCGCTCCTGGGCGTCGCGAGCAAGTCGGTCACGGAACGGCTGCTGGAGAACCTGCAGCAGTTCGCTCCCGGTGCCGGCCGGGAGATCATCACCCAGGCCGTGCAGAACCTCCAGAACAACGCCGGCGTCGGCTCGATCCTCGCCGTCGTCGGCCTGCTGCTGGCCGTGTGGTCGGCGTCGGGCTACGTGGCGGCGTTCATCCGGACCTCCAACGCCGTGTACGACGTTCCCGAGGGCCGGCCGATCTGGAAGATCCTGCCGGTGCGCGTCGGCGTGACCGTCGTGCTCATGGTGATGGCGGTGATCAGCGCGGTCATCGTGGTCTTCAGCGGTGGTCTGGCCCGCCGGGTCGGGGACGCCCTGGGCCTCGGCGAGACCGTGCTGACGGTGTGGTCGATCGCCAAGTGGCCGGTCCTGGTCCTCCTGGTCACGCTGATGATCGCGATCCTGTACTGGGCCTGCCCCAACGCCAAGGTCAAGGGGTGGCGCTGGGTCACTCCGGGCAGTTTCCTGGCGCTGCTGGCCTGGATGGCAGCGTCCGCGGGCTTTGCCTTCTACGTCGCCAACTTCGGCTCGTACAACAAGACGTACGGCACCATGGCGGGCGTCATCATCTTCCTCATCTGGCTGTGGGTGACCAACCTGGCCATCCTGCTCGGCCTGGAGTTCGACGCCGAGACCGCACGTCAGCGAGCCATCGCCGGCGGCCATCCGCCCGAGGCCGAGCCGTACACCGAGCCGCGTGACACCCGCGCCTGGGACGAGCAGGACCGGCGCAAGGTGGACATGCCCGAGGATCGCGTCACCTGACGATCTCCATGATTGCCCGGCGCCCGGCCTGGTACTCGGCCTCATGTCCACGACATCGCAGACCTCAACGGCATTTCGCAGACCCGAGAGCACGGAGCGAGGGAGATTTTCCATGTCACAGGTAGAGGAATCCATCAAGGTCGACGTCCCGGTCCGTACCGCGTACAACCAGTGGACGCAGTTCGAGACCTTCCCCGAGTTCATGGGCGGAGTCGAGCGGATCGAGCAGCGCACGGACACGCTGACGCACTGGGTGACGAAGGTCGGTGGCGTGCAGCGCGAGTTCGACGCGGAGATCACCGAGCAGATCCCGGACGAGCGGGTCGCCTGGACCACGATCGGTGGTGAGGCACAGCAGG
Organism: Streptomyces sp. NPDC052023; assembly: GCF_044548465.1. NCBI lineage: Bacteria > Bacillati > Actinomycetota > Actinomycetes > Kitasatosporales > Streptomycetaceae > Streptomyces > Streptomyces sp. NPDC052023. The sequence goes on along the minus strand of NZ_JBIUBW010000003.1, from coordinate 392,036 downwards.
CCGGGGTCGTCACCTTCCATCGCATCGACGACGGCACGACCAAGGTCATGCTCCAGCTGGACTACGACCCCGAGGGTCTCACCGAAACCGTCGGCGACAAGCTCGGCGTGGTGAAGCGGCAGGTCACCGGAGATCTGAAGCGGTTCAAGGAATACATCGAGCACCGCGGTGCGGAGACGGGCGGCTGGCGCGGAGAGGTCTGACCGGTCCTTCCGAAGGGGCCGGGCCGAACGGCGGCCCGGCCCCTTCGGCGCGGCTACGACGCCGTGGCGCGGTCCCGGCGTACCAGCCGCCTGAGCAGCGGCCACGCCAGTACGACGACGACCATCGCGTACACGGTCACCGCGAACGGGGTGTTGACGAGGCCGGTGACACTGCCGTCGCTGATCTGCAGGGCCCGGCGCAACTGCTGCTCGGCGTTGGGACCGAGGATGACGCCGATGACGGCGGGCAGCACGGGCAGCCCGTAGCGGCGCATGCCGAACCCGACGAGGCCGATGATCAGCAGGATCACCAGGTCGACGACCTCGCCGCCGACGGCGTAGGCGCCGGCCGACGCGAAGAAGAGGATTCCGGCGTACAGATACGGCCGGGGAATGCGCAGCAGCCTGGCCCACAGCGGTGCGAGCGGAAGGTTGAGCGCGAGCAGCAGCACCATGCCGACGAACAGCGAGGCGATCAGGCCCCACACCAGCTCGGGTTCGCGTTCGAAGAGCAGCGGGCCGGGCTGGATGCCGTACTGCTGGAAGGCGGCCAGCATCACGGCGGCGACCGCGGTGGTCGGCAGGCCCAGCGTCAGCATCGACACCAGCGTGCCCGCCGCCGAGGCGGACGCGGCGGACTCGGGTCCGGCGACGCCTTCGATGGCGCCCTTGCCCCACTCGTCCTTGTGCTTCGACAGGCGCTTCTCGGTGACGTAGGAGAGGAAGGTGGGGATCTCGGCGCCGCCCGCGGGGATGGCGCCGAAGGGGAAACCGATGAAGGGGCCGCGCAGCCAGGACTTCCAGGTGCGCCTGACATCGCCACGGGCGAGCCACGGGCGGCCCACCGGGATCGGTTCGCCCGGCCGGCGCCGCAGATGGGCGGCGACCCACAGGGCCTCGCCGATCGCGAACAGGCCGACGGCGACGATCACCACGTCGATGCCGTCGGCGAGCTGGAGGGAGCCGAAGGTGAGTCTTGGCTGGCCGGTCATCTGGTCGAGGCCCACCAGTCCGAGCGTCAGCCCGATGAACAGGGACGCGAGTCCCCGGATCCGGGACGAGCCGAGGACGGACGTCACCGCGATGAAGGCGAGCACCATGATGGCGAAGTAGTCGGGTGCGCCGATGTCGACGGCGAGCCGGGCCACCGTCGGGGCGAGCGCGACCAGCAGGATCGTGCCGACCATGCCGCCGGCGAAGTGGCCGATGGCCGCCGCGGCCAGCGCCTGCGCGCCGCGCCCCGACTTGGCCATGGGGTTGCCTTCCATCGCGGCGACCACGGCGGCGCTCTCACCGGGTGTGTTGAGCAGGATCGAGGTCGTCGAGCCGCCGAACATGGCGCCGTAGTAGATGCCCGCGAACATGATGAACGCGCCGACCGGGTCGAGTCCGTACGTCACCGGCAGCAGCAGCGCGACCGCCATGGCCGGGCCGATGCCGGGCAGCACCCCGATCGCGGTGCCGAGCAGCACACCGAGGGCGGCCCAGAGCAGATTGAGCGGCGTCAGTGCCGTACCGAAGCCGTCCAGCAGGGAGTTGAGGGCGTTCATCTCACAGCACTCCCATCAGGGGGCCGCCGGGCAGCGGCACGCCGAGCAGGTTGTTGAAGACGGCGTAGGTGACGAGGGACAGCACGGCCGCGATGAGCGGATCGCGGTCCGGGCGGCGGCTGCCCAGGGCGAAGGCGGCGCCCCAGAACAACAGGGCGCCCGCGACGGGGAAGCCGAGCGGTTCGATGAGCACGGCCGCACCCAGGAACACCCCGGCGAGCAGGAGGACCGTGCGCCCGTCGGCGGGTTCGGACAGGTCCACGTCCTCGCCTGTCTCGGCCTGGCCGCGGCCGCCACGCAACACGTCGACGGCGAGCAGGGCGGCGATGAGCAGCAGCCCGGTGCCGACGCCGACGGGCACCGTCCTGGGGCCGACGGGTCCGCGCTGGGCGATGTCGACGTCCATCGTGAGCGCGTCGGTGAGCACCAGCGCACCGAGGGCCAGCAGCAGGACGCAGACGCCGAGTTCGGAGTGGTCGCGCAGCCAGGAGCGGCGGGCCGGGGCAGGGGCCGGGGGGATGCCGGCGGTCGTCGTCACAGTCCCAGCTCCTTCAGCACCGACACCACACGCCGGTCCTGGGCCTCCAGGAAGTCCCCGAACCGCTCGCCGGACAGGAAGGCGTCGTCCCAGCCGTTCTGCTTCATGGACTGCTGCCACTCGGGCGAGTCGTGGAGTTCCTCGATGAGGCGGACGAGTTTGCCGCGCTCGGCGTCGGAGAGGCCGGGCGGGGCGACGATGCCGCGCCAGTTGGTGAAGTTCACGTCGTAGCCCGCCTCCTGGAGGGTGGGCGCGTCCAGGCCTTCGACGCGCTCGGGGCCGGTGACCGCGAGCAGGCGCAGCTCACCCGCCTTGATCTGGTCGAGGTACTCCCCGACGCCGGAGACGCCGAAGGCGACCTTGTTGCCGAGGATGGAGGCGAGCAGCTCGCCGCCGCCGTCGAACGGGATGTAGTTGACCTGCTTCGGGGAGATTCCGGCGGCCCGCGCCATGAGCATGGGGGCGAGGTGGTCGGGGCCGCCCGGTGAGGAACCGCCGCCGACAGGGAGTTCGCCGGGGTCCGCCTTCCAGGCGTCGACCAGTTCCCCGATCGTCCGGTACGGCGAGTCCTTGGCGACCACCACGACGTCCTGTTCCTCGGTGAGGCGGGCGATCGGGGTGGTGTCGGAGAGCGTGGCGGGCGCGTCGTTGGAACGGACGGCGCCGACGACGCCGAGCCCCATCGACATCGCGAGCCTGCCGTTGCCGTGCTCCCCGACCAGGCGGCTGAGGCCCACGGTGCCGCCGGCGCCGGGCAGGTTGAACACCTCGATGCCAGGGGTGAGTCCGGCGTCCTCGGCGTTCTTCGCGGCCGTACGCGCCGTGATGTCGTACCCGCCGCCGGGCGTGTTGGGGACCATGAAGCGCAGGCCGGGGATCTGGGTGCCGGTCCCGGTGCCGCTGCCGGTGGTCAGCAGCGGCGGCCCGATGAGGACGAGCACGGCGGCCCCGAGCAGGGCGAGGGGGGTGCGCAGGCGCACGAGTGCCACCACCTGTCGGTCGGTCGATGCGGTTGGGGAAAGTCCCGTGGGGGGGGTGAGGTGGGCCACATGCTGCACCCACCCCGGCGTGCTGTCGCGCTTGCGGAACCAACGGAGGTTTTGGTCTTTGTGTCAGCTCCGGCCACGGCGGCGCCGGTCCGCGGCCGCCGGTCCGGCAGTGACCGATCCCTTTCCTCCGGCGCAGGTGGGGGCCATGATGGGGCGACCCCGCCCCTGAAGCCTCCCCGCCGAAAGATCGAGTACGCCGTGGTCGCCACCTTCCGTCGTCAGACCCTCGCCGGCGAGATGCTGGTCCTCCAGCTCGCCATCGTGGTGGTGGTGCTGGTGGCGGTTGCCGGGGTCTCGCTCGCGCAGTCGGAGGCGACCTTCGACCGGGTGGAGGGCCGCCGGGTGGGCGCGCTGGCCGAACAGCTCGCGGCGAACCCGCTGGTGCGCGGCCAGCTGGTGGGGCCGCTGCCCCGGGAGGCGCTGGCGCCACTGGTGAACGCCACGCAGTCGCAGTCCGGGGTGACCTCCGTGACCGTCGCGGACGGGCGGGGACGGATCGTGAGTTCCACGGACCCGACGGCGATCGGCCGGACGCTGCCGCTCGGCGACGGTGCCGGCGAGGGGCGCGGCTGGTCGGGCGAGCTGACGCTGGGCGGCGGGCGCGAACGGGTGGCGCAGGTGCCGGTGCTGGGAGCGGCGCGCGAGAACCTCGGGCGGCACCTGGGCACGGTGATGATCGGCGAGGCCTCCCCCACCATCTGGCAGCGGCTCAGTGGCGCGTCCTCGTATCTCCTCGCCTATCTGGGCATCGCCAGCGCACTGGGGCTGGCCAGCTCGCTGCTGCTGGCCCGGCGGGTGAAGCGGCAGACGCTCGGCCTGGAGCCACGGGAGATCGCCGGGCTCGCCGAGCACCGGGAGGCGATGCTGTACGGGATCGCGGAGGGCGTGGTCGCCCTGGATCCGCAGCAACGGCTCACCCTGGTCAACGAGATGGGGCGGCGGCTGCTCGACCTGCCCGGGGACTGCGTGGGGCGGAGCCTGGCCGAGCTCGGAGTCGAGGGGCGGCTGCGGGACGTGCTGGCCGGGGAACGGGACGGCACGGCCGACAAACGCGATCAGGTCGTCATCCGGCACGGCCGGGTCCTGGTCATGAACCGGATGGCGGTACGCAAGGAGGGACGGCCGCTCGGATCGGTCACCACGCTGCGGGACCGTACCGAACTGGCCCGGCTGGAACGGGAGCTCGGCTCCTTCCGCAGCTCCTCCGAGCTGCTGCGCGCCCAGGCGCACGAGTTCGCCAACCAGTTGCACACCATCTCCGGGCTGATCCAGATCGGCGAGCAGGAGGAGGTGGTGCGCTACATCCGCGCGCTCCACCGGCGCCGGCAGTCCCTGGACATCACCCTGAGCCGCCGCGTCCGCGACACCACGGTGGCTGCCCTGCTCATGGCCAAGTGCTCCCAGGCCGCCGAACGCAAGGTCCACCTGCGCATCTCGGACCACACGGCCCTCGGCCGCCTGACCCCCGAGGACGCGGCGGACGTGGCGACGGTCGTGGGCAACCTGGTGGACAACGCGGTGGACGCGGCGGCGGTGGGCGCGGGGACCGTGGCGGGCCCGGAAGCCGATGGCCGTCCCGGCCACCGGGAGGGTGGCCGGAGCGACGGCAGGGAAGGTCGCCGTCCAGGCAGCAGGGAAGGTCGCCGGACCGGCGGCCGGGAGGACGGCCGGAGCGGCGGCAGCGACGGGGGCGGTCCGCGCGACGGGAGCGGGGCGGGCGGCCCGCGCGGCGGGAGCGAGGCGGGCGGCCCGCGCGGCGGGAGCGAGGCGGGCGGCCCGCGCGACGGGAGCGAGGCGGGCGGCCCGCGCGACGGGAGCGACGCGGGCCGGCACGGCGCCGGTACGAACGACGCCTCAACCGGCAGCCCCGACACAGGCCACGGCGGCCGCAACGACCGGGACCCGCGCGGCGGGAGCGAGGCGGGCCGGCACGGCGGGGGCAGGAGCCACGCCCCAAACGGCAGCCAGGGCCCGGGCCGCAGCGGCGGCAACGACCGTGACCCGCGCGGCGGGAGCGACGCGGGCCGGCACGGCGGCGGCAGGGACGCGGACCGGAGCGGGGGCGAGGACGAGGCGTCGCTCCGTGGACTGGCCGGTGGGAGGCATGCCGCCTGGGTGGAGGTCGAGTTGCGGCAGGACGCGGCGAGTGTGGAGATCGCCGTCCGGGACTCGGGGCCGGGCGTGGCGCCCGACCTGGCCCGGGAGGTCTTCTCGCACGGCTTCACCACCAAGGCCGCCAGGAACGGCGAGCGCGGCATCGGCCTGGCGCTGACCCGGCTGGTCTGCGAACGTCACGGCGGGGAGATCTCGGTGCGCAACACCCCCGACGGCGCCCTGTTCACCGCGCGCATGACCGTCAGCCACCTCACCGGCGCGGTGGCGGAAGGAGCGGACCGATGACCGGCACAGCACGAACGCCCGGCCCGCCGGGCACGATCGACGTCCTCGTGGTCGACGACGACTTCATGGTGGCCAGGGTGCACCGCGCCTTCGTCGAACGGGTCAGCCCGTTCCGCGTCGTCGGTGTCGCGGGCACCGGCCGGGAGGCCATCGACGCCGTCGACGGACTGCGCCCGGACCTGGTCCTGCTCGACCTGTATCTGCCGGACATCTTCGGTCTCGACGTCATCCCCCACCTGCGCACCGCCGGGCACGACTGCGACGTCATGGTGATCAGCGCCGCCCGCGAGGCGGGCACCGTGCGCGACGCCGTACGCCACGGCGTGGTCGACTACCTCCTCAAACCGTTCGAGTTCGAGGACCTGGGGAGCCGCCTGGAACGGTACGCCGCCCAGCGCGGCCGGTTGCTGGCCACCGTCGTGCGCGATCAGGCGGACGTGGACCGGGTCCTGGCGGGGGCGGCTCCGGCGCCCGCCGCCGGAGGGCTGCCCAAGGGCATGAGTGTGGAGACCGCCGAACTGGTCGAGCGCGCCCTGCGTTCCGCCGACGGCACCCTCTCCGCCACCGAGTGCGCCGCCCTGACCGGCGTCTCCCGCGTCAGCGCGCGCCGCTACCTGGAGCACTTCCACGCCACCGGCAACGCCGACGTGTCCCTGCGGTACGGCGTGGCCGGGCGGCCCGAGCGGCGGTACGGCTGGCGCGTGTGAGGCGCGGCGCCACCGTGTCAGTGCCTTGGGGCAGGGCACTCGTACGCGGGTGGCGGATCTCATCCGGAGCCGCCGTGCTGACGCAGGAGGCAGAGACCATGGGACATGGCGGAAACGTCATCGACGAGTTGGTGACCGATCACCGTGAGGTCGAGGAGCTCTTCGGCCGCATCGAGGCGCTCGCGCCAGGAGAGAAGGACCGCAAGCTGTACGCCGACCAGGTCACGATGGAGCTGGTCCGGCACTCGGTGGCCGAGGAGGCCTACCTCTACCCGGCGGTACGCGAGCACGTGCCGAACGGCGACGCGATGGCCGACGAGGAGATCGAGGACCACGCCAAGGCCGAGCAGATCATGAAGGACCTGGAGGGATGCGACGCGGGCGACCCCGAGTTCGACCGCCTGATCAGCATGCTGATGACCGAGATCCGCGCGCACCTGGCGGACGAGGAGGAGAACCTCTTCCCGGCGCTGCGCGCCGCGTGCCCCCCGCAGGCGCTGGACGAGCTCGGGGACAAGGTCCGCCAGGCGAAGAAGATGGCGCCGACCCGTCCGCACCCCTCGGCCCCGGACACGCCGCCGCTGAACAAGCTGCTGGCCCCGGGGGCGGGGCTGGTGGACCGGGTGCGGGACGCGCTGTCGGGGCGCGGGAAGAAGGCGTGAGCTGACGCGGCCCGGCGAGGACGCCGAGGCTCCCCGGCCGTCGAACCCCTTCGGCCGCGACCTCAGGCGATCAGCGCCCGCCCCGGCCCCAGCCGGTGCAGCAGCGGTTCCTGGTGCAGCTCGGCGACCGGTGCCAGGAGGTCGGGGTGGCGCAGCAGTGCCGCCGCCCGCCGGTCGTCCGCGCCGGGCGTGAGCAGGCGGCGGAACTCCGCCGGCCCGCCGGTCGTCCGACCGCCCTCGGCGAGCGCGGCGACCGCGAGGCCGGCCAGCTCGGGGTCGATGAGCAGGCACGCGGCCCAGCTCGCCACGACCTCGTCCACCCAGGTGCGCCAGGCGCCGCCGTCGGGGTCCTCGCTCCCGCCGGCGTCGGCCCCGGTGATCCAGTCGAGCCGCTGGGAGCCTCCGGGCCCCGCCATCCCCACCAGTGCGGCGTCCATCCGGGTCGGATACCGCAGCCGCGTCGCGACCGTCACGGCCTGCCGCGCCTGCGCCTCGCACAGGGCGGCGGCCAGGGCGCCGCCGGACGCCGGGTAGGCGCGCGTGAGCCACTGGGCGGTCGCCGCGATGAGCGGGGAGAGGTCTGCGAGCACTGCTGGGCCGTCCGAATTCCGGGCGCGAAGGACACGTTCGCGTCGTGTGCGAGGAAGGGGTCGGGGAAAGGGTCCGGGCGGCAACGGTAGCCCGGGATCCCCCGAGGACGACATGGCCCTGCCCTCCTCGCCGGCGTGGCCTCGGCCACACGCGGACGCCGGGCGTCACACGGTCGCAGCACCCCGGTGGCGAGGCGCCGGGGACGCCCCTAGTAATGGTCAGGGACATCGCGTGTCGCGCTTCGGCAGCGCAGGAGCGGCCGCACGACTCCCTTGGAGCCCAGGATGACCACGCGTTCATCACCACAGCAGTCGAACCCCGCCCACATACTCTTCGGCGACCCCGCGGCCGCCGGCGAGCCGCCCTCCGCCGTCGCCCCCGTCGCCGAGACGGCGGCGTACAGCGCGCCTGTGGCGGAGCCGCCGGTCCGTCCGGCCCCGGTCATCGAACCGCCGGCCTACAGTCCCCCGGCCGTCGAGGCACCGATCCACAGCGCCCCCGTCGCGGCGGCACCGCCCCGCCCCGCCCCGGTCATCGAACCGCCGGCCTACAGTCCCCCGGTCGCCGAGGCACCGATCCACAGCGCCCCCGTCGCGACGGCACCGCACCACCCCGCCCCGGTCGTGGAGCCCCCGCCGCACAGCGCCCCGCCCGGCGAACCGCCGTCGGCTCCCGCCCCTGCCGCCGACACGGGGTACGTCGTCGGCACGGTGCTCGGACCCGACACGACCGCGCTCCTCGAGGCCGCGGGCCCGCTGGACGAACCGGCTCCCGAACCCTCGACGGCACCTGACACCGCGCTGCGGGATCCCGCGCCCGCCCCACCGGCTCTGGACCCGGTCGGTGACCTCGTCCACGCCGCTGTCAGTGACCGGCCGCTGGCGGAGATCGTGCGGCTGGTCACGCTGATGGAGCAGTCGCCGGAGTACGCGCAGACGGTCGTCGCCGTGCTGGGGGCGGTCGCGGTGGACCGTCCCGTCGAGGACGTGGCACGTCTGATCGCCGAGCTGACCCACCCGCCACGCGGCGCGGACAGCGCGGACGAGACCATCCGTGTGGCGGTCGAGCGGCGGTCCCTCGACGACGTGTCCCGGCTGATGGCCCTGCTGCACCACACCTCGCTGCCACCGCACTGCGGGCAGGAGGCGGTCCGCGCGGCGGCCACGGGGCGGCCCGTGGAGGAACTCGCGGAGCTGATCGGACGGCTCGGCCAGGAGCGGCGGCGCGAGGCGCTGGCCGCGGCCGCGGCGCTGCGGCCGTCCGTGGCACTCCCGCAGACGGCGTTCGCGGACACGGCTCAGGCGCAGGACCACCCTCGGGAAGCCGCGCCGCGGCGCCCCGGGCGGCAGCTGCGGCTCCGGCGTCCCCGTCGTCCGGCTCGGCCCAGGCGGCCGGTGTTCTGGCCGAGTTGGCTCGCCGCCGCGGCACTCGTGGTGTGCGGTGCGGCGTACTTCCCGCTGCGCCGGGACGACGCGCCGCTCAGCGTGTACGCGCTCGCGCTCGGTATGTCCGGGGTGTGCCTCGTCCTCGCCGTCGTGCTGGCGCTGCGGGCCAGTGTTCCGGCACTGATGGCGGGGATGCTGATGCCGGCCGGGCTGGCCGGGGCCGGGCTGCTGGAGAACCGCGTCCATTCGGCGGGCCTGTCACGGGCGCTGGACCTCACGGTGGCCCCGCCCTGGAGCGCCGGTCTCACGGCGGTGAGTGCGTCGATGGCCTCGCTGGCGGCGCTGCTCCTGCTGCTGATGGTCCAGTTGGCCGAGCGGTATCCGGCACCTCCTCCGGCGGCCGGGGCCGGCCGGACGGCGGAGTGATCGCGGCGTCGGCCGGGGCTCGGCCGTTGCGGGTGGCCCCGGCCGCTACGGTGCCATGAGCCCGGCGGCGACCGTCGCCCCCAGTTCCCACGCGCGCTCGATGTCGGCCCGGTCCGGCTCGCCGGTCACGGTGACCGCCTCGGCCGTGCGCCGCCAGCCCAGCCCCGTCGTGACCGACTCGATGCCGCGCACCGCGCCCGTGACGTCGCTGCCGCCGTGCACGTAGTAGCCGAAGGGCCGGCCTCGCGTCTCGTCCAGGCACGGGTAGTAGACCTGGTCGAAGAAGTGCTTGAGGGCGCCCGACATGTAGCCGAGGTTCGCCGGGGTGCCGAGCAGATAACCGTCGGCTGCCAGCACGTCGGAGGCGGTCGCGGACAGCGCCGCGCGGCGCTCGACCCGGACGTTGTCGATCTCCGGCGTCGTCGCACCGGAGATCACCGCTTCCAGCAGGGCCTGGCAGTTGGGCGAGGGCGTGTGATGCACGATCAGCAAGGTGGTCACGCCCGCACCCTGCCGTGCCGCCCCGGGCGACCGCAACCGCCACCACCCGGCCCCTCCCCCGCAGCCCCTCCCCTGGAGCGCCGAGCCCGGATCCCGGAGCCCCGAGCCCCGGCGTCGGCCGGCTGTTCGCCCGGCGACGCGCCCGGAGGCACGGGCGTCCCGCCGTGCCGTTCGCGCCGTTGTGACCCCGGCTCGTGAGTGGAACGATGCCCGGCACCACCCGGGAGAGGGGAAGCATCGTGACCGACGGGGATCACCGGCCGCACGCCGCCACCGTGTTCGACGCGATCGGGGAGGCGTACGAGAAGGCGTTCGCGGGTTCGCGGGCACACCGGGCGTCGCTGGAGTGGTTGCTCGGGCAACTGAAGCCCGGCAGCCGGGTGCTGGACGTCGGCAGCGGGACCGGACGGCCCACGGCACAGATGCTTGCCGACGCGGGCCACGACGTCCTCGGTGTCGATGTGTCGCCCGTGATGGTGGACCTCGCGGCCCGGCAGGTGCCGGGCGCCGCCTTCCGGTGCGCCGACATCCGCGAAATGTCCCTGCCGGACCGCTCGTTCGACGCGGTGTGCGTGTACTTCTCCCTGCTCCAGCTGTCCCGCGCGGAGCAGTCCGTCCTCATCGGGCGGCTGGCGCGGGCGGTGCGGCCCGGCGGTCGTCTGGTGCTCGCCACCGTGCCGCTGGACGTGGAGGACGTCGAGGCAGTCTTCATGGGGCAGCCGGTGCGGGTGACGAGTTTCGGAGCCGGGGAGTTCGCCGCGATGGCGGGCGCCGCGGGACTGACGGTGCTCCGGCAGGAGCGTACGGTCTTCACCCCCGCGCATCCGGAGGCGATCCCCGAACCGCACCTGTTCCTGTACTGCCGGCGCGACGAGGCCCCGGTCCCCTGACAGGGCGCCGGGGCCGGTTCTGGGCGACGATGGCCGGAAGGTGAGGGACCGCGACGAGGGGCCGCGGGCCACGTCTCCCACGGAGCGCCCACCGGCGAAGGGACTGTGACGTGCAGGAACTGGCGATCATCGAGGCACCGTCCGTCCTGGGGCTGCGGCCGTCCGGCGTCGAGGACCTCCCGGCGGCACTGCTGTCCGCCGGGCTGCTGGACGTCCCGGGCGCGGTGCGGGCCGGCCTGGTCGAACCGCCCCCCTACGACGCGACGCGGGACCCCGACACCGGCGTGCTCAACTGCACCGGCATCGCGCAGTACTCGGTCCGGCTCGCCGACGCGCTCGGCGCGGTGCTCGACTCCGGCCGCTTTCCTGTCGTGCTCGGCGGCGACTGCAGCATCCTGCTCGGCAACCTGCTGGCCCTGAAGCGGCGTGGCCGCCACGGCCTGCTGTTCCTCGACGGGCACACCGACTTCTACCAGCCCGAGGCGGAGCCCGCGGGCGAGGCCGCCTCGATGGATCTGGCCCTGGTCACGGGCCGTGGCCCCCGGCTGCTCACCGACATCGGGGGCCGCGGTCCCCTGGTGCGTGACCAGGACGTGGTCGTCCTCGGTTACCGGGACGCCGTGGAGTCCGCGGAGTTCGGCATGCAGCCCCTGCCACCCGGGCTGTACGCGCTGGACCTCGACGGAGTACGCGCCGTCGGCGCCGCGACGGCCGCGCGCCGGGCGGTCGAGCGGCTGGCCGGCGTGCCCGGAGGCTACTGGGTCCACCTGGACGTCGACGTGCTGGACGACGCGGTCATGCCCGCCGTCGACTACCGCCAGCCCGGTGGGCTGACGTGGCTGGAGCTGGAGGACGTGCTGAGCACGGCCCTCGGTGACGAGCGGGCCGTCGGCCTGGACGTCACGATCTTCAACCCCCGCCTGGACCCCGACGGGAGCATCGCGGCCGATCTGAGCGAGTGCCTGCGTCACGGGCTGACGGCCCGCGCGCAGGCGGGCTGACCGCACACGGCGAAGGTTCCGCCCCCTTGACCGCAGCAAAGTGTGAGTGATTAAGTACTCACATGAAGACAGGACAGCGTCGGCTCTCCACCGCCGAGGAACGCAGGGAGACCGTCCTGCGCACCGCCATCGGGGCGTTCGCGGCGCGCGGCTACTTCGGCACCACCACGACCGAGGTGGCCAAGGCGGCCGGGATCTCGCAGGCCTACGTCTACCGGCTGTTCCCGAACAAGGAGGCGCTGTTCACCGCCGTGGTGGAGCAGTGCTTCGTCCAGGTGCGCGCCGCCTTCGAACGTGGCGCCGCCGAGGCGAAGGGCAGCACACCGGAGGCGGTACTGAAGTCGATGGGCGACGCCTACGCCCGCCTGATCAGCGACAACGACCTGCTGCTGGTGCAGTTGCACGCCCAGGCGGCGGCCATCTCGGAGCCGGCCGTCAGGGACGCCGTCAGGGCGGGGTACGCCCGGATGGTCGAGTACGTGCGCGGCGCCTCCGGCGGCGGCGCCGAGCAGATCCAGCAGTTCTTCGCGACCGGCATGCTCTGCCACCTGATCGTCTCCATCGACGCCACCGCCGTCGACGCGCCCTGGACGCGCACGCTCGCGGCGGGCATCGCGCACTACTGACCGACCGAAACCGACCCGGGCGGCTGCCGGTCCCCCACCGCGGAGCGACAGTCGCCCTCCCCTGCACCTCATGAGTGAGTGGTTAACCACACATCTTCGCTCACCCCGTGACCCCGTGAAGAAGGAGCCGCAGTCATGAAAGCCACCGAAGTCGTCCTCCCCGCCGTCGGAGAGCCCGAGAGCCTCGAACTGAGGGTCCGCGAGCTGCCCGAGCCCGGCCCGGGCCAGGCCCTGGTACGGGTCGAGGCCAGCGGCGTGACCTTCGCCGAGCAGCAGATGCGGCGCGGCAAGTACTACGACATGCCGAAGTTCCCGTTCGTACCCGGCTACGACCTCGTCGGCGTCGTCGAGGAACTCGGCTCCGGGCAGTCCGTCCACGTGGCCGTGGGGCAGCGCGTCGCCGCCCTCACCAAGACCGGCGGCTGGGCCGACCACGTCCTCGTCGACGCGGCGGATCTGGTGGCGGTCCCCGAGGGGATCACGGCGGCGGAGGCCGAGACGCTGGTCACCAACGGCGCGACGGCCTGGCGGATGCTGTTCCGCACGGCGAAGGCCCGCAGCGGTGACACCGTCCTCGTGCACGGCGCCAACGGCGGCGTCGGCAGTGTGCTGGTCCAGCTGGCCCGCAACAGCGGCATCCACGTCATCGGCACCGCCTCGGCCCGCAACCAGGACGCGGTCGCCGCCATGGGCGCCACCCCGGTGGACTACCGCGGCGATATCGCCGCCCGCGTCCGCGAGCTGGCCCCGGGCGGGGTCGCGGCGGTCTTCGACCACGTGGGCGGCAAGGGCATCGACGACTCCTGGCGGATGCTCGCCCCCGGCGGCACCCTCGTCTCGTACGGCAGCGCCTCGACCCGCGACCAGGCGGGCAGCGGCACGGTCGCGGTCCTGAAGCTGGTCGCGAAGCTCGCGGTCCGGAACGCCCTGCCCAACGGTCGCCACGCATACTTCTTCAATCTGTGGGCGGGGAAGGCGCGGCACCCCGAGCGCTACCGGGCCGAGCTGCGGGAGGACCTGACGAAGATCTTCGAGCTGCTGCGGTCCGGCGCGATCAAGACCAGGATCGACCGGGTCTACCCGCTCCGGGAGGCCGCCGCCGCGCTGCGGCACGCCGAGTCCGGCACCGTCGTCGGCAAGGTCGTGATCGCCCCCGGCGCGGGTCCCGCGGAGTGAGGCCCGGAGCGCGTTCCAGCGGCGGGCGGCCCGCTTGGGAAACGCGGAGGCGTCGCGGAGCAGGGTAACGGCGGGGACGGCCGGGACACCCCGGCCCGGCCCCGTCCGGATCCCGCGCCCCCCCGCAGCCGGACCGGCGGCGACGGAGAGGCGGTGCGTGGCCGGCGGGCCGGTGCGCGCTCGGCCCGGGGCAGCGGGAACGAAGCCCCGGCGGGCGGCGGGCCCCGGGGTCCCCGCGTGGCTTATGGCTCCCATAAGGTGGCCTTATGAGCTCATAGAATGGACCCGCGTACCAGGTTAGGCATGCCTTAGCTTAGGCTTCCCGTCGAGTCGCATCATCATCGCTCGAAGGGAACCTGATCATGACGCGCCCGCTGCGGGTAGCCATCGTCGGAGCCGGCCCGGCCGGGATCTACGCCGCCGACGCCCTGCTCAAGTCCGGCGTGGCCGCCGAACCCGGCGTGTCCATCGACCTCTTCGAGCGGATGCCGGCGCCGTTCGGTCTGATCCGTTACGGCGTCGCCCCCGACCACCCCCGCATCAAGGGCATCATCACGGCCCTCCACCAGGTCCTGGACAAGCCGCAGATACGGCTCTTCGGCAATGTCGACTACCCGGCCGACATCAGCCTGGACGACCTGCGCTCGTTCTACGACGCCGTGATCTTCTCCACCGGTGCCACGGCCGACCGCGCGCTGCCGATCCCGGGTATCGAGCTCGACGGCTCGTACGGCGCCGCCGACTTCGTGTCCTGGTACGACGGCCACCCGGACGTGCCCCGCACGTGGCCGCTGGAGGCGGAGAAGGTGGCCGTCCTCGGCGTCGGCAACGTGGCGCTCGACGTGGCGCGCATCCTCGCCAAGACCGCGGAGGAGCTGCTGCCGACGGAGATCCCGCCGAACGTCCACGAGGGCCTGCGGGCCAACCGGGCCAAGGAGATCCACGTCTTCGGCCGACGCGGCCCGGCGCAGGCCAAGTTCAGCCCCATGGAGCTGCGCGAACTGGACCACTCGCCCAACATCGAGGTCATCGTCGACCCCGAGGACATCGACTACGACGAGGGCTCGATCGAGACCCGGCGCGGCAACAAGCAGGCCGACATGGTCGCCAAGACCCTGGAGAACTGGGCGATCCGCGACGTCGGCGACCGGCCGCACAAGCTGTTCCTGCACTTCTTCGAGTCCCCCAGCGAGATCCTGGGCGAGGACGGCAAGGTCGTCGGCCTGCGCACCGAGCGCACCGAGCTGGACGGCACCGGCAACGTCAAGGGCACCGGCAACTTCACCGACTGGGACGTCACGGCGATCTACCGGGCCGTCGGCTACCTCTCCGACAAGCTGCCCAAGCTGCCCTGGGACCTCGATTCCGGCACGGTCCCCGACGAGGGCGGCCGCGTCATCGAGGAGGGCGGCACGCACCTTCAGTCGGTGTACGTCACCGGCTGGATCCGCCGGGGCCCGGTCGGGCTCATCGGCCACACGAAGGGCGACGCCAACGAGACGGTGTCCAACCTGCTGGACGACTTCGCCCACAGCCGGCTGCACACCCCGTCGGCGCCGGCCCCCGAGGCCGTCGACGCCTTCCTGGCCGAGCGGAACGTCCGTTTCACCACGTGGGAGGGCTGGTACCGGCTGGACGCCGCCGAGAAGGCGCTGGGCGAGCCGCAGGGCCGCAACCGCGTGAAGATCGTCGAGCGCGAGGACATGCTGCGGGAGAGCGGCGCGTAGGCGTCGGGCGAACCCGGCGGCGGGGGGCCCGGCGATCTGTCCGCCGGGCCCCCCGCCGTCTTACGGACCTGTGACATGACGGGCGCGGTGCGGCTCCTGGCCCGGTGTGCCGACCTAGCGTGTGGCCATGCGCGTACTGATCACCGGCGGTGCCGGATTCATCGGGTCCCATGTCGTCGAGGCACTGACGGCGGCCGGGCACGAACCCGTCGTGTACGACGTACGCAAAGATCCCCGGTCGGACGTACGGGACCTCGACGCGGTACGCCGGGCCCTGCCCGGCATCGACGCCGTCTGCCATCAGGCGGCGATGGTCGGGCTGGGCACGGGTTTCGCCGACGCGCCCGAGTACGTCTCCCGCAACGACCTCGGTACGGCGGTGCTGCTCACCGCCATGGGCGAGGCGGGCGTGCGCCGGCTGGTGCTGGCGGGGTCGATGGTGGTGTACGGCGAGGGGCGCTACCGCTGCCCCCGGCACGGCACGGTGCGGCCCGGCCCGCGAGCGGTCGCCGACCTGGCGGCGGGCCGCTTCGAACCCCCGTGCCCCGACTGCGGTGCCGCACTGGAGCCCGGCCTGGTCGGGGAGGACGCGCCGCTCGATCCGCGCAACGTGTACGCGACGACGAAGCTCGCACAGGAGCATCTCGCGGCGGCGTGGGCGCGGGCCACGGGAGGTTCGGCGGTGTCCTTGCGGTACCACAACGTGTACGGGCCCCGGATGCCCCGCGACACGCCCTACGCCGGGGTGGCCTCCTTCTTCCGCTCCGCGCTCGCCCGGGGCGAGGCGCCGCGCGTGTTCGAGGACGGTCGGCAGCGGCGGGACTTCGTCCACGTACACGATGTGGCGGCGGCCAACGTGGCCGCGCTGGAGGCGGGTTCGGAGCCGGGTGCGCTCACGGCGTACAACACCGGCAGCGGTGAGCCGCACACGGTCGGCGAGATGGCGCGGGCTCTGGCAGCCGCGTACGGCGGGCCTGAGCCGGTGGTGACCGGCGAGTTCCGGCTGGGGGACGTTCGCCACATCACCGCCGACTCCGCGCGGCTCCGCTCCGAACTGGGCTGGAAGCCCGGGGTCGGATTCGCGGACGGGATGCGGGAGTTCGCGTGCGCCGAACTCGGCGCGGAGCAGGGTCCCACGCTCCCCTGACGTCCGTGTTTCGTAAGCAGCGGAAGCCCGATATGCCCGTTTCCCATTCGTAGGGTGAAAGCCGTGACAACCCCTCCCCCACCCCCGCCCGTCGACGTCGTCCTCCCCTGCCTGAACGAGGCCGAGGCCCTCCCCTGGGTGCTGGAACGCATCCCCGCCGGATGGCGTGCCCTCGTCGTGGACAACGGCTCCACCGACGGCTCGGCGGACGTCGCCCGCGCGCTCGGCGCGACCGTGGTCCACGAACCGCGCCGCGGTTTCGGCGCCGCCTGCCACGCGGGACTCACCGCCGCGACGGCCGGCATCGTGTGCTTCTGCGACTGCGACGCCTCGCTCGACCCGTCCCTCCTCGTCCCGTTCGTGGGTGAGGTGCAGTCCGGCGAGACCGACCTGGTCCTGGGCCGGCGCAGGCCGCGTGGCAGGGGTGCCTGGCCCGCGCACGCGCGTGCGGGCAACCTCGCCCTGGCCGTGCTGCTGCGCCGGCGCACCGGGCTGCGGCTGCACGACGTGGGCCCGCTGCGGGCCGCCCGGCGTGAGGCACTGCTCGCCCTCGAACTCACCGACCGGCGCAGCGGCTACCCGCTCCAGATGGTCGTGCGCGCCGCCGACGCCGGCTGGCGCGTCGCCGAGCACGACGTGCCGTATCTGCCCCGCACCGGTGCGTCCAAGGTGACCGGAACCTGGCATGGCACGTGGCAGGCGGTACGGGACATGCGCCGCGTGCTGGCCGAGCCGGCTTCGGCGCCGGAGGGGAGCCACCGATGACCACGCTCCTCGTCATCGCCAAGGAGCCACGCCCCGGGCGCGTCAAGACGCGGCTCACCCCGCCGTTCACGCCCGCCGAGGCAGCCGCGCTGGCCGAGGCCGCCCTGGTGGACACGCTGCACGCGGTGGCCGCGACCCCGGCCCGCCGCCGGGTGCTGGTGCTGGACGGACGTCCGGGGCCCTGGCTGCCGCCGGGCTTCGAGGTCGTACCGCAGTGCGCCGGTGGTCTGGACGAGCGGCTGGCCGCGGCCTTCGCCGGATGTGCCGGAGCGGCGCTGCTGATCGGGATGGACACACCGCAGGTGACGCCGGAGCTGCTGACCGTGGACTTCGCCGGGTGCGACGCGTACTTCGGCCCGGCCGAGGACGGCGGCTTCTGGGCGCTGGGGCTCGCCGAGCCCGCGCCGGAACTGCTGCGCGGGGTCCCCATGTCGACGCCCCTGACCGGCGCCGTTCAGCACGACCGGCTGACCGGAGCCGGGCTGCGGGTGCGGGAGCTGCCCCGGCTGCGGGACGTCGACACGGCCGCCGACGTGGCGGCCGTGGCGGAGCTGGCGCCGCGCGGCCGGTTCGCCGCCGAAGTGGCCCGGCTGCGGGCGGCCACCGGCCGATGAGTGCCCCCTACGAGACGACGCGGACCGGGCGGCTGCTTCCCTGGACCGCCGACGACCCCTATGTGCGCGCCCTGCGCACCGGTCGCGGCCCGCTGTTCCTGCGCCGCAGCGACGGCTGGCTGCTCCCGCTGGACGTGGAGCGGTGGTGCGCCCGACCGGACGAGGCCGACCTCACCGTGCTGGCCCGTTGCGAGGGCGCCGTGCTCGACGTCGGCTGCGGTCCCGGCCGGCCGGTCGCCGAACTCGCTGCCCGGGGCCGCCGGGCGCTGGGTGTCGACGTCAGCGAGGCCGCCGTCGCGCACACCGCGCGCCTCGGCGGCCAGGCCCTGCACCGCTCGGTCTTCCAGCCGCTGCCCGGCGAACGCCGGTGGGGCACCGCCCTGCTGATCGACGGCAACCTCGGCATCGGCGGCGACCCGCAGGCGCTGCTCGGCCGGCTGGCCCGGCTGCTCGCGCCCGGGGGTCTGGTGCTCGCCGAGACGGTCCCCGTGGACATCGACGAACGCGTTCAGGTCCATGTCACCGACGGGCAGGGCACGGCGGGCGCCCCGTTTCCGTGGGCCCGCCTGGGCACCCCGGCACTGCTGCGCCTCGCGCGCGTGCTGGGTCTCGCCGAGGACGGTCAGTGGTCGGCCGGCGGCCGCTGCTTCGTCGCCCTGCGCACCCGCAGCGCCAGCAGCAGTGCCGAGCCGCCGAACAGAACGGCGGTGATCAGCAGCCAGCGGGCGAGGAAACCGTCCGCCGGGAGCCCGGTGGCCAGCCGGTAGCGCTCGTCGACGCTCCCGCTGATCAGCGGGAACCACACGAGCAGCAGCAGGCCGGACAGAACGGCCGGGACCCGGACGTAGGGCACCCACTCCCGCCGCCTCGCGGCGCCCAGCGTGCCCGTGAGTGCCCGGTCGGCCGCCGAGTACAGCGGCAGCAGCACCAGGTCGTGCAGTACGGCCGCGCCCACGAACCAGAGCACGACACCGAACCAGTCGCCCGCGAGCAGCCGCACGCCCGCGTACCCGGCGAGCGCGAACGAGCAGGCGAGCAACAGGATCTGGAACGGGCTCCCGACGGCGAGGCGCGGCCGGGTCAGGGTGGGGCGCATCAGAGGTCTCCGAAGGTCATCCGGGCCACCCACTTGGTGTTGAGCACGCCCGGCGCGGCGGGCACGATGATCCGGGCGGGGTAGCCGTGGTCGAGAGTCAGCGGCTCGCCGTTGACGTCCAGGGCGAGCAGGGAACGCGGGTCGGCCACCTGATTGGCGCGCAGCGCGGCCCGGCGGAAGGCGCCGCGTCTTTGCAGGGACTCCACCAGGACGTCGGGCGGTTCGTCGTACCCGGCGAGGGCGGCGAGGTCCCGCAGCCGTACGCCTCGCCACCACTGGTCGGAGGTCGACCAGCCCTCCACGCACGCGATCGGCAGGGCGGCGCTGTGCAGCGGCAGCCGCAGCAGATCCTCCCGGCCGAGCCGGACGACGCCCGCCGGACCCTCGACGACCAGCCGCCAGGTGTCGCCCGCGGTCTCCCGGGCGTCGATCGCGGCGTACGCCGCGGTCTTGTTGATCTGGAAGCCCCCGGGGCCGCTGCCCGGCTCGGGTCCTCCGTGCGGCACGAGGAGGGCGGTACTGCGCAGCGGGCCGTCGAAGCTGCGGCCCGCGGAGGTGACGAACAGCAGCAGCGAGGCGCCGCCGACCAGCCCGAACGCGCCCCGCCGGGTCACGGTGGGCTCGGCGGGCCGCGGCGAGACGAGGTCGTTCTCCTCCGGTCGCCCGGCCGGCCCGGAGCGGAGCCGGCGCAGATTGCGCAGGGCGATCGGCAGCTTCAGGGCGGCGTGCGCGGCGAACGCGGCGAAGAAGACCCAGGCGCCGTAGAAGTGCAGCGTGTAGAAGGAGCCGGGGAACAGGTAGTCCAGCTGGACGTTGAGCACCCCCGTCGTGAACTGGAAGAGGGCGCCCCCGACCAGCAGCAGCAGCGAGATCCGCTCCAGCGCGTGCGCCAGCGAGCGGGCCGGCGGCAGCGTGAACAGCCGGGGCACCACCGACCACAGCTTGGCCAGCAGAACGGGGATGAGCGTGATCCCGAGGGTGACGTGGACGCCCTGGGTGAGGCGGTACAGCCAGTACGGGCTCGTCGGCCAGGAGAACAGGTAGAAGCCGAGGATCCCCTTGCCGGGAGTCATGTCGTTCACCGGCGACAGGTTCGGGTTGTACGCCGCGTACGACAGCAGTCCGGTCACGAAGAGCACCGTGATGCCCACGAGCAGGACGATCCCGAGCACGGCGGTGAACCGGGGGCCGCGCAAGGGGCTGCGCCAGAAGCCGGGCGAGGAGGGAAGCCGTTGGTCGCGCATGTCCTGACGGTAGGCCTGGACCGGTGCGGAAAGCGCCGCGCGACCCATGACGAAACGCTGACGTCGGGGCGCCGGACGCCCTCACGCGGCCGTCGGCGGCCTAGCGTCCTGCGTGTGATCCGCTCCCCTCATCTGCGTGACCTGGCCGCCGCCCTGGCCGCCGTGCTGCTCTTCGTGGCGGCGGTGCTGGTCGGCCGCCACATCGAGGACACCGACGGCACGCTGTTCGTCAACTGGCCCCCGTTGCTCGCCTCCTGGGGCCCGCACCTCGGACCCGGCACCCCGGCCGCCGTGGTGGTGGCCGTCGCGGTGGTGGTGTACGGCCCCGGGCTGGCAGCCCGGCTGCCGTGGCGCGCGCTGCTCGCCGTGGCCTGCGGCACCTCGATGGCGTGGACATGGTCGCTGGCCCTGATCGACGGCTGGCACCGTGGCGTAGCCGAACGGCTGACGACGCGCTACGAGTACCTCCAGGTCATCGACCGCTTCCAGGACATTCCGGCGACACTGCGGCACTTCACCGAGTACATCGTGATCCAGGGCCCCGACCACTGGCCCGCACACGTCGCCGGTCATCCGCCGGCGGCCACTCTCACCTTCGTGCTGCTCGACCGGATCGGGCTGGGCGGCGGTGCCTGGGCGGGCGTCTGGTGCATCACCGTGGGGGCCACCGCGGTGGTGGCCGTGCTGGTCACGGTCCGGGCGCTGGCCGCGGAGGGGCTCGCGCGGCGGGCGGCGCCGTTTCTGGTGCTGGCGCCGGGTGCGGTGTGGATGGGGACATCGGCCGACGGGTACTTCACGGCGGTCGCCGCGTGGGCCGTCGCGCTGTTCGCGCTGGCGGTGACGGGGCGGCGGCCGCGCGCTGCCGCGTTCGGGGCGGGGCTGCTCTTCGGGCTGACCTGCTGTCTGTCGTACGGGCTGACGCTCGTCGGCGTGATCGGGGTGGCGGTGCTGGTCCTCGGGCGGAACCGGCGGGCGGTGTGGTTGCCGTCGGCGGCCGGGGTGATCGTGGTGCCGCTGGCCTTCACCCTCGCCGGATTCGACTACTGGGAGGCGTACCACCTGCTGGTGGAGCGCTACAACCAGGGCGCCGGCGGTGTCCGGCCGTACTGGTACTGGGTGTGGGCCAATCCGGCGTGCACCGTGCTGGTGGTCGGTCTGGCCACGGTGGCGGGGCTGGTGCGCGCGGGCGGGGTGCTCCTACGGCCGCGCGGGGACGAGGGCCTGCGGGGTGGCCGCGAGGGCGGGAAGCCGGCGGGCCGACGCGAAGGTCCGGGCCTGCTGGACCACCCGGAGTCACGGCTTGCGGTGCTCCTCCTCGCCGCGCTCGTCGCCGTCCTCGCCGCCGATCTGTCCGGGATGAGCAAGGCCGAGACGGAGCGGATCTGGCTGCCGTTCGCCCTGTGGCTCCTGGCCGCCGGTGCCTTCCTGCCCCGCCCCCGCGGCTGGCTCGCGGCCCAGGCCGTGGTCGCGCTGCTCGTCAACCACCTGCTGCTGACGGGATGGTGAGCCGCAGGATCCTCCTCGGGCCCCTAGGGCAGGATCGAGTCCACGTAGCCGCCGTCGACCCGCACCGCCGCGCCCGTCGTCGCGGACGCCAGGGGTGAGCTGAGGTAGACGACGAGGTTGGCGATCTCCTCGGGCTCGATCAGGCGCTGGAGCAGTGACTGCGGGCGGTGGTCCCGCATGAAGGCACGCTGGGCCTCGTCCCAGGGCAGATCGCGGTCGACCAGCTGGTAGACGAAGTCCTCGACGCCCTCGGTGTGGGTGGGGCCTGCGATGACGGAGTTCACCGTGACGCCGGTGCCCGCCGCCTCCTTCGCAAAGCCGCGGCTCACCGCGAGCAGCGCGGTTTTCGACATGCCGTAGTGGATCATCTCGGCCGGGATGACGACCGCGGAGTCGCTCGCGATGTTCAGCACCCGGCCCCACCCCTGGCCGGTCATCCGGGGCAGATACGAACGGATCAGCCGGACCGCGGAGAGGACGTTGACGTCGAAGTAGCGGCGCCACTCGTCGTCGGTGATCTCCAGGGCGGGGGTGGGCCCGAAGATGCCGAGGTTGTTGACCAGGATGTCGACGTCGGGCAGGACGTCCACGGCACGGGCGGCCTCCCGCTCGTCGCCCAGGTCGGCGGCGACGGGGACGAAATCCCCGTCCGGCACCTCCGCCCGCAGCTTCCCGACGCTTCTTTCGAGGCGTTCGGCATCACGGCCGTTGACGCCGACGCGGGCGCCCGCGCGGGCCAGACCCACCGCGATCGCCGCTCCGATGCCCTGGGAGGAGCCTGTCACCAGCGCGGTTCGCCCGCCGAGGTCAACGTTCACAGGGGGTTACTCCTTCTCCGGTCCGCAGCCGTGCAGCCGGCCGATGTCCTCCTGCCCACCATCGCCGACCTCGCACATGACCGCAGGTGGACGACCGGCGCGCCGGGTGACCCCCTGGGTGACCCGGACCGGCCGCGGCGACATACTGGCAGTCGCACCCCGCCCCCGTTCACAGATGGACTCATGCCGACCTCCACCTCCGTCCGCCCCATGACTCCCCCCACGGTCTGGCTGGCTCGTGGCCGCCATGCCGGATCCGCCGCGGAGGATGTGCTCCGGCGGCATGCGCAGCAGCTCAAGGAGAGCGGGGTGATCCGCGACTGGAGGGAGCTGCCCGAGACCGAGGGCGCTCCGGAGCGGGTCTTCGAGGCGCGCTGGGAGACCGGCGACGCGGTGACCGTCCGGGCCAGGCTGTCGCTGGCGCGCGACCCGGCGGAGGGAGGCGCGTGGATGCTGGCCGCGGAGGCCGAGGCCCCGTGGGATCCGCGGTGGCCGTCGCCGGTGACGATGTTCTGGCCGGACGGCGCCGGCACCGGCACGGCCTGGGACCACGACGCGGAGAGCGGCGCCGGGCTGCGCTTCCTGGACATCAACCCGCTCCCGCCGGACGACAAGGAGCTGCGGCGTGTCCTGAGGGGCGCCGCGCGCGCCGGCTGGGCCGTCCACTTCGTCGTACACGAGGCGATGACCCCCGACGCGCGCGGCCGCCTGCCGCTTGCCCGGTTGCTCCCGCCCGGGCTGCGGCACCGCGTGGTGGAGCACCGGGCCGCGCCGCAGCAGCTGCGGTCCGTGAACTGGGCGTTGCGGGAGTTCGGGGTGCAGGTGCCGCGCGGCGGTGCCGTGGTGCTGCCCGGCGCCCCGGCCCCGGAGGGGTACGACGGTGACGACTACGCCGTACGGAGTGTCTTTCTCGACGGTTCGGAGCCGGCCGAGCTGCTCGCCGCCGTGACCCGCTTCGCCGCCCTGCCGCGGTCGCTGCCGGAGGGGGCCGAGGAGGTGCTGACCGCGCTGCGGGAGGACTGGCACCTGCTGACCCTGGAGGAGGAGCTGGCGCGCGAGCGGGCGCTGGTGAAGATGTACGCCGAGGCGCTGGAGGCGATGACCAGGTCCCGGGACCTGTACCGGGAGGCCGCCGAGCGCGCCCACGAGGCCCTCGCCGTCTACCGGGAGTCGGCCGCCGCCCAGCCCGAGCCGGCCGTACCCGACCCGCGGCAGGAGGCCCCGGCCGCGTCCCCGCTCCAGCAGCTGACCCGCACCCTGGAGCGGTTCAAGAGCGGCGGGAAGGCCCGGCGCCCGGCGGGCGGGGCACCCGACGGGCACGGCCCGGCTCACGCGGCGGACAACGCCGCAGGCCCGAACGCCTGAACAGCGGGAGTTGCCGGCCCGCCGCGGACGCCTCGTTCCTCCCGTTCACGGACGCCGCCCCAGGCACAGCTGTACCGGGCCGGGGTGTGCCGAGTGGCACAAACGCCGCAACGGAGGCAATACAGCAGCCGTATCAGGGAATCCAACAAGAGGCACGCGCGTAGCGGTGCACCGGACCTAGGAGGGCCCGTGGATTCCACGACAGCAGTGCTCGCCGTCGTCGCCGTGGTCGCGGCGCTTCTGCTCGCCACGGCCGTGGGGCTGCTGGTACGGCTGATCCGGGCCCGGCGCGGACTGCGGCGGGCCGGGCTGCCGACGGGGCCACGCTGGGTGTTCTGGGGCGCCGTGGCGTACTTCGTACTCCCGGCCGATCTGCTGCCCGATCCGGTGTATCTGGACGACGTCGGCGTACTCCTGCTCGCTCTGCGCACCCTGCGCACCTCCCCGGCAGCACGGGCACACCGCACCTCTGCCGAGGCCGTCCGGCCCGGCGAACACGTCTGACGTATCAGGACGGATCACCGCACTCCGCACCGCCACCTCCCGGGCGCCGGCCGAGGCACGCGCCCCCGTTACCGCCCCGATGCGCCCCACCACCGCTCCGTGTGCGCAGCTCCCGACCCCACGCCCAGTCAACCGACCGACTCCGCCGGCCGTCTCAGGTTCAGAGCGACCAACTCGCCCGCGATCACGGAGCGTAAGGAAACCAACCACCCGTTCGATTCGTATAAGTCCATGGAAGCCCCGGACATCGAGCGGAAGACGCCACCACACACGCCAGGCCGACGGCCTGACCGGGGCAGCACCGAGAGGGAGAGACGATGCAACCGTTCGCGCTCAACTACGCACGCCCGGCGGCGGAGTTGGACGTCGCCACGCCGTACGCGTACGACTCCGGCCTGCAGTTGAACGTATTGTTCGACGGGCGGATCGCCGCCACGGACCTCGCGCTGCTCAGAGAGCTGGGGACGACGACCTCGACCGCCGGCTCGAAGACGCACTTCGACGACTGACCCCGGGCCGTCGACGATGACCGTACTGATCCTGACCAATGACGAGGACGTCACGGCGGACATGGTGGTGGTCCACCTGAACGAGTCCGGGGTGCCGGTGGTCCGCCTCGATCCCGCCGATCTGATCGGCGGTGCCGCCCTGTCGGGCGAGTACGTGCACGGGTCGTTCCGCGGACACCTGTGGTCCGCGGGACGGCTGGTGAGCATGGACGGCCTGCGGTCCGTGTGGGTGCGCCGGCCGGGGGCTCCGGCAACCCGGGTCGCCGAGCCGTCCGCATGGCTGACGGAGGAGTCCTCGCAGGCGCTCTACGGCATGCTCCGCAGCTCCGGCACGCGCTGGATGAACCACCCGGACCCGGCCCGCCGGGCCCGGCACAAGCCGTGGCAGCTGCGCCTCGCCCAGCGCTGCGGGCTACCGGTCCCGGCGACGCTGATCACGACGTTCCCGCAGGCCGCCAGGGACTTCGCGAATCGTTACCCCGACCTGGTCGTCAAACCCGTCTCGGGCGCGCATCCGCAGGAACCGCCGAGAGCCGTGCCGACCAGCCGGGTGGCCCCCGACGCCGACTTCGCGGCGGTCGCCTTCGGGCCCACCTTGTTGCAGCGGCGCATCGCCAAGCGGGCCGACGTCCGGCTCACCGTGGTCGGCGAGCGACTGCTCGCCGCCCGCAGACCCACCGCGCCCGACGCCGACCCGGCCGAGGTCGACGTCCGCTTCGCCACGGACCGGACGCCGTGGAGTTGCGTGGAGGTGCCGCCGCGGGTCGCCGAGGGCGTGCGGGCGTACCTGCGCGACGCGGAACTGGCCTACGGAGCCTTCGACTTCGTGGAGGACGCGGACGGGACATGGTGGTTCCTGGAGTGCAACCAGTCCGGGCAGTTCGGGTTCATCGAGGCCGACACGGGCCAGCCGATCGCCCGGACCATCGCCGAGTGGCTGGCGAGACCCGCCGCCGACGAGCAGCGGCGGGTCAACGGCACCACTACGACCGTGCTGTGACAGCGCTGGACCGCCCGCGGGTCAGACGGCCAGCGACAGTCCGCTCTCCCCGTCCGGATCGGTGGGGCGCCCGCTCGTGAGCAGGGCGTCCGCCTTGGCGATCGCGTCATGGATGCTGGTCGTGCCCATCATCACGCACAGCGTGTAGCTGACGTCCTCCAACTCCCGTGCAGCCGTCGACGTCTCACTCTCCGCCTGGGCGATGCGCAGCGATGCGTACCTGGTCAGCAACTTCCTGACGACCTTCGGGTCCGGAACAAGCACGGGGCGCCCCTCTCTCGACTTTTGCGCACCGTATGCCCGGACAGGGGCGGACCATTCACCTCTCCTGGCCCTGGACACCCATTTGACGCAATACCGTTGCCTACCGGGACAGCCTCACCCGCCCGCCGTTCATCTCTCGGGCCGCCTGGCCGCACACCGCGGCGCCTCCTGCGGAGTCCTCGGCGTTGGCCGGTTGGCGCGGGTGCGGTGGGGGGCAATCGCTCGTCCCCGCGCATACGTCCGGAGGGTGAGACCTCGCCCGGGCGCTACTCGCCGAGGGAACGAGCCAGTTCGGCGGAGGCGCCGGCGACCTCGGCGTCCTCCTCCGCCATCAGCCGCCCGAGGACACCGCGCCGCGCGTGGACGGCACGGCGGGCGGCACGCTCCCACACCACGTGGTTCTCGCGGTGGTTGAGCAGCTTCGGATAGGCCGTCGCCGTGTGCTCCCACTGCCGGGCGTCGGCGATGTTCTTGAGCAGCTGGATGATCCGGGGCCGGCAGGTCACCTCGGGCAGCTGGGCGAGCTCCCACAGGAACGGCACGGTCGCGGCCGTGGCCTGCTCCACCACGAAGCCGTACTGGCAGATGCGGTCGCGCAGTTCGTCGAGCGCACGGCCCGCTGCGTCGGGGCCGCCCCAGGCGATGGTGTTGAGCAGCAGGGGGATCGCGGCCGCGGATCCGGTGGAGTCGCGGATGTCCCGCCAGGGCACTTCGCCCAGCGCCAGCAGCGGCGTCGCTCCGCCGCTCGGCCGCGCGTCGCGGTCGGTGCGCTCGTGGCTGTGCTGTCCCGTCGAAGCGGTGCGCATGGCGTGGGGCCTTTCCGCAGCGGTCATGTCGGACGGGGAGACAGGCCTTGCGACCTGCTCTTTTCCCTGAAGCGGCGTCATGATCCGGCGCCTTCCGATGGGTTGACGCCACGGCTATTATCCACGCTGTCAGTGCCCGCGTGCAATTGCACGAGAAATTGCGTGAGAATCGGGTAGGGACTCAGCACCGTGAACCGAGGGAGGTCGTGATGTCGGTGATGCCGAACGGAGTGCGGGCGAGCAAGCTGGACGCCCGCTGGACCAAGAGCCGGCACAGCAACGCCGAGGGCAATTGCGTGGAGGTGGCGGCGCTGATGGACGGCGGCGTCGCACTGCGCAACTCCCGTGACCCCGACGGGCCCGCGCTCGTGTACACGGCGGCCGAGCTGGCGGCGTTCCTGGCCGGCGCCAAGGAGGGCGAGTTCGACCACCTGGTGTGAGAGCTCCGCCTGCTGCGGATCGGTGAAGTGCGGTAGCGTGAGGGGTACTTCTGCCGGTCCGCAGGGAGCAACGATGTCCGCCGAGTCACAGCGCATCTCTCGTCTCCGACCCTATCTCGACCGTGCGGAGCCCGCTCCGACTCTGTTGAAGATGCTGGTCGGCGTGCAGTTGGCGGGCTTCCGCGAGGACGCCGGACTCGCCCAGGACCAGGCGGCGCGCGCCCTGGGATTCAGCCCGGCGAAGCTGTCACGCATCGAGTCGGGCAAGGGCCGCAGGCCTCCGACCGAGGCCGATGTCCTGGCGCTGCTGAAGCACTACGAGGTGGAGGAGTACGACGCGTCGGTGCTGCTCCAGTTGCTCCGGCGGGCCGGGGAACCAGGCTGGTGGCAGCGGTACGACAAGCGGCTGATGCCCGAGTGGTTCGACCGGCTGGTGGGCCTGCAGGAAGCGGCCGCCTCGATCCGTACCTTCGAGATCCAGTACGTGCCGGGGCTGCTCCAGACGCCGGACTACACCCGTGCGGTGGTGGAGCGGGGGCTGCCGGTCGCACCGCCGCACGAGGTACGGCGGCGGGTCGAACTGCGCTCCCGGCGGGCCGAATTGCTGACGCGGCCGGACGCGCCCCAGCTGTGGGCGATCATCGACGAGTCCGTACTGCTGCGCGTACTGGGCAGCCGCGCCGTGATGCGCGACCAGCTCGCGCACCTGGCCGAGATGGCCAGGCAGCCCCATGTGACCGTGCAGATCGTGCCGCTGGACGTGACCAACGCGTCGGCGCCGTCGATCCCGATCACCTATCTCCGCTTCGACGGCCTGGACCTGCCGGACGTCGTCTACCTGGAGCACATCAGGAGCGCGAACTTCCTGGAGGACCGGGACGAGACGGAGGAGTACCGCGTCGCCCTGGACCGGCTGGCCGACGAGGCGCTGACACCGCGCGCGTCGCTTGCGCTGCTCCACGAGACGATGGAGCAGCGCTACGCGAAGGACTGACCGCCGGCCCTAGGGGACCGGGATGCGGGCGACGCCGCCGAACTCGATCCACTCGTGGGTGAGCTGGCGGGGCGCCACCTCGGAGTCCGGGCGCCAGGTCGACACCTCGACGAGGCCCGGCTCGAGGATCTCCAGGCCGTCGAAGAGCGCGGCGACGTCCTTCTCCTGGCGGACCCGGCCCCAGTTTCCCTGCGTGACCTGGTCCATGAAGTCGGTGACGAACTCGCGGACCTCGGCGTCCTCGCTGACCAGTTGGCACATCAGCAGGAAGCTGCCGGGGGCCAGCCGCTCGGACACCCGCTGGACGACGGCCTGCGGGCCGTCGGTGTCGCTGTCCGGGATGCAGTGGAAGACCGAGTTGAACAGCACGCAGACCGGCTCGGAGAAGTCGATCAGGCGCTGGGTGTCGGGGTGGGAGAAGATCGCGTCCGTGTCCCGCATGTCGGCGTGGATCACGCAGGTGCGCTCGTCCTGCTCCAGCAGCGCACGGCCGTGCACCAGCACCATGGGATCGTTGTCGACGTAGACGACATGTGCGGTGGGGTCGTACTGCTGGGCCACCTGGTGGACGTTGTCCTGGGTGGGCAGGCCGGAGCCGTGGTCCAGGAACTGGCGGATGCCGTGCTCGGCGGCGAGCGTACGGACCACGCGCTGCAGGAAACGGCGGTTGTTGACGGCGAGCCGGCGGGTGCTGGGGACGACCTTGTCGAGTTCCTCGCAGGCAGCGCGGTCCGCGGCGTAGTTGTCCTTCCCGCCGAGGTAGTAGTCGTACATCCGCGCGGCCGTCGGGACGCCGGCGTCGATCTCCTTGGACAGCGGCTTGTCGGTGTGCATCGATCCCCCTGCTCTCGCGCCGAGCACCAACTCGGCTGGCATGACAGGGAGTACATCCTAGGGACGCGGTCACGGCCCGTGCCAGCCCAAGTACGAAACAGAACACCGTCCGGAGGCAGAATCCGGAACCGGGCGCGCCCCGCCGGCCCGGGCGACGTCCGGCTCGGCGGATTCCCGGCGACGAGGACGAAGTCCGGGGCGGAGGTGGGGCCGCGGAGGGCCACCGCGGGACGGCAACCGGAACGATGCCCCCTTCGGGACGGCGGGTACCCCGCGGCCACCGGCCGCCCCGAGCGCGTCCGTCGGCCACGCCCGGGGCGACCGGTGGCTGGGGGTCAGCCGCCCAGGGACGCCACGTACTCCTTCACTCCCGGTGCCTCGTGGGCGTCCTCGGCGATCACCAGGCCGCCCAGTGCCTTGGAGTCGGGGCGCAGGACGTACGTGGCGAGGCTGGCCGGGCTGTTGACGTCGGAGAAGTCCTGGGGGGTGCCGAGTCCGGTGTCGGCGTTCTTCTGGGAGCGGTGTGCCTTGACCACGTCCTCACGGGCGAGGCTGCCGGCCGCGCAGGCCTTCTTCAGGTCGGCGCCCATCAGCTGGGCGGCGTTGTAGCCGGACAGGACGCCGGAGTCGACCAGGGCGCCGGGGTACTTCTTCTGGTACGCGGCCACCATGCCCTTGACGCCGGGCAGGTCCGAACTGACGGCCGGGGCGGCGCTCACCACGTGCAGCATGGCCTCGAGGGCCTTCGCCGCGGGGGTCTTCATCAGCTGCGGCGCGAAGCCCGGCGCGCTGCTGACGATGGGCACCCGCAGGCCCCGGGCCGCGGCCACGCCGGCGAGCGACGCGGTCTGCGCGGGCCCCGCGCTGACCAGGACGGCCTTCACCCCGGCCGCGCGCAGCGCCGAGACCTGCGCCGTGAGATCGGTGTCCGTCGCCTTGATCTTCTGGCCGGTCACCGTCATCCCGGCGCGTTCGGCCGCCCAGGTGGAGCCCTCCAGCGCGTTGGCGCCGTAGTCGCCCTCGAAGTACACGTGTCCGATCTTGTCGCCCTTCTTCAGGCCCTTGGTGCGGGTCAGGAAGTCGACGGCGGCGATCATGTCGACGTCGTACGTGGTGCCGAGCACCTGGACGGAGTCCTTGCCGAGCAGGGAGGCCGCCCAGGCCTGCGGGAAGGTCAGCATGCTGTCCTGCTCGATGTCGTCGATCAGGGCGGCGACCACCGGGGATCCGATGACCTGGGGCAGCGCCACGACGTCCGCGGAGATGTCGGCGTACGCGGTGACCGCCTTCTGCACGTCGTACCCGTGGTCCTCGACGACGATCTCGACCTTCCGGCCGCAGATCCCGCCGTCCGCGTTGGTCTCGTCGGCCCACATCTGCTGCGCCTGCACGATGCTCTTGCCGAGGGTGGCGTAGGGGCCGGTCAGGTCGGTCAGCGCGCCCAGTCTGACGGTCTTGTCGGTGACTCCCGGCCCGGACTTGACGCCGTCGGCGCCGTCCTCGGTGCTCTTGCCGTCCGCCTTGGAACTGCACCCGGTGGCGAGCAGCAGCGCCGACAGGGCCGAGGCGAGGAGGATCCTGGTGGGGTGGGTGACGTTCACGGGGTGTGCTCCTTGGCTCGTACGGCGGTTGCGGGTGGGGCGAGGACCGGCCGGCGGCGCAGTCGGACGCGGAGGCGGGCGGCCAGGCCGCGCAGGCCGTCGGGGGCGTACAGCAGGATCAGGACGATGGCCGCGCCGTAGAGGTAGCGGGCGGCCTCGGTCGGGCCGACCGCGCCCTCGGCGGACCCGGGTGCGGCGACCAGCGGGAGATGGTCGGCGTAACGGGTCATCAGCAGCGGCAGGGCGGTGACGAAGACGGCTCCGGCGGTCGCGCCGGCGACCGAGCCGAGGCCCCCGATGACGATCATGGCGAGGTAGTCGACCGAGAGGGCGAGCCCGAAGTAGTCGGGCACGATACGGCGGAAGCCGAGCGCGAGCAGGGCCCCGGCGAGGCCCGCGTACATCGAGGAGACGACGAACGCCGCCGAGCGGTGGCGGGCGACGTTCACGCCCATCACCGCGGCCGCGGTCTCGCTGTCGCGCAGGGCCACCAGGGCGAGCCCCGGACGGCCCCGGAGGATGCCACGGGCGGTGAACCAGGTCAGGGCGAAGAGCGCGAGGCCGAGGTACCACAGGCGTTCCTCGGCGCCGAACGGCACTCCCATCAAGGCGACTTCGGGGTCGCCGTCGGCGAAGGTGAACCCGCCGAGGCTGAGCGGCGTCACGGAGCGGCCGTTGAAGCCGCCGGTCACGGAGTCCGCGGTGAGCAGGACGTGGTGGCCGAGGAAGACGAGCGCGAGGGTCGCGACGCCCAGGTAGATGCCGCGCACCCGGCCGGCGACGGGGCTGAACAGCCCGCCCGCGACGCCCGCGAGCAGCACGGCGAGCACCAGGGCGAGGGCCGGGGGCAGGCCGGGGCCGGGGTCGCCCGCGAGCCAGGCGTAGCCGTAGGCGCCGACGGCGAGGAAGAAGGCGTGTCCGAGGGAGAGCTGGCCCGCCGTGCCGGCCAGCAGGTTCAGACCGACGGCGCCGATCGCCGCCGCCATCGCGAACAGGCCGATGCGCAGCCAGAACGCGTCCAGGTAGAAGGGCAGCGCGCACAGCACGACGGCGGGCAGCGCGAGCCTGCCCCACTTCACGAGATCAGACACGGACCGCTCCCTTCGCGCCGAACAGACCCGTGGGGCGCACCAGCAGCACCAGGACCATCACGGCGTACGGGGCGACGTCAGCGAAGCCCTCGCCCAATACGTGCAGATCGGACTGGTATCCCGCGACGAGCGCCTCGGTCAGGCCGATGAGCAGGCTGCCCGCCAGGGCGCCCGCCGGCGAGGCCATGCCTCCGAGGACCGCGGCCGGGAACGCCTTCAGGGCGATCTGGCCGGTGGTGCGCTCCAGTCCGGGCGCCGGGAACGCGGCGAGGAACAGTGCCGCCAGCGCGGCCAGTCCGCCCGCCAGGCACCAGGCGATCATGCGGACCCGGGTGAGCCGTACGCCCATGAGCGAGGCGGCTTCCACGTCCTCCGCCGCCGCGCGCAGCGACAGTCCCCAGGAGGTGTACCGGAACAGCGCGAAGACCGCGCCGATGACGACCGCGGACACGGCGATCGCGGCGAGCCGGCTGTCGGCGACGGTCACCGGCCCGAACGCGCGCACCGAGTCGCCCCAGGGGTCGCCGAGGGTGAGCAGGTCGCCGCCGATGCGCCGGGCCAGGTCGGTGAGCAGGACGATGTCGACGCCGATGGTCGCGATGGTCGCCACGTGGGCGGCCCGCTGGTCCTTACCGATGCGCTGGAGCAGCAGCCGGTCCACGGCTCCGGCCACGGCCGCCGTGACGAGCACGGCGAGCGCGAGGGCGCCGGCGAAGCCGAGGTCGTCGTGGAGCACGGCGGTGAGGTAGCCGCCGAGCAGCAGCAGTGAGCCGTGGGCGAAGTTCAGCACGCCCGACGCCTTGAAGATGATGACGAAGCCCAGGGCGACCAGGGCGTAGACCGAACCCAGGGCGAGGCCGCCGAGAACGTGGTCGAGCAGTCCGGTCATGCGGCGCCCTCCTCGGCGTTGCCGGTGCCGAGGTAGGCCCGCAGCACCTCCGGGTCCCGCTGGACCTCCTCGGGGCTGCCGTGGGCGATGCGGCGGCCGAAGTCGAGGACGGTGACCTCGTCGGCGAGCCGCATGACCAGTCCCATGTCGTGCTCCACGAGCAGCACGGACAGGCCGAGCCGGGTCCGCACGTCCCGCACGACCTCGGCGGTGCGCAGGCGTTCGGCGGCGTTCATCCCGGCCACCGGCTCGTCGAGCAGCAGCACCTGGGGTTCCAGGCAGAGGGCGCGGGCGAACTCGACGCGTTTGCGGTCGCCGTACGACAGGGCGGCGACGGGCGTGTCGAAGTGCCCGGCCAGTCCGACCAGTTCGGCGATCTCACGGGCCCGGGCGCGGTGTTCGCGCTGTTCGCGTACGGCGGTGGGCAGGCGCAGCGCGCTGGCGGCGAAGCCGGCCCGGGACAGGGCGTGCCGGCCGAGCAGCAGGTTGTCGGCGACCGTGCCCTCGGTGGTGACGATGTTCTGGAAGGTGCGGGCGACGCCCAGGGCGGCGATGCGGTGCGGGGCGAGCCGGGTGAGCTCGGTGCCGCCGAGCCGGACGGTGCCGGTCGCGGGGCGGCACAGGCCCGACAGGACGTTGAAGCAGGTGGACTTGCCCGCGCCGTTGGGGCCGATGAGGGCGTGCACCGTGCCCGGGGCGACGGTGAGGGAGAGGCCGTCGAGGGCGGTGAGGCCGGCGAAGCGGACGGTGACGTCGCGGACTTCGAGGGCGGGCGGGTCGGTTCGGGTGGTCACGCGGCCCCCTGCTCGCCGGCGGCCTCACCGAGATAGAGGCGGCGTACGGCGTCCGTCCGCGCGAGC
The DNA here is from genome assembly GCF_044548465.1 of Streptomyces sp. NPDC052023. NCBI lineage: Bacteria > Bacillati > Actinomycetota > Actinomycetes > Kitasatosporales > Streptomycetaceae > Streptomyces > Streptomyces sp. NPDC052023. The sequence continues at coordinate 358,257 of NZ_JBIUBW010000003.1, read as the reverse complement.
TCCGCGGCGGGGCCGGACAGGCGCACCTCGCCGACCTCCAGGACGTGGGCGTGGTCGGCGAGCGACAGCGCCATGCCGGCGTTCTGCTCGACCAGCAGGACGGCGGTGCCCTGAGCGTTGATCTCGCGGATCACCTCGGCGATCCGCTCGACCATGCGCGGGGCGAGGCCGAGGGACGGCTCGTCGAGCAGGAGCAGGCGCGGGGCGGCCATCAGGGCGCGTCCGATGGCCAGCATCTGCTGTTCCCCTCCGGACAGCAGACCGGCCGCCTGTCCGGTGCGTTCGGCGAGCCGGGGGAAGAGCGCGAAGACGCGGTCGCGGGCCTCGCGCACCCGCGCCGGGCTGCGCCGCCCGAGCCCGAGTCCGCCGGCGCGCAGGTTCTCCTCGACGCTGAGCCCGGCGAACACCCGCCTGCCCTCCGGGACCTGGACGACCCCGGCGCGTACGGCCACGACGGGGTCCTGGCCGTCGAGCGCGGTGTCGCCGTAGCGGACGCGGCCGGCCGTGACCGCGCCGCGGTGCAGGCGCAGGGTTCCCGACACCGCGCGCAGCAGCGTCGACTTGCCCGCGCCGTTGGCGCCCAGCAGGGCGACGACCGAGCGGGGCGGGACCGTCAGGGAGACCTGGCGGAGGGCGGACAGGGCGCGGCCGTACATCACGTCGAGTTCCTCGACGCGCAGGACGGCGCGATCGTCCGGTGGTGCTTCGGGCATCACAACTCCTCGGATCCGCGCCTGCCGGCGCGGACTTCGGGGGGAAGGGGTGCTCACGACAGCACGTGCCGCGAAGGGCGGTACAGGCCTGGGGGCGTGGTCGGGGCGGGGTCCCAAGCGTGCGCGCAGGGGGTTGTGCGGTTGCCCAGCGGGCGCTCGCGCGGCTCAGGGCCGCAGCAGGCGGCGGGCGGTGAGCGCCAGGCTGATCTCGACCAGGTCGCGGGGCCGGGACAGCGATCGGCCCGTCAGCTGTTCGAAGCGGCGGATGCGGTTCAGGACGGTGTTGCGGTGGCAGTACAGCCGGCGGCCGGCCCGCTGGGCCGAGCCGTCGCAGTCCAGCCAGGCGGTGAGGGTGTCCAGCAGGACGTCACGGTCGGCGGGCTCCAGGCGGGACAGCGGGCCGAGGACCTGCTCGGCGAGGGCGGTGCCGAGTTCCGGGCCGGAGATGACGAGGGCCGCGGGGAGGTGCGCGGCCAGCCGGATCGTGCCGCCCTCCTCGGGGCAGATCCGCAGCGCGGTGTCGGCCTGGCGGCGGGCGTCGCCCACCGCGGCCAGGCCCTCGACGGTTCCGCCCACGCCGATGCGGACGCCGGGCCGGGGTTCGGGGGGTCCCGGAAAGTCGTCCTCCGCCAGCAGGACTATGCCGTAGTCCACCTCCACGTCCGTGTGCCAGTGCACGCGCACACCCTCGGGGGCCGCCGCGGAGCGGGCGTCGGCGCATCCCTCGGCCGTGCCGCCGGCGACGGCGACGACGACGTAGCGCCCCTGCTCCGGAAGTTCCAGGGCGCGGGCGGCCTCGGGCAGGTCGGCGATGCGGGCGGCGCCGTCCAGCAGGGCGGCGGTCAGCAGCCGCACCCGGTTCTCGCGCCGCCAGGTCAGCTGCCGCTCGGTCTGCCGGTAGGCGTCGGCCACGAGGGTGCAGTGCTCGTCGACGAAGTTCCATATGTCGGACGCCACGTGCACCAGGAGCCGTACGTCCTCCGGCGCCGTCCGCGAGGTCTCCTCGACGAGGCCCTGCCAGACCAGGGAGCCACCGAGCCGGAACGCGTGCAGCAACGCGTCCAGCGGCAGGCCCTGTTCGGCACGCGTGGCGCCGATCCGCCAGGTGCACCGGCGGGCCGCGTCCCGGGTGCCGCGCGGGTCGAGCAGTGAGGCCACGCTGTGCCGCAGCGACCGCTGGACCTCCTGCCAGGTCGTGCCGGGGTCGTTCTCCATGGCGGCCCGGTAGGCGGGTTCGTGGTCCTGCAGGACGGCCACGAGCCGGTCGGTCAGCTCGGGCAGGTCGGCCAGCAGGACCCGGGCCGCGCGGTGCAGGACACGGAGTGCGTCGGCGTCGATCAGCGACCGGCCGGGCCGCGTCCGCGGCTGCGGTACGGCTCCCGGTGCGCTGCGGAACGCCGTTCGTGGCCGAAGGGCTTGCTGCATCGCGGTTCCCCCCAGGGTGGTTGGCCGGCGGCGCGCACCCGGAGAGCTGTCCGCCGGTTCCCGGTCGGCGGGGCGGTCCGCGCGGTGGCCGGCGGCTTACTCGTGCTGCCCCGAAGAATGACATACCGCCCGGTCGGTCCCTAGAGGCGTGCACCGGACTTCTCGGCCTGTTGGACGATACGGGCCAGCTCCACCCGGGAGCGCACGCCGAGCGCCGCGTAGACGTTGCGCAGGTGGTAGTCGATGGTCCGGGTGCTCACCGACAGGCTGCGGGCCACCTCCCGGTTCGTGGCGCCGTCGGCCACACAGCGCGCGATACGCCACTGCTGCGGCGTCAGCCGCGCGAGCGCCCCGGGCCGCTCCCCGCTCGGCGCCGTCCCGTTGGCCCGCAGCTCGCCCCGCGCCTGCCGCGCCCAGACCCCGGCGCCGCAGCGCTCGAAGTCCACCAGCGCGGCGCCGAGCCGGTCCCGCGCCTCCCGCAGCCGGCGCCGGCGGCGTAGCCATTTCCCGTACGCCAGTTCGGTCCTGGCGCGTTCGAAGTCGCCGTCCGTGCGGTCGTGCAGGTCCAGCGCGCGCACGTACAGTTCGTCGGCGCACTCCGGCCCGGCCAGCAGGGCGCGGCAGCGCAGCAGTTGGGCAGGGGCGTGCGGGTCGGCGCCGAGACCGGCCCAGATTTCGAGGTCCGCGACGACCGGCCGCGCCTGCTGCGGGCGTCCGGCGAGCACGGTGGCCTCCACGTAGCAGGGCACCGCGAGCATCCAGACCGCGAAGTGACCGCGCCGGGGGCCGGGAAGCACCAGCGGCCCGAGCCGGTCGGCGGCGTCCAGGGGGCGCCCGCGTCCCAGGTCCGCCCGGGCCGCGGCCCAGTGCGCGAGGGTCGCCGCCTGGGCCAGACCGTGCCGGCGGGCGGTCGCGAGCGCGGCCGACACATGCCCGGCGACGACGTCCGGCTCCCCCTCGATCGACGCCGCGAGGGCGAGTACGGCGTGATGGTGGGCGGCCGTGTTGCGCTGCCCGCCGCGCTCGGCGGCACGCAGCCCTTCCTCGGCGTGCGTCCGGGCCCGGGCGTGCCAGCCGGCGCGGAGCTCGGCGTAGGCCAGGTACTCCAGGGCGCGCGGTTCGAGGGCGGTGGATCCGCGGTTCCTGGCCGCGGCGAGGGCGCGGGTGCCGGCCCGGACGGCGGACGCCGGGTCACCGAGCAGCAGGGCGGCGGCCACCGACCTGAGCAGGGCGTCGGGCTGATCACCGGTCAGTGCGTACGCGACCACGCGGCGCAGATGGGGTGCCGCCGCGTCGAAGCGGCCTTCGACTGCCGCGAGCATGCCGAGACGGTAGTCGCACGCCAGGCCTTGCCGGCGCCGGCCGGCGCCCGGCGACTCCTCGGCCAGCGCCTCGTGACACTCCGTCTGGCGGCCCCCGGCCCAGGCCGCGTCGGCGGCGGCCAGGGTGGCCGCGGCCGACCGGGCGGGCGCGGTGCGCGCCAGCAGCCGCGCGGCGGAGAGCAGGGAGGCGTGGGCGTCGGCGACCGGCCCGTCGTATCGCTCCGCCGTCCCCCGCACGAGCTCGGCGCGCCCGCGGGCGGCGGGCGGTGCCGCGTCGCCCGGCGGCTCGGGCAGCAGCCGCAGCGCGTGCCGGGAGTTCCCGGCGAGCAGCGCCTGTTCGGCGGCGTCCGTACGGCGGTCCGCCCGGAGCGTGCCCGGCGGGGTCAGCTCGGCGGCACGCGCGTGGGCGACGGCCCGCAGCCGGGGCGAGGCCGGGGTCGCCGCCGCGGCGGCGGACAGTTCGTCGGCGAGAAGTGGTGCGGGCCGGTTCGCCGCCCAGGCCCGGTGGAGCAGCGCGAGGAGCCGGTGTCCGTCGGCCTCGTGGACGCGGGCGAGGGCGCAGTGCGCGGCGCGGCGGCGGTCGGGAGCCGCGGCGGCGTGGACGGCCCGGCCCACCAGGCCGGAATGGAAGCGCACCCGCCCGTCGGCCAGGGCGAGGGCCTCGGGTAACGGGTCCCGGCCGGGGTCGGGGCCGTTCAGGGCGCGGCGCACGAGGCCGGCGTCGACGTCCGCCGTGTCCGGTTCGCGCAACGCGGCGGCGACCGTCAGGAGCAGGTCGTCCACGTCGGCCCACGCCGTCCCGCCGGGGCACTCCCCCACCACGCCGGTCAGCGCGGTGGCGTCGGCCAGCGGCCTGGACGGGGCCCGTTCGCCGCTCAGTTCGGCGGGCGAGAGGCGGCGCAGCAGGGCGAGCAGCAGGGCGGGGTTGCCCGCCGCCTCCTCCAGGAGGTCCGCCCGGAGCCCGGGCGGGACCGCCCCACCCGTGACCTCGTCGAGGAGCGCGTCGGCGTCCGCCGTGGAGAGCGGGTGCAGGCGCAGCACCGGCAGCCCGGCCAGGTCGCGGTCGACGGGACCGCGGGTGGAGAGCAGCAGGCCGACCCGGGCCGCCGTCCGCAGGCGGCGGGCCGCGCAGGCCAGCGCGGTGCGGGAGGCGGGGTCCCAGAGGTGCACGTCGTCGACGCAGACGAGGAGGGGGGCGCCCGCGGCTGTGGCGCTCAGGGCGTCCAGCAGGTCCCCGGCCGCCGTGTCCGCCGTGACCTCCTGCCCGGGGGCGCCCGCGATCCGCCGCAGGGCCCGCAGGTCGTCGTACGGGCGCCGGGGCGTGGCCGGATCGGTACGGACGTGGAGGGTGGGGCCGGCTGCGAAGGTGCGGGCCGCGTGGTGGAGCAGGCAGGTGCGGCCGAGGCCGGGCTCCCCGGTCACGACGAGTACGCCGCCGCCCGACCCGAGCCGGTCCGACAGCGCCTGCACCGTGCGCAGTGGGGGGCGGCCGTACAGCTGTGGGGGTGCCGTCGCGGTCGTCTGTCCGGTCATCCCCGTGACGTTACGGGCGGGCGGCGAGGCGCGGAAGCCGGGCGCCCGGGCTCGCCCGGCCTCCCCAGGCGCCCGTGACCTGCCCGGTCGCCCGGCGGGGCGGGCCTGCGGCGTGTGCCCGCGCCCAGGCGGACGGATGTCCGCCGGTGCACGGGCACAACGTTCCGGAGACCGGGTCAGGAGGTGTGCGGGCAGTTGCCCCGGTACTCCTCCACGGTCAGGCTGGGCCGCGGCAGCGGGCACAGGAACTGCTCGTAGCGGGTGTCGTTGTCGATGAACCGCTTGAGCCAGGACACGCTGTACTTCGCGATCGTCGTGTTGGACGTGTTCGGCGCGAAGTGGGTGGCGTTGTTGAGCTCCAGGTAGGCGCGGTCCAGGGAGCCGCGCAGGCTGTTGTAGAAGGGCTCGGCGTGGGAGGAGACCGGGGCGATCGAGTCGCCGTCGGCGCCCACGATCAGTGTGGGTGTGGTGAGTTCGGGCCAGCTCTTGTCGAGGTTCCAGGGCGTCAGCGGGATCGCCGCCTGAAGGGCGGGCCGTGACTTGGCGGCCTCCAGGCTGCCCCCGCCGCCCATGGAGTGGCCCATGACGCCGAGCCGGCTGCTGTCGACACGGGTGCGTACCGAGCTGCGCTGGGTGAGGTAGTCCAGGGCGGCGAGGAGCTGGCGGCCCCGGGAGTCCGGCTGGTCCAGCGTGGTCAGGGTGTCGATGGTGAACACCACGAAGCCCTGGGAGGCCAGGCGGGGGCCGAGCCAGGAGATGGAGGACTGGGTGCCGGTGTAGCCGGGTGAGATGGCCACCGCGCCGAACGTGCCGTCCGCGGTGGTGGTCGGGTAGTAGATGGTGCCGCCGCCGAAGCCGCTGACGGCGAGGGAGGAGACGGTGGTGTCGGAGACGGCGTAGTGGCCGCGGACCGCCTCGATGCCGGCGGTGGTCGGGGCCGGGCCGCGCTCGTACGGGTTGTCGGCCGCGTGGGCGCCCGGGCCCGTCAGGGTGCTGAGCCCGACGACGGCGGCGATCGCCGCGGCGGCGGGGGCGAACCGCCACGCACGGCGGCCGGCGCCTCTGGGCGGCGGGGTGGAGACAAGGGTGGTGCGCGGGTGCTGCTGCACGACGAGTCGTCCTCTCGATCGTGGCGAGCCGCCCGCCGGGGGCACAGGGAAACGCCGCGCGCTGCCCAGGGGCCCACCCGGCGGGGCGCCGCCGACTGACTGGCCGTGCCACTGTCGGGGGCGACCGGGCCCGGGGGCACCGGCAATGTCACCAGTCCCGGCGCGCGGTGAGGCAGCCCCGGTGGTGGTCCCGGCGGCCGTCCGCGGGGTGCCGGCGTCGGCGCGCGGCACCCTGTACGCCGTCCGTGTGACACTCTCAGCCGGGCCGGCAGCAAACGTGCCGGTCCTCGCAGGATCTGGACCGTGGGAGAGGCAACGCATGCGTATCGGACTGCTCGGCACCGGCCCCTGGGCGCAGATGGTGCACGCCCCCGTCCTGAGCGGGCACGAGGAGCTGGACTTCGTCGGCGTGTGGGGGCGCCGCCCGGCCGCCGCCAAGGAGCTGGCGGAGCGTCATGGCACGCGTGCCTACGACGACGTGGACACCCTGCTCGGCGAGGTGGACGCGGTGGCCGTCGCGCTGCCTCCGGCGGTACAGGCGGACCTCGCCGTGCGGGCCGCGCGGGCGGAGTGCCATCTGCTGCTCGACAAGCCCCTCGCCCCGACGGTCGCCGAGGGGCAGGCCGTGGCCGAGGCAGCGCGCCGGTCGGGCGTCGCCTCCGTCGTCTTCTTCACCACCCGCTTCCAGACCGGGCCCGGGGCCTGGATCGCCGAGCAGGCCGCCGGCGACGGCTGGTTCGTCGGCCGCGCCCAGTGGCTGGGCGCGGTGTTCACCAGCGACGACAGCCCGTTCGCCGCCTCACCGTGGCGGCGCGAGAAGGGCGCCCTGTGGGACGTGGGTCCGCACGCCCTGTCCGTACTGCTGCCGGTCCTCGGCGACGTGACGGGCGTGGCGGCCGCGGCGCGCGGTCCGCAGGACACCGTGCACGCCGTCCTCGACCATGTCACCGGCGCCACCAGCACCCTGACCCTCAGCCTCACCGCTCCGCCCGCGGCGGCCGGCACCACCGTCGAACTGCGCGGCGCGAGCGGGGTGACGTCCCTCCCGGAGAGCTCCGAAGGCGCGCTGCCCGCCTTCTCCCGGGCGGCCGGCGCGCTGCTCACCGCCGCCCGCACCGGCCGCCCGCACGCGTGCGAGCGCCGCCCGCCGGTGACGGCTCGGTACAGCACGAGCAGGATGAGCGAGCCGACGATGGCGGCGATCCACGTCGACAGGTCGAAGAACCCGTCGATCGAGTCGACGCCGAAGATGACCTTCCCCAGCCAGCCGCCGAGCAGACCCCCGGCGACACCGATCAGCATCGTGATGATGATCCCGCCCGGGTCCTTGCCCGGTAGCAGCAGCTTGGCGATGGCGCCGGCCAGAAGCCCGATCAGGATCCAGGCGATGATGCCCACGTCTCCTCCACCCATCCGTCGGAATTACGTTCCCCTACCGAATGCGCGGAGCAGCCGTTGTCAAACCAGAAATCGGACGACCACCACCGCTGTTTCAGCCGTCGATCAGTTGTCGATCCAGCCGAACCACGCCCGGTCCCCCTCGATGTGCAGGAGGAAGTCGGCCACCGGCCCCTCCGGTGAGGACAGCGAGACCCGGCGCCTGATCTCGTCGTAGACCGTCTCCCACGCCTGCCGGTGACCGTCGTCGTCCCGCTCCGCCAGGGCGAGTTCGCGGGCGAACAGGTCCCGTACGGCCGCGAAGGCCGGGCCGGCCGTGAAGCTCCCGGACAACCAGGGGAAGCCGGAGTCGTCGACGACGATCTCCCCGACCCGCTCCTCGCCGCTGCTCACGTACCAGGTCCCGCCCTCGGACCCCACGCCGCCTCCGTCATCCGTCCGGTCCGCGCCTCGCGCGTCGCCGGCATGACACCGGCACCGGTACCCGACGTGCGGCGCCCCGTCCGCCGTAGCAGCGTGGTGGTGTGGATACGGCGCACGTGCTGTCACCGCTCCGGCGCCTGGACCGCCGGGGCTGGCTGCGGGGCGCGCCACCGCCACGCTGGGTGCGGGTGCTGCCGGTCGTCCTGATCATCGGCGTCACCACGGCCACGGCGCTCAGTCACGATCCGCTCGACATCGGTTTCCTGCTCGGCGCCATCCCTCCGCTGGCCGTCCTGTCGTACGGGCCGCTCGGGACGGCACTGCTCGGCGGCTGCGCGATCGTGCTGCTGAACATCCCGGCGCTCCAGCTGGACCGGCCCGGCGACACCGACCTGTGGACCATCGGCTTCGTCGCCCTGCTGAGCGTGTTCGTGTCCTTCGTTCGCAGCCATCGCGACGCCCAGCTCGATCTGGAACGCACCATCGCCGAGGCCGCGCAGCGGGCCCTGCTCCCGCCGCTGCCCGAGGCGGTCGGCCCGGTGCGCTGCGCGGGCCTGTACCGGGCGGCGCAGCGCGGGACGCTGGTCGGCGGGGACTTCTACGACGTGCGGGACGGGCCGTACGGGGTGCGTGCCGTGCTGGGCGACGTCCAGGGGCACGGACTGGCGGCCATCGGCACGGTGGCCACCCTGCTGGGCGCCTTCCGGGAGGCGGCACTCGACCAGCCCGATCTGGAGTCGGTGGCCGGCCGGCTCGACCGCCGGCTGACGGTGGACGTGGCGGAGAGACGGCACGCCGATCTGTTCGCGACGGCCGTGCTGCTGGAGTTCGCCCGCGACGCGCGCTCCGTCCGGGTGCTGACCTGTGGGCATCCGCCACCGGTGCTGCTGCGCTCGGGCACGGCCACGGACGTCGCGGTCGAGGCGTGCACACCGCTGGGGCTGGGCCTCGGCGGCACCGGCGCGCCCCGCGGGGGGACAGTCGCGCTGGAGCCGGGCGACCGGCTCGTCCTCGCCTCGGACGGGCTCTTCGAGGCCCGTGACCCGGCCGGCACGTTCTACCCGCTGACCGAGCGGCTGGCGCTGCTCCACGGTGACGGCCGCCCGGGCCTTCCCGACCGCGTCTGGGAGGACCTGCTCCAGCACACCCGGAGCATCCACGACGACGTCACGATCCTCGTCCTCGCTCCCCGGGCCGCGGCGCCGCACTGACCGTCCGCCGCTGTTCAGGTGCCCCGGGAACAGCCGCGCGCGGGCGCTCACCACCATGGTCCGGAGGCCCGGTGATCACGCTTCCGGATGCAGGGAGTGCTCCGGCGTTGAATGGTGTAAGTGGACCCGATGACCTCACCGGGTCCGCAGCAGAGCCCCGGACCGGAGGAGCAGAGATCATGTCGACGCCACAGCCCGACGCGTCCCGGGAGTCCGCGGACCGCGTCACCCCGGACGCCCTCCTCCACCCCCGTACCGGCACGGACGTGTCGCCGGAGGACGTGGTGCTTGCCTCGGGCAAGGACCTCACACCGAAGAACCTGGAGTGGGCCCGGCGCAAGCTGGCCCAGGAGGGCGACGCGGCGCTCGACAAGCTGCTGCCCTAGGTGTGCTCGACCCTCGGCGTCGTCCCCGCGGCTGAGGGGCGGCCGGGCCGCGGGAGTTGACGTGTGCCACGCGGATGCCGGGGTGGCTTGTTCAACGCGCCCCGCAAACCGCCGAATCGGGCCTTTCCGTACGGTCCCGCCCTTACGGAGAGGCCCGGTGGGCTGTCACACTCCCGAGGGTGCCCGACTTCGACATGCTCGTCCTCGGATCCGGACCCGGTGGCCAGAAGGCCGCCATCGCCGCGGCCAAGCTGGGCCGCCGGGTCGCCGTCGTCGACCGCCCCGACATGGTCGGCGGGGTCTCCATCCACACCGGCACCATTCCCTCCAAGACGCTGCGTGAGGCGGTGCTCTACCTCACCGGCCTGACCCAGCGCGACCTCTACGGGCAGAGCTACCGCCTCAAGGAGGACATCACCGTCACCGACCTGATCGCGCGCACCCAGCACGTGGTCGGCCGCGAGGTCGACGTCATCCGCAACCAGTTGTCCCGCAACCACGTCGCCCTGTTCGCCGGCACCGGCCGCTTCGCCGACCCGCACACCGTTGCCCTGAAGGAGGTCACCGGCCAGGAGCGGCTGATCAGTGCCGACCACATTGTGATCGCCACCGGCACCCGGCCCGCCCGGCCGGACAGCGTGGAGTTCGACGGCCGTACGATCATGGACTCGGACAACGTCCTCGCCCTCGAACGCGTCCCGCGCTCCATGGTCATCGTGGGTGCGGGGGTGATCGGCATGGAGTACGCGAGCATGTTCGCCGCGCTCGGCAGCAGGGTGACCGTGGTCGAGAGGCGGGCCGCGATGCTCGACATGTGCGACGTCGAGGTCGTCGAGTCGCTCAAGTACCACCTGCGGGATCTCGCGGTGACGTTCCGGTTCGGGGAGACCGTGGCCGCGGTGGAGCGGCATCCCCGGGGCACCCTGACCGTGCTGGAGAGCGGCAAGAAGATCCCCGCGGACGCGGTGATGTACTCGGCGGGACGGCAGGGCCTCACCGACGGCCTCGGCCTCGGCAAGGCAGGGCTGAGCGCGGACACGCGCGGCCGGATCGCGGTCGACGAGCACTACCGCACGCAGGTGCCGCACATCTACGCCGTCGGCGACGTCATCGGCTACCCGGCGCTCGCGGCGACCTCGATGGAGCAGGGGCGGGCGGCGGCGTACCACGCCTTCGGGGAGCCGGTGGGGCGGATGCACAACCTCCAGCCGATCGGTATCTACACCATCCCGGAGATCAGCTTCGTGGGGCGGACCGAGGACCAGCTAACGGAGGACCGGGTGCCGTTCGAGGCCGGCGTCTCCCGCTACCGGGAGCTGGCCCGGGGGCAGATCATCGGGGACTCGCACGGCGTGCTGAAACTGCTGGTCTCGCCCGAGTACCGCACGCTGCTCGGCGTGCACTGCTTCGGCACGGGCGCGACCGAGCTGATCCACATCGGGCAGTCCGTGATGGGGTGCGGCGGCACCGTCGACTACCTGGTCGACGCGGTGTTCAACTACCCGACGCTGGCGGAGTCCTACAAGGTCGCCGCGCTGGACGCCACCAACAGGCTCCGCCAGATCGACCGGATCGCGGACTGACCCGGCACGGCCGGCCCGGCGGTCACGTCCGGTCCTCGCCCACCACGTGCACGGCGGCCTCCTCGGCGCCGGCCGCCCCCGCGTCGACCCCCTTGTCCTCGGCCACGGCCTCCCTCGTCGTGTCCGGGTGCGCCCCCTCGTCGGGGGCCACCAGGCGCCCGGCGCGTTCGCTGCCCGCCTCGGGGTCGACCGGCTCGCCCGCGCCGCCGGGCAGGTCGCCGATGCCGTCCCCGGCGGCCTCGCCCACGTCGGGCCGCTCCTGGGCGAGGCGCTGGTCGAGCGTCTCGCCGGTGTGCTGCTCGGCGGCCGTGGTGCCGTGCCTCGTCACGCCCAGGGGTTTCTCCGGCGGCGAGTAGCCCTCGTCCAGGACGTCGTCGTACGTGCGCTCGTCGACCGCGTCCTGCAGGTCGAGGGGCGCGGCGTCCGCCTGCTCCTCGTTGGTCCCGGTGGGCTGGTAGGCGTCGTCGGCCATCGCGTCGTCCGCCACCGGTTCGGGGCGCGTCCCTTCGCTGCCCATGGCTGCCTCCTGTCGCGCTGTGTCGACTCGTCGATCCTGGCTTCGGTCCCTGTCCGCGTTTCCCGCAGGCCGCGCTCCAATCACGCTTTCCCTGGGGTGGACCGCGCGGCGGCAGGCCCGTTCCGCTTCGTCGGCCGCAAGGCGCCTGACCGGCACCGGAGTTGGCAGAAAGACAGTCCGCGTCCGCTCCGCGGAGGTCAATCTTGCACGGCAGGGGCGCGGGGCTATCATCACTCGCACACACGGTGTGACCGTCCGGCAACGGCGCGGCCGACACCGCCCACCCTCCTGTCCTCCGCCGCCCCGGCCCGAGGCCATCCCTCGTCGGCCGGAGGCGGGTTCACCCCCCACCACTTACGACGCCGGGGCGTCCCGCCCCGACGGCGTGCAAGGCGAAAGCAGCGCAGGCATGAGCAAGAGCACGGGCAGAGGGCTTCAGGCAGGCGCCCTCGGGATGTTCGACACCGTGGTGATGGCGGTCGCGGGCAGCGCCCCGGCGTACTCGCTGGCCGCGACCACGGCCGTTCTGTTCGGGGCGGTGGGGCTGGCAGGCCCGGCGGCGCTGCTCTACTGCGCGATCCCCATGCTGGGCATCGCGCTCGCGTTCAGCCGGCTCAGCCGTATCGACGTGAACGCGGGCGCCAGTTACTCCTGGGTGGGCCGTACGCTCCACCCCTTCCTGGGCTTCATCAGCGGCTGGGCGCTGGTGGTGTCGGCGACCATCTTCATGGTGGCCGGCTCACTGCCCGCCGGGGCGATGACGCTGGCCCTGTTCGACGAGGAGCTGGCGGACGACACGGCGATGGCGTCGGTGGTCGGCGCGGGCTGGTTCCTGGTGATGCTGCTGGTGGTCCTGGGCGGCGCCCGGCTCACCGTGCGCGCACAGCTGCTGATGTCGGGTGTGGAGCTGGTCGTCCTGGCGGTGTTCGCGGTGCTCGCGCTGCTGCACTCGGACAACGCCCGCGCGTTCGACTGGTCCTGGCTCGGGTTCGGCCACTTCGACGGGTTGTCGGGCTTCGCGTCCGGTGCGCTGGTCGCCGCGTTCTACTACTGGGGCTGGGACGTCGCGTGCAATCTCAGTGAGGAGACCCGCAACAGCCGCCGTACCACGGGACTCGCGGGCCTGATCGGTGTAGGCGTCGTCTTCCTGCTGTTCCTGGTGTTCACCATCGCCGTGAACGTCGTGCTGTCCACCCGGCAGATCGAGGAGAACGGCGCCGACGTGCTGGCCGTGCTCGGCGACGAGATCTGGCCGGGCTGGGGCGGCAAGCTGCTCGTCGTGGCGGTGATGCTGTCCACGATCGCCACCCTGGAGACCACGCTGATCCAGGTGACGCGGTCGCTGTTCGCGATGGGCCGGGACCGCACGATGCCGGCCGCGCTGGGCCGGGTGCACCGCCGGTGGAACACCCCGTGGGTGGCGATCGCCGTGGTCGGCGCGGTGGCGCTGGTTTTGTTCGTCGCCGCGAACGCGCTGGGCTCGGTGGGGGACATCCTCTCCGAGGCCATCTCCGCGATCGGGCTGCAGATCGCCGTCTACTACGGCCTGGCCGGACTCGCCGCCGTCGTCGCCTACCGCGGGATGCTGTTGCGCTCGCCGGTGCACTTCGTGCTCGGCGGGGTGTGGCCGTTGCTGGGCTCGCTGTTCATGTTCTGGGTCTTCGTCCAGTCCCTGGGCGAGTTGAGCGCGGCGGCGGTCGCGATCGGCGTCGGCGGGCTCGCCGTGGGGCTGGTTCCGATGCTGTGGTACCGGCACCGGGGCAGCGACTACTACCGCCCGGACCGGCTGGACGCGACCCGCGCCATCGCGCCGGACTACCCGCCCGGTGGCCGGCCGGCGCCGCACTCCCACAGCCACGAGGGTCTCTCCACCGACTTCTGAAAGAGACCCCGATGGCGCGTGACCGCTTCACTCCCGGCTTCGACCCCGACCACGGGGACGCGGACCTCACCGCGGCCCGCCACGACATCGTCATCGGCCGCTGGCAGGGGCTGCGCGAACTGCTGCGCTCCACCGGGTCCGACTGGCCCCTGCGAGGACACCGGGTGCGGCTGCTCGCCCAGGCCTGCGCGGGCAGTTCGGCCGTGGAGTCCTGGCTGGCCGCCGAACCGTACAGCGGCGACGCCCTGGTCCTGCGGGCCGCGACCGAGACCGCCAGGGCGTTCGACATGGCCATCGCGGCCGGCCGGGGCGTGCCCATCGACCAGGAACGCGTCGACGGCACGGTGCTCGCGTGCCTGCGCGCCACGGAGGCCTGCCCGGCGGACCCGACGCCGTGGATCTCGCTGCTCTCCGTCGCCCGCCTCTCCCCGCAAGGGCTGCGCCGACGCGAACTGGCCCGCTGGTGGGACGAGTTGCACCGGCGCGACCCGTACAGCATGGAGGGCCACCTGCAGATCCTGCACTACTACTCCTCCCGCTGGCACGGCACCCACGGCCTGATGTACGACTTCGCCCGCGACGCCGCGGGGGTGGCCCCGCCCGGCTGCGCGCTGCCGGTGCTGGTGCAGTACGCCCGCGTGGAGGAGTTCCGCTACGCCCTGGACGCCGCCCGCGGCCGCCACTCCGCGGTCGGGCTCGGGCAGCACTGGGACCACGACGGAGCCGTGAGCGACGTACGCCGCACCTGGCAGCGCTGGATCCGGGAACGCCCGGACGTCCCGGTCACCCCGGTCGAGCTGCGCGACCTCAACTACCTGGCCCACGCGGCCTGCCACGCCGGCGCCTCGGACATCGCCACCGGGCTGCTCCGCCTGCTCGGCCGCCGGTACACGCGAACCCCCTGGTCGTACACGGGAGATCCGGTGAAGGAGATCACCAGGTGGCGGGGTCAGCTGCGCCTGTGAGCACTGCCACACTGGGGGAGTTCCGTCGACGTCCTGCGCCCGGGAGGCATGCCCGTGACCGCCGCACCCCCACGTCGTCTCACGCTGCTCGGCGGGGGCTTCTCCACCGACGAGGACGGGCTGCTGGACGACTGGGTGCTCGGCCTCGCCCGCACGTCCCGGCCGAAGGTGTGTTTCGTCCCCACCGCGAGCGGCGACGCGCCCGCCTACGTCGAGCGGTTCCTCGGCGCGTTCGGGCCACGCCGGTGCGAGCCGTCCGTACTGCACCTGTTCCGGCGGGAGCTGGACGACGCCGGGCTGCGGGCGTTCCTGCTCGCGCAGGACGTGGTGTACGTCGGCGGCGGCAACACCGCGAACCTGCTGGCCGTCTGGCGCGCGCACGGTGTCGACCGGCTGCTCACCGAGGCCGGCGATCGCGGCACCCTGCTGTGCGGGATCAGCGCCGGCGCCAACTGCTGGGCCGAGGGCTCGCACACCGACTCCTTCGGCCCGCTCACCTTCCTGCCGGACGGCCTGGGCCTGCTCCCCGGCTCGGTCTGCCCGCACTACGACGGCGAACCGGGCCGCCGCCCCTCGTACCGGGCCGCCGTGGCGGCCGGTGCGCTTGCCCCGGGGTGGGCACTGGACGACGGGGTCGGGGCGCTGTTCCAGGGCGGGGACCTGGTGGAGGCGGTGACCCGCGCGCCGGGCGCCCGGCTGTACCGGGTCGAGCCGGACGGCCGGGGCGAGGCGAGGGAGAACGCCCTGACACCTCGCCCGCTCGCCCGCTGAAACACCGGTCCCTGGCCAACGGTGGCCGCCGCGTCAGGTTCAGCGGGCGTTCGGGGCACGGTGCGGGGGCTGCCGCGGCGCCGGGCGCGTGGGAGTCGCGGGGACCGTGCCGACGGCGGGCGCGTCGGGGCCGGCCTCCAGGGGTTCGCCGTGGTGACCGATCGTCAGGGGCGGACCGGACAGCAGGGTGTACGTGGCCTTCTCGGGGGCGATCTCCACGCGCAGCCGGCGGCCCAGGATCTGGATCGTGAACGCCAGCCTGCTGAACTGCTCGGGCAGCCGGGGCGCGAAGCGCAGCGTGTCCCCGTCCCGGCGCATCCCGCCGAAGCCGGCGACCAGCGCCGTCCAGGTACCGGCCAGCGAGGCGATGTGCAGCCCGTCGCGGGTGTTCTGCTCCAGGTCGGCCAGGTCCATCAGGGCCGCCTCTACGGTGTAGTCGTAGGCGAGGCCGAGGTGGCCGGCCTGGGCGGCGATGACGGCCTGGACGCAGGCGGAGAGCGAGGAGTCCCGCACCGTCAGCGGCTCGTAGTAGGCGAAGTTGCGGGCGATGTGCTCGTCGTCGAAGTGGCTGCCGCAGGTGTACATCGCGAGGACCAGGTCCGCCTGCTTGACGACCTGCTTGCGGTAGAGGTCGAAGTAGGGGAAGTGCAGCATCAGCGGGAACCGGTCGGGGCCGGTCGCCTCGAAGTCCCAGTGCTGGTAGCGGGTGAAGCCCGCGTGCTGCTCGTGCACACCGAGGCCGGCGTTGTACGGGATGTGCATGGCGTGTGCCGCGTCCCGCCAGCCGGCGCTCTCCTCGGCGTCGGCGTCCAGGCGCGCTGCCTGTCCGGGGTGGCGCTCGACGACGTCGGCGGCGGCCAGCAGGTTCGCCCGGGCCATCAGATTGGTGTAGGTGTTGTCGTCGGCGATCGCGCTGTACTCGTCCGGGCCGGTGACCCCGTCGATGTGGAAGGTGCCGTGAGGATCGTGATGGCCCAGCGAGCGCCACAGCCGTGCGGTCTCCACCAGCAGCTCCACCCCGGTGTCGCGCTCGAAGTCGCGGTCGCCGGTCGCCGCCACGTAGCGCACCACGGCGTCGGCTATGTCGGCGTTGACATGGAAGGCGGCGGTACCGGCGGGCCAGTACGCCGAGCCCTCCGAGCCCTCGATGGTGCGCCACGGGAACGCGGCGCCCCGCAGGCCGAGTTGGGTGGCACGTTCGCGGGCGGCGGGCAGGGTGGTCTGCCGCCAGCGCAGCACCTCGGCGACGGCACCGGGCTCGGTGTAGGTCAGCAGGGGAAGCACGAAGGTCTCGGTGTCCCAGAAGGCGTGACCGTCGTAGCCCGAGCCGGTCAGGCCCTTGGCCGGGATCGCCCGGCCCTCGGCGCGGGCGCCGGCCTGCAGGACGTGGAAGAGGGCGAAGCGGACCGCCTGCTGGATCTCCTCGTCGCCGTCGACCTCGACGTCGGCCCGTGCCCAGAAGTCGTCCAGGTACGCCCGCTGTTCGTCGAGCAGCCCCTGCCAGCCGCTGTGCGCGGCCGCCGCCAGCGCCGCCTCCACCTGGTCGCTCATCGCGGGCCGGGAGCGGACGCCGGACCAGCCGTGCGCGACCAGCTTCTCCACCCGCAGCCGCTGGCCGGGGTCGAGCACGGAGGTGACGGTCAGCCGGGACACGTCCACATTGCTCTCGCTGCCGGTGGTCGTGCGTTCGGGTCCGGTCACGACATGATCGGCGGCCACGGCCACGCGCAGGCCGCTGCGCCGGGTGCGGTGCACCAGTCGCAGCCGGGTGCCGTCGGCGAAGTCCTCCTCGGGCTCCAGGGGCGACTTCAGCGCGCGTGCGGCCCGCGGGTCGCCGTTCGGCTCGGGCAGGCTCTCGTTGGCGACGAGCTCCGACTGGATGACCACCCGCGTACGGCTGTCGACCGGTTCGACCTCGTACGCCACGGCGGCGACGGCCCGTTGGGTGAGCGACACCAGCCGCGTCGAACGCACCCGGACCGTCGAGCCGGCTGGCGAGGTCCATTCGCAGACCCGCTCCAGCACGCCCCGGCGCAGGTCGAGGGTGCGCTCGTGCGCGACGAGCCGGCCGTAGCGCAGGTCGAACGGCTCGTCGTCGACGAGCAGCCGGAGCACCTTGCCGTTGGTGACGTTGATGACGGTCTGACCGGACTCCGGATAGCCGTAGCCGGCTTCGGCGTACGGCAGCGGGTGCACCTCGTGCACGCCGTTGAGGTAGGAGCCGGGCAGTCCGTGCGGCTCGCCCTCGTCGAGGTTGCCGCGCCAGCCGACATGGCCGTTGGACAGCGCGAAGACGGACTCGCTCTGTGCCAGCACGTCGAGTTTGAGGTCCGTCTCCCGCACGGTCCACGGCTCGACGGCGTACGCCCCCTGTGTGATCACTCCACGCCCCCCAGTTCGGCGAGATCCTCCACGACCCGGTCCGCGCCGTGCGCGTACAGGGCCTCGGCCTGTCCGGCGCGGTCGACGCCGACGACGTAACCGAAGCTGCCCGCGCGGCCCGCGTCCATGCCGGCCAGCGCGTCCTCGAACACGGCCGCCTGCCGCGCCTCGACGCCGAGTTCCTGGGCGGCGGCCAGGAAGGTGTCCGGGCGGGGTTTCCCGGGCAGTCCGCGCTCCGCCGCCACGACGCCGTCGACACGGACGTCGAACAGGTCCTCGGCGTCGATCGCGCGCAGCACGTCACGGCAGTTGGCGCTGGACGAGACGATCGCGGTGCGCAGGCCCCGGGCGCGGGCCGCCTCGATGTAGCGCAGGGTGCTGTCGTAGGCCTCGACGCCGCCGGTGCGGATCTTCTCCAGCAACAGGTCGTTCTTGCGGTTGCCGACGCCGTGCACGGTCGGGGCGTCGGGCGGGTCGCCGGGGGTGCCTTCGGGCAGCCGGATGCCGCGCGAGGCGAGGAAGGTGCGCACGCCGTCCGCGCGGGGGCGGCCGTCGACGTACTCGCCGTAGTCGCTGACGTCGTCGAACGGCCGGAAGGAGTCGCCCTCGCGCTCCTTCAGGAAGGCGTCGAACGTCTCCTTCCAGGCGGCGGCGTGGACCACGGCCGTCCTGGTGACGACCCCGTCGAGGTCGAAGAGGCAGGCCAAAATTTCTTCGGGTAGACCGAGCTGCTTCATACAGCAACGCTTCCCCGCCCGGCGGGGTCCAGCGGGTGGCGGGGGCCACACGAGCCGCACGGGAAGCCGCTCTTCGGGAACGCGTGGTGGCCGTGTGCCGGCGTTGTCCGGTTCCTCGCCGCCCCTCAGGCCGTCGCTCCGGCCCGGATGACACACTGCGGCGTGTGCCGGTGACCTTCGACGACCTCCTCGCCCGCGCCCGTGACCTCGCGACGGGCGGCCGCCGGGCCGTCCTCGGCATCACCGGAAGTCCGGGCGCGGGCAAGACGACCCTCGCCGAACGGCTCGTGCGGGAGCTGAACGGCACCGCCCGGCCCTGGGTCGCGCACGTCCCCATGGACGGCTTCCACCTCGCCGACACCGAACTCGACCGGCTCGGCCGCCGCGACCGCAAAGGGGCGCCCGACACCTTCGACGCGGCCGGGTACGCCGCCTTGCTGCGCCGTCTGCACGAGGACCGGGAGGACGTGGTGTACGCGCCGGGCTTCGAGCGGGTTTTGGAGCAGCCGATCGCGGGCGCGATCCCGGTCCCGCCGGACGCCCGACTGATCGTGACCGAGGGCAACTACCTGCTGCTCGGCTCGGGTGCGTGGGCACGCGTGCGGCCCCAGCTGGACGAGGTGTGGTTCTGCGAGCTGCCCGAGCCGGAGCGGATCCGCCGCCTCGTCGCCCGGCACGAGGAGTTCGGTAAGGGCCACGAGGAGGCGGTGACCTGGGTGATGCGGACGGACCAGCGCAACGCCGAGCTGGTGGCAGCCACACGGGACCTCGCGGACCTGGTGGTGGAGGCGGACCAGGTGTGCTGACCCGTGGCGTCGTCCAGGCGGCTGAGGGGCGGCCGGCCCGCGGGTGCGGTGTGATCCGGACGGCAGGCCTCAGGGCCGCCGCAGCGTCAGCTCCGGTTCGCCGTGGGCGTCGCCCGCCGCGTCACCGATCAGCGCGGTGAACGCGTCGGTGCGGACTCGCAGACCGCGCGCACCGGCCTCGAACTCCGCGGTGAACGGGCCGGCATCGCCGTAGCGCACGGCGAACACGTGCAGGTCCGCCGGCGCGCCGGGGGCCGGACCCGCCACCAGGGCCGTCGAGGAGACCAGATGGCGCCAGCTGTCGTCCGGGTTGCCGAAGACCCGCGGGTCGGCGGAGAGCGCGAACGCCGCCTGCTCCTGGGTGATTTCCGCGCGGGCGTCGAAGTGGTCGGTGCCCGCCGCCGCGGGGTGCGTCAGACGCAGGCTGCCGGCCGAGGCCACACCGGCGGGCCGCGCGGTCCTGCGCACCCGGTCGCCGTCGTCCGCCGCGTAGGGCATTCCGGCCAGCAGATACGGCGTCCCGGTCAGCCGCTGCACGGCGACCGTCACCCACAGGCGCGTGCCGTCGGTGACGTACAGGGACCGCACATGGCGCAGGACGCGCTCGCGGTCCACGACCGGCTGGGTGACGAGCTTGCCCGCCAGGCCGCCGGCGCGGAGGTCACGGACGCGGACCTCGCCGAACGGGCGGCACAGCAACAGCCCGTCCGTCACCGGTCCGAAGCCGTGCTGGCGGTGGACGGCGGCGGGGAGGTAGTAGGTGCCGGCCGCCTCGATCAGGGCCGGGGTCATCCGGTCGTCGAACGCCACCGAGACGCCGCCCGCGCGCAGTTGGTGCCGGGCCGGGGCCGCCGAGGGCGTGCGGTGCCAGCCCGGGGTGTCCTGGATCTGCCAGACGAGCATGAAGGCGAAGTGGCCGTCGACGCCGCCGTCGGGTTGTGCCGCGTGCCGGGCCCAGCGGGTGTCGCCCCGGTAGCGGCCGAGGTCGGCGCCGATACGGCGGCCGAAATGGCGTAGCCCCAGGACCGCTTCGAAGCCGCAGTGCTGTTCGCTGTAGCGGGGCCCGCCGATGTCGAAGCCGCCGCCGGTGAGACGCGCGTCGACGAACCGGGCGAGGGCGTCGCCGTCCTCGGCGAAGACCTCCTCGCCGCTGACCCGGTGGGCCTGGGCGAGGAAGGACAGGGAGATCGGGCCGTAGTTGTTGTCGTAGGCGCCGCCGTGCTCGGGCGGCAGCAGCGCGCCCCGGGCGCGTACCCGGCGGGCCCGGACCTCACGGTCGTACAGGCGCATCGCGCGCAGCCGGACCGTCCTGCCCGATGCGGGCGGCAGGTGGCGGGCCAGCATGAGGCCGCCGACGACGCAGGCGATCGCCTGGTTGCCGGCCTGCTGCGGGTTGAAGAAGGTGGCCTCGGTCAGCCACTGCCAGTAGCCCAGCCCCAGCGCCGCCAGGTCCCGTCGCGCCCGGTCGTCGAGGAGGCCGTCCGCCGCGTCCAGCACGTCGACGGCCTGGAGCAGCGCCCAGACGGTGCTCGGCCAGTCGCCGTGCGGATGCGCGCCCGCGCGGAGCGCGAAGCGTGCGTACGGCAGTCCCGAGCCACGTGCCCTGAGGTTGGGATATCCGGGGTTGTCCTCGCGGAACACCCGCTCGCGCAGATGGAAGGCGAGGCTGCGGCGCACCGCCTCCGGCAGTCGCGGGTCCCGGCCGCGCTGCCAGGCGAGCGCCAGCAGGGACGTGACGCCGAGAGAGGTGTCGCCGACGTCGAGCCGGGCGGCGGGGTGTTCGAGGCTGCCGTCGGGTGTGATCCGGGCGAGCGCTTCCTCGGCGACGCGGGCGAGGACGGCGTCGTAGGCCTCGGGTGTGTCCGGCAGATCGTGCAACGGGCCACGCTGGTAAGGGAGGTGCACGCCCGTCAGCCTTTCCGCGCGAGCGTCTCGGTGAACGCCGGGGCGGGCGCCCGGCGCGGCGTGCGGCGTCGCGCCGGGCTCTGCGGGGGTCGCGCCCGGGTCCACCGCCGGCGGCCCGCCGGTGCGCTCCTGGAGCCGGCCGCGGGAGCGCGCCCACCGCACGGCTCCGGGTGCCGGGGGGCGACCCGCGTGCGCCCCTGATCGCCACGGTGCGTGAGCTATGTTGAAGCTTCGTGGGAAGCAAAGGAGGCGCACCGGTGCCATCGCCACAACAGGCACGCGCACAGGCGTCCGCGATCACCTCGGGAAAGAGCGCACCGGAGGCGGAGGCCGCCCCGACCTACCAGCTCAGGGCGCTTTTCGACCGGCCCCGGCTGTCACCGGGGCAGCGGCGCATCGCCCAGTACCTGATCGAGCACATCACCGAGGCCGCGTTCCTGCCGATCACCGAGCTCGCCGACCGGGTCGGGGTCAGCCAGCCGTCCGTGACGCGTTTCGCCGCCGCCGTCGGCTTCAGCGGCTACCCCGCGCTACGGGAGAAGCTCCAGGCCATCGCTCTCGGCACCCTGGCCGGAGGGGCCACGAGCGCCGAGGAGGAACGGGGCAACGAACTCCAGGCGGCCGTCGACGCCGAGATCGAGAACCTGGAGAACCTCCGCCGCGACTTCGCCGACCCCGGCCAGGTCGTCGAGATCGGCCGGGCGCTGTCGGAGTCGGCTCCGCTGACCGTGCTGGGCCTGCGCATCTCCGCCTCCCTCGCCGAGTACTTCGCGTACGCCTCGCGCCGTATCCACCCGGACGTGCGGCTGGTGACGCTGGGCGGCACCGTCGCCTACGACGCGTTGCTGCAGGCCCGCGAGGCAGGCGGTACCTGGGTGCTGGCCTTCTCCCTGCCCCGGCACGCCCAGGAGACCCTCGCCGCCGTACGCCTCGCGCGCGACGCCGGGCTGCGCGTGGCCCTCATCACCGACCGGGCCTTCGGGCCGCTGGCCGACGAGGCCGACGTCACCTTCGCCACCGGTACGGGCTCACGGCTGGTCTTCGACTCCTACGCAGCACCCGGCGTGATGGCGGCCGCGCTGCTCCAGGCCATGACCGACGCCGACCCCGAGCGCACCCAGGCCCGGCTGGAGGCGTACGAGCAGATCTCCGACCAGCATCAGTTCTTCCTGCGGGACTGACTCCACCCCTGCCTCAACGACATTACAAAGGGACCTTTCATTTCAAAGCACGCATGAATGTTTTCATACGTCTTGCAAAGCGGTCGGCATATATAAATACTGCTCGCGGATCCGCACCCGCCTCAGGAGAGCCGGTCACCCGCTCACGCACAGGCCGACTCTCCAGGGCACCCGCACGAACACCCGAAGCCGATGTCCCCTACCCCACATCGGTGCCCTGGGTGTTCGGTAGGGGCGGTCCTGGCTATCCCCTAGGCCGGGACCGCCCCACCACCGCGGACCACCTCCGCACCGCAGCACACCGGAAGCGATGATCATGCCCCTGACGTCCACGCGCACCAGCCCGGACTGGCCGTGCCAGGTCAAGACCCCCGGCAGCTACGACTGGGAGCGCTCGGCGGCCAAGTGGCTGCGCGAGCTGGTACCGGCGCGGTACGCCGGTTACCCGGCACTGATCCGTCACCCCGTGCTGCTCGCCCGGCACGCGCAGCTCCAGCTCCAGCAGGAGGTCCGGGTCGCCCGCACCGCCCTGCAGACCGCGCGCGCCGATCTGCCGCGGCTGGGCATGCCGGAGTCGGTCATCGAGCACACGATCAAGCTCTACGCCGCCGAGTTGCTGCAGCTCCAGCACATCGCGCGGAGCGTGCGGGCGGTGACCGACGCGCTGGTGGAGCACAACTCGGGTCGCTGAGGGGCGCGTTCGGGCGTGGCCCTCGAAGCCCACACCGACCTGGCGTGCGCCCGGCAGTGCACAAGGCGCCTGCCCCTGGCCTCGCGCTGGCACTTTCGAGTGGATTCCCGCCGGACGAGCTTGCGCTCCCAGGGGGGTCCCTGTGCGATGCTCGACGCGTGACGAGCGACCCCGCAATCCCGGCGGAGAACGGCACCGGGTCCGAGAAGGTCACAGCGGCCGGATCCCCTGCCGTCCGACGCGCCGAAGGAGACCGGCTGCGGGACCTGGCGGCAACCTCCGCCGTCCTGGAGCGGGCCAAGGGCGCCGTCATGGCACGCACCGGCTGCTCGGCGGACGCCGCGCACCAGGAACTTCTCCGGCGTGCGAAGGCCGGCGGCCACACGCTGATCGAGCAGTGCTGGATCACTCTCGGCACCGACTCGTCCGCCCCGGCCAGGTCCGGCGGGACGCCGGCCGGCTCCGCGTCCGCGGACCCGGACACCCGTGACGCACCGGTCCCCGACGACCCGCTCACCGCCGGCCCCGACACCGCAGGCGCCCCCGTCCCCGACGGATCCGGCACCCCTGCATCCGGCGGCCCCGGTGACCCTGACGCACCGGTTCCCGACAGCCCCGGCACCACCGGGACACGCCTCTGCGGCACCCCCACCCCCGTATCCGGCGACCCGATCGACCCCGCCCCACCGGTCCCCCAGAACCCCGCCACCACTGCCCCCGGCGCCACCGGCAGGCCCGCCCATCACTGCCCCGGCGCCCATGCATCCGCCGACCCCGGTGACCCTGACGCCCCTCCCGCCGAGACCTCAGGCGCCCCCGGCGCTCCCGCTCCCGGCACCCCCAGCCACCCTGGCACCGGCCCCGGCGCCCCCACGGGTCCCGGCTCCGGCACCGCCCACTCCGCCGGCCCCGGCGCGCCCGCCACCACTGCCTCCGGCACCCCCACACCCCCCGGCCTCCCCCTCCCCGAACCCGCCCGTGATCCGGCCGACGACGTCTCCACCGCGCTGGGGCGGCTGGGCAGGGCGCTCGTCGGTGTGCGCAGTACGCAGGAGCTGGCGGGGTGCCTGCTGGAGCATCTCTCGGGCACCGTCGCCGCCGACGCGGTCATGATCTTCGCCCAGCTGCCCACCGACGGCCTCCAACTGGTCGGGCACGCCGGCATCGACGCCACCCTGGCCGCGCAGTGGCGCCACGTGCCGCCCCTGACCGGCATCGCCGCGCTCGACACCCTGCGCACCCGCGAGGCGCGCTGGCTGGAGGACCTCACGGTGGACCGGGAGCGGTTCCTGCTCATCGGTGACCCGCCCGAGCAGTGGCGGTCGCGCGCCTGGCTGCCCGTGGTGACCGACGGCGCCGCCGAGATCTCCATCGGCGTCCTGCGCACCCGTCCCGGTCCGTTCACACCCACCACCCGCGAGCACCTGCGGGCCGTCGTCCGGCTGTGCGCGGGCAGGCTGCGCGCGTTCGACGCGCCCCCGGAACCGGCGACCGACGGCTTCGCCGCCACCGTGCAGACCGTGTTCGACACCTTGCCCGGAGCGGCGATGCTGCTCACCCCGCTGCGCGCCGCCTCGGGCGAGGTCGAGGACTACCGCATCGACGCGGTCACCCCGGAGGCCGTCGACGTCGCCGGGCGTACCGGCCGCGAGCTGGCCGGTCTGCGGATCCTGGAGTGCTGGCCGCCGATCGCGGACGAGTCGCTGTGGCAGCGGTGCCAGGACGTGCTGAGCGCCGGAAAGCCGTACGAGGGAGAGCCGTTCGCACAGCAGGACCTGGTGGCCGACAGCGCGGAGACGTCCACGTACTCGGTACGCGTGGCGCGGCTCGGCGACGGGCTCGTCGTCAGCTGGGTCCGGCACGACCCGTCGGACCGCCAGGAACAGCGGCTGGCGGACGTCCAGCGGCTGGGCAAACTCGGCTGGGCCAGCTGGAACCTGGTCTCCGGCGACATCACCTGGTCCGCCCAGGTCTTCGCGGTCCTCGACCGCGACCCGGCCGACGGCCCGGTACGCCTTCACGACCTGCCCGGCCTCGCGTTGCCGGAGGACGCGCCACTGCTGACCCGCGCCATCGAGGCCCTGGGCGGCGAAGGGCGCCCGGCCGACGTGCCGTTCCGGATCCGGACGGCGCGTGGGGTACGGCATCTGCGGACCGTCGCCGAGGCGGTCGCCGATCTGCACGGCAGGCCCGTCGAGGTGCACGGCTTCCTCCAGGACCTCACGGCACAGCGCAACGCCGAACTCGCCCTGGTGAGGAGCGAACGGCAGAACCTCACCCAGCACGGAGCGCTCCAGGCCGAACGGGTGCTGGCCGCCCGGCTCCAGCACGCGCTGCTGCCCCTGCCGGACAAACCGCTGCACCTGGCCGGGCTGCGGGTCGAGGTGACCTATCTGCCCGCCCAGTCGGGCATCCATGTCGGCGGCGACTGGTTCAGCGCCATCGAACTGCCCGACGGCACCGCGCTGTTCGTGGTCGGCGACGTCGCCGGTCACGGCATCGACGCGGTCGCCACGATGGCTCAGCTCCGGTTCACCGCCAAGGGCATGGTCATCACCGGCTCCTCCCTCACGGGTGCCCTCAGCGGGCTGAACACACTGCTGCTGCACTCGCGCGACCCGCACGGCACGGCGACCATGGTGCTCGCCCACTACCACCCGGACGAGCGCCGGCTGGTCTGGGCCCAGGCGGGCCATCCGCCGCCGCTGCTCCTGCGTGCCGGTGAGGTACGCCGGCTCGGCCGGCCCGGTGGGATGCTGCTCGGCGCGAGCACGACCCCGGTCTTCGAGCAGATCGAGTGCCGGCTGGAACCCGGCGACCGGCTGCTGCTGTACACGGACGGGCTCGTGGAGCGTCCGTCCGAGGCCATCGACCTCGGCATCGAACGGCTCGCGCGGGCCCTGGTCTCCCACCACACCGACGAGCCCGGCTCACTCGGCCCGCTGCTCACGGCGGTACTGGAACAGGAACGGCGCGACGACGTCTGCGTCGTGGACATCCGCGTGCCGGCGGACCACACGTAGGCACGGCCACCGCGTGAGTCCGGCCGGAGTGCGCCGGATGCCGCGGGGCCGCGCGGTTCAGCCGTCGCGGCCCGTGGCCCCGCTGTCCGCGGGCTCCCGGCTCCGGTCCGCCTCGTCCCGGGCGAGCACGGCGAGCAGCGCGGCCACCGTGAGCCCCGCCTCTGCCGGGTGCCGCAGCACCTTGCCGGGCTCGATGCGGTACGTGTTCCCCCGCCCCTCACGCCGGTGGGAGAGATAACCGGCCTGCTCCAGATCGACGATGATCTTCTGCACGGCTCGCTCGGTGAGCCTGCAGTGTGCCGCGATGTCGCGTACGCGGGCGGTGTGATCATCGGCGATGGCCGCCAGCACCCGGGCGTGGTTGGTGAGGAAGGTCCATCCGGTATGCGGTTCAGGCACTTCACTCATGAGGGCCATCATAGGACCGAGGTTTCCCGTATTCAAAAACGCGAACTAGATTTCGTGTATCTCTTGACGTATCGCGGCGTGAGGACAACCCTGATGGAGACGGCAGGCAGGAGGATCGAAGGAGTGTCGGCCATGCCGGAGTCTGCGTACACGACGCAGCCCGCCACCTTCGCGCCCTCGCGACCGGGGCAGCTTTCGACCGCCGCGCTGCCCGACGGTGCCCGCACGGTGGTGACGGTGTGCGGGGAGCTGGACCTGCAGGCGGCCGACGAGTTGCGCGCGGCCCTGCGTGGCGCGCTGGAGTCCGCGCCCGAGGGCATCGACCTCGACCTCCAGGGCGTGGTCTTCTGTGACTGCTCGGCCCTGAACGTCCTGCTCGCCCTTCGCGAACAAGCCCTCACGGAAGGGAAGACGGTGACGATCCAGGCCGCCGGCCCCGTGGCCGAACGGCTCCTCACCCTCACGGGCACCTGGCCCCTGTTCACCGGCGCGGCCGACGACGAGGCCGGCGGCCCCGAACTGGGAGCCGAGGTCGTTCAGCTGCGCAGGGCCATGCAGACCCGGCCGACCATCGACCTGGCCCGCGGTGTCCTGATGGCCACGTTCCAACTGAGCCCGCAGGACGCGTGGCACGTCCTGGTGATGGTCTCGCAGAACACCAACACCAAGCTCCATGTGCTCGCCCAGGACCTGGTGACCGCCGTGCAGGGTGAGCCGCTGCCCGACGCGACGCAGCGCCAGGTGTCCGCGGCGGTGAGCCGGCTGTCCGAGTCCGGCGGCAGCGGAGCGGCGGGCGACGAGGGCACGTGACCGGCCAGGACGCGCGACGCCTCACCCGCACGGCACCGAGTTCCCCGTCGGTGCAGCACTGAGTGCCAGGCCTGTTCAGGTGCTACGTTCCGTCCCATGAGCGTGAAACCGCCCATGCGCGAGGCCTTGGTCGCGGCGGCGTTCCAGTTGTTTCTGGAGCGGGGCTACGAACAGACCACCGTGGACGACATCGTGGCCCTCGCCGGGGTCGGGCGGCGGTCGTTCTTCCGGTACTTCCCGTCCAAGGAGGACGTGGTCTTCCCCGACCACGAGCGATGCCTGGCCGACATGACGGCCTTCCTCTCGACCGGCGGCGAGGACGACGAGCCGGTCGGCCGGGTCTGCGACGCGGCCCGGCTGGTGCTGCGGATGTACGCCGAGAACCCGGCCTTCTCCGTGCAGCGCTACCGGCTCACGAAGAAGGTGCCGGGTCTGCGCGCGTACGAGCTGTCCGTGGTGTGGCGCTACGAACGCGCCCTCGCCGACTACCTGCGCGGGCGTTTCGCCGGACTGCGCGACGGCACCCTGCGGGCGGACGTGATCGCGGCCGCCGTGGTCGCGGCGCACAACAACGGGCTGCGGTCCTGGCTGCGTTCGGACGGCAGGGGTGACGCGGCCGCCGCGGTGGACCACGCCCTGGGCCTGGTGCAGGGCGCCTTCGGAGGCGGGCCCACTCCCCCTGCGGAGCAGCGGCCCGAGGACGTGGTGGTCGTCGTCTCGCGGCGCGGCGCCCCCCTGTGGCGGGTGGTCCAGGAGATCGAGACGACGCTCGGGCGGGACTGATCCCCGCAATGATGGGGGTACGGAGTGCCTTTACGAGTGACACTCAGTGCCATACGCTGGTGGCCGTGCACGGTGGCACGGCGAGCCGCGCACAGGCGTGCGCATGGCGTCGCGCACGCGGATTTCCGGCCGAGCGCAGGGAGTTGACAGCGTGTACCACCACTCAGGAACCGTCGCTCAGCAGGCATCCGGCTCCGCGGCGGGCGTCCTCGACCACCGGGCCCCGGACCAGGAGGCCATGCTCTACCAGCGCTGCACCTGGTGCGGCACCGCGACGTATCACCGGCTGCTCTGCCCGGTCTGCCAGGGCAGCGAGCTGCGGACGGAACGCAGCGAGGGCACCGGTACGGTCCGCCACACGACGGTGGTGCACCGCAACACGCCCGCCGCGCGCAACGTTTCCCTGATCGAGATGGCCGAGGGGTTCGTGGTGCGGGGCCGCGTGATGGGTCCGCCCATCGGCATCCACAGCGGTGACCGCGTGCGGCTGTCCACCGCCAAGGACCCGGTACGGGGCGAGCCGGTGTTCCAGCTGCTCGACGAGCCGTACCGGGCCTGGACCTGACGCGCCCGGATCGCCCCGCGTCCCTCAGGCGTTCAGGGTCACCCGGATGCCGACCGTGCCCTGCGGGCCGCGCCGCAGCCGGCTGCCGAACAGCGTCAGGCGGCCGACGATGCCGTACTTGCGGGCGATGAGCCCGCGGTAGCGGGCCGTGGTGGCCGCGTCGGTGATCTCGGCGGAGCCGGGCACCTGCTCACCGGTCGGGTTGCCGCGCAGGTCGCAGGGGCCCACGAGGACGTCGGAGCGGCGCCGGATCCGCTTGACCTTCCAGGAGTCGGCGACCGTCCACACCCCGAGCGCGTCACCGTCGGCGACGACCCAGACGGGCGTGGGGACCGGGGTGCCGTCCTTGCGGTAGCTGGTGATCAGCAGGTACTTGCCGGCTCCGAGCCGTGTGGCGTCCATGGCCGGAAGTGTAGGCATGCCGCCGTCACTTCAGCGCGGCGGCCATCCGCCGTACCGCCTCCGTGACGATCTCCGGCGACGTGGCCAGGTTCAGCCGTACGTGCCCGGCGCCGCCCGTGCCGAACGGCAGGCCGGAATTGAGCGCGACCCGGCCCCGGTGCAGAAAGACGTCGGCCGGGTCCTCGCCCAGGCCGAGCGCGCGGCAGTCGAGCCAGGCGAGGTAGGTGGCGTCGCCAGGGCGGTAGACCACGGCGGGCAGCCGCTCGGCGAGCAGCCCGGCGAGCAGGCGCCGGTTCTCGTCGAGGCCGGCCAGCAGGGCGCCGAGCCAGGCGGTGCCGTCGCGCAGGGCGGCGGTGTGGGCGAGGGCGCCGAAATGGCTGGGGCCGTGGCCGACCTCCTCGGGAAGCCGGGCGAGGTCGGCGGCGGACTCGGGGCCCGCGACGGCGAGGGCCGCCTTGAGCCCGGCGAGGTTCCAGGCCTTGGAGGCCGACATCAGCGACAGGCCGCTCCCGCCGCCGGGCACGCTGAGGTACGGCACGAAGTCCGTGGCACCGAGGACCAGCGGGGCGTGGATCTCGTCGGCGACGACGCGCACGCCGTACTCCCCGGCGAGGCGGGCGACGGTGGACAGCTCCTCGGCGGTGTGTACGGTCCCGGTCGGGTTGTGCGGGCTGCACAGCAGGTACGCCGCACGCCCCCCGCCCGCCACGGCCTGCCGGAAGGCGTCCTCCAGGACACCGAGGTCGATCCTGAGGTCCGGGCCCAGCGGCGCCTCGACCACCCGCCGGTCCATGTGCGCGACGAACTGGAAGAACGGCGGGTACACCGGCGGGTTGACCACCACCGCGTCGCCCGGCCCGGAGACCAGCTTCAGCATCTCGACGACGCCGAGCATCACGTCGGGCACGATCGCGGTGCGCCCCACGTCGATCCCGGACCAGCCCCACCACTTCTCGGCGAAGCCGGCCAGCGCCTCGGCGTAGGCGGTGCCGGCCGGATAGCCGGTGTCGCCGAGGGCGATCGCGTCGGTGAGTGCGCGGGCGACGGGCGCGGCGAGCGGTACGTCCATCTCCGCCACCCACAGCGGCAGCACGTCGTCGGGGTAGGCGCGCCACTTCATGCTCGTACGGCGCCGCAGCTGATCGAGGTCCAGCGCGCGCAGGGGGTTCGGTTCACCGGACGTTCCGTGCGGGATCCTGGTCATGGGCCCACGATAGGCGGCCGTGGAGCGAGGTCACGAGCACGGGGGGCACCGAAAACACACAAGCACCGGCAAAGATCAATTCGTCGGTCTAGATTGCGTCTTGACACCGCACGGGGCGTCTCCGCGCCCTGCACCAGGCACCCCCAGGAGCTGATTCCGTGACCGAGAACCCGCCAGCCGCGGACGGTATGGCCCAGTCGCTGCGCGAGCGCATCAACACGTCCCAGCCGCACACCGCACGGATCTGGAACTACTGGCTCGGCGGCAAGGACAACTACGAGGTCGACCGGGCGGCCGGCGACCAGATCCGTCAACTGCACCCGGGAATCGGCGACTACGCCCAGGCGGACCGCCTGTTCCTGGGCCGCGCCGTGCGCCACCTGGTCTCCGACCTGGGCATCCGCCAGTTCCTGGACGTCGGCACCGGCCTGCCCACCGCCGACAACACCCACGAGGTCGCCCAGCGGATCGCCCCCGACGCCCGGATCGTGTACGTCGACAACGACCCGCTCGTCCTGGCGCACGCCCGCGCGCTGCTCACCAGCACGCCCGAGGGCCGCACCGACTACCTCGACGAGGACCTGCGCAACGTCGACGCGATCCTCGAACACGCCGCGAAGACGCTGGACCTCACCCAGCCCGTGGCGCTGATCCTGCTCGGCGTCGTCATCTTCCTCCGCGACGACGAGGACCCCTACGGCGTGGTGCGGCGGCTGATGGACGCGCTGCCGCCGGGCAGCCATCTGGTGCTGTCGCACACCATCACCTCGCCCTCGATGCCGGATGTGGACGAGGCGGTGAAGTTCTGGAACGAGCACGGCACTCCGAAGCTGACCCAGCGCACCCCCGAGGCCGTGACGGGCTTCTTCGACGGCCTCGAGCTGCTGGAGCCGGGCGTCGTGTCCTGTTCGCGCTGGCGTCCGGAGCAGGGCGACGGTGCCGAGCCGGAGGAGGTCGCGATGTTCGGCGGGGTGGCCCGCAAGAACTGAGCCGGTCGCCCCAGGGGTGAACGCTGCCGGACCCCGGCACGTATGGAGAGAGGGCGCTCGACGACCCGGGCGCCCCGCGGTGCCATCGCGCCGCGTGTTCGGGGTTCGGGAGCCATGCATGAGGCACGCACGACGACGGATCGTCCGGCGAGTGGCACGGCTGGCGTCAGTCGGCGGGATCGTCCTCGGGGCGGCGATGGTCACACAGGCGGTCGCGAGCGAGCCTCCCGCCGCGTCCCCGGGGGTGCTCGCCGAGAACACCGGCGCGGGCCTGGTCGACAAGCTCGGCTCCTCCCGCACGGCGGGCAGCTGGATGGACGGCCGGGGGCGGCCGGTCGTCGCGGTCACCGACGACGAGGCGGCCGCCGAGGTCCGCAGGGCGGGTGCGACGGCGAAGCTCGTGCGGCACAGCATGCGCGAGCTCAAGTCCGCCACGGAGGAACTGCGTTCGGCTCCGCGGGTGCCGGGCACGGCGTGGCTGGTGGACTACCGGTCGAACGAGGTGGTGGTCCGGGGTGACAGCACCGTCTCCGCCGCCGACTGGTCCGGGCTGACCGACCTCGCGGACGGCATCGGGGGCTTTGTGCGCATGGAGCGCACCGAGGGCACCTTCACCACGCGTATCAACGGCGCCCTGCCGATCCTGTCCACCGCCGGGCGCTGCTCGGCGGGCTTCAACGTCACCGACGGCAAGACCGACTTCATCCTCACGGCCGGGCACTGCGGGCCCGACGGTTCGGTCTGGTTCGCGGACAACCGGGGCAACCGGCCGGTGGGCCGTACCGTCACGGGCAGCTTCCCGGGCAACGACTACTCGCTCGTGCAGTACGCGGGCGGGCGGGCCGGCGACGGGGCGGGCATCGTGGCGATCGGCAACGGGCAGGGGGTGCGGATCACGGCCGTGGGCGAGACGTCGGTCGGTCAGCGGGTGTTCCGCAGCGGCAGCAGCAGCGGTCTGCGGGACGGCGAGGTGACCGCGCTCGACGCCACGGTGAACTACCCCGAGGGCACGGTGACCGGCCTCATCGAGACGAACGTGTGCGCCGAGCCCGGGGACAGCGGCGGGCCGCTGTTCTCCGAGGGCATCGCGCTCGGTGTGACCTCTGGCGGCAGCGGGGACTGCCGGGAGGGCGGGACGACCTTCTTCCAGCCGCTGCCGCAGGCGCTGTCGGCGCTCGGCGTCCAGCTGATCACATCGGGCCCGCAGAACGGCCAGGGCACCGTCCCGCCCCCGTCGGATCCGCAGAGCGCCGCGGCATCGGGGGGTTCCTCCCCGGTCTCGGGTGAGGCGGGCAGGGAACTGCTGGCACGGCTGGCGGACCCGAGGAACGTCGGGCCCGGCCTGCTGGTCGTCGGGGGCAGTCTGGTCGCGCTGGTGGCCACGCGGTACATCCGTACGGAACAGGACCGCAAGGCCTACCAGCGCTACTACTCGGCCACGTGGGGCTGACGGAGAGATCCGGGCCGGACGGGCACCGGGCCCGCCGCGAGCGGGGTCAGGCGGCCTGCGCCGGCTGCGGCGCCGCGGCGGCCCACTCCAGGACGAGGCGCTGGTACTCCTCGCGCTGCTCGGTGGTCAGTGTCCCGCCCGACCGGCGCCACAGCGCCCGGATCTCCTCGTTGACCTCCGCGGCCGATCGCTCGGTGGCGGCTTCAACAGTGGTGGACATGCTGTGAAGCATACGGTGGGCCAGGTGAAGGCGAGGTGAGTAATCACCAGCTTAACGGACATATCGGGCAGTGTCCCTGATCACGTCCATGTCCCCGAACCGGCCGGGCAGTTCAGGCGTCCGCCGCGCCCAGCACCAGGACCTGGATGGCCAGCACGGCGGCGCCACGGGCCCAGTCGTGAAAGTTGGACTTCCTGGTCTCCAGGTCGACCGGCGCGGCCAGCGGATGCCGGCGGGCGCGGATCGTCTCCTCCACCGTGTTCCTCGCCACATCCATCAGTCCGACCCCTTCCCCGGCGAGCAGGATCTTCTGCGGCATCGCGAAGTTGGCGATGTGGGCGAGGAGGATGCCGAGCGCGCGGGCGGCGTCGCCCACCACACGGGCGGGCATGGGCTCCCCCGCGGTGGCGCGGTCGAGGATCTCCTCGTAGGTGTGGTCGCCTCCGGTGGCCGCCCGGATCTGGTAGCGGATGCTGGGGATGGTCAGCAGGGAGACCGCGCTGCCACGCTCCCCGTCGGGGGTGAGCGGACCGGCGGGATCGAGGATCCAGCGGCGGCCGAACGCCCGGTCCTCCCCCTCGGACGGCACGCGCTTGCCGCCCAGCACCAGGCCGTAGCCGATGCCGGCGCCGATGGTCAGGACGACGAACCGGTCGAGGCCGCGCCCGGAGCCGAACCACGTCTCGGCCTCCACGAGGGCGGCCACGTCGTTCTCCACGACCACCGGCAGCCCGGTGCGCTCCTCGACGAGCGCGGCGAGCGGAATGTCACGCCAGTTCAGGAACGGCGATTCCCCCACCACGGCGCGGTCCTGCACGAATCCGCCCACCCCGATGCCGATCCCGGCGAGCCCGGGGTGACTGTGTGCCAGCTCGCCGGCCATCTGCGCGAGCAGGTCGGCCACTTCACCGGGATCGTGCGTGGTGAGGGGGCGGTCGTGGCGGGCGACGATCTCGCTCCTGAGGGTGGTGACGACGCCGTAGACCATGTCCTCGGTGACCTTGAAGCCGAGAAAGGACCTGGACTCGGCGACGACGTCCAGCGGCTGTGAGGGCCGGCCCTGCCTGCTCTCCCCCGCCGCGCCGCCCTCGGGGGACTCGACCAGCAGGCCGGACTCGATCAGCGGCTTGGTCAGCCTGGTGAGGCTGCCGGCGGAGAGGTCCAGCCGCCGGGCGAGCTCGGCGCGGGAGAGCGGGCCGTTGACGAGCACCTCGATCGCCACCGAGCGTTCACCCGGACTCAGCGGCAGCCAGCTGGCGGAACCTGCGGTCATAGAGGTCGGACCCCCTGGGTTTTATTTTGCTTCTGAAGTAATGGTCCCACTCTATGCCCTGCACAACGCCTCCAGAAGATGTCCGCACACCCCTTGACGCAGAGATTCTTCCGGTCCAAAAGTAAGTCACCTCAGAACGAGCCGCACCAGCCGAGGAGCCCGCCCATGTCCGTCGCCTCCAGCAGTCCGCCGACACCCCGGGGTGACGGGCGTCTCGCGGCCGTGTTCCTCGCGCCCGCCCTGCTGGGCTTCCTGGTCTTCCTGCTGTGGCCGACGCTGCGGGGCGTGTACCTGAGCTTCACCCGGTTCAATCTGCTGACCCCGGCGGAGTGGGTGGGCCTCGACAACTACGTCCGCATGGTCAAGGACCCCATCTTCTGGGACTCGTTGCGGGTCACCGTCGTGTACGTGGTGATCAACATAGGCGTGCAGACGGTCTCGGCGCTGGCGATCGCCGTGCTGTTGCAGCGGCTGACGCAGTCGGCGGTCCTGCGCGGCATCGTGCTCACGCCCTACCTGATGTCGAACGTCGTCGCCGGCATCGTCTGGCTCTGGATCCTGGACACCCAGCTCGGCATCGGCAACGAGATCGTGACCGCGCTGGGCGCCGACCGGATCCCGTTCCTCGCCGACGAGACGTGGGCGATACCGACCATCGCCCTGATCAACGTCTGGCGGCACGTGGGCTACACCGCGCTGCTGCTGTTCGCCGGGCTCCAGGCGATCCCGGCCCATCTGTACGAGGCCGCGAGGGTGGACGGCGCGGGTGAGTGGCGGATGTTCTGGCGGATCACCCTGCCGTTGCTGCGTCCCGTGCTCGCCGTCGTGCTGATCATGACGGTGATCGGCTCGTTCCAGGTCTTCGACACCGTCGCCGTGACGACCATGGGCGGTCCGGCGAACGCCACGAACGTCCTTCAGTACTACATCTACGGCTCCGCGTTCGGCCGCTTCCAGTTCGGCTACGCCTCCGCGATGTCCGTGGCCCTGCTGATCGTCCTCACCGCCGTCACCGTCCTGCAGTACCGGCTCACCCGGGCCGGCCGGACCGACCTCGGCTGACAGAAGGGAGAGACCCGACATGACTGCCGTCGCGACGACGACCGTACGGCGTGCGAGGCGCAGCCCCTCCTTCGGGCGGGTGATGGCCTGGGCGGTGATGGCCGCGATCGTGCTCGTCACGCTGCTGCCGTTCTACTGGATCCTGCGCACCGCTCTGTCCACCAACACCGGGCTGGCGGCGCAGCCCGCCGACCCGCTGCCGGTCGACCTCACCACCGGGGGCTTCGAGCGGGCGCTCGGCCTGCAGTCGACCGAGGAGGCGATCGCACAGGGCGGATCGGGCGGCGGGCTGGCGTTCTGGCGCTACCTGCTCAACTCGGTGCTCGTCTCCACGCTGATCACCGGCTGCCAGATCTTCTTCTCGGCGATGGCCGCGTACGCCTTCTCCCGGCTGCGCTGGCGTGGCAGGGACGCGGTGTTCGGGCTGTTCCTGGCCGGGCTGATGGTGCCCGCGATCTTCACCCTGCTGCCGAACTTCGTCCTCATCAAGGAACTCGGCCTGGTGGACACCCTGTTGGGGATCGCTCTGCCCACGATGTTCATGACCCCGTTCGCGGTGTTCTTCCTGCGCCAGTTCTTCTTGAACATCCCCCACGAGGTCGAGGAGGCGGCCCTGCTCGACGGCGCCGGGAAGGTCCGCGTCTTCTTCCGGGTCCTGCTGCCGATGGCGTCCACACCCGTGCTGACACTGGCGGTGCTGACGTACATCACCTCCTGGAACGACTACTTCTGGCCGCTGATGGTGTCCTACAGCGACAACTCGCGCGTGCTGTCCGTCGCACTGGCCGTCTTCCGCGCCCAGACGCCGCAGACCGGCACCGACTGGTCGGGACTGATGGCGGCGACGCTGATCGCGGCGCTTCCCATGCTGGTGCTGTTCGGGCTGTTCGCCCGGCGCATCGTCGGCTCCATCGGCTTCACCGGGATCAAGTGAGGGAACCGCCATGCGATTTCGTACCGTCTTCACGTCGCTGGCCGCCGCCGTGGCGCTGTCCCTGGTGACCGGGTGTGCCCAGGGCGGCTCCTCCGGATCGTCGGGGAACACGGTGACGTACTGGCTCTGGGACGCCAACCAGCTGCCCGCCTACGAGGCCTGCGCCAAGGGCTTCGAGAAACAGAACCCCGGGCTGAACGTGGAGATCACCCAGATGGGCTGGGACGACTACTGGACCAAGCTCACCGCGAGCTTCATCGCGGGCACCGAGCCGGACGTGTTCACCGACCACATCCAGAAGTTCGGCCAGTTCGCCGATCTGGACGTGCTCGAACCGCTGGACGACCTGGGCATCGAGGAGTCGGACTACCAGCCGGGACTCGCCGCCAACTGGATCGGCCAGGACGGGCACCGCTACGGGGCTCCGAAGGACTGGGACACCGTCGCCTTCTTCTACAACGAGAAGATGGCCGCGGACGCCGGCCTCACCGCCGCCGAGCTGGGCGGCCTGTCCTGGAACCCCGAGGACGGCGGCACCTTCGAGAAGGCCGTCGCCCGCCTCACCGTCGACCGGAACGGCAAGCGGGGCGACGAACCGGGCTTTGACAAGAACAACGTCAAGGTGTACGGGCTCGCCACCGGCGGCGCGGGAGACGGTGACGGGCAGACGCAGTGGAGCCCCTTCACCGCGTCGGCCGGCTGGAGCTACACGGACAGCAAGCGCTGGGGCAGCCGGTACCTGTACGACAGCGAGACCTTCCAGTCGGTCGTGGACTGGTACTTCGGCCTGGCCGAGAAGGGCTACCTCGCGCCCTTCGCGGACTACAGCAACAACGCCAACCCGCCCAACGCGCAGGTCGCCGCCGGCACGGCCGCGGCCGCCTTCGACGGCGCCTGGATGATCTCCACGTACTACGGCGCCAAAGGGCTGGAGATCGGCACCGCCGTCACTCCGCAGGGCCCGACCGGCAAGCGGGCGACCATGATGAACGGCCTCGCCGACTCGATCACCAAGAACGCCCGCAACAAGGCGGGCGCCAAGAAGTGGGTCCGCTATCTGGCCTCCGACGCGTGCCAGCGGACCGTCGGCCGCTACGGGATCGTCTTCCCGGCCACGCCGGACGGCACGGAGACGGCCGTCGCGGCCTACCGGAAGAAGGGCGTCGACGTCTCCGCCTTCACCGAACCGGTCACCGGCGG
Organism: Streptomyces sp. NPDC052023; assembly: GCF_044548465.1. Classification (NCBI taxonomy): domain Bacteria; kingdom Bacillati; phylum Actinomycetota; class Actinomycetes; order Kitasatosporales; family Streptomycetaceae; genus Streptomyces; species Streptomyces sp. NPDC052023. The sequence goes on along the minus strand of NZ_JBIUBW010000003.1, from coordinate 320,994 downwards.
AAAGGGCTTCACGACGTTCTCCTTCCCGATCACCGACTACGCCGCCGACGTGTACGCGCTGATGCGCCCCGCGATGCAGGACATCTACGCGAACGGCGCCCCGGTGAGCAGCCTGAACCAGACCAACAGCCAGATCAATTTCCTCCTCGGCCAGTGAAAGGCATCCATCCCATGACGTTCTCCCTCGGCATCGTCGGCGCCGGGCAGTTCTCGGGGCAGTTCGCGAAGCTGTTCCTCGCCCACCCCGGCGTCAGCGACGTCCACGTCACCGACCTGTTGCCCGAGCGGGCCGAGCAGCTGGCCGCCGCGGAGGGCCTGAGCGGCACCTTCCCGACGTACGAGGCCATGCTGGAGTCACCGGAGATCGACGCGGTCGCGATCTTCACCCAGCGCTGGACGCACGGCCCGCTGGTGCTCCAGGGGCTGAACGCCGGCAAGCACGTCTACTCGGCCGTCCCCATGGCGATCGCCGCGGAGGAGATCGCCGCGATCATCGACACGGTCAAGGCGACCGGTCTGACGTACATGATGGGCGAGACCAGCCACTACCACCCGGCGACCGTGCACGCCCGCAACCAGATCGCCGAAGGCGCCTTCGGGCGGCTGTTCTACGCCGAGGGCGACTACGTCCACGACATGGATCTGGGGTTCTACGAGGCGTATCAGTACAGCGGCGGGGAGAACTGGAAGGCGACGGCGAGCTATCCGCCGCTGCTGTACCCGACGCACGCGGTGGGCGGGGTGCTGGGTGCCTGGCAGACGCACGCGGTGAGCGTGTCGGCTGTCGGGGTGGTCGACGAGCGGGGCGACGGCGTCTTCGACCGGTCGGTGAGCCAGTTCGACAACGACATCTCGAACGCCACGGCGCTGTTCGAGGTCGCGGGCGGCGGATCGTTCCGTACGAACGAGTTCCGGCGGGTGGGCTACCCGTCCCACATCCGGGAGTCCCGGTTCCGCTTCTTCGGCACCGAGGCGAGCATGGAACAGCTCGCGACGGTGGCACTCTGGCAGGACAAGTCAGGCGTCACGGACATCTCCGAACTGCTGGAGCCCAAGCCGACCATGTCCCCCGACGACCCCTCGCTCCAGCACATCGCGCCGGATCTGCGGGCGGCCTTCACCTCGGGCTCGGCGCCGGTGCACGACCGCACGCGGCTGCCGCGCACGTTCGACCACCTGCACAACGGGCACGAGGGCAGCCACCACTTCCTGGTGGACGACTTCGTGACGGCGGTGAACACCCGCTCGCTGCCGTCCGTGAACGCCTGGGTGGCGGCCCGCTACACCCTGCCGGGCGTCATCGCGCACGAGTCCGCGCGACAGGGTGGCGTACGGCTGGAGATCCCGGACTTCGGCGACGCGCCGCAGGCCTGACGCGCCGGTGCGGGCCGGGTGCCCCGTCAGGTGCCCGGCTTGCGCCCGTACACGTACACGTCGTCACCGTTCTTCAGCAGCGACCAGTACTTCTTCGCGGTGGTCTTGGTCATGTTGACGCAGCCCCGCGAGCCGGGCGGGTTCCACATGCTGACGCCGGCGGAGTGGAAGGCCTGGCCGCCGTCGAAGAACTGGGCGTAGGGCATCGGCACGTCGTAGATGGTGGACACGTGGTCGATGTTGCGCCAGTAGATCTTCTTCAGGCCGGTGCGGGTCTCGTAGCCGTTGCGACCGGTGCGGACCGGGACGGGGCCGTAGACGAGCTTCTTGCCGTCCTGGATCCAGCTCAGCTGGAGCGTGAGGTTCACACAGGCGATGCGGCCCTTGTTGACCGGGCACTTCCCGGCCTTGTTCGGGTTCTTCCCGACGGCCTTCTGCTTGTTCATGAGGTCCATCACGCCCCAGGTGACGGGCCCCGCGTAGCCGATGTTCGGTGTGATGCCGTGCTTCGTCTGGAACGCCTGGGTCGCCTTGCAGTCGGCAGCGGACTGCCGGCCGTCCACCGGGCGGCCCAGGAACTTCTCCACCTGCTTCTGGTACGGCCCGGTCTGCGTGGTGCAGCTCGCCGCCTGCGCCGGGGCGGCGCCCAGCGCGAGTGTGAGCGGCGCCACCAGAGCGGTGGTCCCCAGGACGACGGTCGCCCGTCTGCGAATCTCCCCCATGGGCTGGCCTTGTCTCTCGCGTCGAATGCGCGTCTGCCGCGCGGTCTCTGCCTGCTAGACCGGTAATGGGCGGATTCGGTTGTATCCGGGGCCCCACCGCTACGAAACGGTGACATTCGGCGCGGCCGAGGTGGTGCCTCGATGCTCAGGTGCGCCGGTCGCCGCGCCCCGGGCGCCGGGTGAAGCCGGTGTTCACCGCGGTGATCCCGCCGTCCACGACCACCGTCGTGCCGGTGATCCAGGACGCGTCGCGGGAGGCGAGGAAGGCCACGGCGGCGGCGATGTCCTCCGGCTCGCCGACCCGGCCCAGCGGGTAGAGGCGGCGGATCTCCTCGAGGTCCTCGTCCCGGCCCCGCCACGCCGGGGTGCGTACGGTGCCGGGGGCGACGAGGTTGACGCGGACACCCCGGCCGGCGGCATGGCCGGCCAGGGTGCGGGTCAGTGAGCCGAGGCCGGCCTTGGCGGCGCTGTAGGCGTGGTTGCCGAAGTCCTGAAGGCCGTTCACCGAGCCGACGCAGACGACGGCACCGCGTCCTGAGGCTGCCAGGTGAGGCAGCGCGGCGCGGCAGCAGCGGTACGCGCCGGTCAGGGTGACGTCCAGGTCACGCGCCCACACCTCGTCCGTCCCCTCCTCGAAGAGCGGGGTGTCGGGATGACAGCTGTAGGCGTTGCTGACCAGGACGTCGAGGGCGCCGAACGCCTCGACGGCCCGCGCGACGGCGGCCTCGACGGACTCCCGGTCGGCCACGTCGCACCGGCAGGCCAGCGCCCGGAGACCGTCGTCGCGCAGCGCCCCCGCGGTCTTCTCGGCCGCTGCGGCATCGATGTCGGTCACCAGGACGGGCGCGCCCTCCGTGGCGAGTCGCCGGGCGGTCGCGGCGCCGATGCCGCGGGCCGCTCCGGTGATCAGGACTCCGTACCCGTCGAAGCGCTTGATGTCGGTCATGCGCAGACCGTACTGCCGCAGTGATCAACGGGGCAGGGGCCGTGCGCGGCCCGGCCCCTTCCTGCCCCGTGGTCACCGGTAGCCGGTCGTGTCCGCCGGCTTGCCCGGGTCCTGGACCTCCACGAGGTAGCGCCAGGCGTCGGGGCGGCTGCCGTCGAGGTCGGTGAAGCCGTACTCCTGCGCGAGGGCTCCGCTGGAGAGGGACCGGCCGTTGAAGCGGGACACCCCGGGGTCGGCGGCCAGGGCCGTTACGGCGCGGCCGACGTAGCGCGGGGTCTCCGAGATCGCGAAGTGCGGGGTCCGGACGAGGGCGTCCCGCCAGTTGTCCTCGCGGACGCCGTAGGTGTCGAGCATCATCTCCGAGCGCAGCCAGCCCGGCGTGAGGGCCACGGCGGTGGCGCCGCGGGAGCCCAGTTCGTGCCCCAGGGAGAAGGCCATGCGCAGGACGGCCGCCTTGGCGAGGTCGTAGAAGAAGTTGACCCGGTAGGTGTCGCGGTTGTACTCGGCCGTGCCGTCGGTCATCTCCACGACGAGTCCGCCGGGGCGGCGCAGGAGGAGGGGCAGGGCATGGTGGCTGGTGATCGCGTGGGTCTCGACCGCGAGGCGGAGCAGCCGCAGGCCGTTGTCGAGGTCGTGCTCCCAGACGGTGGTGTCCCACTCGAAGAGCTTCTCGCCGCCCCAGATGTCGTTGACGAGGACGTCGAGGCGGTCCTGTTCCCCGGCGATGCGGTCCACGAGGGCGCGGACCTGCACCGGGTCGAGGTGGTCGGTGGGTACGGCGATGCCCTCGCCGCCGGCCTCGGTGACCAGGTCGGCGGTGTCCTCGACGGTCTCGGGGCGGTCGTACTCGGAGCGGCGGGCGCGGGTGCTGCGGCCGGTGACGTAGACGGTGGCGCCCGCCGCGCCGAGTTCCACGGCGATTCCGCGGCCCGCTCCCCGCGTCGCCCCGGCGACCAGCGCGACCTTGCCCCGCAACGGTTGTGACATGTCCGACCTCCTGGATGGCTCTTCTCCGGTGACGAGCCTCCCGCGGAAGCCGGACATCTTGTGTCCCCTTTTACGGACGGTCCTCCGCTCGCTCCGCCTTCCCGGCGGGATCGCCGGTCAGTGGCCCCGGGCGATCCACTCCTCCAGGTGGGGCGCCTCCGCGCCGATGGTCGTCGGGTCGCCGTGTCCCGTGAGGACCTTGGTCTCCGGAGGGAGGGTGAGGAGCCGGTCGCGGATCGAGGCGATGATCGTCGGGAAGTCGGAGTACGAGCGGCCGGTGGCGCCGGGGCCGCCCTGGAACAGGGTGTCGCCGGTGAAGACGACGCCGAGCCCCGGGTCGTACAGGCAGACCGCGCCGGGCGCGTGCCCCGGCGTGTGCAGGACCCGCAGGTCCGCCCCCGCCGCCTCGATGACCTGGCCGTCGAGCAGGCCGGCGCCCGGCTCGCGCCCGGGGTGGGTCTGTTTCCACAGCGGCAGGTCGTCGTGGTGCAGCCAGATGACCGCTCCGGTGCGGTCGGCGAGCGCGGGCGCCGCGTTGACGTGGTCGTTGTGGGCGTGGGTGCACACGATGGCCTTCAGGCGGCGGTCCCCGACCGCGTCCACGATGGCGTCGACGTCGTGGGCGGCGTCGATGACGACGACCTCGTGGTCGTCGCCGACGAGCCACACGTTGTTGTCGACGTCCCAGGTGCCGCCGTCGAGCGTGAACTGTCCGGAGGTGACGAGACGTTCGACGCGAGCGGTCATCAGAGCACCACCACCGAGCGCAGCACGTCGCCGCGGTGCATCCGGTCGAACGCCTTCTCGACCTCGTCGAGCTGGATCGTCTCGGTCACGAAGGCCTCCAGGTCCAGACGCCCCTGCAGATGCAGGTCGATCAGCATCGGGAAGTCACGGGACGGCAGGCAGTCCCCGTACCAGGACGACTTCAGCGCGCCGCCGCGTCCGAACACGTCGAGGAACGGCAGTTCCAGCTTCATCTCCGGGGTGGGGACGCCGACCAGGACCACCGTGCCGGCCAGGTCCCGGGCGTAGAAGGCCTGCTGGTACGTCTCCGGGCGGCCGACCGCCTCGATGACGACATCGGCGCCGAACCCGCCGGTCAGCTCGCGGATCGCCTCGACCGGGTCGGTGCCGGTCGAGTTGACGGTGTGGGTCGCGCCCATCGCACGGGCGGTCTCCAGCTTGCGGTCGTCGATGTCGACGGCAATGATCCGCGCCGCGCCGGCCAGCCGCGACCCGGCGATGGCCGCGTCTCCCACGCCGCCGCAGCCGATGACGGCCACGGTGTCACCACGGCCGACGTCGCCGGTGTTGATCGCGGCGCCGAGGCCCGCCATCACTCCGCAGCCCAGCAGCCCGGCGACCGCCGGGGAGACGGCCGGGTCGACCTTGGTGCACTGACCGGCCGCGACCAGCGTCTTCTCGGCGAACGCGCCGATGCCGAGGGCCGGGGAGAGTTCCTGTCCGGTCGCGGCGAGGGTCATCTTCTGCCCGGCGTTGTGGGTGTCGAAGCAGTACCAGGGCCGGCCGCGCAGACAGGCCCGGCAACGTCCGCAGACCGCCCGCCAGTTGAGGATCACGAAGTCGCCGGGTGCCACGTCGGTGACGCCGTCGCCGACCGTCTCGACGATCCCGGCGGCCTCGTGGCCGAGCAGGAAGGGGAACTCGTCGGTGATGCCGCCCTGCTTGTAGTGCAGGTCGGTGTGGCAGACCCCGCAGGCCTGCACTCGCACCACGGCCTCCCCCGGCCCCGGGTCCGGCACGACGATCGTCTCGACCCGCACCGCCTCGTCCCGCCCCGGTGCGATCACGCCGCGTACTTCCTGCGCCATGTGCTGGCCCCTTCCGTCTCCGGGCGTCCGTCCCGCTTCCGACCCTACGCGTGACTGATCGGTAGGGGGACGGTTCACGAGGGCCGGACGGGGAGCCGGCGGCTGCCTCCGGCCACTCGGCCGATTCCGGGTCCCCTGAGAAGGAGGCGTTCGTGAGGTACCGGGGACATCTTGGCGGACGGCACCGTGAGGGGGAACGCGATGCCCGCCCGGGCCGGTTGTCAGTGCTCCCACGTAATCTCTGAGCACCCCTCGGACTCGTGAAGGAGCAGCGTGAGCATCGCAGAGACGGAGACCCCGCCGCCGTGGCGCATGCTCCTGGGCTATGTACGACCCCACTGGCGGTCCCTCTTCGCCGGCGCGGTGCTCTCACTGGTCACCGGGGCCACGGGGCTGGCGCTGCCGCTGGTGGCGCGGGGACTGATCGACGACCTCTCCCACGACCGGGCCATCACCGGAGCGCTGCTGGCCATGTCGGCGCTCGTCGTGGCCAACGCCGCGGTGGGCGCGCTCGGCGGGTACGTGCTGCAGCGCACCGCGGAGTCAGTGGTGCTCGGCGCACGGCGGACGCTGTCGTCGTACCTGCTGCGGCTGCGGATATCCGCCGTGGACCGCAGCGAGCCCGGTGACCTCATGGCCCGCATCACCTCGGACACCACCCTGCTGCGTGAGGTCACCACCGACTCCCTGGTCGGCCTCGGCACCGGCGGGCTCACCCTCGTGGCGACCGTGGTGATGATGGGATTCGTCGACCCGGTGCTGCTCGGCGTCACACTCGCCGTGGTCCTCGGCGCGGGCACGGTCCTCGGCGTGATCGTGCCACGCATCAACAAGGCCAGCCGGCGGGCGCAGGACGCCGTCGGCGTGATGGGCGCCTCGCTGGAGCGTGTCCTCGGCGCGCTGCGCACGGTGAAGGCGTCCGGCGCCGAGCACCGTGAGGAACAGACGCTGCACACGGCGGCCGAGGAGTCGTGGCGGCAGAGCGTGCGGGCCGCCAAGTGGTCGGCGGCGGCGGGCAACACGGCGGGGCTCGCGATGCAGATCGCCTTCATCACGGTGCTCGCGGTCGGCGGCGCGCGGGTCGCGACCGGCGCCGTGGACATCGGCACACTGGTCGCCTTCCTCCTGTACGTCTTCTACCTCATGTCGCCGATCCAGCAGGTCGTCGGCGCCGTCACCCAGTACCAGACGGGTGCCGCCGCCCTGTCCCGGATCCAGGAGGCGCTGCGGCTGCCCGCCGAACCCCGGGCGTCCGCGGCACCGTTGCCGTCGGCCGGCGCGCCCCCGGCATCGCTCGCCTTCGAGGACGTCCGCTTCCGCTACGCGCAGGACCTGCCGTATGTGCACCACGGCGTGAGCTTCGAGGTACCGGCGCAGGGAATGACGGCGTTCGTCGGCCCCTCGGGCGCGGGCAAAACGACCGTCTTCTCCCTGATCGAGCGCTTCTACGACCCGGAATCGGGGGTCATCACCCTGGACGGGCGGGACCTCGCGGAGTGGGAGCTGCCGCAGTTGCGCGCGGCGATCGGCTACGTCGAGCAGGACGCGCCCGTACTGTCCGGCTCGCTGCGCGAGAACCTGCTGCTGGGCAGTCCGGAAGCGGACGACGACGCCCTCGCACGGGTGCTGAAGACGACGCGGCTCGACGGGCTGGTCCGGCGGCTGCCGGAGGGGGTCGAGACGCTTGTCGGACATCGCGGGACCAAGCTGTCCGGCGGGGAGCGTCAGCGGGTGGCGATCGCCCGCGCGCTGCTGCGCCGTCCGAGACTTCTGCTGCTCGACGAGGCCACCTCGCAGCTGGACGCGGTCAACGAGGCGGCGCTGCGCGACACCGTCGCCGACGTGGCTCGTACGACGACCGTGCTGGTCGTCGCGCACCGGCTGTCCACGGTGACGATGGCCGACCGGATCGTGGTGATGGACTCGGGCAAGGTCCGTGCGGTGGGCACGCACCGCGAACTCGTGACCGCCGACCCGCTGTACGCGGAGCTGGCGGCCACGCAGTTCCTCGCCACGGCCGGCTGACGGGCCGCGGCGGCGGGGTCACCGGACGTCGGGGAGCAGTCCGGTGGCGGGGGCGGCCATGTCGGTGATCTGGCGGAGCTGGTTGAGCTCGTTCAGCCGCTTCATCTGGGTCAGCTGCACGGACGGCCGCGGAAAGTCCTCCTGGTACTCAGCAGGGATGTCGCTGACGGCCACGGTGTCGAGCAGGGCGATCGGGCTGAGCGGGGCCGCGCCCCGGGCGGGGGCCTCGGCAGCGTCGGCCGACGAGGCTGCGAGACCGGCGACCCCGGCGGCGAGACCAACGGCGGTGACGAGACGGCGTGTTGAGATCATGCCTTCAGCAACGCGGACCGTCCCCGGCCGGACACGGTCGGCCCAGTCCCCTCACCCGTCAGGCCCAGCCGCTGTTGCGCTTGCCGGGGCCGACGGGGCGGAGGAATCTCGTAGGAGAGGCCCCGGCGGCCCGCCGCCCGCGGGCCGCGGCTCTCGAAGGAGGTCACGATGGGTACTGCGGCCAGTCCCGCCTTCGACACCGAGACCCTGCGCCGGGCCGTGGAAGGCAATCCGAACACCCTGCTGTCCCTTTACGCCGACGACGCCGAAGTGCGCGTCGTGGACCACAACACCCAGCCCAGCCACCCGCGGGTGCTGCACGGCCGCGACGAGATCAGCGCGATGCTCGACGACGTCTACAGCCGCGACATGACGCACCGGCTGGAGGAATGCGTCGTCCAGGGTGACCGCGCGGCCTTCACCGAGTCCTGCGAGTACGCGGACGGGGTGAGGGTCTTCGCAGAGTCGATGATCAGGCTCCGCGACGGCAAGATCACCGAGCAGACGATGATCCAGGCCTGGGACGAGCAGTAGCGGGACGGCAGTGCCGCGGGCGGCAGTGGCCGGACGCGGGCGCCGGTCGCGGCCTCGGCCATCCTGTGCCGGGGCCGTGACCGGCGGCATCATGGGCGCATGGACACCCCCCGGGGGGCCTCTCGGTCAGCCGAGACGGCGTGTCAGGTTCAGCAGGTACTCCTTCCGGTTCAGCGGATTGTGGTCGGTGCGCGGCCGCTCGGGCACCGCGACGCCCGAGGCGACGGGCGCGTAGCGGTCGAAGGCGCTGTCCAGCTCCCCCTCGCCCCGGGTCAGCCCCGGCAGCTGCTGTTCCAAGGCGTGCACGCGGGCCGAGGGCACCGTGCCCTCCAGGACGCAGACCGGGCCACGGGTACCGGTCGTCCGCGGCACGGCCCGCAGCGCGGCCAGTGTCGGCAGCAGGGCGCCGAGGGTGTCGGCGGGGGCCTCGATGCGGAAGCGGTGCATCGGCTCGTGCACCCGGGTGCCCGCGCGCCGCAGGGCCTCGATGAGAACCAGCGGGGTCAGTCCGCGGAAGTCGTGGCCCGTGCTGGACATGCTCTTGTCGAAGCCCTGGTGGGCGTGGCTCTGGCGGGGCGAGTAGCCGGAGTGGGTCATGGTGACCGTGCAGTCGGGGATCCGCCAGCCGTGCAGGCCCTGCTCGAGGGTCTCGCGGACGGTGTCCTCGACGGCCTTGAAGAACGCGTACGGCATGGACCCGAGCTCCACCTCGAGCCGGAAGCCGACGCCCGCTCCGGGCGGAGCGGGCTCGACCCGCAGGCCGACCGTGGCAAGGAACGGGTTGGCGTCCTTCTTGTTGAACTCGACCGCCGCCCCGGTCCCGGCCGGCCGCTCGACGCACAGGGGTGTGGTCTCCCGGAAGGTGACGTCCAGTCCGTAGTCGTCGGCGAGTGTCGCCTGGACGACCTCCTTCTGGACCTCGCCGTACAAGGACAGGGACGTCTCCCGGCGCACCTCGTCGTGCCGCAGGGCGATCAGCGGGTCCTGCTCGGCGAGCTGGGTGAGCGCGAGATGCAGGGCCGGCCGGTCCGTCCCCGGACCCGGCACGACGACCGTCTCCAGCGTCGGCGGCGCGAAGAAATGCCCGTACGGCTCCCGCGGCACGCCGACGAAGTCGCCGATCCTGACGCCGGCCAGCCCCCACAGCCGCGCGATGCGCCCGGCCGGGACGGCGTCCTGCCGGGCGTCGGTGCCCTGGTCGAAGACGCTGATCCCGGTGACCCGGGCCTCCTTGCGCTCCTCGCCGCACGGCACCCGGTCGCGGGTGCGCAGCGTGCCGGAGAAGATGCGGGCGTAGGCGACCTTCTCGCCCGCCGGACCCCGCTCGACCTTGAAGACGGTCCCGGAGAGCGGGCCGCGGGGATCGCCGTCCGCGGTCGGCAGGAGGTCCCGGATGCCGCTGATCAGCGAGTCCACCCCGGCGCCCGTGATGGCCGAACCGCTGTACGCCGGATGGACGAGGGCCTCGTGGGTCCGGGCCACGAGGGACGCGCGGAGCAGGCCGTCCGGGACGGTGCCCCGGACGTAGGCGGCGAGCAGGTCGTCGTCGTGCTCGGCGAGGACGTCGAGCGCGGCCGGGCCGAGCCCGGGGGTGAAACCGGCGGCCCGGGTTCCGAGGGCGGTGGCGGTGCCCATCGGGACGGCGGGCGCGCCGAGCCGCTCGGAGAGCGAGCGCAGCACCTCGTCGTACCGGGCTCCACGGCGGTCGATCTTGTTGACGAAGAGCAGCGTGGGGATGCGCAGCCGGCGCAGGGTGCGCAGCAGGACGCGGGTCTGCGCCTGGACGCCCTCCACGGCCGAGACGACCAGGACCGCCCCGTCCAGGACGCCGAGCACCCGCTCGACCTCGGCGATGAAGTCGGGGTGACCGGGGGTGTCGATGAGGTTGACGGTCACGTCGTCGAGGGGGAAGGAGACGACCGCCGACTTGATGGTGATGCCGCGCTGCCGCTCCAGCGCGAGGGTGTCGGTCCGGGTGCTGCCGGCGTCGACGCTGCCGATCTCGTCGATCACCCCGGCGGAGTGCAGCAGCCGTTCGGTGAGGCTGGTCTTACCTGCGTCGATGTGCGCGAGGATGCCCAGGTTGAGCAAGTGCACGAAGCGTCATGTCCTTTGTGGAGGGGGTCGTTTCGACGGCGGAGGACATGAACGGAGCTCGCATCGGGGACTCCTTGCTCGGTGACGACTGGTCGGGTGCAGTGCAGCAGAAGAGCTGCGGCGCGACAATGGATTAACGCTCAACCATGCGAGGGTCGAGGTATGCGTGACATTCTTCCGGCGCTGCACCACTGGTACGCGGACTCGGCCCCGTTCGGCCTGGCCACCGTCGTGGGGGTGAGCCGCAGCGCGCCACGTGATCCGGGGGCGGCGATGGCCGTGGGACCGGGCGACGAAGTGGTCGGCAGTGTGTCGGGCGGCTGCGTCGAGGGCGCGGTCTTCGAACTCGCCCAGGAGGTCGTGGCGAGCGGCGAGGCACGCCTGGAGACATTCGGGTACAGCGACGACGACGCGTTCGCGGTGGGGCTGACCTGCGGTGGCGAGATCACCCTGCTGGTCCGGCCGGTCACGCCGGAGCGGGACCCCGCGTTCGGTGCGGTCGCCGAGTCCGTCCTGGACGGCCGCCCCGTCACCGTGGCCACGGTGACCGACGGCCCGGCGCCGCGCGGGGCCACGCTCGCCGTGTGGCCGGACCGGGTGTCGGGCACGCTGGGCGCGCCCGGCCTGGACGTGGCGGTCACCGCCGACGCACGGGGCGAACTCGCCCTCGGCGCCACCGGCGTACGGCACTACGGCCCGCACGGTGAGCGGCGTGAGGACGACGTCTCGGTGTTCCTGCACTCCTTCGCGCCGCCGCCACGCATGCTGGTGTTCGGTGCGATCGACTACGCGGCGGCCGTGGCCCGCGTCGGCGACTTCCTCGGATACCGGGTCACCGTCTGCGACGCCCGCCCGGTCTTCGCCACGCCCAGGCGGTTCCCGCCCGGCGTGGAGGTCGTTGTCGACTGGCCGCACCGCTATCTGCGCGGCACCGTCACCGACGAGCGCACGGTGATCTGTGTGCTCACGCACGACCCGAAGTTCGACGTACCGCTGCTGGAGGTGGCCCTGCGCCGGCCCGCCGCGTTCATCGGGGCGATGGGCAGCCGGCGGACCCACGACGAACGCGCCAAGCGCCTGACCGAGGCCGGGCTGACCGACGCCGACCTGGCCCGGCTGCGTTCCCCGATCGGGCTCGACCTGGGAGCCCGTACGCCCGAGGAGGTGGCCGTGTCGGTCGCCGCGGAGATCGTCGCGCTGCGGTGGGGCGGCAGCGGGACTCCGCTGACGGCGACCAGGGGGGCGATCCACCCGTCGCCGTGATCCATGTCCCTCACGTCGGCCGTCAGCGCGGCGGCAGCCGGTGCAGGGTGACGCCGGTGAGCCGGCCGCCGGTGACGGTGGCGGTCATGTAGGTGCAATGCGGCTGGCGGCGGCGGTCGGTCGGGGAGCCCGGGTTGAGAAGTCGCAGGCCGGTGGCTGCCGTCGTGTCCCAGGGGATGTGGCTGTGCCCGAAGACCAGCACGTCCAGCTCGGGGAAGCGGGCGGCGCAGCGGGCCTCGCGGCCCTGGGCGGCGCCGGTCTCGTGGACCGCGCCGAAGCGCAGACCGCCGAGTTCGGCGTACGCCACCTCGGGCAGGCGGGCGCGCAGCTCGGGACCGTCGTTGTTGCCGTAGACGCCGATCAGCCGGCGGGAGCGGCTCTCCAGCAGGTCGAGGGTGGCCGTGTCGACCCAGTCTCCGGCGTGGAAGACGACGTCGGCGTCCGCGATGCCGGCGAGCACCGGATCCGGCAGTGCCTTGGCGCGCTTGGGCAGATGGGTGTCTGACATCAGAAGCAGACGCACGGCTTCAGCCCCAGGGACGCGGTCGGTGCGGTCCGAGGGGCCGAGAGGGTCCGGAACTGACCCGTCGCGTGCGTGCCTCAGTCCTCACCCCGCACGATGTTCCATTCCGGTGTCGTGTGCGAGGTCCGCGGGCCGTCCGGGCTCTCCACAGCCGGGAGCCAGGTGCGCAATTCGCTCTTCGCGCGCAGTCGGCGGGCCTTCGACCAGCCGGTTTCCAGCCGGCGGACGACAGGTTTGTCACTGGTGGACGTGGTCACGACGCAACCTCTTCCCTCTGCGTCCCCTCGTACGAGTGTACGGAACAAGTGACCGGGTCCCCGTCGTCGCCGCCGGCAAACGCCGCGCCGCTCAGGAGCCGGGCCCACCGCTGCCGAACGAACCGCTGGAACCGCGGTTCCAGCGCGGCCGGCGCTGGTCGCCGCTGGGCATCCCGCCGGAGGGCCGAAGGTCGTGCGGGGTGAGACGTTCGTCCTGGCCGATCTCGTGGGGTGCGCGCTGTTCCCGGGTCTCGCGGACCGCGCCGTCGGCCGGAAGCCTGGGCTGCTCGTGGGGCCGGGGCGGCCTCGGCTCGCGCTTGCGCACCTTGATGCCCAGCAGTACGGCCCAGATGAGCGCCCCGGTGACGATGACGCCACCGACGAGGACCGCGACGAACCCGGCGACGGAACCAGCTGCGGCTACTTCGTAAGCGGTGAGGTTCATGCGCTCCGAGTACCCGGTCACGCGCGGTGAATGACTCCCGCCGGTGCCCGGGTGCGAAGGCCGCCGGCATCCGCGCGCCGCGCTACGGCGCGCGGGAGCCGTCGCGGACGACCTCGGTCATCCCCGGCTCGAGGAGCGGCGTCGGCCACTGGCCCGTGAGCAGCGGCACGAGCAGGGGTGGGGTCACTCGTTGGGCCTGGCCACGCTGATGTCCCCGAGTGCCGACTCCGGGTCGCGTTCCATCGCCAGGTCGCCCAGGGAGACGATGCCCACGGCGTGGTCCTCGTCGATGACCGGGATGCGGCGCACGGCGTGCTCGCGCATGAGTTCCACCGCGTGGTCCAGTTCCTCGTCGGGCCGTACGGTCACGAGGTCGTCGCTGCACGCGGCGGCCACGGTGATCTCGTCGGCGTCGCCGCCGTCGGCGATCGACCTCACCACCAGGTCACGGTCGGTGACCAGGCCGCGCAGGTGGTCGCCGTCCGTCACCAGGACGGCGCCGAGGTCCTCGTCGCGCATGATCCGGGCCACCGCCGCGACGGATGTCTGCGGTTCGACGGTCACCGGGTCCGAGGTCATGATGTCGCGGACGTACTGGGTCATGACGTGCCTCCTCGTGTGGTGTCCTTCGCTCCGAGTACCCGGGGCGGCCATGGCGGCACGTGCCGGTCAGCGGTCCAGGGCGATCTCGCTCCACACCTGTTTGCCGCCGCTGGCCGGCACCGTGCCCCAGGCCGCCGACAGGGCCTCGACGAGGAGCAGGCCGCGCCCTCCGGTGGCCTCCCAGCCGATGCTGGTGGGTTTGACGGGGGTGCGCGGCGAGGTGTCGGCGACGGCGAGCCGCAGCCGGCTGTCGACGAGGGTGAGGTCGAGGCGGACCGGGCCGTCGGTGTGCACCAGGGCGTTGGTGACGAGTTCGGACACGACCAGCAGGACGGCGTCGAGGTGCGTGGTCACGCCCCACGCGCGCAGGGTGCGCCGGGTGAAGCGGCGGGCGTGCCGGACGGCCTCCGGGACCCGCCAGACGGTCCACGTCTCGCGCAGCGGGTGTACGTCCATCCCGTCGTAGCGCAGGAGGAGCAGGGCCACGTCGTCGCCGCGGTGCGCCTCGCCCAGCAGGCCGTCGGCGACCGGCCCGAGCTGGGCGGGGTCGGAGGCGGCCAGCCGCCGGGCCAGGTCGGCCATGCCCTCGTCGATGTCGGACTCGGCGCTCTCGACCAGGCCGTCGGTGGTGAGGGCGATCAGCGTGCCCGGCCGTAGCCCCAGCGGGGTCATCGGGAAGTCGGCCTGAGCCAGCACGCCGAGCGGGGGGCCGCCCTCGGCCTCCACGATGTGGGTGCTGCCGTCGGGGTGGCGCAGTACCGGTGGTGGATGTCCGGCGCGCACGCACCAGGCGGAGCCCTCCTCCATGTCGACGTCGACGTAGGCGCAGGTGGCGAAGAGGTCGGTCTCCATGCCGACGAGCAGCCGGTTGGCGTGCGAGACGACCACGTCCGGCGGGTGGCCCTCGACAGCGTAGGCGCGCAGCGCGGTGCGCATCTGGCCCATCAGGGTGGCGGCGGCCGCGCTGTGGCCCTGGACGTCGCCGATGACGAGGGCGACGTGGTTGTCGGGCAGCGGGATCACGTCGTACCAGTCGCCGCCCACCTCCAGGCCGGCCGTCGCGGGCAGGTAGCGGGCGACGGCGACCGCGCCGGGCAGTTCGGGCAGGCGGCGCGGCAGGAGCTGGCGCTGGAGCATGCCGACCAGCTCGTGCTCGGCGTCGAAGGCGCGGGCCCGCATCAGGGCCTGTCCGGCCAGGCCGGCGGACGCGGTGAGCAGGGCGCGTTCGTCGGGTCCGAAGTCGTGCGGGCGGTCCCAGCCGATCAGGCAGGCGCCGGTCATCCGGCCCGCGGCGGGCAGGGGAAGGACCGCGAGGCCGCCCGGGCCGACGTCGGCGAGCGCGGGTTCGAGGGCGGTGCCCGCGGGCCAGATCTGGGCGCGGCCCTCGCGCAGCGCGGCGGCGAGCGTGGGCATGGCGCGCACCGGCGCGTCGGGCCATTCGGTGCGCCACTCCAGGCGCCACAGCTCGGGCCAGGCCTCCGGTTCGGGCGGATCGAGAACGGTGACGACGAGCCGGTCGTGCTCCAGTTCGGCGAGGGCGATCCGGTCGGCCCGCAACGGCCGGCGCAGGGCGGCGACCACGGCCTGGCTGACGTCACGGACGGTGCCCGCGGTGGACAGGGCGGCGGCCAGGCGCTGGACCCGGGCGACGTCCGTCATCTCGGTGCGCAGCGTGGAGGTGTCGTCGACCGTGCCCGACAGCCGGGACGGGACGCCCTCCCCGCCGGGCATCAGGCGGCCGCGCAGCCGGAGCCACTTGGGCGGTCCGCCGGGCTGGAGCACCCGGAACTCCAGTTCGCGGTCGCCGATGGTCATGTGGTCGGCCTCCACCACGGACATCAGCGACGGCAGGTCCTCCGGCACGGTGCGGCCGAGCAGCGTCTCGACCTTGCCGTCGAACTCGTCCCGGCCGATGCCGAACAGCTCCAGGATGTCGTCGCCGACCTGGAGCCGGCCGGTGTCCATGGCGAGGCTGAACGCGCCCGGCGCGAGCTCACCGCCGTCGGGGGGCGGGGCCGGGGCCGGGCCGGCGACCGCGTCGGCGATCAGCTCCAGGCACTTGCGGTCCTCGGTGTCGAAGCCGTCCCGGCTCTCGCTCACGGCGAGCAGGCAGCCCCTGCCGCCGTCGCGGCGGGCGGGCAGCGCGGCCAGGGAGAAGTCGCGCGCGGGGGTACGGCGGGACTCCGCGCGGTCGGCGAGTTCGCCCGGCCCGAGCCAGACGGGACGTCCGGTGTGGTGGGCGTCGGCCACCGGCGAGCTGCCCGTGAGCGGATAGCCGTCACGCAGGCCGTACACGGTCCTGGGCACGCCGGCCGAGTCGGCCATGCAGAGCACCTCGCCGTCGTCGCTGGGCGTGTAGAGGCCGGCGAAGGCCGCTCGCGCGAAGACCAGCGCCTGTTCGAGCGCGCGGTGTGTGCGTTCGGGGGTGGCCGGGTCGGCGAGGAGCGCCGAGAGGGCGTCCTCGGCACGCAGCATCCTCGCCCTGCGCCCGGCAACGCCCTCACTGACCACGTCCGTATTACAGCGCTAATGAACGCTCCGCGCAGCCCCTGTGAACGCGGTGCGGCCGCCGGACGGCCCGCCGGGCGGGCGAATGCTCGAAACAGACCGAACAGGTATTGACGCATGCGTACCGCACGGCTGTCTCGTGACAGGCGTGACTGTCCGCGGCCACCCGCCGGCTGGAAGGCTCGTGGCCGGTCACCGAGGGGGAGTGCATGGACAAGCGGTACGAGGTGTACGCGCTGGCGGACAGCCACTTCTACGACACGCCCGACCGGCTCGGAGGGGACGGCGAGCCGCTGTACGAGACGGCCCGCCGCCCGGCACCGGACGGCTGGACGGCGGCGCGCATGGGCGACTGGCTGGCGCTGACGCCGCTCGGCCCGGACGGCGGACCGGCGGCCGGACCCAGCCAGGGCTGGAAGATCCACGCCTCGGCGACCCGGGCGGACGCGGACCGGATCGCGGCGATCGTGTGGGACTACTGCGTGCCCCGGCGCATCCCGTTCAAGTTCGTCCCGGCCGCCCACCTGCTGCACCTGCGCAACGCCAAGTACGCCCCGCGCGACGGCAGCGGCAAGTTCGTCACCGTCTACCCGGCCGACGAGGAGCAGCTGCACCTGGTGCTCCGCGAGCTGGGCGAGCTGCTGAAGGGCTTCGAAGGGCCGTACATCCTCACGGACCTGCGCTGGAACGACGGCCCGCTGTACGTCCGCTACGGCGCCTTCGCGCGTTCCTACGTCGTCGACGAGCGCGGCTCGCTGGTGCCGGCGGTACGGGACGGCGAGGGCACTCTGGTGCCGGACCGGCGGGCGCCGTCCTTCCAGGTGCCCGGCTGGGTGACGCTCCCCGCCTTCCTCGAACCGCAGCTCGCGGCGCGTAACACCACCACCGTCGGCGACCTGCCGTACCGGATCGAGAAGGCGCTGCACTTCTCCAACGGCGGCGGGGTGTACGTCGGCACCGACACGCGCGACGGGCGCCGGGTGGTGCTCAAGGAGGGGCGGCCGCACGCCGGGCTGGCCGCCGACGGGGCCGACGCGATCGCCCGTCTGGAACGCGAGAAGGACGCCCTGGAGCGGGTGGCGGGCACCGGGGTGGTGCCCGAGGTGCGGGACTGGTTCACCCTGGGCGACCACCGGTTCCTGGTGATGGACTTCGTCGAGGGGCGGCCCCTCAACTCCTTCTTCGCCGAACGGCACCCGCTGCTCGGCCCCGATCCGGACCCGGAGGCCGTCGCCGCGTACACGGCGTGGGCACTGCGCATCCACCGCGCGGTCGAGCGGGCGGTCGAGGCGGTGCACGACCGCGGGATCGTCTTCAACGACCTGCACGTCTTCAACATCATGGTGGCCCCGGACGAGGAGACCGTCCGGCTGATCGACTTCGAGGCCGCCGCGCCCGTCACCGAGAACGGCCGCCAGATCGTCGCCCACCCCGGCTTCTTCGCCCCTCCGGACCGCCGTGGCACCGATGTCGACCGCTATGCGCTGGCCTGTCTGCGCCTCGCCCTGTTCCTGCCCGTCACCACCCTGTTCGTGGTCGACCGGGGCAAGGCGGCTCATCTGGCGGACGTGATCGCGGAGCAGTTCCCCGACGTACCCAGGAGCTTTCTGGACGAGGCGGTCGCGGAGATCACCCGGGGCACCGCCCGCCCGTCGGTGTCCACGCCGCTGGTCAGACCCGGGGACTGGCCGCACAGCCGCGACTCGATGGTCAAGGCCATCCTCGCCTCGGCCACCCCCGAACGCACCGACCGGCTCTTCCCCGGCGACATCACCCAGTTCTCCGACGGCGGCGGCCTCTCTCTCGCGCACGGCGCCGCCGGTGTGCTGTACGCGCTGGAGCTCACCGGCGCCGAACGGTACGAGGAGGGTGAGCGCTGGCTGCTGGCCCGTACCGACCCGCCTGCCGCGGGCACGCCGCTCGGCCTGTACGACGGTCTCGCGGGCGTCGCCCTGGTGCTGGACCTGCTCGGCCACCGCACACGGGCCCTCGACCTGATCGACGTCGTCCTGCGCGAGCGCTGGCAGCGGCTCGCCTCCGACCTGCACGGCGGACTCGCCGGACTGGGCCTGGTCCTCGGACACCTGGCGCGCACCACCGGGGAGCGGCGGCTGGCCGAGGGGGCCGAGGAGGCCGCCCGGATCCTCGTGGGACGGCTCGCCGAGCCGCTGCCCGACACCCCGCGCCGGCGGGCCGGGCTGCTGCGCGGTATGAGCGGACCCGCGCTGTTCCTGCTGCGCCGCCACGAGGAGACCGGCGAGCGGGAGCTGCTGGACGCGGCGGGGACGGCCCTGCGCCGGGACCTGGACTGCTGCGTCGTGCAGAAGGGTGGCTCGCTGGAGGTCGACGAGGGCTGGCGGACCATGCCGTACCTCGGCGACGGCAGTGCGGGCCTGGGCATGGTCCTCGACGACTATCTCGTCCACGCCGCGGACGGCGACGGCGCGTTCGAGCGGGCCCGCACCGGCATCCTCACGGCCGCCACCTCGCGCTTCTACGCGCAGCCCGGGCTGTTCCAGGGCCGCGCCGGAATGATTCTGCACCTCAGCCGCACCACCGCACCGGACGCCGACCGGGCCCGGCTGGACGAACAGGTCGCCGGGCTCGGCTGGTACGCGATGGCGTACCAGGGCCAACTTGCCTTCCCCGGGCACCAGATGATGCGGCTGTCGATGGACCTCTCCACCGGAACGGCGGGCTGCCTGCTCGCGCTCGGGGCCGCCCTGGGCGACCCGGCCGCCGTGCACCTGCCGTTCCTGCCGCCGCCCGGACGGCGGCGGCCCTCATAGACGCGGCTCCGCGATCCGCCGGAGTCGTGACACCACCCCGTCCCCTTGGATGAAAGGACACGAAGATGGCACTGCTCGACCTGCAGGCGATGGACACCGAGGACTACACCGGCGGCCAGAGCACCCTGAGCCTGCTCTCCTGCGTCAGCGCGGCGAGCATCACGCTCTGCCTCTGACCACCTGCACCCCGCACCGCCCCGGGCGGCCACTCCTCACGAGGAGGGGCCGCCCGGGCTCCGTCCAGGAGGCGGTACTCCCATGGCAGTTGTCACGTCACGGCCGGGCGCCGGCGCCCGGGGGCTGTTGCGTCCGGCAGGGCGGCACAGCGTCGCGCGGTGCGTGGCGCTGGGCCTGGCGGGAACGGCCGCCACCGGGGCCGCACTGCTGCTGCCCGCCGCACTGGGCCGGGCCCTGGACACGCTGCTGGCGGGCGGGTCGGCGACCGGCTGGGTGCTGTGCTGCACCGGGCTGGTGCTGCTGGCCGCCGTGCTGGACGCGGCGGAAACCGTGCTCGTCGGGACCGTCGACGCCAGGACCACGGCGTGGCTGCGCCGCCGGGTGAGCGGGCATGTGCTGGCGCTGGGGCCGCGGGCCGTCGCCCGGTTCGGCTCCGGTGACCTGGTCGCGCGGGTCGTCGGCAACGCCGCACAGGCCGGGACGGCGCCGGGCGCCCGCGCGACGCTGCTGGCCGCGTGCGCCGGGCCGGCCGGGGGCATGGTGGCGCTGGTGCTGATCGACCCGTGGCTGGCGGCGGTCCTCGTCACCGGGGCTCCCGTGCTGGCTCTCCTGCTGCGCGCCCTGTCCCGCGACACCGCGCGGTGTGCCACCGGCTACCAGCGGGCGCAAGGGCGGATCGCGTCCGCGCTGGCCGAGGCGGTCGCCGGCCACCGCACGATCCGGGCGGCCGGCACGGCGGACCGGGAGACGGCGCGCATCCTGCGGCCGCTGCCCGAACTGGCCCGGGAGGGCCACCGCATGTGGCGGGTGCAGGGGCGGGCCGCCGGACAGGCCGTGGCCGTGGCGCCGTTGCTCCAGCTGGGCGTGGTCGCCGTCGCGGGGATACTCCTCGCCCGGCACCGGCTGTCCGTGGGCGAGGTCCTCGCCGCCGCCCGGTACGCGGTACTCGCGACCGGCGTCGGTGTGCTGGTCGGGCAGTTGTCCGGCCTGGCCCGCGCCCGCGCGGCCGCCACCCGGCTCGCGGACGTACTCGCGCAGCCGGCCCCCACGCACGGCTCCCGGCCGCTGCCGCCCGGCCCCGGCCGCCTCCAGCTGCGCGGCGTCACGGCCCGCCTGGGCACCCGCACCGTCCTCGACGGCGTCGATCTCGACGTGCCCGGCGGCACCACCCTCGCCGTGGTGGGCCGCTCCGGCACCGGCAAGTCCCTGCTCGCCGCGCTCGCCGGACGCCTGGCCGACCCGGACGCGGGCGACGTCCTGCTCGACGGTGTCCCCTTGCGCGACCTCACCCATCGCGACCTGCGCGGCGCCGTCGCGTACGCCTTCGCCCGGCCGGCGCTGCTCGGCACGACGGTGGAGGACACCCTCGCCCTCGGGCTCCCCTCCCCCGCTCCCGACCGGGTCCGCGAGGCCGCCCGCACCGCCCACGCCGACGACTTCGTCCGCCGCCTGCCCCACGGCTACGCCACCCCCTGCGCCGAAGCCCCGCTCTCCGGCGGCGAGGCCCAGCGCCTGGGTCTGGCCCGCGCGTTCGCGCACGGCGGCCGTCTGCTGATCCTCGACGACGCCCTGTCCAGCCTCGACACGGTGACCGAACACCGCGTCACGCGGGCCCTGTCGGCCCGGCTCCGCGGCACTCGCCTCGTCGTCGCCCACCGGCCCGCCACCGCGGCCCGCGCGGACGCGGTGGCATGGCTCGACGGTGGCCGGGTGCGGGCCGTGGGCAGCCACGCGGAGCTGTGGGGGGACGCGGAGTACCGGGCGGTCTTCGGGGACGGGGGGCGCGCGTGAGCGGCCACGGGGTGCTCCGGCAGGGGCTGGGTTTCCTGGCGCCCCGGTGGCGGGTGCTCGTGCGGCTCGGTGCGTGGTCGGTGCTGGAGACGGCGCAGACCTTCCTCGTCGGGTACGCGCCGGCGCGGGCGCTCGACGCCGGGTTCCTGGCGGGGCGCACGGGGGCCGGGCTGGCATGGCTCAGCGTGGCCGCCCTGGGGGTCCTGGCCGGGGCGTTCGGCACCGGCCGCGTGTACTGGGCGGTCGCCGATCTGGTCGAACCGCTGCGCGACCGGCTCGTCACCCGGGTGGTCGCGCGAGGGGTGCGGGAGGCGGACGGGGGGGCGCTGTCCCGGCTGACCCAGCAGGTGGAGATCGCCCGGGACACCTTCGCGGGCCTGGTGCTGGTCTCCCGCTCGTTCGTGTTCACCAGCGCGGGCGCCCTGATCGGCCTGTTCTCGCTGGCCCCGGCGCTGCTGCTGGTGGTCGTGCCGCCCCTGGTGGCCGGGCTCGTGCTGTTCCTGGCCTCGCTACGGCCGCTGGCACGCAGGCAGGAAACCTTCCTGACCGCCGACGAGGCGCTCGCCGGGCATCTGGGCGAGGTCTGTCCGGGGCTGCGGGACATCACCGCGGCCGGGGCGGAGGCGCGGATCACCGCCGGCATCGAGGAGCGCGTCGACGCGGAGCTGCGGGCCGCCCGTTCGCTGGCCCGCTGGTCCGTGCTGCGCGTGGCGTCCCTCGCCGTCGGCGGCCAGCTGCCGGTCGTGCTGCTGCTCGCCGCCGCGCCGCTGCTCCTCGCGCACGGCGTCACCGCGGGCGCCCTGGTCGGTGCCCTCGCCTACGTCACCCAGTCGCTGCTCCCCGCCCTGCGCAACCTGGTCCACGGACTGGGCACCAGCGGCTCCCGGCTCGCGGTCGTGCTGCGCCGCCTGGTACCGCCGGATGCGCCCGCGAGCGGCGCGCGCACGGCGGAGCCGCCCCCGGCCCGGGCGGACGGCCCTCCGGCTGCCGCCCTCACCGTCTCCTCCCTCACCTTCGCCTACGGCCCCACCAGTACCCCCGTGATCGAGGACCTCGACCTCGCCCTCGCCCCCGGCGCCCACCTGGCCGTCGTCGGCCCGAGCGGCATCGGCAAGTCGACGTTCACCGCCCTGGTCGCCGGTCTGCTCGCCCCCCGGCACGGCACCGTCCACGTCCACGGGCATCCCGTCCCCTCGGAGGCCGCCGCCGGGCGCCGCGTCCTGATCCCGCAGGAGGCCTACGTCCACACCGGCACCCTCGCCGAGAACCTGGGCCATCTCCGCCCCGACGCGATCCCCGAGCGGGAACTGCTCGCCGCGGCCGAGGCGGTCGGGCTCGCGCCCCTGCTCGACGCGCTCGGCGGGCCGCGGGCGCCGGTCGATCCGGCGGCGCTGTCGGCGGGCGAGCGCCAGCTGATCGCGCTCACCCGGGCCTATCTGTCGCACGCGCCCCTCGCCCTGCTGGACGAGGCGACCTGCCATCTGGACCCCGAGGCGGAGGAACGGGCGGAGCGGGCGTTCGCCGCGCGGCCGGGCGGCACCCTGGTCGTGGTCGCCCACCGCATCGGCTCGGCCCGCCGCGCCGGCCGCGTGCTGCTCATGGACGGCCCGCGCACGGCGTACGGCACCCATGACGAGCTGGTACGGAGGTCACCCGCCTACCGGGCCCTCGCCGGGGAGGAGGCCCCGCCCTCACAGCCAGCCCTCGCCGCGCGAGATGCGGATCGCGTCGACGCGGTTACGGGCACCGGTCTTGCGGGTGATGGCCGCCATGTAGTTGCGCACCGTCCCGTGGGACAGGTGCAGGCTCCCCGCGATCTCCGCGACGGAGGCGCCCTCGGCGGCCAGGGCTAAGACGCTCAGCTCTCTTCGCGTCAGCGGCATCTCGGCGGCCTTGAGGAAGCCGAAGCCCAGCGAGTCGTCGACGAAACGTTCCCCCGCGGCGACCCGGCGGATCGCCCGGATCAGCCGCTCCGGCGAGCCCGCCTTGTCGACGTAGCCGAGCGCGCCCGCCTCGATCGCCCGTCTCAGCAGGCCGGGCCGGTTGCCGTTGGCGAGCACCAGCAGTCTGGGCGGCGTCCGGCCCGCCCCGCCCGCGGTCAGTTCGCCGAGCGGCGGTATGCCGTCACGGTCCACGCGGTCCAGGTCCGCGGCGCAGACGTCCGGCTGCACGGACCGGAGCCGGCCCGCGGCGCCCGACCAGGGGGTGTCGTGGACCCCCAGATCGGGTTCGCGGCGCAGCCAGTCCGCGAGGATGGATCGCACCAGACATGCGTCGTGCACCAGAAGTACCCGGATCACCGATGTCCCTTCCCGCTTGCCGTCGCCGATTCCCGGCCTTGAGCGCGTGCCCCAATTCTTGGCCGACGCGGCCCCGCCGGGGCACGCAAATCCGGCCAACGGGATGCGCGGGGGCGCGCGTGCCGCGCCCGTGCTCCACTCCACGCTTCGACTTCGGTGGATGGCCCCGGACGGTCGGGGTACGCGGTGCTTTTGCACAGTCACCGCCGGCGCCCCGAGGGTGGGCCGCTGCTCGCCGTGCGCGGCGGGCCGTCCCGAGGCAGATTGATCCCTGGGACTCGTCCCGCGGCGCTGCGAGGAGGTGGTCGGCGTGCCCGACGAACAGGCGCCCGCGCCGCGCACGGCCCCCGCCGGTGGTCCGCTGCTGTCGCTGGCCCTGGCCACGATGATGGACGGCGTCAACGCGCACTCCGGCGCGGTGTACCTGCTGGACGCCGACGAGACGGTCCTGGAGATGGCGGTGGCGGCCGGGTTGCCCCGGGCGTTCGCGGCGCCCTGGGAACGGGTCGGGGTGAACGCCCCCATCCCCGTCGCCGAGGCACTGCGTGAGCGGCGGCTGATCTGGGTGGGCGACGAGGAGGACATGGCCCGCCGCTTCCCCCGTGTCTCCGTGGTGCTGCCGTACCCCTTCGCGCTGGCCGCGCTGCCGGTGGCGACCGCCACCAGGGCCTACGGCGCGGTGTTCCTGACGTGGCCCGGCTCCCACCAGCACGAGCTGACCGACCGGGAGCAGGAACATCTGACCGCCGCGAGCGAACGGCTCGCCGTGCGGCTGGAGCGGGCGGTGCGGGAGAGCCGCCCCGTGCTCCCGGAGGCCGATCTGCTCGCCGCGCCGGCCGTCGGGAGCGCGGCCGGCACCCTGGGCTCGGTCGAGGCGGCGCGGATGGTCGCGCGGCTGCCGTACGGGCTGTGCTCGCTGGACGTGCACGGGCGGATCACCTACGCGAACGCCGCGGCGGCCGAGCTGATCGGCGTGCCGGCGGGCCGGCTGCAGGGCACCCAGCTGTGGGCGGCGGTGCCGTGGCTGAACGATCCGCTGTACGAGGACCGGTACCGGGCCGCGCTGCTCAGCCAGCACGCCACGTCGTTCGTCGCGGTGCGCCCCCCGGCGGACTGGCTGTCGTTCCGCCTGTATCCGAGCGCGACGGGCCTGAGCGTCCGGGTGAGCAGGGCGCGGGCGGTGTCCGAGATGAGCCGTGCCGTGCCGCCGTCCGGCGACGGGCCGTCCAGGCTGGTGACCATCTCCCAGGTGCTGAGCCTCGCCGGCGCGCTGACGGAGGCCGTGACCGTGCAGGACGTGGTGGAGCTGGTCGCCCAGGAGGTAGCCCCGGCACTGGGCAGTCAGGCGCTGGTGCTGCTCGGCTCCCGGGCGGGCCGGCTGCATGTGCTGGGGCACCGCGGCTATCCGGACCCGCACGTCGTGGAGCGGTTCGACGGTTCGCCGCTGAGCGCGCCGACGCCGGGCGCGCACGCGCTCAACAGCGGGGTGCCGGCGTTCTTCGAGTCCCGGGCGGAGCTGGAACGGCTGTATCCGATCCGGCACGCGACCCCGGACGGCTTCGCGGCCTGGGCCTACCTGCCGCTGATCGCCTCCGGGCGCCCGGTGGGCACGTGCGTGCTGGCCTACGCCGAGCCGCATGCCTTCCCCACCGACGAGCGTGCCGTGCTGACCAGCCTGTGCGGGCTGATCGCCCTCGCCCTGGAGCGCGCCCTGCTCTACGACGCCAAGCACCAGCTGGCGCACGGGCTGCAGGCCGCTCTGCTGCCGCCCTCGCTGCCGCCGCTGCCGGGCGTCGACACGGCCGCGCGCTATCTGCCGAGCACCCGGGGCATGGACATCGGCGGTGACTTCTACGACGTGATGCCGCTTCAGGGGACGGCGGCGGCGGTGATCGGGGACGTGCAGGGGCACAACGTCACGGCGGCCGGGCTGATGGGGCAGATCCGCACCGCGGTCCGCGCGTACACGACCGTGGGTCAGACGCCCGCGGAGGTCATGCGCAGCACCAACCGGCTGCTCATCGACCTCGGGGCCGAGCTGTTCGCCAGTTGTCTGTATCTGCGGCTCGACCCGGCGCGCGGGCGGGCCGTGATGGCCCGGGCCGGGCATCCGCCGCCGCTGCTCAGGCGCCCGGACGGCAAGGTACGGGTGCTGGACCTCGCGGGTGGTCCGCTGCTCGGGATCGACGCCTCGGCGGCGTATCCGACGACCGAGGTGGACCTGACGCCGGGTTCGGTGCTCCTCCTCTACACCGACGGGCTGGTGGAGTCCCCCGGGGTCGACATCGAGGACGCGCTCGCGGAGCTGGGACGGCGGCTGGGCGGCGCCGGGCACCTGCCGCTGGACGAGCTGGCCGACGTGATGATGGGTCAGGGGCGCTCGCAGGAGCGGGTCGACGACGTGGCGCTGATGCTGCTGCGGGCGCGGGAGCAAGGCAACGAGGGTGGGGAGGCCTGAGGGAGCTGGGCACCGTACGAACGGGACGGTCCGGTCCTCCCGCCGGAGGGCCGGACCGTCGTCAGCCGCGGGTCACCCGGTTCCGGTGAGCCCGGAGCCGTCCTCCACGCCCGCGTGGTCCCCGCCGGCACCGGCGCCCTCGCCACCGGCTTCCTCACCGGCCTGCTCACCGCCGGCTTCCTCACCCGCGCCCGCCCCGTCACCGGCACCCGCGCCGGCTTCGTCACCCGCACCGGCGCCTTCACCGGCACCGGCGCCCGCTTCGTCACCCGCTTCGTCACCGGCGCCCGCGCCGGCGTCGTCACCGGCCCCGGCTCCCTCCGCGGCACCGCCCAGCGTCGCGCCGACCGCCGCCAGCGCCGTGGTGACCGGCTGGAAGAAGGTCTCGCCGCCGGCCGTGCAGTCGCCGCTGCCGCCCGAGGTCAGGCCGAGGGCCAGCCCGTCCTGGGTGAACATCGAGCCGCCGCTGTCGCCGGGTTCGGCGCACACGTCGGTCTGGATCAGGCCGGTGACCGTGCCCTCCGGGTAGTTGACCGTGGCGTCGAGGCCGGTGACCGTGCCGTCGGCGAGGCCGGTGGTGCTGCCCATCCGGAACACCTCCTGACCGACGGTGGCCTCCGCCGCCTGGGAGATCTGGACGGTCTGCCCGCCGCCGACGTTGACGTCGCTCGGCGCCTCGGTCGCCGGGTCGTCGTACTTCACGAGCGCGAAGTCGCCCTCGCCGGGGAAGACGGCCTGGTCGACGGTGGCGATCGGGGCGCCGCCCTGCGCGTCCGACCACTCGGCCACGGCGACGCCGCAGTGACCGGCGGTCAGGAAGGCCGGGGAGCCGTCGCCCGCGGTGACGTTGAAGCCGAGCGAGCAGCGGGAGCCGCCGCCGAATATCGCGTCGCCGCCGGAGGCGAACGTCTTGAATGTGCCGGCCGACTTCTGGATGGTGGCCATGCCGGTGCCGAGGCTGCGCACGGTCGACTCCAGCGTGTCCCACTTCTCGCCGGTGACCGTACTGTCGGCGGTGACGCGGATCTTGTTGGTCCTGGGGTCGACGGCCCACGAGGTGCCCGGGATGGTGGCCTCGGTCTTCAGGGTCTGCGCCGCGGACTTCAGTTCGGCGGTGCTGTTCTCGACCTGGCGGACGGCGGCGCCGGCCTTCTTGGCCTGGACGACCAGCTGGTTGTTGTCGCCGACCACGTTCACGACGAGCTGCTGGTCGTCCTCGTCGTAGTAGGAACCGGCGAAGGCGTCACCGAGCAGACCGGCGAGCTGTGAGGCGAGGTCCGAGGCGTCGCCCGCCTTCAGGGTCCTGGGCGCCGCGGCCGTGTCCTCGGCGCCGTCCTGGGACGCGTTGGCGTTCGGCAGGAGAAGTGCCGCCGCTCCGAGCGCCGCCACGCCGCCCACCGCGATGACGGCCTTGCGCTTCGGAATTCGCTTGTGACTCAAGGGTTCTCGACCTCCTGGAGGACGGGGTCCGTGCCGCCGTCTCTCGGCAGCTGTTGGGGCGCCTGGATGGCCACTGGTACGCAGGGGGCGTGCGGGACGTTCAATTCCGCTTCGCCGCGCGCCCGTCCGCACGCCGAATCGGCCATGCTCCGCGCGCGCCCGCCGCGTGCGGGGAACAATCCCCCATATGACGATGACCACCGCCGAAGCCGACAAGATCCTCTCCGCCAACTTCGCCCCCTGGGTGCTGGAACTCGGCCTGTCCGTGGAGGACTTGCGCGAGGACCGGGCCACCCTGCGGCTGCCCTGGTCGGCAGCGCTCGCCAGGGAGGGCGGCGCACTGTCCGGGCAGGCCCTGATGGCCGCCGCCGACACCGCCACCGTGATCGCCGTCTCGGCGGCGCGCGGCGCCTTCGTGCCGATGACGACCGTTCAGCAGTCGACGGCCTTCCAGCGCGCGGTGACGGACTCGGATGTCCTGATCGAGGCGGTGCTGACCAAGCTGGGCCGCCGGATGGCGTTCGCCGACATCGCCATGACGGCCGAGCGAACGGGGGAACTGGCGGCCCACGCCACCACCGTCTACGCGCTCCTGGGCTGATACGGCCGGTAATCGATCAGCAACGGTCCGTCTCGGACCAGTAACGGAATCCTCGCTTCAGGGAATCTGCACATTCAATACTCAACCAAGTCACCGGGCCCCGGGGTTCTGCACATTCGCGCACCCCGGGGCACGCCTTTGGGGCGGGAGTGCCGGATTCGCCGGCCGGACGGCAAGAGCCGGTACGGGGCGATGCCGGGCACCATGTGAAGAAGTCGCCGACAAGCCGTGCCCATGCCTGCACGGATCGGGACCGCTGGGACTCAAGTGCCCTGATGAGGCCTGTGTTTGATTGGAAGCCCCCCGTCGCCGCGTGCTTTGATCCATCGCACCGCGGGGTCCGCGAGGGCTCACCGGCCAGGGGTGCCCGGCGCCCGCGGTCGCGGCCGTCCATCTGTCCCCAGAGGGGGCCGCTCCCCCCTTGTGAAATTGCCATACGAAGGGAAGTTCCATCATGAACTCCACCCCCCAGGTCGAGACCGTCGAGATCTCCGACGCCGAGCTCGACAACGTCTCCGGCGGCCTGTCCGTGAACGCCGTGAACACCGTCGTCGGCGCCGTGGACGGCATCGCCCCGGTTTCCGGTCTGGTCGACACGGTCGTCGGCACCGTCGAGGGTGTCACCGGCCTGAACACCGCCCCGGTCACCAACCTGGTCGCCGGTCTCTGATCGCACGCCAGTGCCGTTGAGTCCCGGAGCCGTTTCCCGGCTCCGGGACTCTTCGGATGCCGTCACACAGTCCACCCGGTGAGGGAAGATCCGTGCAGTTCCGCCAACAGGCCCTCGCCAAGCTCCAGTCGCCGGAGGAACTCGACCTTCCGGTGCGCCTCGCCCGCCCGCAGGGCTGGCTCGTGCTGTCGGTGACCGTGGTCGCGATGGCCGCCGCGTCCGTGTGGGCCGTGACCGGCTCGGTGACCTCCACCGTGAGCGCGCCCGCCGTCCTCACGCACGGCGAGGGCAGCTACATCCTGCAGAGCCCGGTCGCGGGCCAGGTCACCGCGATTTTCGCCGAGGAAGGCGAACGCCTTGCGGCCAACTCCCCCGTTCTGAAGGTCCGTACCGCCGAGGGCGAGACCGTGGTCCGCACGATCGCCGCCGGCCGCCTCACGGCGCTCGCCGCCACCATCGGCCAGATCATCCAGACCGGCGCCGACGTCGCCGCGGTGGAGAAGGTCGCCGACGCCGACGATCCGCTGTACGCCACGGTGTACGTGCCGGCCGAGAACGCCGGGTCCATCCCCGCGGACGCTGCCGTGGACCTGACCGTGCAGACGGTGCCCACCCAGGAGTACGGCGTCCTGCGCGGCCATGTGAAGTCCGTGGACCGCGCCCCGCAGTCGCCGCAGGAGATCGCCGCGTTCCTCGGCGACACCCAGCTCGGCGAGCAGTTCACCAAGGACGGCCGCCCGGTCGCCGTCCTGGTCCGCCTGGACAGGTCCTCCGGCACCAGGAGCGGCTACAAGTGGTCGTCCGCCGACGGACCGCCGTTCCCCCTCACCTCCATGACGATGGCCACGGGCTCGATCCGGCTGGCCGACCAGCGTCCCGTCGATTGGCTGCTCCCGTGACCACCGCCGCTCCGGAATCGAGAGGCCGGCGCCGGGCCGCCCCGCCCAGGCGCACCGTGCCCAAGGGCCGCCGCCGGACGGTCCGCACCCCCACGGTCCTGCAGATGGAGGCCGTCGAGTGCGGCGCCGCCTCCCTGGCGATGGTGCTCGGCCACTACGGCAAGCACGTCCCGCTGGAGGAGCTGCGCATCGCCTGCGGCGTCTCCCGCGACGGCTCACGCGCCAGCAATCTGCTCAAAGCGGCGCGCAGCTACGGCCTGACCGCCAAGGGCATGCAGATGGACCTGGCCGCCCTCGCCGAGGTGCAGGCCCCGGCCATCCTGTTCTGGGAGTTCAACCACTACGTCGTCTACGACGGCATCGGCCGCCGCTTCGGCCGCCGGGGCGTGTTCGTCAACGACCCCGGCAAGGGCCGTCGTTTCGTGCCCATCGAGGAGTTCGACAGCAGCTTCACCGGCGTCGTCCTCACCATGGAACCCGGCGAGGAGTTCGCCCGTGGCGGGCGCAGGCCGGGTGTCTGGGGAGCGATGCCGGCGCGGCTGCGCGGCACCGCCGGCACTCTGCCCGCCGCCGTGCTGGCGAGCCTGCTGCTGGTGGTGGTCGGCGCGGCGGTGCCGGCGCTCAGCCGGACCTACATCGACATGTTCCTGATCGGCGGGCAGACCTCGCTGCTGGACGTCCTGTTCGCGTCCATGGGCGCCTGTGTGCTGCTCACGCTGGTGCTGACCTGGCTGCAACAGGCCAACCTGCACCACGGCCGCATCATCTCCTCGACGCTGTCCAGCGCGCGCTTCCTGCGGCACCTGCTGCGGCTGCCGGTCACCTTCTTCTCCCAGCGCAGCCCCGCCGACCTGGTGCAGCGCCTGCAGTCCAACGACGCGGTGGCCGAGACGCTGGCCCGCGACCTGGCCGCGGCGGGCGTGGACGCGGTGGTCGTGGTGCTCTACGCGGTGCTCCTCTACACCTACGACCCGCAGCTCACCTTCGTCGGCATCGGCGTGGCGCTGCTGAACATCGTCGCCATGCGGGTCGTCATCCGGCTGCGCGCGACCCGCACGGCCAAGCTGCGCGCGGACAACGCCCGTCTCACCAACACGGCGTACACCGGCCTCCAGCTGATCGAGACCATGAAGGCGACCGGCGGCGAGGACGGCTACTTCCGCAAGTGGGCCGGTCAGCACGCCACCACCCTGGAGGAGCAGCAGCGGCTCGGCGTGCCGAGCGCCTGGCTCGGTGTGGTCGCGCCGACGCTCGCCACGCTCAACAGCGCGCTGATCCTGTGGATCGGCGGCATGCGGGCGATCGAGGGCGCCATCTCGGTCGGCCTGCTGGTCGCCTTCCAGGCGCTGGTCACGCGCTTCACCGCCCCGTTGACCCGGCTCAACGGCGTCGCGAGCCGCATCCAGGACTTCGCGGCCGACGTGGCCCGGCTGAAGGACGTGGAGAACTTCCGCACCGACCCGCTCTACGACCGCGCGGGCGGCGACTCCACGCGCAGGCTGCACGGTCATGTCGAACTGGAGAACATCACCTTCGGCTACAGCCCCCTCGACAAGCCGCTCCTGGCCGGCTTCGACCTGACGGTGGGACCGGGGCAGCAGGTCGCGCTCGTGGGCGGCTCGGGCAGCGGCAAGTCGACCGTCTCGCGGTTGATATCGGGCCTGTACACGCCGTGGGAGGGCGTGATCCGCATCGACGGGCAGCGTCTGGAGGACATCCCGCGCGGCGCGCTCGCGGCCTCCGTCTCCTTCGTCGACCAGGACGTGTTCCTGTTCGAGGGCTCGGTCCGGGACAACGTCGCGCTGTGGGATCCGTCCATCCCGGACGAGGCGGTGCTGGAGGCACTGAAGGACGCCGCGCTGCACGACGTCGTGCAGCGCCGCCCGGGCGGCATCCACAGCCGGGTGGAGCAGGACGGCCGCAACTTCTCCGGCGGCCAGCGCCAGCGTCTGGAGATCGCCCGGGCGTTGGTGCGCCGGCCCAGCATCCTGGTGCTGGACGAGGTGACCAGCGCCCTGGACGCGGAGACCGAGCAGGCCGTCATGGACAATCTGCGCCGGCGTGGCTGCGCCTGCGTGGTGATCGCACACCGGCTCAGCACCGTGCGGGACAGCGACGAGATCGTCGTCCTCCAGCACGGCACGATCGTGGAGCGCGGCCGGCACGAGGAGCTGGTGGCGCGCGGCGGCGCGTACGCGACGCTGGTCAGGGAGCGGTGACATGACGACCGTGCAGGGCGACGACTACGTCCTCGGTGCGCTCGGCCAGGTGGGTACGCCCATCGACTGCGCCGGGTTCAGCCGGCTGGACCTTCAGGGGCCGCAGGCGCTGTGGCTGGTCACGGCGGGCGCCCTGGACCTGTTCGCGGTGGACGCGGCGCAGCAGGGCCACTGGCACCACCTCGGCCGGCTGGAAGCGGGTTCGCTGCTGCTCGGCCCCGTCGCC
Source organism: Streptomyces sp. NPDC052023 (assembly GCF_044548465.1). Lineage (NCBI taxonomy): Bacteria > Bacillati > Actinomycetota > Actinomycetes > Kitasatosporales > Streptomycetaceae > Streptomyces > Streptomyces sp. NPDC052023. The sequence continues at coordinate 288,993 of NZ_JBIUBW010000003.1, read as the reverse complement.
GGCCCGCAGCACACGCTGATCGCCCGTCCGGTGCGCGACTGCGTGGTGCACCGCATCGGGCTGCGCGAGCTTTACCAGCCCGCGGTGACACAGACCTGGTCGTACGACGAGTACGGCAACCCGCAGTACGTCCCGCCGACGACGAGCCCGCTGGAGTACGCCCTCGCGCTCGGCGTCGGCCGGGGTCTGTCGATCCTCTTCCAGGCACCGACGGCCGGTGAGCGGGCCGCCGAGGTCACGGACGACGACGTGTTCTGGATGCAGGTGCCGCCCGGCAGCGTCCAGTACGGCTCGCTGTACGGCGCGGAGGCGGCGGGCGACCTGCTGATGGACCCGGCCCTGTGGCAGAGCATGGTCGACCAGCAGTACCGCCTGCTGACCACGCTGGACCGCTGGATCGAGCAGCTGGAGCGCACCCACGAGACGCGAACGGCCGCCGGGATCAAGGCAGGTGAGCAGGTACGCGCGCAGGCCGACCGGACGCTGCTCGCGTCGATCGGCAAGCCGTCGGCGCAGCGCACCACGGCCGCCGACGCCGACGCCACGTACGCCGCGTGCAAGCTGGCCGCCGCGGCGGCCGGGATCGCGCTGGCCGACCCCGGGCACGGCGGCACCGAGAGCGACCGGCTCGACCCGGTCGAGCGCATCGCCCTCGCCTCGCGGGTCCGTACCCGCGCGGTACGGCTGGACGGCAGCTGGTGGCGCGACAACGTGGGCCCGCTGGTGGGCCACCGGGCGCTGTCGGGGGCGCCGGTCGCGCTGCTGTGGCGGCGGGGCGGGTATGTCGCGGTGCATCCGGCGACCGGACGCGAGACGCCGATCGAGAAGGCCAACGCACCCGAGTTCGAACCGCGCGCGGTGATGTTCTACCGGCCGCTGCCCGAACGCCCGCTGGGGCCGCTCGGACTGCTGCGCTTCTGCATGCGGGGCACGCGCCGGGACGTGACCGGGCTGCTGCTCAGCGGGCTGGTGACGGTGGCGATCGGCGCGCTGGTGCCCATCGCGACCGGCAAGGTGCTCGGTGAGTTCGTGCCGAAGGCGCAGGCGGGGCTGATCGCACAGGTCTGCCTGGCGGTGATGGTCAGCAGTGTCGTCGCGGCCGCCTTCATGCTGCTGCAGAACATGACCATCCTGCGGCTGGAGGGCCGTATCGAGGCGACGCTGCAACCGGCCGTGTGGGACCGGCTGCTGCGGCTGCCGACGAAGTTCTTCACCGGCCGCTCCACGGGCGAGCTGGCCAGCGCGGCGATGGGCATCAGCGCGATCCGCCGCCTGCTCGCGGGAGTCGGGCCGACGGTCGCCCAGTCGGTCACCGTCGGGGCGATGAGCCTCGGGCTGCTGCTCTGGTACAGCGTTCCGATGACGCTGGCGGCCCTCGGCATGCTCGTCGTGATCGCCGGAATCTTCCTCGGCCTCGGGCTGTGGCAGGTGCGCTGGCAGCGCCGCCTGACGGTGCTCACCAACAAGCTGAACAACCAGGCCTTCCAGACCCTGCGCGGGCTGCCCAAGCTGCGGGTCGCGGCGGCCGAGAACTACGCCTACGCCGCCTGGGCGGGCGAGTTCGCGCGCAGCCGTGAGCTCCAGCAGCGCCTGGGCCGGATCAAGAACCTCACCACCGTGCTCGGCGCGGTCTATCTGCCGCTGTGCTCGCTGCTGATGTTCATGCTGCTCGCCGGGCCGGCACGGGGCTCGATGTCGGCGGCCGACTTCCTCGCCTTCAACACCTCGGTGACGATGCTGCTCACCTCGGTCACCCAGATCACCGGGGCGTTCGTGTCGCTGGTGGCCGCGCTGCCGCTGTACGAGCAGATCAAGCCGGTGCTGAGGGCGGCGCCCGAGGTGCGCACGGCCAGCACCCGGCCGGGCCCGCTCTCCGGGGCCGTGGAGGCGCGGCGGCTGTCGTTCCGCTACTCCGACGACGGGCCGCTGGTCCTCGACGACGTGTCGTTCGAGGTGCGGCCGGGCGAGTTCGTGGCGGTCGTCGGCCCCTCCGGCTGCGGCAAGTCGACGCTGCTGCGGCTGCTCATCGGTTTCGACAAGCCGGTCTCCGGCAGTGTCCTGTACGACGGTCAGGACCTGGCCGCGCTCGACCAGTCCGCCGTACGGCGCCAGTGCGGGGTGGTGCTCCAGCACGCGCAGCCGTTCACCGGCTCGATCCTGGACGTCATCTGCGGCACCGAGCCGTACACGCAGGAGGAGGCGATGGCGGCGGCCGAACTGGCGGGGCTCGCGGAGGACATCAAGCGGATGCCGATGGGACTGCACACGATCGTCGCGGGCAACGGGGCGATCTCGGGCGGTCAGCGCCAGCGCCTGATGATCGCTCAGGCGCTGATCCGCCGGCCGCGCATCCTCTTCTTCGACGAGGCGACCAGCGCCCTCGACAACGAGACGCAGCGCAAGGTCATCGAGAGCACCAAGGCCCTCAACGCCACCCGCGTCGTCATCGCCCACCGGCTCTCGACGGTGCTGGACGCCGACCGCGTCGTCGTGATGGAGGACGGCAAGATCGCCCAGCAGGGGCCGCCCGCGCAACTCCTCGCGGACACCGGCGGCCGGCTGCACGAGCTGGTGCGGCGGCAGCTGGCGTAGTTCAGTCCATGCCGGGGACGGGCGCGCCGGAGGGGACGCCCGCCTCGACGTACCCCTGGTAGATCTCCCGCCAGGGCGCCCCGGCACCGGCGTGCGGGCCCTCGAAACGCTCGCCGCGCGCCTTGGCGTCGAGCGCGGACAGACACACCTCCCACCCCGCGCCGTTGCGGGCGGCGGTGTCGGCGGCGACGAGGACGTTGGTGAGGGTGAAGCGGGTGCGCTCGTCCGCCAGGGCCTCCAGATCGAAGTGGACCTCGTCGCCACCCCACTCGAAGGACAGGTGCCGGGGCGGGTCGACGGCGATCACCTCACCGCTGGAGTCCTCCATGTGGGGGTCTGAGCTGAAGGTGATCCGGCCGCCGGGGCGCAGCTCGATCTCGGCTCGGGACGGGAACCACTCGGCGAGTTCGTCCGGGTCGGTGACGAAGTGCCAGACGCGGTCGACCGGGTGGTCGTAGGTGCGGCTGAAGCGGACCGCGGGGCGGCCGTCGTCCAAGGTCAGGTAGGTGCCGGTGAGGTCGGCGGGCATGGCGGATCAGTCCTTCGGTGGGGGTGGTGCGGTGGCGTCCGGCGTGGCGTCGAGCCGTCGGCCCAGGGCATCCAGGCTGCGGTTCCACAGCGCGCGGTACGGGGCCAGCCAGGCGTCGAGTTCGGCGATCGGGGTGGGGTCGAGGGCGTAGACACGGCGCTGCGCGTCCTGCCGTACCCGCACCAGGCCCGCCTCCCTCAGCACCTTCAGGTGCTTGGAGGTGCTCGGCTGACTCAGTCCGCACGCCTCCACGATCTCCCCGACGGGCCGCGGCCGCTCCAGGAGCAGCGCGACGATGACCCGCCGGTGTGGATCGGCGAGCGCGGTCCAGATCGCGGCGTCGGGCATGGGTCGAATATGCCTCTGAGGTTATATGCCTGTCAAGGAATGTACGACCCCGTCCCCGGCCTCGCGGCTTCCGTCCGAGCGGCCTGGAGGGCCTGCCCGGGACCGACTGCTCCGGCGTACTGGTGCACTTCGGGCGGCGCGCGGGTGGCGGGCACAGTTGGAGCGGGTCGCGACCGGGTACCCACCCCTCCATGCGAATCAGCGTGGTGGACGTGGGGTCGAGAACGGTCCGGCTGGTGGTGGTGGACGCGCAGGGCGGGGTCCCGCTGCCGGTTCACACCGCCAAGTGGCGGCTGCGGCTGTCGGAGCACGTCAAGACGGGGGAGGCGATCCCGGAAGAGGCCGTGGAACGGCTGGTGGAGGCGGTCGGCGAGGCGGGACGCACGTCGGCGCGGTGGGGTGCGGCGGGCCCGCTGGCCTTCGCCACGACGATCGTGCGCAGTGCCCCGAACCGTCTGGAGGTGCTGCGCACCGTCAGGGCCCGGACCGGGGTGGAGGTGTGCACGCTGCCCGGCGAGATGGAGGCCGAGCTGACCTTCCTCGCCGCGCGGCGCTGGATGGGGTGGCGGTCGGGGCCGCTGGCGCTGCTGGACATCGGCGGCGGGTCACTCGAAGTGGCCTTCGGGCGGGGGCGGCTGCCCGACTTCGTGGCCTCGCTCCCGCTGGGCGCGGGACGGCTCACCCATGAGTTCTTCGCGACGCAGGACCCTCCGTCACCGGACCAGGTGAAGGCGTTGCGCCGCAAGGTGCGGCACCAGCTGCGGGACGTCGGCGCGCGCATCCGCTGGGAGGGGCCGCGATCGGCGGTCGTCACCTCACGGACCTTCCAGCAGCTGGGCCGGCTGTGCGGTGCCCTGCCCGGGCGGGAAGGGCCCTTTGCCGAACGGCAGTTGAGACGCGCCGACCTCAAGGCGGCGACCACCCGCCTGGCCGCGCTGCCCGCCACCGAGCGGGCGCAACTGCCGGGCATCTCGTCGCCCCGCGCCGCGCAGAGCCTGGCCGGAGCGGTGATCGGGCACACGGCCATGAAGGTGACCGGGCTGAAGAGGGTCACGGTGTGCCCGTGGGCGATCCGCGACGGCGTGCTGCTGCGGCACATCGAGGAGGGCCCGGCCTGGTGGGCGGAGGCCTGCCGGGTCAGCGAGGGGACACCGCCGCCGGACCCGGTACCGCTGCGGATCGCGTCCGCCTCGTCCTGACGGTGACCCCGCACGGCAAGAAGCGCGAGCATCCCGAGGAGCACGGCGGGGCGGCCGGCGAGGAGGTCCTGCGCGAGATCCGCGACGCCGGGCACCGGACCGAGGACTCGGCAGGGGGGAACGCCGGCACCGCCGGGAAGCCGGCGAGGCGATCACCCCCGACGCGCGGGCTCAGCAGGAGTCCCAGGGGAGTGAGGGGGCGGGCCGGGGATCAGGCGCCGGGAGCCCGCCGGGTCGGCGACGTCGCACGGGGCCTCCCCAGGGCGTTCGGCCTGTCGGACACGGAACCCGAACCCGTGGGGCGAATGCCCGTCCGATCCGACGGGACGCGCCGACCCGTACGCGGACGGCATCCGACCCGCACGGACGGCAGGACGTGGGGCCCCGCAGACGAACGTCTGACCGACGCATCGCCGGCCGCCGCGCGCCCGTCGGGCCGGGTGACGGTGCGCGGTGTGCCTCACCCGGGGGGCGCGCCGAGCGGTCGGGTGGCCAGGGCGCGGGCCACTCCCGTCAGGTTGGCGGCCATCGCGCGGCCCGTGCGATGGGACCAGTCGTGGCCGCGTTCTTCGTCGAGGCAGTCGGGGCCGGGGCCCGGGCCGAGATGCCAGTAGGTCCAGGCCTGGCCCGGGATCGTGTGGCCGATGTCGGCGAGGGCGCCGGAGATCTCGCTGATGACGTGGTGGGCGCCGTCCTCGTTCCCGCCGGGTGCCACTCGGATGGGAGACCCGGCGCCACCTGGGGTACTCGGACCCGCATGACGCACGACCACCAGGAACCACGGCTGCCGTCCGCACGCGGCCCCCTGTCCGCCTCGGTCATCGGATACCTCCGGGGTGCGGGCCCACTGCCCGGCACGGAGGAGACCGCGGGCGCGGCCCCGTACGGCGACGACCTCCAGCTCGCGCTCTACCTCTGCTACGAGCTCCACTACCGCGGCTTCGCCGGCGTACCGGAGGACCTCGAGTGGGACCCCGGCCTGCTGGGCGCCCGTGCCGCGCTGGAGGGCCGCTTCCTGTCCGCCCTGCGCGCCGACACGCCGGTCCACGACAGCGTCGGCGACGCTCTGGCGGAGATCCTCGTCGAACCGGTCGACGCCACTGGAGTCAGCCACTTCCTGCGCGACGAGGGCGAGCTGTGGCAGGTGCGCGAGTACGCGGCCCAGCGTTCGCTCTACCACCTCAAGGAGGCCGACCCGCACGCCTGGGTGCTCCCCCGGCTGTGGGGCAGGGCGAAGGCGGGCATGGCGGCCGTGGAGTTCGACGAGTTCGGCGGCGGCCGCCCGGACCGGGTCCACGCCCTGCTGTTCGCGAACCTGATGACGGACCTGGGCCTGGACACGACCTATGGGCACTACCTCGACGCGGCCTGCGCCGAACTGCTCGCCACGGTGAACCTCATGTCCCTGTTCGGTCTGCACAGGTCACTCAGGGGCGCCCTGGTGGGCCACTTCGCCGCCGTGGAGATCACCTCGTCGCCGGGTTCCAGGCGGCTCGCCGACGCCATGCGGCGGACCGGGGCCGGCGCGGCCGCCGAGCACTTCTACGACGAGCACGTGGAGGCCGACGCGGTGCACGAGCAGGTGGTACGGCACGACGTCATCGGTGGCCTGCTGGCCGCGGAGCCGCACCTGGCGCGGGACGTCGCCTTCGGTATCGACGCGACCGGGTATGCCGAGGACCGCCTCGCGGAACGGCTGCTCACCGACTGGCGGGCCGGCAGGTCGTCACTGCGCGTACCCCTCGGAGGCGAGTCCTCCCACCAATCCGAAATCTCCCATATTTCTTGATTCCCGGGGTACCTGGTCGGCGTGAATCCACTGGTGCCACCCGGCGTGTACACGCCTCAGGAAGACACAGACCTGCTGGCCGAGGCCCTGTCCGAGGAACCGCTGCCACCGGGAGCGGAGCTGCTCGACGTGGGTACCGGCAGCGGGGCGCTGGCGCTGCAGGCGGCGCGGCATGGTCTGCGGGTCACGGCCGTCGACGTCTCACGGCGCGCGGTCTGGGCCGCCCGGATCAACGCCCGGCTGTCCGGACTGCGGGTCCGCATCCTGCGCGGCAACCTGTTCGACCCCGTACGTGACCAGACGTTCGACGTCATTCTGGCCAACCCGCCGTACGTGCCCGCCCCGGACGGAAATCCCGAGCCGCGCGGCACGGCCCGGGCATGGGACGCGGGCCACGACGGGCGGCTGGTCCTGGACCGGATCTGCCGGGAGGCACCGGCCCTGCTGCGCCCGGGCGGGGTCCTGCTGATCGTCCACTCGGCCCTCAGCGGACCCGAGCGGACCCTGACCCTGCTGCGTGCCGCCGGCCTGAAGGCGAGCATGACCCGCCGGCGCCGGATCGCCTTCGGCCCTGTGCTGCGGGAGAGACAAGGGTGGCTGCGCGAGCGGGGGCTGCTGTCCGCCACCGAGGACAAGGAAGAGCTGGTGGTCGTCCGTGCCGAACTCCCCGTCTGACGCCCCGCGCCGGATCGCCGTCCAGCGCCGCGGGCCGCTGCTGGTCGAAGGGCCCGTGGAGGTGGAGCTCGAGGACGGTACGACCGTCTCCTCCGACCGCTTCCGGGTGGCTCTGTGCACCTGCCGGCGCAGCCGTCGCTATCCGTGGTGCGATACCAGCCACCGGGACCGGACCCGGCAACCGGACGAATGATCCCAGGGGTCGGCGGGCGGCCCCACTCCGCCCGTCCGACCCCTGGGGCGAGACCCCAGGGCCCCCGCGACGACGGCCCGCACTCCCCAACTGCGGGTCATTCGCGGCATTCACGGGGGCCCGGCGATCCCGGTCCCTCAGAACGCGAAGACGCTCGTCCCGTACGAGTTCTTCACGCACTCGTTCGCGAAGGTGCGCTCATAGGAGACGTACTGGCCCTGCCAGACGCCGTCCACGCGGACGACCACGGGGTCGTACTCGCGGGTGCACCAGACTCCGGTCCTGGTCTCCAAGGCGTCGAAGTTCCCGTCGGCGCCGCGCAGTTCGGCGCAGGCCGCGACGGTGTTCGGGTGCGTCCCGGACGCCTTCGGGGCGCAGCTCAGCGTCACCGCACGTTCCGGGGTGACGGTGGCCGAGCTCTCTCCGTGGCCCGTGGTGAGCACCAGGGCGGACGGGGCGTAGAGCGAGGCCGGTTCGGCGGCGGGGCTGGCGTGCGCGGCTCCGGTCAGGGGTCCGCAGACGGCGGCGGCCGTGAGGCCGAGGGTCGCTGCCCAGCGCGCGGGGTTCCGCATTGTGTGCATCCTTCCGCTTGATTGCGTGTCGTGCCGGACTGGGCTGTTGGTTGGTGCCCGACCGGCGACCGCGAGTCTGCCGAGTCCGCCGCCGAAACACACGTCGACCCCATGCGTTTCAGTAACCTTGCGTATTGAAGCAGTGGCGTGAAGTCACGGAATTCGAACGTTACAACCCCCGGAAGCCGCTGTTCTTGATCACCCCGCGTGGCCGAATGGCTGGATTTCTGCGGTTTGTTAATCGGCCTGAAACATTCCGGATCCGCTCTGGGCGTAGTCCGTTTTGACCCCTTGTGTTCATGAGCAGGTCGAGTAATCGTCATTACATGATTACGGCAGAGCAGCAAGAGCAGCTACGCGGCTGGTTCGCAGGCCGGCTGCCGGACGGCCTCTTCGAGGAACTGACCGAGGTCACGGTCGACCGCGAGGAGATCACCGTGATCGGCCGCATCCCCACCCCGCGGATGACCGAGGACGCCTCGGCGGGCGAGCGGGAAGCGGCCGCGCAGAGCCGGATCGACGAGTTCCGCGAACGCACACGGGAGGATCGGATCGCGGTGGCCCGGGAGGCCGAGCACCGGTTCCGCCGGAAGGTGTCCTGGGGGGTGGAGTGCGGCGGGCAGCGAGCGCTGTTCACCCACGTCGCCGCGCCGGTCATGACCCGGCTGCGGCAGCCGGAACGCCAGCTCCTGGACACCCTGATCGCCGGCGGCGTCGCCCGCAGCCGCAGCGACGCGCTCGCCTGGTGCGTACGCCTGGTCCAGCGCCACACCGACGACTGGCTGACGGAACTGCGGGACTCCCTCGAACACGTCCAGCGGGTACGCGCGCAGGGGCCCGACGCCGAGCCCCCGCAGGAGCCCACCGGCGAAGGCGAGTGATCGGCGGCGGTGCCGGAACCCTCCCTGCCGGCCGCCGGCGTGGACATCGCCTTGCCGGGCGCGCGGCGCAGGCGCCCGTGCCCGATCGCCGGTCCCGCGCGCTACGTTGCCGCCATGACCGAATTCGTGCTTGTGGCAGGTGCGTGGCTGGGCGCGTGGGCGTGGGACGAGGTGGCGACGGAGCTGGACGGGGCCGGGCACGGGGTGCATCCGCTGACCCTGTCCGGGCTCGCGGAGCGGAAGGACGTGCCGGCCGGGCAGCCGACGCACGTGCGGGACATCGTCGACGAGGTCGAACGCCTGGACCTGCGGGACGTCGTGCTGGTCGGGCACAGCTACGCCGGGATCCCGGTCGGACAGGCCGCCGAGCGGATCGGCGACCGGCTGGCCCGGATGGTGTTCGTGGACGCCGCCGTTCCCGTCGACGGGGAGTCGTTCCTGTCGGCGTGGCCGAGCGACCACGTGCGCGCGGCGATCGAGAAGAACGGCGGCTTCTGGCCTCCCTTCACCGCCGAGGACTACGCGGGCCAGGACCTGACGGACGACCAGATAGCCCGGATCATGCGGGACTCGACCCCGCACCCCGGTGCGACGCTCACCGAACCGGCGGTCCTGTCCCGCTCACTGGGCGACCTGCCGGCGACGTACGTCAAGTGCCTGCTGGACGGGGAGGAGCCGATGGGCGCCGCGCGCGACCTGCTCGCGGGTGAGCGCTGGGACCTCGTGCGGATGGACACCGGGCACTGGCCGATGTTCTCCCGGCCGCGCGAACTGGCCGCGATTCTGCGCCGGTCGGTCGGCGGGGAGTGAGACGTACCGCTGGACGGACCTGCGCCTACTCGCCAGTATCGTCGGGACGACGCGGCTCGACGGCGAGAGGGCGGGGACCTGGCGATGGCGAAGCACTGGGCCGACTTCCAGTACGAGATCTATCTGAACGGTATGACGGGAGCCGTGCCCCGGCTGCCGACCGATCTGACCCGTCTTGAGGAACTCACCGAGCAGCGGCTCGGTCCCGGACCCGTCGGCTATGTCGCGGGCAGCGCCGGGGACGGCAGCACCGCCCGTGCCAACCTGGCGGCGCTCGCGCGGCGCCGGATCGTGCCGCGGATGCTGCGGGACGTGCATGAGCGGGACCTGTCGGTCGAGCTGCTGGGCCGCACGCTGCCCGCGCCGGTGGCGCTGGCGCCGGTCGGGGTGCTGTCGATCATGCATCCGGACGCGGAGTGCGCCGCCGCCCGGGCGGCGGCCGCCCAGGGGGTGCCGTACGTGCTCTCCTCGGCGTCCAGCACGCCCCTCGAGCAGGTCGCGGAGGCGATGGGAGACGCCGAGCGGTGGTTCCAGCTGTACTGGGCCAAGGACCGCGAGGTGACCAGGAGTTTCCTGGACCGTGCGAAGGCGGCCGGATTCAGCGTCCTGGTCGTCACGCTGGACACACCGCTGCTCGCCTGGCGGCCGCGCGACCTGGACCAGGCGTATCTGCCGTTCCTGCACGGTGTCGGCACCGCCAACTACTTCTCCGACCCGGCGTTCCGGGCGGGGCTCGCCAAGCCCGTGCACGAGGACCCGAACGCGGCGGTGATGCACTTCGTCGGCATGTTCGCCGACCCCGCCAAGACGTGGCCGGACCTGAGGTTCCTGCGGGAGAACTGGGACGGCCCCCTCGTCCTCAAGGGCGTCCTGCACCCGGACGACGCCCGGCAGGCCGTGGACGCGGGGATGGACGGTGTGGTGGTGTCCAACCACGGCGGTCGCCAGGTGGCCGGTTCCGTGGCGGCGGCCGACGCGCTGCCCGGTGTGGTGGCGGCGGCCGGCGACCGGCTTACGGTGCTGTTCGACAGCGGGGTGCGCACCGGGGACGACGTCTTCAAGGCCCTGGCCCTCGGCGCCCGGGCAGTCCTGGTCGGGCGACCGTACGTCTACGGTCTCGCCCTCGACGGCCAGGCGGGCGTGGAGCACGTGATCCGCTGTCTGCTCGCCGAACTCGACCTGACACTCGCCCTGTCAGGACACGCCACCCCCGCGACCGTCGGCCCGGCCGACCTCGTGGAGGGGCCCGCCTGACCGCCGCCGCCCGCCGGTTGCCGCCGGACAGGCCTAGGATCCGTTCCCGAGCCCTGCCTGCCGCGCCGACGGGTCGACCGTCTCCGCGACCGACAGCGAGCCCGCACCGGCCGGCTGCGGGTCGGTCAGCCACCGCTGGTCCTCGGAACCGTCACGCACCTTGACCACGATGTCGGCCCCCGGGTCCCCGGTGGTGACGGAGAGCGCGAGCTGCTCGTCCCAGCGGGGCAGCAACTCGCCCTGCACCGTGAGGTCGTAGCGCACGTCGTCGGCCCGCTCGTCCTGCTCCCCGGCGCACGCGCCGAGGATGACGACACCGGCGTCCGCGTGCGAGTCCAGGCACAAGGCGGGGTCGGCCACGCTGCGCAACTGCCCGTCCGCCTCGTACGTCCATTGCTGGGTCGGCTCCGACGAGCACGCCTCCAGTGCCGCCCCGGCGGCCTCCCGCGCCTCGCCTCGGATGTCGAGGCAGAGGTCGCTGGCCGCGTTGCGCAGCCGGGTCTGCCGGGGCGCGTTCGGGAGCTGGGCGGTGCCGGGGGCCGTGGGCTGGGCCTGGGTGCCGGTGCCGGGCGCGGATCCGGTGCCTTCGGTGGCGCCGGCGGAGGCCGTGGGGTCGGTGTCGCCGTCGTAGGACGACAGGCTGGTGGCCAGGAGGGTGCCGAGCAGGGCCGCGGAGGCGACGCCCGCGCCGGTGCGCAGCGCCCGGGACGAACGCCCGGTCATGGTGGGGAAGCGGGCCAGGATGCCGTGGCGCCCCACGCGGCGGGCACGGGCCCGGCGGGCCGCGGCACGGGTACGCGGAAGGTGCTGGCCGCGGCCGGGCCGGGAGTCGAGGTAGCGGCGGCTGCCCCAGCCGAGCACGGCCTCGGCGAGCAGGACGCCCAGCCCGCCTTCGAAATGGCTGAGCTGTTCGGCGGCGTCACGGCAGTGCCGGCACTCCACGAGATGCTGCTGGACATCCGGCAGCAGGGCACCGCCACGGCGGATCGGGACATCGAGCAGGCGGTTGTAGTAGCGGCAGTCCTGGGACGGCGCGAGTTCCTGATGGGCCCGTACACAGCCCTCACGGAATTTGTCCCGGGCCTGTTCGAGGACGGCCGACGCGGTGTCGGTATCCATGCCGAGCAGACCGGCGGGGAAGGTGATCGGCTCCGCCTCGACCTCGGAGTGCCACAGCAGAGTGCGGGCCGCTCCGGGAAGGCCCTGGAATGCGCGTTCGGCCAGCTTGCGGTTTTCCGGCGTCATGGACTTGGCGGCGCGCATACCACGTCCCCCGGCCGGTTTCTGCAACTCCGGCAGTGCGCCCGCTATTCGCTCCTGCGCCGACCAGATCCGGACGATGTCCCGCACGGTCACCAGCAGTCGTGGCCGCAGCGCCTCTCCCGGCTCGCCCAGGGTGAGGCGGTCGAGGACCTGGTGGCAGGCGGCCGAGGTGACCATGGACGCGATGCTCGCCGAGGAGGCGAGGCAGATCACCGCGTAGTCGTGCGCCGACTGCCAGTGGCGGGCGATCAGCAGCGCCGTGGAGTGGGCGACTTCGACGTCCGGGACGCCGGTCAGCCGGGCGGCGAGGGCGGCGTCGGATTCGGCCGGATCACCGCCGGCCGGCGGGTAAGGCGGACGAGGCGGGTGGGGGGTGGGCACTGAGCGGATTCCTTCCCACGCAAGGTGACACAGGAGTTCTGTCCGTCAAAAAGGGAGGCCCAGTTGGTGCGTACCTTTTTCACGGGGTGCGAGGGGCGTGAATTGTGCGCGTGCGCCCGGCCATTACCCCCCGCCGGGGGGTTCACCTTTGCACAGCTCGCTCTCGACCAACAAGGCGGTTGGGCAACATCCGCACCACTGACAGAAAGTAAAATTCGGCGGCATCTCTTGAACCTGGCTCGCCATTAGCTATTTCGAGCGCCCCGTGTGAAACTCCTGCACGCGAACCCTTCCGCAGGCACGCGTGTCAGATCTGCCAGGAACGCAGCCGGTCCGCCGCCCCGTACACATCCGTCCTGCCGTCGATCAGGTCCCGGGCGAGGTCCACCAGGGCGCCGTACGGCGGGTCGATACCGACGCCGCTGACGAACATGTAGGCCACGGCGGTCGCACAGGCGAAGCGGGCGTTGGCCGACGGCAGCGGCTTGAGCAGGGCGAGGGTGTGCAGCAGGGCCGCGGCCCGCCAGGCGGGATCGGAGTTCACACCGAGGCGGGGCGGATCCACACGGTGCCGGGCGACGGCGGCGACGAGGGCGGAGAAGTCGTTGATCGCCGGCTGCTCCGGCAGGACCTCCTCGTGCCGCTGGAGCAGCCACGGCACGTCGATGTGCAGGACAGGTGCCATCGGTCAGGCGACCCGTCCCTCGCCGGCCGCGGGCGGCTCGTCGTCGGGGAAGGCTGCCGCGAACTCGTCCGCGTGGGTGGCGAAGAACCGGCGGAAGGCCTCGGCGCCCTCCTGCAGTGCCCGGTGCCGGGCTATGTCGGCCGCCGCCGCCTCACGCACGAGGGCCTTCATCGACGTACCGCGCTCCTTGGCGATCTGCCGCAGGTCCTCCAGCTCACGATCACTGAACTCCACGTTGAGGGCTGGCATGAGTTCACGGTACCGCCCAGGTACTTACTCGTAAATACCACCAGTTCAGAGGGGTCAAGACACGGTACCGGACGAACAGGAGGCGCTCAGAATGCGGGAGAAGTGGGTCACATTGCGCACGTGGTGGCGGCGCGAGGTGGTGCGGGCCGGTGCCAGGCCGTCTCACCGGACTCTTACCCTCAGCTGGTGCCATGGACCGGCATCAGCTGCTCGACACCGCCCGAGGATCCCGCTCTGTTCTCCCCGTTCGCCGAAATCCTTTCCGTGGTCCTGCTCGCCGCCGTGCTGGGGTGGGCCGTACGTCGCCCGTTCCGGCTGCCGGAGGCGGTGGTCGCCGTACCGGCGGCCGGGCTGGCGGTGGTGACAGGGGCGATCTCACCGGCCCACGCACTCGAGGAGATCGAGCGGCTCGCGCCCGTGGTGGGTTTTCTCGCCGCGGTCCTGGTGCTCGCGCACTTCTGCGACGTGGAGGGCCTCTTCCGGGCCTGCGGGGCCTGGCTGGCGCGCGGTGCGGCCGGACGGCCCGGGCGGTTGCTGACGGCGGTGTTCGGGCTGGCCTCGGTGGTAACGGCCGTCCTCAGCCTCGACGCGACGGTGGTGCTGCTGACGCCGGTGGTCCTGGCCACCGCCGCCGGGTCGGGCGTCCGGGCCCGGCCGCACCTCTACGCCTGCGCGCATCTGTCGAACACCGCGTCGCTGCTGCTGCCCGTCTCCAATCTGACCAACCTGCTGGCGTTCGCCGCCAGCGGGCTGAGCTTCACCCGGTTCGCCGCGCTGATGGCGCTGCCCTGGCTGGCCGCGATCAGCGCCGAGTACCTCCTTTTCCGCCGGTTCTTCGCCCGCGACCTGGCCCTGGCACCCGCGGCCGAGGAGGCCGTGAAGACGCCCGAACGCCCGATTTTCGCGCTGGTCACCGTGGCCTGCACGCTGGCCGGGTTCGTCGTGGCGTCCGCGCTGGGGCTGGAGCCGGCCTGGGCAGCCGCGGCGGGCGCGCTGGTCCTCGCGGCCCGTGCCTGCCTACGAGGGCATGCGACGCCACTCACGGCGGTGCGGGCCTCGGCGCCCGCGTTCCTGGCGTTCGTGCTCGCCCTCGGCGTGGTGGTGCGGGCGGTGGTCGACAACGGCCTCGCCGGTGCGCTCGGGCACGCGCTGCCCGACGGATCGGGGCTGCCGGCCCTGCTCGGCATCGCCGCACTGGCCGCCGTCCTGGCCAACCTGATCAACAACCTGCCCGCGGTACTGGTCCTGCTGCCGCTGGCCGCCCCGTCCGGGGCCGGGGCGGTGCTGGCGGTGCTGCTCGGCGTGAACATCGGCCCGAACCTCACCTACGCGGGGTCGCTGGCGACCCTGCTGTGGCGGCGCATCGTGCAGCGGCACGGGCACCCCGTCGACGTACGGGAGTTCACCCGGCTCGGGCTGCTCACCGTGCCGTCGGCGCTGCTCGCCGCGGTGGCGGCGCTGTGGGTGTCACTCCAGGTCGTAGGGGTGTGAAACCACGGGCGCCGCGGCGTGGGGCGCGGGAGCCGGCGGTGTGAGACGCGGGAGCGCCTGGCGCCGGCCGCCCGGGGGCGAGCACCGCCCGGCGTAACCCGAGTGGCCCAGCCCCAGCTCACCGGCGCGCGGCCCGGTACCGGCCGGAAGGGGTGCCGAACCCTCGGGGCGGGCAAAGCCGCAGGCCGCGGCCATGCCTGGCACGGGCAGGCCGGTGCCCTCCAGCAGCCCGGCGGCGTGCCGGAGGCGGTCCTCGCGCAGGCTGCGCAGGGGCGACTCCCCCACATGCCGGCTGAACAGTGGGCGAGCCGCGAGGGGGCAGCGCGACCGCCTCCGCCAGTGAGGGCACGGGTGGGCGCCGCACCCGGGTCGGCGGCGATCAACGCCTGAGCGCGGCGCACCCGGGCGTCAGCCCCCCGGCGGCGGCGCGCGTGGCGGCGGCCCCATGAGCGGCCCGACCTCCGCCACACGCGTCCAGCCGGCGTCGGCGAGCATCCATGACCGGGTTCGCGAACGTCGCGGCCGTCCTGCTGCTCCACCGGGCGTCCGCGCCGTCTGGCCGATCGACGGTGCAGCCCGGAGACTGGTCGAAGTGGCCGATCACCACCAGGCCGGGCGGCGGGGACGACGCACCGGGCAAGGCAGCCTCGGGCAAGTCGTCAGCGCGCAGGGGATGCTCCCCGGTCACGTTCCGGTCTGCCGTGGTGTACCGGGGACACCTTCACCGAGGAGTGGACGCATGACAGCCACGGACATCGGAGCCGCCGGCCGTCCCATCCTGACCCAGGAGGGGCTCGCACAGTTCCAGGAGGACGGGTTCACGGTGCTGCGCGGGCTGTTCGGGCCCGGCGAGATCGACGGCCTGTGTGCGCAGTTCACGGCGCTGCACGCGGGCGGTCCGGTGCCGGGCCACTTCCAGCCACGGGACGGTGACGACCCGCTCGCCGCCTACCCGAGGGTCATGCACCCGCACGAGATCAACGACCTGGCACTGCGGTTCCTGCTGGACGCGCGGCTGCGCGCGGTGCTGGAGGTGCTGCTCGGCGAGGAGGCGCTGGCCGCGCAGAGCATGTTCTATTTCAAGCCGCCGGGCGCCCGGGGGCAGGCGCTGCACCAGGACAACTTCTATCTGCGGGTCGAGCCGGGCACGTGCGTGGCGGCGTGGGTGGCCTGCGATGTGATCGACCGGGTCAACGGCGGTCTGGAGGTCGTGCCGGGCACCCACCTCATGGACATCTTCTGCCCGGAGGAGGCGGACGAGGCGGTGTCGTTCGCGCGGGAGTACGTGCCGCCGCCGCCCGGGCTCACGCCCGTGCCGGTCGACATGCGGCCGGGTGACGTCCTGTTCTTCAACGGCAGCCTGGTGCACGGCTCCGGGCCGAACCGCGCCACCGACCGATTCCGCCGCTCGTTCATCGGCCACTATGTGGGCCGCTCCACCGAACGCATCGGCGGCCACTACCGGACCCTGACGATGCACGGCGACCGGGTGCCGCTGCCCGAGAGCGAGGGGGCGGGCCCGTGCGGCACGGAGTTCGCACCGCCGGGCCCGCACTGAGCCTCAGTGCCCCGAGACGGGGTGCGGAGTGTAGGGCTGCTCCAGCTCCTCGATCTCCTTGTCCGTGAGCTCCAGTTCGACGGCGGCCACCGCGTCGTCGATGTGGTGCGGCTTGGCGGCACCGATGATCGGGGCGGTCACCGTGTCCTGGTGCAGCAGCCAGGCGAGGGCGACCTGGGCGCGCGGCACGCCGCGGTCGTTCGCGATCCGCGTGACGGCCTCGACGATCGTGCGGTCGCCCTCCGGGTAGAGGCGGCTGCCGAAGTCGTCGTTCGCGCTGCGCTCGGTGGTGGTGCCCCAGTCCCGGGTGAGACGGCCGCGGGCGAGCGGGCTCCACGGCAGGACGCCGGCGCCCTGGTCCGCGCAGAGCGGCAGCATCTCGCGCTCCTCCTCGCGGTAGAGGAGGTTGTAGTGGTTCTGCATGGACACGAACCGGGTCCAGCCGTGCAGCCGGGCCGTGTACTGGGCCTTGGAGAACTGCCAGGCGTACATCGAACTCGCCCCGATGTAGCGCACCTTGCCCGCCTTGACCAGGTCGTGCAGCGCCTCCATCGTCTCCTCGATCGGCGTCTGCGGATCCCAGCGGTGGATCTGGTAGAGGTCCACGTAGTCGGTGCCGAGGCGCCCGAGGCTGTGGTCGATCTCGGTCATGATGGCCTTGCGGGAGAGGCCGCCGCCGTTGGGACCGGGCCGCATCCGGCCGTGCACCTTCGTCGCCAGCACGATCTCGTCCCGGCGGGCGAAGTCCCTCAGCGCCTTGCCGACGATCTCCTCGCTGGTGCCGTCCGAGTAGACGTTCGCGGTGTCGAAGAAGGTGATCCCGGCCTCCAGCGCCTGCCGGATCAGCGGGCGTGACGCCTCCTCGTCGAGGGTCCACTCGTGCGCGCCCCGGCCGGGGAGACCGTAGGTCATGCAGCCCAGACAGATCCGCGAGACGTCCAGGCCCGTCGAACCGAGCTTCACGTACTGCATCGTTGCTGCTCCTGCCGTCGGAAGGGGGCTCCGGGGCGAGCGTACGTCTTCGCGCGCACTCCAACCGGACCCCGGTCACCGCCGGCCTTGCGACCGGGATCCGGGGCGGCAGCGGCGTGCCCGCTCCGGTCAGGTGGCGATGTTGCGCATCGCCGCCGCGAGCTTGCCGAGGTCCAGGTCCGCCAAGTGATCGAGGAAATGGCGCCGCACGGAGGCCAGGTTGGTCGGGTAGGCCTCCTCCAGCCGCGCGAAGCCCGCGTCGGTGAGGATGGCGTTCCAGCCGCGGGCGTCCTGTTCCGACCTGACCCGCCGGATGAGCCCCTGGTTCTCCAGCCGGCTCGCGAGCCGTGTCATGCCGCTCAGCGACATCTCGCAGACCTCGGCGAGGTCGCCCATGCGCAGCTGACGGTCGGGGGCCTCGGAGAGGTTCACCAGAGTCAGGTACTCGGTGAGGGAGAGCCGCTGCTCCCTGATCATGTCGGCGTCGATGGCGCGTGGCAGGGAGTAGACGACGCGGCTGAGCGACCGTACGACGGCCTCCTCGTCCGGGGTGAGAGGTCGCAGCCCCCGCTCAGTGGGTTCCGGCTGCCGTGCGGCGCGTGACATGGCTTCATATTACTTGCCCGGCGAAGGACCTGACCGGGGTGCCGCACAACGGTGGGCGGCACCCCGGTGGACACCGCGGTGGCGCCACCCCGTGCGGGAGGCATCATGGTGCCGGTCCAGCACGAGGCGGGGCATGCCCTTCGCGGGACGGCCTCAGGCGGCGGGGTACCCCGGCGGCGTCACGCGGCGCGCAGCGGGGCGAGGGCCTGGCTCCAGGCCAGCACCTGGTCCAGCGTGGTGTTCAGCGCCTCCACCTGGAAGTCGCCGGGCTTGAACTCGCTGAAGTTCTCGAAGTCGTTGAACAGCGACAGCGCCACCTGCGAACGCACGTCGGCCATCTGGAGCTCGCCCGCGACCAGGCGCAGGTGCTCCACCGCGCGGGCGCCGCCCAGGGAGCCGTAGCTGACGAACCCGACGGCCTTGTTGTTCCACTCGGCGTAGAGGAAGTCGATCGCGTTCTTCAGCACTCCGGACGTCGAGTGGTTGTACTCGGGCGTCACGATGATGAATCCGTCGAAGGAGTCGATCTTGCGCGCCCACTCCTGCGTGTGCGGCTGGGCGTACTGGCCCAGCGAGGGCGGGAGCATCTCGTCGAGGTGCGGAAGCTTGTAGTCCAGCAGGTCGACCAGCTCGAACTCCGCGTCGGTGCGCTGCGAGGCGATGTCGCGGACCCAGTGGGCCACGGCCTCGCCGTTGCGTCCGGGGCGGGTGCTGCCGAGGATGATTCCGATCCTGATCATTCCAAACCCTCCATAAAGGCACTCCCGGCTCAGGTCCGGGAAATATTTGCTTCGACAAGCAACCTAAGACGCGTATGATTGCTTCGTCAAGTAACTGCTTTCGAGGGGTCCGGTCGGCCCGCATCCGCGACCGCGAGGGGTGGGGCGATGTCTTCCGCGGCGCCGGAACCGGCACCAGCCGCCGTGCCGACGCGGCCGCTCACCGCGCAGGAGGAGGCCGTCGTCCGGGCCCTCACCCATCTCATCCACGCGCTGCCGCGCGCCATCGACGGCGACATGGTCCGTGAGCGGCGGCTGACCCTCACGGAGTACCTGACGCTGATGCACCTGTCCGAGGCGCCGGACCGCCGGCTGCGCATGGGCGACCTCGCCGACGTCTGCGACATGTCACTCAGCGGCACGACCCGGGTGGTGCACCGGCTGGAGAGCGAGGGGTTCGTCCGGCGGGTGCGGTGCGGCGAGGACGGCCGCGGCCGGCACGCCGCCCTCACCGCCTCCGGACTCGCCCGGCTCGAATCAGCCTGGCCGGCCCATCTGGCCGCCGTCCGCCGCCACTTGCTCGACCACCTGGCAGGCCTGGACCTCAGGGCGCTGGCCGCCGCGTTCCGGAACATCGCGACCTGAGCACCGCGCGACGGCCACGACGACCCGCCTTCAGGGACGTGGGGCCTTATCGATCGAGCAGGTCCAGCGCGCGCTCCCACCGGAACGCGTGGTGGCTCTCCTCGCCGGAGCAGGGGTCGCCGAAGCGGACGCCCATCCCGCGCAGGCGTATCAGACTGTCGTTGTAGGCGGGATGGGCGGCCAGCGCGTCGGCGACGCAGGGCAGGGCCGCGACGGGGACGCCCAGGCCGTACGCCTCGCAGAGGGTGGCGACCGCGAGGGTGTCGGCCAGGCCGGCCGCCCATTTGTTGACGGTGTTGAAGGTGGCGGGCGCCACCACCACGGCGTCCGGAGGCGGGAAGGGGCGCGCATCACCCGGCGTGCGCCAGGCGGAGCGGACCGGACGGCGGGTCTGCGCCTCGACGGCGGCGACGTCGAAGAAGCCGCCCCTCGCGACCGGCGTCGCGATGACGCCCACCTCCCAGCCCCGTCGCTGCGCGGCGGCGATCAGCTCGCCCACGCCCGCGGCGACCGCGGCGGCGCAGACGACGACGTAGAGGAAAGGCTTCCCGTCCTGTTCGGTCATCCGGGAACCCTACTCAAGCGGGAACGACGACCCGCTCTCGGCCTCGGACCGCGGGCCGTGGATACGGCGCGCGCTCTCCTCGATGGGTACGTCGTTGATGCCGGCCTCCCGCCGGGCCATCAGTCCGTCCTCGTCGAATTCCCACAGTTCGTTGCCGTACGACCGCCACCACTGGCCGTCGGCGTCCCGGCACTCGTACTGGAAGCGGACCGCGATGCGGTTGCCGTCGAACGCCCACAGGTCCTTGCGCAGCGCGTACTCCTGCTCGCGCTCCCACTTGGCGGTGAGGAACTCGACGATCCCGGCACGGCCGGTGACGAACGTGCCGCGGTTGCGCCAGACCGAGTCCTCGCAGTAGGCGAGCGCGACCTTCCGCGGGTCGCGGGTGTTCCAGGCGTCCTCGGCTGCCCGCACCTTCTGTGCGGCGGTCTCACGGGTGAAGGGCGGCACGGGCGGGCGGGCGTTCATGGGCTCTCCTCGGTCGTCGGACACGACGGAGAACGAGCGTTCTCCCTCCGGCTGGTACGGTAGGAGAACGCTCGTTCTCGCGTCAAGGAAGTGGTCACCTCATGGACAGCGCCGTCGCCCGGGAGCGGGCCCTGGACGCCGCGGAGCAGTTGTTCTACGGGCGGGGCGTGCAGTCCGTCGGCATGGACGACGTGCGCGGTGCCTCGGGAGTCTCGCTCAAACGCCTCTACCAGCTGTTCCCGGCGAAGGAGCAGCTGGTCGTCGCGTATCTCGAGCGGCGGGACATGCGCTGGCGCGGCAGGCTCGAAGAGTACGTGGGCGGCCGTGCGGAGCCACGCGAGCGGATCCTCGCGGTCTTCGACTGGCTGGCGGAGTGGTTCGGCGAGGAGGACTTCCGCGGCTGCGCCTGGATCAACGCGTACGGCGAACTGGGCGCCGTCTCCGGCCGCGTGGCCGAGCAGGTGCGGGCGCACAAGCAGGCCTTCCACGAGTACGTCGGCGCTCTGGTGGCCGGCGCCGGGCTGCCCGCCGCGCTCACCGGGCCGCTGGTCCTGCTGGCGGAGGGTGCCATGGTCACGGCCGGGATCACGGGGAGCGCGGAGCCCGCCGCGCAGGCACGCGAGGGGGCACTGCTGCTGCTGACGGCCGATGTCACCTCGGCCGGGGCTGTTTCGTCGCAGGAGTGACGCAACGGGCCGGAGAGAGGTGACGCATGGGCGCCCAGGAGAGGCTGGCGGCGCGGTTCGAGGCGGAGCGCGGGCGGCTGCGGGCGGTCGCGTTCCGGATGCTGGGCTCGCGCGACGAGGCGGACGACGCCGTCCAGGAGGCCTGGCTGAGGCTCAGCCGCACCGACGGCGACGGCATCGGCAACCTGGCGGCCTGGCTGACCACCGTGGTGTCCCGGATCTGCCTGGACATGCTGCGGACGCGCACCGCGCGGCGCGAGGAGCCGTACGGCCCGGAACTGGACGGCGACGGGAACGTGCCCGAGGACGAGGCGGTGCTGATCGACTCGGTGGGGCTGGCGCTGCTGGTGGTGCTGGACGCACTGGGGCCGGCCGAGCGGGTCGCATTCGTGCTGCACGACCTGTTCGCCGTGCCCTTCGAGGACGTCGCCCGCGTCGTCGGCCGTTCGCAGCCGGCGGCCAAGAAGCTGGCCAGCCGGGCCCGGCACAAGGTGCGGGGTACACCGGCGCTGCCCGCGGCCGAGCTGGAGCGGCACCGGCGGGTCGTCGAGGCGTTCCTGACCGCCGCGCGGGGCGGTGACATCGGCGCGCTCCTCGACGTACTGGCGCCGGACGTCGTCCGCCGGGCCGACCCCGCCGTGCTCCCGCCCGGAGTGGCTTCGCAACTGCGGGGCGCCCGCGCGGTGGCCGAGGGCACGGTGCGGTTGCGCGAGCGGTCACGGCATGCGGCCACGGTCCTCGTCGACGGGCGTGTCGGCGTCGTCGTGGCCCCGCGCGGGCGGCCGCTGTTCGTCCTGACGGTCACCGTCGAGGGCGACCGCATCGGCTCCTACGAGGTCGTCGCGGACCCGGCACGGCTGCGGCGGCTGCGACTGGCCCTGCTCGGCGGCCTCAGCTCGCACTGAAGGCGCGGGCCACCGACAGGCTGTCCTCGTAGACGTGGTGCCGGACGATCAGGCCGCCCTCGACCGTGAGGTGCAGAGCGAAGCGTGCGCGGTAGGCGCGTCCCGTGGGCAGGGCCGTCTGGCGGATCTCGCCGAGTACGACGGCGTCGGCGCCGTCCACCAGGACGCGTTCGACCGTGGTGTCCGCGGCGCCGGGGACATGGTGGGCGGCCAACTCCCGGTAGTGGGCGGCGGCGGCGTTCGTTCCGCGCTGTGTGATCCACGGCGTGGAGGCGCGGCCGTGCTCGTCGTCCGGCCAGCTCAGCTTCCAGTCGGCGTGCGCGGCGTACAGCTCGGCGATGTGCTCCGGGGCGCCGCCCTGGCCGATCCTGCGCAGCAGTTCGTCGATCACTGCGCGGGTGGTCGTGGCGCTCCCGCCCGGGGTGACGGTCATGGGGTGCTCTCCTTCGTCGGCGGCCGGTGGGCCCGCTCCCGACTCTGCCGCGTGCGGGGGGCCGGCGCGATTACCCACCAGGTAATGACGGGTGCCGGGAGCCGGGAGTGTCGCAGGGGTGGATGAATCCCGTGTTTGTCAGTGTGGGGAGACGGTTCTGACCGCTTCGCCAAGTGACGATGGGACGGTTTTCATGCCTCTTGAGGGTGAGTACGAGCCCAGCCCCGAGCAGTGGGTGCGGGAGCAGGTGGAGTTGTACGAGAGCTCCGGCGGGACGAAGGGGACGACCCTGCTGGACACCGGGCTGCCCGTAGTCGTGCTGACGACCCTGGGCGCGCAGAGCGGCAGGATCCGCAAGACGCCCGTGATGCGGGTCGAGCACGAGGGGCGCTATGCCGTCGTGGCCTCACTGGGCGGGGCGCCCAAGCATCCGGTCTGGTACCACAACGTCAAGGCCCATCCTCAGGTGGAGCTCCAGGACGGGCCGGTGAGGCGGGACATGACGGCCCGGGAGGTCACCGGTCCGGAGAAGGAGCGGTGGTGGGAGCGTGCCGTGGCCGCGTATCCGCCGTACGCCGACTACCAGCGGAAGACCGACCGCGTCATCCCGGTGTTCGTGCTGGAACCGGCCGACGGGGCCTGAGCGGCGGCTCCGCCGGCGGGATCCGACGAGCGGGATCTCGGGAGGCGGGGGGTTCCTGGCGGGGCTTGGGGGGTCTTCCGGGCCGGAGACCCTTCCGGGGGTCGGAGACCCTTCCGGGGGCCGGAGACCCTTCCGGGGGCCGGGAACCTTTCCGGGCCCGGAGACCTTTCCGGGGCCCGGAGACCTTTCCGGGGCCCGGCGTCCTCCCGGGTCGGGGGTCCCCGGGGGCCGGGGATCCTTCCGGGGCCGGGGCTCCTTCCGGGGCCGGGGACCCTAAGGGTCCGGGGGCTTCGGAACTTGAGCTCCTTGGACGCCGGAGGTTTTCCGAGGCCGGGCGTCATTGCGGGGCCCGGAGTCCTTGGCGGCCGGGAGTCCTTTCGGGCCAACGGTCCTTCGAAGCCGGGGTTTCCGAGACAGGGGCCTCCGAGGCCCAGCGTCATTGCGGGGCCCGATTCCTTGGAGGCCCGCCGTCCTTCAAGGCCGACGGCCTCCGGATCGACGGCATGCGGACCGACGGTCTCAGGACCGACGGTCTCAGGGACCGACGGTCTCAGGGGCCGGGGTCCATCCGTGGCCCGAGGTCCTGCCGAACCCGAGCCCTTCCCGGGGCCCAAGCCCCTCCCAGGTCGGCGCTCCTTCCGCCCCCGGGGTCCTTCCCGGCGCATTTTCCGGGAACGGCGTGCATGAAGGTGAAGGCGCCGGGCACCCGCACTTCAGGCCCCGCCGCGCTCCCCCGTCGCGGCGGGGCTTTCGCTTGCCTCCTGGGCGGGCCGGTCGGTCACGTCGAGGAAGATCTGGCCGGCCTCCGGGACCATCGACGCGATCGACCGCTTGATGCGTACGGCGACCTCCTCGACCCGCTCGCTGTCCAGGCCGGGTACCAGGTCGACGCGGGCCGCCACCAGGACCGAGTCGATGCCGGTCTTCATCGTGAACAGCGCCTCCACGCTGTCGATCTCGGGCTGGGCCCGCAGCAGCGCACAGATCCTGCCGCTCGACTCCGGGTCCGCCGCCTCGCCGATCAGCTGGGTGCGCGCGTCCTTGCCGAGCCGGAAGGCGACGTACACGAGCAGTGCGCCGATGGCGAGCGAGGCGGAGGCCTCCCACACCACCTCGCCGGTGACCATGTGCAGCGCCATGCCGGTCATGGCGAGCGTGACGCCGAGCACCGCGGTGCCGTCCTCGGCGACGACGGTGCGCAGCGCCGGGTCGCGCAGGCCGTCGGCGAAGCCCTGGCCGCGCAGTTGGTGCAGGGCTCGGAGCAGGGAGGCGCCCTCGGCGAGGAGCGCGATACCGAGGACGATCAGGCCGGCCACATAGCCGCCGAAGGACTCCTCGCCGCCGCTCGCTAGTGCCTCGATGCCCTGGAAGAAGGAGAAGCACCCGCCCATGACGAAGATCCCGACGGCCGCGAGCAGCGACCAGAAGAACCGTTCCTTGCCGTAGCCGAAGGGGTGCCGCCGGTCGGCGGGGCGGCGGCTGCGGCGCAGGGCGGCCAGCAGGAAGACCTCGTTCAGGCTGTCGGCGACGGAGTGCGCGGCCTCCGACAGCAGGGCCGGCGAGCCCGCGAGCACCCCGCCGATCGCCTTGGCGACCGCGATCACGAGGTTGGCCGCGAGGGCGACCAGCACGGTGATGCGGGTCTTCCGGTCGGCCGCGCGGTCGGTCCGCCGGTCGGTCGTGGATTCGGAACCGGTGTCGTCCGTGGTCCTCCCCCGGGCCTGTGCCCGCTCCTGGTCTCCGTCCTTCGATGTCTGCGTGGATGTCCCGTTCACCTCCGCCGGTTGCCCCCGTCGGAGCGGATCACACCGTGCCGTGGGCGGAAACGGGGGAACTCGGGGAACCCGGGTCGACAGCACGCCCACGGCAGGGAGGAGAGAGGTCATGAGCGGCCAGGGTGACGGGAGCGGCGACGGCAACAGCGCGTTCGGCCGGAAACCGTTCAAGCGGTCCAAGAGCCATTTCGCCGACCGGATCACAGCGGACGGGCGGGACGGCTGGCCGGTCATGGCGGAGCGTTACCGTCTGGTCGTCAGCCGTGCCTGTCCGTGGGCGAGCCGGGCGGTGATCTCACGCCGGTTGCTCGGTCTGGAAGGGGCGGTGTCGATGGCCGTCACCGATCCGGTCCAGGACGACCGCAGCTGGCGCTTCACCCTCGATGCGGACGAACGGGACCCCGTCCTCGGCATCCGGTTCCTCAGCGAGGCGTACGACAGGCGGGAGACGGGCTACCCGGGCGGCGTCAGCGTGCCGGCCGTCGTCGACGTACCCACCGGGCAGCTCGTCACCAACGACTACCAGCGCATCACCCTCGACTTCGCCACCGAGTGGACCGCCCACCACCGCAAGGACGCGCCGGACCTGTACCCGCAGGAACGGCGCGACGAGATCGACGAGGTGATGGCGGATGTCTACGAGGACGTCAACAACGGGGTATACCGGGCCGGTTTCGCCACCGAGCAGGGTGAGTACGAGGCCGCCTGCTCGGGTGTCTTCCGGCGGCTGGAGCTGCTGACCCCGCGGCTGGCCCGGCAGCGCTATCTGGTCGGCGACACGATCACCGAGGCTGACATCCGGCTGTTCACCACGCTGGTCCGTTTCGACGCGGTCTATCACGGCCACTTCAAGTGCAACCGGTGGAAGCTGACGGAGAACCCGGTGCTCTGGGCGTACGCCCGCGACCTGTTCCAGACACCGGGCTTCGGTGACACCGTCGACTTCGACCACATCAAACGGCACTACTACCAGGTGCACACCGGCATCAATCCGACCGGGATCGTCCCGCTCGGCCCGGATCTCGCGGGCTGGCTGACGCAGCATCACCGGGAGGAACTCGGCGGGCGCCCGTTCGGGGACGGCACCCCGCCGGGCCCGGTACGCCCGGGCGAGGAGGTCCCGGCGGCCGGCAGGCCCTGAGCCGGGCGGACGCCGTACGCCGGCGCCCGCCCGGTGCGTACGGCGTCCGCGTCCCTGCCCGTCCGACAGACAGACAGACAGCTCGTACCGATACACAGCCCTTACCGACCACAGCCCGTACCGACCACAGCCCGTGTTTCACGAACGAACCAAGGAGATCCAGGTGGCCAAGAAGAGGAAGAAGCAGAAGCTCCCCGTCGCGTACCAGCCCGTCGGATGGGTGCTGGGGTGGGCCGGCGGCTGGCTGGCCGGGCTCGCCTTCCGCAAGACGTGGATGGCGATCCGGCACGAGGAGGACGCGCCGGACGCGCTGGACCCGGACCGCGGATGGGGCGAGATCGTGCTGGCAGCCGCGATCCAGGGCGCCATCTTCGCCGCCGTGCGCAGCGCCGTGGACCGCGGGGGCGCCAAGGCCATCGAGCGCTCCACCGGCGTGTGGCCGGCGGCGCAGAAGGGTGGCCGGGACTGACGCGGTTCCCGTTCAGCCCTGCTTCGGCGCGGTCGGCAGAGACCTGCGCAGGGTGAACGAGTGGCCCGCCGGGTCGGAGTAGCCGCGTTCCTCGGACGGCCCGGCGGAGTCCTTCGTGTCCACGGGGCGCCCGCCCAGCGACACGATGCGGCGCTCGGCGGCGTCCAGGTCCGTCACGACGAACTCCAGGTGTGCCTGAAGGGAGTTCTCGGGGCGCGGCCAGCTCGGCGGCGTGGCGTTGACGTCGCGCCGGAAGGCCAGGCGGGTGCCGTCGGGGCTGCGGATCTCCACGCGGTTGGCGGTGGCGTCGGTCTCCTCGGCCTCCATCAGCTCCCTGTAGAACACGGCGAGCTTCTCGGGCTCGGCGCAGTCGAGCACCATCACGCCCGCGGTCACCACTGACATGTCTCCTCCGAAGGGGTCAGGGGCACGGGACGCGGCTGTCCCGCCGCCCTGTCCTTGCGGATATCCCGGCGCGCCCGATTCAGGCAGTCCGCTCGTCGCCGGGCCCGGCCTCGCCCGGGACCTCGAGACGTCCGCTCAGCGCGTCGTCCGGAACGTGCGGCGGTACGCCTGCGGTGAGACGCCGATCGCGGCGTGCAGGTGCTGGCGCAGGGACGCGCCCGTGGCGAAGCCGACCTGTCCGGCGATGTGGTCGACGGAGAGGTCGCTGGACTCCAGAAGATGCCGGGCGTGGGCGACGCGCTGCTGGATGAGCCAGCGGCCGGGACTGACGCCCACCTCGTCGTGGAAGCGGCGGGCGAAGGTGCGCAGGCTCATCCGGGCGTGGCCGGCGAGGTCGGACAGGGTGAGCGGCTCCCCCAGGCGTTCCAGGGCCCAGGCGCGGGTGGCGGCCGTGCTCGCGGCGCCGGTGTCGGGCACCGGCTGCTCGATGTACTGGGCCTGGCCGCCGTCCCGGAACGGCGGCACGACACAGCATCGCGCGACGAAGTTGGCGAGCCGGCTGCCGTGGTCCTTGCGCACCAGGTGCAGGCAGACGTCGATGCCGGAGGCGGCGCCGGCGGAGGTCAGGATGGGGTCGTCGTCGACGAAGAGGACGTCGGGGTCGAGTTCGACCTGGGGGAACAAGCGCCGGAACCGGTCGGCGAGGTGCCAGTGCGTGGTCGCCCTGCGGCCGTCGAGCAGGCCCGCGGCGGCGAGCACGAAGGCGCCGGTGCAGATCGAGACCATACGGGTGCCGGGCCGGATCCGGGCGAGCGCGGCCCGCACCTCGTCCGGGACGGTGTCGGTGAGGAACTCCGGTGCGACGGGGGCGATCACCACGGTGCCGGCCGTGGCGAGTGCCTCGGGACCGTGCTCCACGGTGATCGAGAAGTCGGTGTCGGTGCGCACCGGCCCGCCGTCCGCGCTGCACGTGCGGACCTCGTACCGGCCTTCGGCCGCGCCGAAGATCCGGCTGGGGATGCCCAGTTCGAAGGGGTAGACGCCGTCCAGGGCCAGCACCACGACCCGTTCCACATGCTGCATGGCACGATTCTATCGAAGGTTGGCATTCGTGCCATTTCCCGAGCGCGCGTGGCCGGGCAGGCTGGGTCACCATGAGCAATGTGAACACCATGCGAGCCATCCGCCAGGACGTCCTCGGCGGTCCCGAGGTCCTCAAGCTGACAGAGGTGCCGCGGCCGGTCCCGCGGCCGAACGAGGTGCTGGTCCGGGTACGGGCCGCCGGCGTCAATCCGACCGACTGGAAGCACCGTGCCACCGGCGGATTCCTCGGCGAGCCGCCCTTCACCCTCGGCTGGGACGTCTCCGGCGTCGTCGAGGAGACCGGCATCGGCGTGGCCCTCCATCAGCCGGGCGACGAGGTCTTCGGCATGCTGCCCTATCCGTACGGCCACGGCTCGCACGCCGAGTACGTGATCGCCCCGGCCCGGGCCCTGGTCCCGAAGCCCGCGGGCATCGACCACACGCAGGCGGGCGCGCTGCCGCTGGTCTCGCTGACCGCGTGGCAGGCGCTGGTCGAGCGGGCGGACCTGCGGCCGGGCGGGCGGGTGCTGATCCACGCCGCGGCGGGCGGCGTCGGGCACGTGGCCGTGCAGATCGCCAAGGCCCGCGGCGCGTACGTGATCGGCACGGCGAGCGCGGGCAAGCACGACTTCCTGCGCGAGATCGGCGTGGACGAGCCGGTCGACTACCGGACGACCGACTTCGAGGAGGCCGTGCACGACGTCGACGTCGTGCTCGACACCATCGGCGGCGACCACTCCGTGCGCTCGCTGCGCGTGCTGCGCCCGGGCGGCATCGTGGTGTCGATCCTGCCGGTCGGGTCGGACGACTTCTTCAAGGAGGCCGAGCGGCTCGGCGTACGGGCGGTGCGCATGCTGGTCGACGCCGACCAGCACGGCATGCGGGCCGTCGCGGAGCTGGTGGAGGACGGCCGGCTGCGGCCGTCGATCGCGGGGGCCTTCCCGCTGGCCGAGGCCGCGAAGGCGCACGAGATCGGCGACACCGGCAGGACGACAGGCAAGCTGGTGCTGCTGGGCGACTGACCCGGGCGCGCCGACCGGTGGCCCGCCAGTCCCTCTCGAGGGCTTGGCGGGCCCTGCCCTACCACTTCGTTCAAGCCACGAAGAAACTCGGTCGCATTTCGAAGACATATGTCAATCGAACATGCTCAAATGCTTTCCATCGAGGGTAACTTCCAGAGTGAGGCCCGTAGTTGGGACTCACCGGTGCCGGTGGGAGGTGAGGTCGAGGTGGAGCGGAACACCGCGCCGCTCACCCGTCATCTGCGGGTCCACCAGGTGCAGGGCCACACGGTCATGGAGTTCCGCGGGGAGATCGACATCGCCGCGGCGGCGGAGATCCTCCCCCACCTGGACCACCTGACCGGGCGGCCCGGCGTCCGGATCGTGATCGACCTCGGCCCGGTCGAGTTCTTCGACTGCTCAGGGCTGCGGCTGCTGTCCCGGGCGCACAACCGGATGCTCGCCCACCGGGAGCGGCTGACGCTCGTGTGTGCCGACCCCATGACGCTGCGGGTGCTGCGGGTCACCGGACTGCACCGGCTGCTGCCGCCGCTGCCCACGCTGGACGCGGCCCTGCGGCGGCCCGGGACACCCACGCCCTGAGACTCCGGCGCGCACGGGCTCGCCCGTCTCCCCCACCGCCCCCGCATCGGTCGTACATGGGTCAACCGACCGGACTGCCCTGGAGTTTGGCGGGCATGGGGGAGAGCAGGAAGGAGGACCGCCGCCATGACGACTTCCACCAAGGGCCGCCCCAGGCGCATGCCCGGCTGGGCGAAGGCGCTGAGCGCCGTCGTGCTGGTGCTCGTCGTGCTGTTCGCCGGGCTCCGGCTGAGTGTGCTGCCGGGCCTGAAGGACCTGTTCGGCACGGAGACCCACGACCGCTCGGGGCCGGCTCTGCTCAAGTCGATCCAGGACATCAGCCGTTACGACGCCGCCTCCGGCAACTTCCAGGTCGTCGTGGACCTGGAGAAGGACACCAAGTACCTGCCCGACGCCCTCCGCGGCACCCGCACCCTGTACGTCGGCGCGGGCACCGTCGACGCATACGTCGACCTCGGCAAGGTCGGCGAGGACGACGTGACGGTCGACGAGGACCGTACGTCCGCCACGTTGCGCCTGCCGCACGCGGCGCTCGGCAAGCCCGCGCTCGACCCCGACCGCTCCTATGCCGTCTCCAAGCAGCGCGGTCTCTTCGACCGGCTCGGCGACCTGTTCTCGGACAACCCCAACGGTGAACAGGCCGTGCAGCAGCTCGCGGTACGCCACATCCGCGACGCGGCCGAGGAGAGCGAGCTGACCCGGCGTGCCGAGAGCAACACCACCGGCATGCTCAAGGGACTGCTGGGTTCACTCGGATTCAAGGAGGTCGAGGTCACCTACGGAACCTGATCATGTGCTGAGGACACCGGGCAGGGCGAGGGCGCCGAGCAGCGTGGCACCCACCAGCAGCCAGGCCACGTAGTCCCCGACGTGCCCGGACTGCAGGCGCCGCAGCGGCTGCGCCCGGTCCGGGGCGGCGAGCAGCTTCGGCCGGGTCACCGCGACCGCGGCCAGCCCGGCGGCCAGCGCCGTCGAGAGCAGGCCCAGCGCGATGCCGAGCGGCGTCCAGTGCACGGGCACGACGGCGCCGCCGGCCTCGTTCACCACGCCCGTCGCGCGCCCTGGGCCGCGAGCGCCGGCAGGCCCGCGACGCCCGCGCCGACGGCGAGTTCCAGGGTGTCGACCGCGCTGACGAGAACCAGCCACAGGCCGAGGAGCGCCACCCACCAGGACAGCACTTCGGCCACGGCGAGCAGCCTCGTACGCCGGGTCATCGGGCGGCCACCTCCGGGGGGGGCTCCTCAGGTCACTGCGCGTCATCGAAGCACCGGCCCGGGGGATGGCGGGGGCGGCGCACGGATTCCCGGCGGAGTGCCCCGGCAGGGCAAAGCGAAACGGGCGCAGCATCACTGCGGGGTCCGGGGGTAATCGCGTTGTCGACCCAGGGAAGTTCACGTCTGGAGGACCGAGTGGCCCGTGCAGCCTTGTTGTCCCGCGTTCTGACGCGCCCGCGACCCGCCAAGCGGCCTGCCGAGCCTGCCGCCGAGCGGACCGCCATGTCATTCACCAACCCGTTCGCCAGGCGGACCGCGAAGCGGACCACCAAGCGAACCCCCAAGCGGACCGCCGAGCGATCCGCCGCCCCCTTCGCCAACCCGTTCGCCCGGCGTTCCGCCAAGCGGTCCGCCGCACCGTCCGCCGAGGCGGAGCCGAAGCAGCGGCGCTCGCTGCTCGGCATGGTCGGCCGGGCGCTGGCGGTGACCTGCGCCTTCGCCTTCATGGTGGCCTTCGCCGTCGTGCTGGCCAGGCTCACCCTGCAACCTTCCCCCGCGTCCGAGGCGCTGACGCACAGCAACCTGCGCCCGGGTGATTCCCTGCGGCTCTATCTGGACCAGCCGCAACTGCGTGACGCGGTGAAGCAGATCGGCGGCAACCTGCTGCTCGGGGTGCCCTTCGGGGTGCTGGTGCCGGTGCTGGCGCCGCGGGCGCGCGGGATTGCGCGGGTGCTGCTGCTCACCGCGGTCGTGATGCTGGCGGTGGAGCTGGCACAGGGGGCGATGGTCACGGGCCGCGCGTTCGACATCGACGACGTCATCCTCAACACCACGGGCGCGCTGGCCGGGTACCTGCTGGTGGGGCGGCGGCTCGGGCGGGCGGTGCACGCGCGGAGCTGAGACCCCGACTCCTGGTCTGGGCCAAGGTATTGACGTGCCCTTACCTCATCTCTTGAATCAAGGGGAATCCTTCACCCCCCACCTCAGTCGGCGCTCCCGTACGCGGGGCGCCGCCGGAAGGGAAGGCCGTGGCTTCCCCACGACTGCTCCGCAGATGCCTGCTCGGCGCGCTGTCCGCCGTGCTGCTCGCCTCCGCCGCCGTTGCCGCGCCCGCCGCCCAGGCGGAGCCGGCCGGCGTGCGGGCGGTGACGTTCTCCGACACCTTCGACGGTCCCGCCGGTGCGGGGGTCAACTCCTCGAGGTGGCAGATCGAGACCGGCGACAACGTCAACAACCACGAGCGGCAGTACTACACCTCCGGCACCAACAACGCCGCGCTCGACGGCCAGGGCCACCTGGTGATCACCGCCAGGCGCGAGAACCCGGCGAACTACCAGTGCTGGTACGGCCGTTGCGAGTACACCTCGGCCCGGCTCAACACCGCGGGGAGGTTCACCGCACAGTACGGCCACGTCGAGGCGCGGATGAAGATCCCGCGCGGGCAGGGCATGTGGCCGGCGTTCTGGATGCTCGGCAACGATCTGGGCGACGTCGGCTGGCCGGCCTCTGGCGAGATCGACATCATGGAGAACGTCGGCTTCGAGCCCTCCACGGTGCACGGCACGATCCACGGCCCGGGGTACTCGGGCTCGGGCGGCATCGGCGCGGCCTACTCCCTGCCGAACGGGCAGGCCTTCGCGGACGGCTTCCACACCTTCGCCGTCGACTGGGCACCCGATTCCCTCACCTGGTCCGTGGACGGCACCGTCTACCAGCGCCGCACCCCCGCCGACCTGGGCGGGCGGTCGTGGGTGTTCAACAAGCCGTTCTTCCTCATCCTCAACCTCGCGGTCGGCGGCTACTGGCCGGGCGACCCGGACGGCTCCACCGTCTTCCCGCAGCAGCTGGTGGTGGACCACGTGTCGGTGACCACCAGCGACTCTCCGGCCGGAGGGGCGATCAGGGGCCTGGCGGGCAAGTGCGTGGACGTGGCCGGGGCGAGTTCCGCCAACGGCACCCCCGTCCAGCTCTACGACTGCAACGGCACCGGCGCCCAGCGGTGGACGGTGGGCGGTGACGGCACCCTCCGCGCGCTCGGCAAGTGCCTGGACGTCGCGAGCGGCGGCACCGCGGACGGCACGGCCGTCCAGCTGTGGGACTGCAACGGCTCCGCCGCACAGAGGTGGGTCGTCACCGCGGCACGCGACATCGTCAACCCGCAGGCCGACAAATGCCTGGACGTCAGCGGGAACAACTCGGCCAACGGCACCCGGCTGCAGATCTGGACCTGCACGGGCGGCGCCAACCAGAAATGGACTGTCGGCTGAGCCGGGCGGGCACTAGCGCGGGATCCAGGTGAACTTGTCGCCGCCGACCCAGCGGACCACGTCCGGGTCATCCAGATCGTGGACCGTGATGCCGAAGGCGGCGGCTGTCTCCAGGACATCGGTGACGGCCCGCGCCGCACCGACCACTTCACCGTCGATCTCCACGATGCGGAACGGTGGGCTGCCGGGCTGGACGCCGAGCACCATGATCCGCGGATGGGAGATGTAGGGGCTCGCGATTTCGGTCATGACATAGAGCGTAGAGCGGATCCGGCCATCGCGACCCTTGTGCGGCGGCCGGGACCGGCGCCCGGGGACTCCCGGCGGCTCATGGGCGCCGCCAGTCGTCCGTGGCCAGATGGGAGCCCGCCTGCGGCCCCATCCGCAGCATGCCGCCGTCGACGCTCCAGGAGGCACCGGTGACGTACGAGGCGTCGGGGCCGGCGAGGAAGGCGATCACGGCGGCGACCTCGCGCGCGTCGCCCGGCCGCCCCAGCGGCACTCCCGGCCGCCGCTCGGAGCGCACCTCCGTGTCCTCCTGGCCGGTCATGGGAGTGGCGATCTCGCCGGGCGCGACGGCGTTGACGGTGATGCCGTACTCGGCCAGTTCCAGGGCCATCACCTGGGTCAGCAGGCCGAGCCCGCCCTTGGCCGCGCAGTAGGGCGCGGCGCCCACCCGGGGCTGGTGTTCGTGCACGGACGTGACGTTGACGATACGGCCGCCGTCGCCCTGCCGGATCATGTGCCGCGCGGCCCGCTGCCCGCACAGGAGGGGGCCGACGAGGTCGACGTCGAGGACCTCGCGCACCGTGGCCGGATCCAGGTCGAGGAAGGGTGTCGCCGTTCCGGTTCCGGCGTTGTTGACCAGTACGTCCAGCCGGCCGAGCGTTGCGCACACCTCGTCGACGGCGTCCGCGGCCTCGGGCAGCCGGGTGAGATCCATCCGGACGACGGCCGCCCGCCGGCCCTTGGCACGCACCTCCCCGGCGGTCTCCTCGGCGCCCTGCTCGTCACCGTGCCAGGTGATGCCGACGTCCAGGCCCGCCTCGGCCAGCCGGACGGCGGTGGCACGCCCGATGCCCGAGTCGGCGCCGGTGATCAGGGCGGCCTTGGGGTGGGGCGCGGTCGGGGCGGTCATGAAGGCCTCCGGCGGGACGGCGTACAGGACGGGGGATCGCAGTACCCCGCCGCGTACCGGACAAACCGTCCCTCCGCTCCGCCCCGGTACTGCGCGGCCGGCAGGACACGTGGTCCGCCGTGCGGCCCCGGTGGGGCTGGGGAACCCTGGAGGGTGACCCGGAGGAGGTGGCGATGGATCCCGTCGAGGCACTGGGCCGGATCGCCTTCCTGCTGGAGCGGTCGCTGGCTCCGGCGTACCGCGTCCGCGCCTTCCGTACCGCTGCCCGCGTGGTGGCCGAGCTGCCCGAGGACGAGCTGCGCGCGCGGGTGGCCGCGGGTTCGCTGGAGGCCCTCAAGGGCATCGGCCCGAAGACCGCCCAGGTGGTGCGGGAGGCGCTGGCCGGGCAGGTGCCGGGCTATCTCGCGCAACTGGAGGAGGAGGCCGGGCGCGAGCGGCCGGTGCGCGGCGGCGGGGAACTCCTCGCGCGGCTGCGCGGGGACTGCCATGTGCACTCCGACTGGTCGGACGGCGGCAGCCCGATCGACGAGATGGGCCGGGCCGCCGCGGCGCTCGGCCACGAGTGGACGGCGCTCACGGACCACTCCCCCAGGCTGACGGTGGCGCGCGGGCTGTCGGCCGGGCGGCTGCGCGAGCAGCTGGACGTGGTGGCCGCCCTCAACGAGACATGGGCGCCGTTCCGCCTGCTCACGGGGATCGAGTGCGACATCCTGGAGGACGGCTCGCTGGACCAGGAACCGGAGCTGCTCGCACGCCTCGACGTCGTGGTGGTGTCCGTGCACTCCAAGCTGCGGATGGACGCGCGGTCCATGACGCGCCGGATGGTACGGGCCGTGCGCGATCCGCACGCCGACATCCTCGGGCACTGCACCGGGCGCCTGGTGACGGGGCGGGGGCGGCCGGAGTCGGAGTTCGACGCGGACGAGGTCTTCGCCGCGTGCGCCGAGTCGGGCACGGCAGTGGAGATCAACAGCCGCCCGGAACGGCTCGACCCGCCCCGCCGGCTGCTGCGCCGGGCACTGGCGGCGGGCGTGCTCTTCTCCATCGACACCGACGCGCACGCGCCCGGGCAGCTGGACTGGCAGATCAACGGCTGCTCCCGGGCGGAGGAGTGCGGCGTCCCGGCGGAGCGCGTCGTGACCACCTGGTCGGCCGGCGAACTGCTGGCCTGGACGCGGGAGGGGCGGGTGCCGGCCGGCGTGGGCTGAGACGGCGCCGGTGCTTGCCGGGCCGCCGACGTGGTACCCGGGCGGCCCGGCAGGGACCGACGAGCAGGACCGGCCGGAGCTGACGCCGCCCCGCGGGGGCCGGTGAGGAAGGGAGCGGAAGGGACACCATGGAACGCGCCGCTGTGTTCGACGTCGACGGCACGCTCGTCGACACCAACCATCTGCATGTCGTCACCTGGTGGGAGGCGTTCCGGCAGGCAGGTCACCTGATCCCCATGCACGCCGTGCACCGGGCGGTGGGCCTGGGCTCCTCGGACCTGATCGCTCATCTGCTGGGCGACGACCGGGACAAGGATCGCGACGACGAGCTGAGCACCGCCCACAAGGTCCTCTACGGGCAGTACTTCGACCGGCTGCCCGCACTGCGCGACGCCGGCCGGCTGCTGCGGCGGCTGCACCGGGACGGCTGGACGGTGGTGCTCGCCACCTCGGCGGGAGACGCGGAACTGACCGCGCTGCGCCGGGCCATCGACGCGGACGAGGCGATCACCGCGACGGCCGGCGCGGACGACGTGCAGGAGGGCAAGCCCGCGCCCGAGCCGGTCGAGCGCGCGCTGGAACTCGCCGGCGTGCCGGCGGAGCGTGCGGTGTTCGTCGGCGACACCGTGTGGGACATGCGGGCCGGGACCCGGGCCGGCGTGCGGTGCGTGGGCGTGCTGTGCGGCGGGATTCCACGTGCCGACCTGGAGGAGGCCGGGGCGGACGCCGTCTACGACGACCCCGCTCATCTGCTGGCGTCGCTTCCGGAGCTGGGCGGAGGGATGGCAGAGTGACGGAGGTCACCTGGGTGGAAATGGCTGGGGTGGAACACCGCAGGACGGTTGCCCGTTGAACAACACGTGGGTACGGATGGGACAGTGTCCCCGGGCCTCACCTTTTGCCCACAGGGACGATCGTTCGGCTGAAGCCCTGTGGAGCCTTTCGCCGAGAGGCGACCGCCATCCGTGCCCACCCCGGTACGCCCCGATCGGAACCCCCGTCCGGTCGGGGCTTTCTCCTGCGCGTGCGGGCGGCCGTCGCCGGGTACTCGGAGCGCTCCACCGCAGGGGTACGCCCGAGAGGAGTCGAACGTGAGCATCGAAGCGGGCAGCAGGATCGTGGTCACGGGCGCCACCGGCAACGTGGGTACCAGCGTGGTGCGTCTTCTGTCGGAGGATCCGCAGGTCGGGTCGGTACGGGGACTGGCGCGCCGGCTGCCGCAGTGGTCTCCGCCGAAGACGGACTGGGTGGCGCTCGACGTGGCGTCCGAACAGTCCGACCTGGTGAAGGAGTTCCTCGGCGCGGACGCCGTGATCCATCTGGCCTGGGCCTTCCAGCCGACGCACGATCCGGCGACCACCTGGCGCACCAATGTACTGGGCAGCATCCGGGTGTTCGACGCCGTCGCCTCGGCGGGCGTGCCCACCCTCGTCCACGCCTCCTCGGTGGGCGCGTACTCGCCGGGACCCAAGGACCACACGGTGGACGAGTCCTGGCCCACGCACGGCTGGCCGGACGCCGCGTACTGCCGGGAGAAGGCCTATCTGGAACGCACCCTGGACATTTTCGAGCGCGACCATCCCGGGGTACGGGTGGCGCGGATGCGGCCCGCGTTCCTGTTCAAGCGGGAGTCGGCGAGCGAACAGCGGCGGATCTTCGGCGGCAAATTCCTGCCGGGGCCGCTGGCGCGTCCCGAGCTGCTGCCGTTCCTGCCGGACATCCCGGGTCTTCGGGTGCAGGCGCTGCACACCGATGACGCGGCGCGGGCCTACCAGCTGGCGGTGGGCTCCGATGTGCGGGGCGCCTTCAACCTCGCGGCCGAGCCGCCGGTGGACGCCCAGCTGCTGGCCGGCCTGCTCGGCAGCCGTCCGGTGCGGCTGCCGAGGACCGCGGCCCGCTCGGCGATCGCCGCCGCGTGGGGGCTGCACCTGCTGCCGGCGTCGCCGCACCTCTTCGACGCCGTGCTGCGGCTGCCGCTGATGGACTGCACGCGCGCGCACACCGAACTGGGCTGGCGGCCGACGCGCACGGCGCCCGAGGTGATCGAGGAGTTCCTCCACGGGCTCCAGCAGGGCGCGGGAGCGCGCACCGAACCGATGCGAGGGCACAAGGTGGGCTGAGCGCGCCGAGCCGGGGCCCGGGAACCCACGGCCCACGGTTCGGGCAGCCGGGGCTGTGCTCCGTCAGTCCGGCGACTCCTCCGGCGCCGGGTGTTCGGGGTGGACCGTGGCGGACTGCGGGGCGCCCTGCCTGCCCGAACCTGCCTCGTCCGGCTCGGGTACGTCGGCGGCGCCCTCGTCCCTGCCGCCGCCCTCGGCGGCCCTCTCCTCGCCCTCGTCGGCGCGGTCCTTCCCGGGCGAGGACACCTCCAAGGGGTCCTCCTCGTCCGTCGCTGCCTGCTGGTCGGGCAGGTCACGCGGTACGGGGTCGGGGCTGCGGCCCGGCTCCTCATGCCGATGGTCGGTCACGGCGTACTCCCTTCGTGGCGTGCGGGGCACACGCGAGTACCTCCGGGAACGGCGGCGAAACCGCACGTCGGGATCCTCACACGGTCAGTGCGGGGCCCGCTCCTGCAGTACCGCGCGCCAGGCCGGCGGCGGGCCCTCGGGTACGGGCTCGGGGCGGCGTCCGCCGCGGGCGAAGAAGTCGGCCAGCGGCAGGATCGCCGCACCGACGGTGACCGCGTCGGGCCCGAGCCGGCCCAGCTCAATGGTGACCTTCTCGGCCGGATGCCGCAGGGCGTACGCCGCCGCGTGCCGCCGTACGGCGGGCAGGAACCCGGCGCCGAGCTGGAGTCCCGCCCAGCCGCCGATCAGGATCCGCTCCGGCTGGAAGAGGTTGATCAGGTCGGACAGGCCGGCGCCCAGGTACTCCGCGGTCTCCTCCAGCACGGCCAGCGCCGAGGGGTCGGCCGCGCCACCCCCGGGCGGGTAGGCGGCGGCCAGCATCGCGGTGAGCGCGGTCTCCTCGTCGGTGCCCTCGGGCGGGCGTCCGCCCTCCTCACGCCAGCGCTCGAGCAGCGACTCCGCGCCCGCGTACGCCTCCAGGCAGCCGAGCGCACCGCACCGGCAGCGGCGCCCCCTGACCCGCACCGTCAGGTGGCCCCATTCGACGGCCCGGCCCTGCTCCACGTCGGCGGTGACGAGACAGGCACCGACGCCGGAGCCGAACAGGACGACGACGGCGTTGTGGGCGCCCCGTCCGCCGCCGAACCACATCTCGGCCTGGCCCAGCGTCTTGGCGCCGTTGTCGATGAAGTAGGCGGCGCTCCCGGGCAGGCGGGAGGTCGAGCGCAGCAGCGCCTCCAGCGGGACGGCTTCCCAGCCGATCGTCTGGCCGTGCACGACGGCGCCCCGGGCCGGGGTGCGTTCGACGATGCCGGGGACGCCGATGCCCACGCCGAGCAACTGCCCGGGGGCCACGTCGGCGGCGGCGAGCACCTCGGTGATGCCGTCGCGGATGTGGCCGACGATCACCTCGACGTCGTAGCGCTGGGGCTCCAGCGGGCGTTCGGCCCGGGCGAGTTCCGTGAGGGTGAGGTCGAACAGCTCGATGCGCACCCGTGTCTCGCCGACGTCGACGCCGATCATGTGGCCGCTTCCGGGCGCCACCCGCAGCAGCGTGCGCGGGCGGCCGCCGTCGGAGTCGACGCTGCCCGCTTCCTCGACCAGTCCGTCGGCGACCAGGTCGGCGACCACGTTGCTGACCGAGCCCGAGCTCAGGCCGGTCGCCGGGCCCAGCTCGAAGCGGCTGAGGGGACCGTCGAAGTACAGCCGTTGCAGCACGGCCGTCCGGTTGGCCCGCCTGAGGTCACGCACCGTGCGCCCGTTCCGCCCCGCCATGTGGCTCCTTCCGAAACCCTGCCCGACCGGCGACACAACCGGCCGGGCCACCGAGGGGATATTACTCCACCCCTTAATTCAGGGCATGAGCTAAGCGTCGCGCAGCACGGTCGCCGAGCGCGGCCCGTCAGCCGGCGGCGCACACGTCCTCGACGTAACGCCCGTCCGCGACCGGCGCGTCGAGCGACTCGGCGGCGGCACCGGCACTGGCGCCGGGGGTGCGCTCCCGGTACAGCGTACGAAACGCCTGGCGCACACCGGGTGCCATCCTGGCACCGTCTCCGCAGACGTACACCCGTGCTCCGGCGTTCAGCAGCTCCCACACCTCGTCGGCCTCGGCCGCGACGCGGTGCTGCACGAAGGCCACCCCGCCCTCGGGCGCGGCGCTGAACGCCGGGCGCAG
This sequence comes from Streptomyces sp. NPDC052023, assembly GCF_044548465.1. Taxonomy (NCBI): domain Bacteria; kingdom Bacillati; phylum Actinomycetota; class Actinomycetes; order Kitasatosporales; family Streptomycetaceae; genus Streptomyces; species Streptomyces sp. NPDC052023. Next base: position 249,333 of record NZ_JBIUBW010000003.1, on the reverse strand, counting down.
GGAGACCGCCCCCGCTGCCTCGGCCGCGCGCAGCTCCCCGGCGTGCAGGAAGTCGGCGTCCGGCGCGTCGCAGCCGAAGCAGCACAGGGCGGGCGCCAGTTCGGCGCCCCGCGCGAGAGCCGCCGCGCGGGGCGGCGACGGCGCCGCGGAACGGGGCGAGACCCGTACCCGCCGAGATCATCACGACCGGCCTGGTGGCGTCGGTACGGAACGCCTCCCGGCAGGGCTGCACGCGCGCGTACACCGTGTCCCCGGGCCGGACGGTGGCCAGGTGCCCCGATCCGGTGCCCGTGTAGAGGCCCTTGCCTGAAATCTCCCCCCGGCCCTTGCGCGGGCAACCGGTCCGTGCGAGAGGGCGTGCGGCCAGTCGGCGCTCTTCCAGCTCCAGGACTCCGGGGGTGATCCGCAGACAGGGGCCCGGCCCCACCATGCCGACCCGCTCGAAGGGTCCCTCCACCTCCCCGTACCCGCGGATCCCGCGGGCGGTGAACGGATCCAGGGAGATCATGTCGTCCACGACGAAGGCCACCTTGCGCCGTTCCGCCGCGACGTTGCGGACCTTGCGGGTGCGCGCGACCGTCGGCCCTCCGCCGACCCGGAACTGCCTCCCGTCGCACTCCGGGGCCACCGGCATCACGTCCGGCTGTTCCCCCGGCCCGAGTCTGGCGAGCCGGGCGAGCGGCTGCGCACCTCAGACAGGCGGTCTCTTCCAGCAGGAGGCCGTGATGTGGCGCAACCGCGCCCAGAGGCTCATCGACCGCATCCCGGTGCCGGTCGTCGTGTGCGACGTGGCCGGCGGGGTGCTGCTGGCCGATCCGGCGATGGCCGAGGCGAGTGCGGTACGACGCCCGGTCGGCTGTCCGGCCGGAGCGTGCTGGAGCTGTTCCGGCCGCAGGAGGCCACCCAGGTGGAGCGGGTCGCCGAGGCGCTGCGGCTGCGCCATCGGTCGCGGTACCAGGTGTCGGTCCGCTGGACCGCCCCGGACGGCACCGAGCGGCACGGCGAGCTCACGGCCGAGCCGGTCGGTGAGACGCCGAAGGAGCGGCCGTACCTGCTGGTGACGCTGCGGATCCTGGCGCTGCGCGACCCTCGCCCCCAGCCCCGGGAGCCCGGCGCCCGGGTCGCCCCGGTCGAGGCCCGCATCCTGGCGCTCCTCGCCGGCGGCGCCGGCACCGCTCACGCCCGCGAGACCGGCCTCACGCCCGACGGCGTGACCTACCACCTGCGCCGGCTCTCGGCCCGCCGGGGCGCGGCGAACCGCACCGAACTGGTCGCCCGCGCCTACGCGACAGGCGTGCCGGCGGCGGGCGTGTGGCCACCGGCGCCGGCCTGACGGCGAGAATGTCCAGTGGGCTCCCGCCGCGAATAAACCGGTGGCTCCGCCGCACCGGGCTACCTAACCTAGGTGGAAACCTAGGAGCCCTAGGTTTCCGTGCGGCCTCGGCGGCCGTCCCGGCGACGTCACAGGAGGCACTCTCGTGAAACCGCTCACCGAACAGGACGTCCGCGGTTCCTTCATCAACTGCACCAAGGGAGAGGCCAAGCGGCTGGCCGTGCCCCGCGACCTCGCCGACCGGCCCTGGGAGGATCTGGACTTCCTGGGCTGGCGGGATCCGGGGGCGCCCGACCGCAGCTTTCTCGTGGCCGAGAGGGAGGGGCGGCTCACAGGGGTCGCCCTGCGCTTCCCACCCCCGCAGCGCGGCTATCTGCACCGCAGCCTGTGCTCGCTCTGTCTGACCGGTCACCCGCGGGGCGGCGTCGCCCTGATGACGGCCCGCAAGGCGGGCACGGCGGGCCGGGAGGGAAACTCCGTCGGCCTCTACATGTGCGCCGACCTCGCCTGCTCCCTCTACGTCCGGGGCAAGAAGATCCCGGAGTCCGGGGCGCGCTTCGAGGAGAGCCTGACACTGGAGGAACAGATCGCCCGCACGACGGGCAATCTGTTCGCCTTCCTGGACAAGCTGGCCGCCTGAGACGGCGTCGAGCCACACCTGGGGCCCGTCGGCCGAGCCCGGCCGGACTCCACGAGCCACTGGCCCACGAGCCGGTCGAGACCGGCGATACGTTCGATGCCGCAGGTGACGGGGAACAGGCCAAGGGATGCGAGTGGAACGAGACTGGCCGGCGTACCGCGCGCGCCTGAGGAAATGGCGACGGGACCCCGTGGTCGTCCAGACCCTGCGGTCGACGTTCGCGGCGACCCTTGCGTACGTGATCGCGCTGCGCCTGAGCCCCGAGGCCGCCCCGCTCACCGCGCCGCTGACGGCCCTGCTGGTCGTTCAGGTCACCCTCTACGCCACGCTCACCAACGGCATCCGCCGGGTGAACTCCGTGGTGGCAGGTGTCCTCGTCGCGATCGCCTTCAGCCTGCTGATCGGCCTGACGTGGTGGAGCCTCGCCCTTGTGATCCTGGCCGCGCTGGCCGTCGGCCACCTCGTACGGGTCGACGAATACGTCCCCGAGGTGGCGATCAGCGCGATGCTCGTGCTCGGCGTCACCACCGTCGGCGACACCGCCTGGGCGCGGATCGTGGAGACCCTGATCGGCGCGGTCGTCGGCCTCACCTGCAACCTGCTGCTGGCTCCGCCGGTGTGGGTGGGCGAGGCCGGCGCGTCGATCGAGGGGCTGGCCCGCAGGATGCGGCAGTTGATGCTGCGGGTCGGCGAGGAGGCCGGCGGCCGCACCCCCGTCGAGTACGCGGCCGAGCGCCTGCACGAGGCACGCCGGCTCGATCACGACATCGTGCGGGTGGACGCGGCACTGCGGCAGGCCGAGGACAGTCTGCGGCTCAATCCACGGGTGCGGGAGGGGCTGCTGAACCGGGTGGTGCTGCGCACGGGTCTCGACACGCTGGAGATCTGCACCGTGGTGCTGCGGGTCCTGGCACGCACCCTCACGGACCTGGCGAAGGCGCGTGACCCGGAGCCGCTGTTCGAAGGCGAGACCGGATCCGTCGTGGAGCAGCTGCTGTCCCAGATCGGCGACGCGGTGGTGAGCTTCGCGGTGCTGGTCACCACCAGCGTCAGCGTGAACGCCGAGTCGGCCGAGGACCGGCTGGCGGCCGAGCTGCACACGGCCGCGGCGACCCGTGACAAGCTCGCCCAGCTGCTGCTGGAGGAGGTCCGGCGGGACGCGCACGAGTGGCAGCTGCACGGCGCCGTCCTCACCGAGGTCAACCGCATCCTCGACGAGCTCGACACCGAGCACCGCTCGCGCCGGCTCCTGGAGGAGCTGGACCGCCACACCCGTGAGCAGCGCGAGCGCATGCCCCGGCTGACCCGGCTGCGCGAGCGCCTGGGCGTTCAGGAACAGCTGTGGCAGAGCCGGACGGGGGCGGGCGGGCGCTCCTGGTGAGGGAACGCCGGGACGGGACGCCACGCGACCGGGGCGTCGGGGGACGGCCACTGCCGGCCACCGCCCGCCCGTTGCGTCCTACGCAACGACTGTTGCCGTTCTTGCACTTGGCGGGTGATCCGCGCCAAGGTGGCTGTCACGCCCGGGACCACCGACGCGTCCCGGGGCGGGCGACGAGCTGAGGTGCGGCAGATGAGCGGGGAAACGCGGGCGGGCGGCGGATGGGGCAGGCGGCGGTTCCTCGGGGCCGTCGCGGGGGCGGCCATCCCGGCGTCGGCCGCGTGCGGGACCCAGCCGGCCGCGACGGCGCCCGAGGCCCCCGCCAGGCGCACGTCACCGACCGCCACGGGCAGGCCGTCCGGCCCCCGCCCTCTCTACATCGGCACCTACACCTCCGTCGAGGGCGGCGGCACCGGCATCGGCCTGGCGACCTACGATCCGGCGACCGGCCGCATCACCGGGACCGGCACGCTCACCGGCGTGGCGGACCCGTCGTATCTTGCGGTGCACCCCGACGGCCGCACGCTGTACGCGGTCAACGAGCGGGAGGACGGTGCCGTGACCGCGGTACGGCTCGCCGACCGCAAGGTCCTCGGCAGCCGGAGCACGGCAGGCGCGGCCCCCTGTCATCTGTCCGTGCATCCGGGCGGACGCTGGCTGCTCAGCGCGAACTACACCTCCGGCAGCGTGGCCGTGCACCGGATCGAGGCCTCGGGCGCGCTCGGTGAGCGCACCGACCTGGTCACGCACTCCACGCCGGCGCCGGGGCCCGGGCAGGACGGCCCGCACGCCCACCAGTGCGTCACCAGCCCGGACGGCCGCCACATCCTCGCCGTCGACCTCGGCACGGACACCGTCCACACCTACCGCCTGGACCAGCGCAAGGGCACGCTCCGCGAGGTCGCGCAGGCGCACACCCGGCCCGGCGCCGGTCCTCGCCACCTCACCTTCCACCCCGGCGGCCGGCACGCCTATCTGGCCAACGAGGTGGACAACACGGTCGCCGTCTGCGCCTACGACCCGGCGACCGGGCGCCTGACCATCGGCGAGCCCCGGTCCACCGGGACGGGCCCCGGCACCCACTACCCGGCACAGATCCTGGTGACCGGCGACGGCGCGTACGCCTACCTCGCCAACCGGGGTCACAACAGCCTGGCGCGCTACGCGGTGGAGGGCGACGGCGCCGAGCTGCGGCTGCTCGGCACGGTCGCGGTCGCGGGGGACTTCCCCCGGCAGATCGCCTTCTCACCCGACGGGCGGCTGCTGTTCGCGGCGAACCAGCGGTCCGGCAGCGTCAGCGTCTTCCACGTGGACGGCGCGAGCGGCGAACTGCGCCTCGCCGGTGAGCCGTTCGCCTCACCCGTCGCCGTCTGTGCGCTGCCGCTGTAGCGCGCGGGGGCAGGAGGCGGCGCTCGCCTGCGCGAGCAGCACATGCATGCGTTCGGTGAGCTGCGCGACCCCGTCGGCGGGCGTGTGGAAGGGCAGCCGTACGTCGCCGTGGGCGCGGCGGCGTTCGATGCGCAGGGTCAGTCCGTGCCGGTCGACGGCGAGCGGCTGGACGCGCACCACGCCGTGCAGGCTGCCCGGTTCGACGAGGCGGGTGAGCCGCTCGACCGCGTCGGGGTGGGCCTCGGCCAGGTGGGTCAGCAGCCGGGCCTCGGCGCCGGCCAGCGGGTCGGGCGCGGCGGCGGCGAACTCGTCGAGGTCGACCACCACCGCGCCGGACGGCTGGCGCAGCACCACTCGGGTGGCCTCGAAGGCGAGGCGGCCTTCCTCGACGGCGAACCAGCCGGCCAGCCAGAGCCGGGCGCGGATGCGGTTGCGCATCGGGACGGGTGCGACGTCGGCGAACTCCAGGACGGCGGACGGCTCACCCCGGGGGGCGCAGACGGTGGCCGCGAGCAGGGCGCTGTCCTCCGGCACGTGCAGGACGATCCGGCCGTCCTCCTCCACGGTGTGCGCGCCGACGAGTTCCTCGCGCACGCCCTCGGCGGTCACCGCGCACGACCACGAGCCGGCGAGCACCGACCGGGCCCGTTCCGCCGCGGCGGGCGCGGCCGTCCAGGCTTGGCTGTCACCCATCCCAGTTCCTCCTTATTAGGTAAGGCTCACCTAACCTACCGAAGATCAAGGCGCACGCCAACCTCGGGGTGCCCACGGGATTTCCTGTGCGTCAGTGAAGCTGCGTCCAGTGCGCCGGCCGCGACACGGACCGGGGCAGCTCGGTGCCGGCCGTGCCCCGGGCCGCCTCGACCTGAGGCTGGGTCAGGAAGAACGCCCCGGTCAGATCGGCCTCCCCGAGACCGGCGTCGCGCAGGTCCGCGCCGATCATGTCGGCGCCGCGCAGATCCGCGCCGGTCAGGTCGGCGGCGATGAGACAGGCGCCGCGCAGGTTCGCGCCGCGCAAATCGGCGCCTTGGAGCCGGGCTCCCATCAGGTCGGCGCCCCGGCGGTCCTTCCTGCGGCCCCGCGTGCCGGCCCGGGCCAGCTCGCTGGTCCTCAGGAGCAGGACGTCGACCTGCCTGCGGTGGGCGCCGACGTCCAGCGCGGCGAGCTCCGGCGCGGTCAGCCCCGCCAGCCGGTCGGTCTCCTCCAGGGCGCTGCGCAGCTCGGTACGGATCGGACGGGTGGCGGGCAGGGCGAGCGCCTCGGTGAGGTACCGCAGCAGCTCGTGCAGGTGCCGCACGACGGGAAACGCGTCGAACATCAGGCGGGCGTGCTCCCGGGAGGCGGTGCGCCAGTCCTGCCCGGCGAAGGTGACCTGCGAGACCCGCTGGCCGGCGCCGAAGCAGTCGTAGACCGTGCAGCCGCCGAAGCCCTTCTGCCGCAACGCGGAGTGGATGCCGCAGCGGTGGTCCCCCCGCAGGTTGGGGCAGGGCTGTCCGGCGTCCTTGTCGAGCGCGAAGTCGGCCGACGCGGCGAAGGGCAGCGCCACACAGCAGAGGCCGAAGCAGTTGGCGCAGTCGCCACGCAGGTCGGTGAGGTCGCCGGGGTAATTATGCATACCGTCAGCCTAATGACCGGTTCGGCACCGTTTTCCTGCCGGGTCTGACCGGGCAGGGCCGCAAGTGCCGGGGGCCGGGCGTGAACACCCGCCGGGCAATGCGCCCCACCCGGCTACCGGGTGAACAACTCGAACGCCACTGCCGGCCGTCCCCCGAACCGCTCCCCCGTCCTCTCGGCGTACCCGGTCAGGAAGTCCCGGACGTACGCCTCCGGCTCCTCGTCCGTCAACGCCTCGATGTACGTGCGGTGTTCGAGCAGGGAGTGGACCGCGCGCTCCATGCCGGGTGTGGCCTCCACGGCGTGGGTCGGGGTGCTGGAGCCGGCCACCGCGACCCAGCGGACGCCGTTCCACGGCTGCAGGCCCTGTGCGACGAGCTCCGGGAAGATCCAGCGGTTGCCCGCGTCGCCCGCCGCGTCCAGCGTGGCCCGGCCCACGGCCACGTGGTCCGGGGTGTTCCAGGCGACGCCGCCCCAGGTGTCCCGGTGGTTCAGCGTGATCACCAGCTCGGGCCGGTGCCGGCGGACGGCGGCGGCGATGTCCCGGCGCAGGGCGGTGCCGTACTCGATGACTCCGTCCCGGTGGCCGAGGAACTCCACCTCGGTCACCCCGACGACCGCCGCGCTCGCCCGCTGCTCCCGTTCCCGCAGCGGGCCGCACTCTCCGGGCTCCAGGGTGTCGATGCCCGCCTCGCCACGGGTGGCCAGGACGTACGTCACCTCGCGGCCGGCGTCGGTCCAGGCGGCGATCGCCGCCGAACAGCCGTACTCGAGGTCGTCCGGGTGGGCCACCACGGCGAGGGCGCGCTCCCAGTCGTCGGGCATGGGCTGGAGCTGAGGGAGCGTCGGCTCGGTCATGCCCGCAGACTAGTCGGTGGTCAGGTCCGCCCGGGGTCAGACCTCGTCCCGTGCGAGTGCCAGCAGCCGGTCCAGGACCCGGGGTCCGCCGGCCCGCACGCCGTCGTGCTCGAACTCGTCGGTGACCCAGGTGCGCAGGCCACGGACGGCGCGTGCGGTCTCCAGCGCGTGGGCCGTGTCGACGTACATGTCGTCGTGGTAGACGGCGGCCGCGACCGGCACCTCGTTGACGGCGAGGCGCGCGGGGTCGTACAGGGGCCGCCAGCCGGTGTGGGCGGCGAGGAGTTCGGCGGTCTCGCGCAGCGGGCGCAGCGCCGGGTCGCACTCGAACATCCAGGGGTGGATCGTTTCTCCGGTGAACAGCAGCGGGCCGTCACCCGCGAGCGCCTTGGCGGCGTCGAACTGCGGGAACTCCGCGCGGATACGTTCGGCCGACCAGGAGGTGGGGCGGTGGTCCTGGCCGTAGCAGGCCTCGTGGACGAGCGCGTACAGCGGGTGCCCGGCGTACGACAGCAGGCCCTGGACCTCCTCCTGGAACGCGTCGGACAAAGCCGTGCCCTGCGGGGTCCGCACGAAGGCGTGCTCCAGGAGGTAGTGCAGCCGGTGGCTGCCCTCGCTGCCGCCGAGGAGGATGCCGAGGGACTGGAAGGCCTCGACGGTGAACCGGTAGCCGCCGGGCAGGACGACATCGTGGGTGAGCAGGTGGTCGGCGATCCGGCGGGCCCGTTCGACGTCCTGCGGGTAGCGGGCGTAGTGGGCGGTGACCTTGCGCTCGACGCGCGGGTAGGCGGCCCGGTAGACGTCGTCGGCGTGCGCGTTCAGGGAGGGCAGGCCGCCGGTGACGAGGGCGGTGGCGAGTCCCTCGGGGGCGGTCGACAGGTAGTGCACGGTGCAGAAGCCGCCGAAGCTCTGGCCGAGCACCGTCCAGGGCGCGCCGCCGGTGACCTCGCGCCGGACGGCCTCGCAGTCGCGGACGATCGAGTCGGCGCGGAAGTGCGTGAGGTACGCGGCCTGTTCGGCGGGGCCACCGCGCAGGGGGAGCGTCTGCCGGCCGGCGGGTGTGGAGTGGCCCGTGCCGCGCTGGTCGAGGAGGAGGACGCGGTACTCCTTCAGGGCCCGGCCGAGCCAGGCCTGCCGTCCGACGAAACGATTCGCCCCGAAGCCGGGGCCGCCCTGGAGGTACAGCAGCCACGGCAGGTCCTGCCCCGCCTTGTCGCTCGCGACGACCTCACGGGCGTAGAGCTCGATGGTCTCCCCGGCCGGGTCCTCGTGGTCGAGGGGCACGGTGAAGTGGCGGTCGGTGAGGACGACGCCGGGCTGGCGGTAGCTGACGCTCAACGGGGCTCCCGGGGCTGACGACGGTGCGGACCGCGTCCCAGTTCAGCACATCACCGGATCGCCGCCACCTCCGGGGATCATGAACGGCCACTGAACGACGGTTCAGTGGCCGGATCCCGTCTGCTGCTGAACGCCGGGTCGGTGCGGCCGCTCAGCGGCCCGGCAGGCTGGAGCCGCGGACCACCAGCTCCGGCTGGAGCACGACCTGGCGGTGCTCGTGCCGGGGGGTGCCGTGCTCCGTCCCCGCCTCCGCCTCCGTCTCCTCCAGCAGCAGCTCAGCGGCCATCGCGCCCATCGTGACGGCCGGCTGGCGTACGGAGGTGAGCGGTACGGCGGCCGCGGCGGCGAACTCGATGTCGTCGTACCCGACGATGGCGAAGTCGTCGGGGACGCTCACACCGGCCGCGTACGACGCCTGCAGGACACCCAGCGCGAGCAGGTCGTTCGCGCAGAAGACGGCACCGGGGCGCTCGGCGAGGCCGAGCAGCCGGGCTCCCGCGTCCCGGCCCGCGGCGACGTCGAGCCGCTCCGTGGGCAGTTCACGCAGCGCCTCGGGGCCGAGGCCCGCCTCGGCGAGGGCGTGCAGCGCTCCGGTGCGGCGGTCGCGCACCTGGGGGAAGCCGGGCGGTCCGCTGACGTACGCGACGGAGCGGTGCCCGGCGTCGACCAGATGGCGTACGGCCAGGGCGCCGCCCGCCACGTCGTCCACCGACACCGAGCACTCGGTGGCGCCCTCCGCGACCCGGTCGACGAGGACGAAGGGGATGTTGTGGCGGCGGAAGCCCTCGATGTTGCGGCCGGTCGCGTCGGCCGGGGTGAGCAGGACGCCGCGTACCCGCTGCTCGGCGAAGAGCGAGAGGTACTCGGACTCCTCCGAGGGGTCCTGAGCGCTGTTGCAGACCATCACGCCCAGGCCGGCCCGGCGGGCGGCGCGCTCGGCACCGCGGGCCACGTCGGCGAAGAACGGGTTGCCCATGTCCAGGACGAGCAGGCCCATGATCCGGCTGCGGCCCGCGCGCAACTGGCGCGCGGACTCGCTGCGGACGTAGCCGAGGCGGTCGATGGCGGACTGCACACGCGCCCGGGTGCCGGTGGCCACCGACTCCGGCCGGTTGATGACGTTCGAGACCGTGCCCACGGACACGCCGGCGGCACGGGCCACGTCCTTGATACCCACCGACCGGGCCATCAGGCAGCGACCTCCAGGAGAACAGGGGGCACGGGAAGGGCATCACACTACCCTCACGCCGTTTCGGGACAGCAGCCTCGCGCGGGGCGCCACCTGCGCAACATCACGTGCCGGTGCCACAGACACCGGCCGAGGTCACGCACCGCATCCTCGACTCGCTCGCCCTCACCCAGCGGCTCGCCGGAGGGCGAGCGGGGTCTGGGCCGGGCCGCGCCGCCGCACTACCCTGCACTGGTCGGATGATCGACCCAAGGAGCCGTGATGCGTGTCGCCCTGTTCCTGACCTGCGTCAACGACACGCTGTATCCGGACACCGGGCGCGCCGTGGTGAAACTGCTGACCAGACTGGGCGTCGAGGTCGACTTCCCGATGGCGCAGACCTGCTGCGGGCAGGCCCACTACAACACGGGCTACCGGCGCGAAGCGGAGCCACTCGCACGGCATTTCTCCGATGTCTTCGGCGAGTACGAGGCGATCGTGACGCCGTCCGGGTCGTGCGGGGCGATGGTGCGGGAGCTGTATCCGCGGCTGGGCGCGCGGGCACGGGCCGAGGGCCGCGGCGGCACGCTGGCGACCGCGCTGGCGCCGGTGGTGCCGAAGACGTACGAACTCACCGAGTTCCTGGTGGACGTGCTGGGGGTGACGGACGTGGGCGCCTTCTACCCGCACCGGGTGACCTATCACCCCACCTGCCACGGGCTGCGCGGGCTGCGCCTCGGGGACCGTCCAAGCAGGCTGCTTCAGGCGGTGAAAGGGCTGGAGCTGGTCGAACTCCCGGGCGCGGACGAGTGCTGCGGGTTCGGCGGCACCTTCGCGCTGAAGAACGCCGACGTGTCGGCCGCGATGGGTGCCGACAAGGTGCGCAACGCCGAGTCGACGGGCGCCGAGGTGCTCTGCGCGGCGGACAACTCGTGCCTGATGCACATCGGCGGCACCATGACCCGGCTGCGCAGCGGGATGCGGCCGGTCCACATCGCGGAGATCCTGGCGAGCACGGAGGAGGAGCCGGCGCTGTGAGCGGAACGTTCGTCGGAATGCCGGCGTTTCCGGCGGCCGCGCACGAGGCGGTGCGCAATCCCACCCTGCGCGGCAATCTGCGGCACGCCACGCACACCATCCGCGCCAAACGGGAGAGGGCTGTCGCCGAGGTCGAGGACTGGGCGCGGCTGCGGGAGGCGGGCCGGCGCATCAAGGATCACACGCTCCGCCATCTCGACCGCTACCTCGTGCAGTTGGAGAAGTCGGTGACGGCGGCGGGCGGCACCGTCCACTGGGCGGCCGACGCCGAGGAGGCCAACCGGATCGTCGCCGGCCTGGTCAGGGAGACCGGCGAGTCCGAGGTCGTCAAGGTCAAGTCGATGGCCACGCAGGAGATCGAGCTGAACGAGGCCCTTCTCGAACAGGGCGTCCGGGCGTACGAGACCGATCTCGCCGAGCTGATCGTGCAGTTGGGCAAGGACCGGCCCTCGCACATCCTGGTCCCGGCGATCCACCGCAATCGGGGTGAGATCCGGGACATCTTCACCCGCGAGATGGGCGAGTGGGGCCGCCCGGCCCCCGACGGCCTCACCGACACGCCCGCCGAACTGGCCGAAGCCGCACGGCTGCACCTGCGGGAGAAGTTCCTGCGCGCCAAGGTCGGCATCTCCGGCGCCAACTTCATGGTCGCCGAGACGGGCACGCTGGTGGTCGTGGAGTCCGAGGGCAACGGGCGGATGTGTCTCACCCTTCCCGAGACACTGATCTCGGTCGCCGGCATCGAGAAGCTCGTGCCGACCTGGCGGGACCTGGAGGTGTTCCTGCAGACCCTCCCCCGCTCCTCGACCGCCGAGCGCATGAACCCGTACACGAGCATGTGGACCGGCACCACGGACGGAGACGGTCCGCGCACCTTCCATCTGGTCCTGCTCGACAACGGCCGCACCGACACGCTCGCCGACGAGGTCGGCCGGCAGGCCCTGCGCTGCATCCGCTGCTCGGCGTGTCTCAACGTGTGCCCGGTGTACGAGCGAGCGGGAGGTCACGCGTACGGCTCGGTCTACCCGGGCCCGATCGGCGCCATCCTCAGCCCCCAACTGCGGGGCACCGGGAGCGAGATCGACGCCTCGCTGCCGTACGCTTCCTCGCTGTGCGGGGCCTGCTACGACGTGTGCCCGGTGGCCATCGACATCCCCGAGGTGCTGGTGCATCTGAGGGAGCGGGTGGTGGCGGGCGGGCTGGTGACGCGCGGGGGCAACAAGGTGCTGCTGAAGCCCGCGAAGGGACATGCCGCCGAGCGGGCGGCGATGCGGGCGGCCCGCTGGGCGTTCGCCCACCCCGGTGCCCTGCGGGCCGGTCAGCGGCTCGCCTCGCGCAGCCGGCGCTTCCATCCGCGCACCCTTCCGGGTCCCGGCCGGGCGTGGAGCGGCAGCCGGGATCTGCCGCCGGTGCCTTCCGAGCCGTTCCGGGACTGGTGGCAGCGCACGCACGGCGGCAGCGGGAAGGACGGGACGAAGTGAGCAGCAGGGAGCGGATCCTGGGCCGGGTGCGGCGCGCGCTGGCGGACGTGCCCAGGGACGACACGCCGTACGAGCAGGCCGTGGTCCGGGACTACCTGCGCGAGCACGGGGAGCGGAGCGTCGAGGAGACGGTGGCGCTGCTCGCCGGGAACCTGGCGGACTACCGGGCGATCGTGCACCGCTGCACGGCCGGCGACCTGGCGGCGGCACTCGCCGGGATGCTGGCCGCGCGCGGCGCCGGGACGGTGCTCGTGCCGCAGGGGCTGGAGCCGTCGTGGCTCGCGGCGGCGGACGTCGAACAGGTGCCGGACCGAAGGGAGGACACCCCGGCCGAGCTGGACCGGATCGACAGCGTGGTCACCGGCTGCGCCCTCGCCGTCGCCGAGACCGGCACCATCGTCCTGGACGGCGGCCCGGACCAGGGCCGCCGCCGCATCACGCTCGTCCCGGACCATCACATCTGTGTCGTACGGGTCCCGGACCAGGTCGTCTCCTCCGTGCCCCGGGCCCTCGAACGCCTCGACCCGGCCCGTCCGCTCACGTGGATCTCCGGTCCGTCGGCGACCAGCGACATCGAGCTGGACCGGGTCGAGGGGGTACACGGCCCGCGCACGCTGGAGGTGGTGCTGGTGGCCGATCCGGCCAGGGCCGGGGTCGGCTCGTAGCGCCCGGCGCGTGCGACAGGGCCGCCCGGTACCGGCGTTGACGGAGGCCTGGATCGAAACCGTTGAACAACGCAGTCAGCCATTCGGCAGGTGCCGGGCCGCACGAAGGGGCGTGCTGCCGGTGCCCCGGCTAGCGTGAGGTCATGATCCGGTTCGAGCAGGTCACCAAGCGGTATCCGGACGGTACGACCGCGGTGGACGGGCTCTCCTTCGAGGTGGCCGAGGGCGAACTCGTGACGCTTGTCGGACCGTCGGGCTGCGGCAAGACGACGACCATGATGATGGTCAACCGGCTGATCGAGCCGAGTTCGGGCCGGATCCTGGTGGACGGTGAGGACATCGCCTCGGTCGATCCGGTGCGGCTGCGGCGGCGTATCGGATACGTCATCCAGCAGGTCGGCCTCTTCCCGCACCGCACGATCCTCGACAACACGGCGACCGTTCCGTCACTGGTCGGCTGGAAGCGGACGAAGGCCCGGGCGCGGGCGGCGGAACTGCTCGACATGGTGGGGCTGGACCCGAAGACGTACGGGCCGCGCTATCCGCATCAGCTGTCCGGCGGCCAGCGGCAGCGGGTCGGGGTGGCGCGGGCGCTGGCGGTGGATCCGCCGGTGCTGCTGATGGACGAGCCGTTCGGGGCCGTCGACCCGGTGGTGCGGGAGCAGTTGCAGGACGAGTTCCTGCGCATGCAGGCGGCGGTGCGCAAGACGGTGCTGATGGTCACGCACGACATCGAGGAGGCGGTACGGCTCGGTGACCGGATCGCCGTGTACGGCCAGGGGCGGATCGAGCAGTTCGACACGCCCGGGGCGGTGCTGGGCACGCCGGCGACGCCGTACGTCGCCGAGTTCGTCGGCGCCGACCGGGGGCTGAAGCGGCTGTCGGTGACCACGATCGAGCCCGGTGATCTGGAACAGCCGCCGATCGCCCACCTGGACGAGCCGTCCGGCCGGGCCGCGCAGCGGCTGCGCGCCGAGGGCGCCCGGTGGGCGGTGGTCCTGGACGGGCACGGCGACCTGCACGGCTGGGTCGGCATCGACGAACTCGGCCCGAGCGCCTCCGTCGGCGACCTCGCGCACCGCATGAACGCGTGGGTACCGGTGGGCGCGCCCCTGAAGCAGGCGTTCGGCGTCATGCTCCAGCACGACGCCGGCTGGGTCGCGGTCCTTCAGGGCTCCCGTTTCCTCGGCGTGCTGACCCCCGCCAAACTCCACGAGGCCCTGCGCCGCTCGGTGGACGCGGACGCCCAGGGCGTGCCCCGGGGGCAGGTGGACTTCGACTCGGTGGCGGACGCGTGAGGCCGGTGGTGCAGGCGCGCGACGCTCACGAGTAGACGATCGGGCGCCCATGCCGCAGCGCGTGTTCCGCGGCGCGTAGATACAGCGCGACGTAGAACGTGGTGTCCAGGTCCGCGCTCCAGGGACCCGGTTCGGCGGCGGCCGCCCGCCGCGCGGGGCCGTCGAGGAACCACGCCGTCAGTTCGAGCCTGCGGCCGGTCGCCGGTATCCCGTCGGGCAGTCCGGCCGCCGCCGCCAGCCGTCGCGCCAGGGCGAGCACCTGGGGCGCGCCCGCGACGGTCGTCTCCACGTCGTAGGCGGAGGCGACGGGCAGCACGATCTCCCTGTCGAGGGAGACCGGCAGCAGCACCGACCAGCCGCAGACGGTCCAGGTCTCCGCCTCCCGCAGATGCGCCCGGCACAGCGCCAGGAAGCCGTCCATGGGAGGAACGAGCTTCTCCTCGAACGCCGGAGCGGCGCCGACGGCCGGGCCCCGCCCGAAGCCCGGGGGCTCGAAGGGCGGCAGGCCGCGTCTGCTCAGTTCGGCGTTCAGGGCCGAGGCGACCTCGCCCGGACCCCTCTCCTCCCCGTCCCCGCCCCTCTCCTCACCGAACCACTCCCGCGCACCGACGTCGACCAGATACACACCCATGACCGGAACGTACCGGCCACCACCGACAACCTCACTCGAGCAGCCCTTCGTCCCGCAGATACGTCCGCGCCACGTCCGAGGCCAGGCGGCGCCAGCTGTCCACCTGCTGGTTCATGGAGGCGAGGTCGGCGGTGGTGAGGACGGCGTTCAGCTTGTCGAGGGCCTTGGTCACGCCGGGGGCGCCGGCGCGGGCCCGGTTGACGACCGGGACGACGTAGTCGGCGTTCTGGAGGTGCTTGTCGTCGGCGAGGATCACCAGGCCGAACTCGCCGAGCGTGGCGTCGGTCGTGGTGGTGAGGACCATCTGGTCGTGGCCGCTCTGCACCGCCCGTTTGGCCTGGGTGGTGCCGACGCCCTTGGGATCGACGGCGACGATGTCGATGCCGTAGACCTTGCGCAGTCCGGGGGCGCAATAGGGGCGCTGCACACATTCGTCGCCCGCCGCGAGCCGTACCTTCAGGCCGGACCGTCCCAGGTCGCTGAGTGTCCTGAGATGGTGGCGGCGCGCGTACGAGGCGCTCACCGCGAAGGCGTTCTGGTCGACGGCCCGGCCGGGGTCGAGGACGGTCAGGCCGCGGGGCGTCGCCAGGCGGCGCAGGGCCCGCATGGTGGCGTCCAGGTCGGGCGAGCCGACCGGCGGCGCGTCGGAGCCGTTGGTCTTGGCGTTGAGCCAGTCGGCGAAGGTGGCCGCGTACTCCGGGACCACGTCGATCTGGCCGGATTCCAGGGCGGGTTCGTACAGTTCGCGGTTGGCGACGGTGATGACGGATGTCCGGTAGCCCGCCTGGTCCAGCAGCAGCGCGTACATCTGGGCGAGCAGGTCGCTCTCGGTGAACCCCGCGGAGCCGACGGTCAGATGGCGGCTGTCACCGGGCGGGGCGGTGACCTCGCCCTGGCTCTCCAGGGAGGGGCCGGTGGAGCAGGCGGCCGTCAGGAGCATCAGGAGCACAAGGAGCGCCGCCGGGGGCGTGCGGCGGTTCATGGCGTTCCCCTCGCCCACGCCGGTGCCAGGCGCTCGGCGATCTCGAAGAGGCCCTCGACGAGCAGGGCGAACACGGCGACCAGCACCGCGCCGGCCACCACCATCGGCGTACTGGCGAGGTTGAAGCCGGCCGTGATGATCCGGCCCAGGCCTCCCCCGCCCGCGAGGGCGGCGATGGTGGCGGTCGCGACGAGCTGGACGGCGGCGATCCGCATCCCGTTGAGGATCATCGGGGCGGCGAGAGGCAGTTCCACCCGCAACATCACCTGGCTGCCCGTCATCCCCATCCCCCGCGCCGCCTGCACGGTGCTGCGGTCGACCTCGCGCATGCCGACGTAGGCGTTCGTCAGCAGCGGGGGTACGGCGAACAGCACCAGGGCGACCACCGTGGGCCCCTCGCCCCACTCTCCGACGGGGGTCAGCAGCAGCAGGACCAGCACCGCGAAGGTGGGGACCGCGCGGCCGACGTTGGAGATGTTGACCGCGAGCGCACCGCCCTTGCCCAGGTGCCCGAGCACCACCGCGACCGGCAGGGCGATCAGGCAGCTGACGATCAGGCAGACCACCGTGAGCACGAGGTGCTGGAGCAGCCGCTGCCAGATGCCCTCGGCTCCCGACCAGTTCGCGGGGTCGGTGAGCCAGTCCCAGGTGCCGGAGAGCGTGTTCATGTACGGGCCCTCGTCCAGGGCGTGATCAGCCGCTGGATGCCCAGCAGGAGCAGATCGGCCGCGACCGCGATCACCACGCACAGCACGGACGCCGTCAGCACCTGCGCCTTGAAGAACGTGTTCATGCCCGCGTAGATCAGGTTGCCGAGGCCGCCGAAGCCGACGATCGCGCCGACCGTCACCAGCGAGACCGCGGACACCGTGACGATCCGCAGCCCGGCCATGGCGGCCGGCAGCGCGAGTGGCAGCTCGACGGTGAGCAGCAGGCGGACCGGTCCGTAGCCCATGCCGCGGGCCGCCTGCCGGGTCTCCTCGGGGACGGCCCGCAGACCGGCGAGGATGTTGCGGACCAGCAGGGTCAGCGAGTACAGGACCAGCCCGGCGATCACGAGGGTCGCCGACAGGCCGTACACGGGGAGCAGCAGCGAGAACATCGCCAGCGAAGGGATCGTGTAGAGGATGGTCGTCACGCCGAGGACGGGACCGGCCGCCCAGCCCCAGCGGCGGGCCAGCACCGCGAGCGGAAGGGCGAGGGCGAGGCCGATGAGCACCGAGACGGACGTCAGCTGGAGGTGCTGGCCCACGGCGTCGAGGAGGATCTCGCGGCGGGTGCTCAGATAGTCGCCGCAGATCCATTCGTTGCGCGCGAGGCAGTCGTCCGGGGGCGCGGTCACCCGTCCATTGCATCGGCCCGGCCGGTGGCCGGGCTTGTTCTGCTGACCCGTCCGGGGTGTCGCCGAGTACACCCCGCGATACGGGTGCCGCGCCCCGGCGCCGGCCCCGCACGGCTGCTCGACCAGCTGGTATCCGACGGCGAGCGCGTGCGGCGCCCCGGCCGCGCCGTCCGGTCACCGGGCCCCGGGAGTAGGGCGGCAGCGCCCCGGCGCCGACCGCGCCCGCCACCCGCCCCGGCGCCAGGGTCACCGAGGAGGGGCCGCCGGCCTGTCGTACGCCGCCCCCGCGTGGGCCCTTCGCCGCCGCCGCGCCGACCTGCGCTACTTCACGCCGGCCGCGTCCAGCAGCGCCACCACGGTCGCCGTCGCCAGTCCGTCGTCGAGTACCTCCACGCGGGCCCCGGACCGGGCGCTCGCGCCGTCGAAGACCAGCAGCAGCTGCCGGGCGAGCAGCTCGGGATCCCGGGCGCCGCCGCGTTCGGCCTGGGTGCGGAACATGCTCTTCAGCCACTCCTTGCCGGCGCGGGCGACGACGCTCGCGGGGTGCTCGGGGTCCTTCAGCTCGACCAGCGCCGCGAGATAGCGGCACCCGTGGTAGTCGGCCGCCACCGAGGCCTTCTCCAGCTGTTCGAAGACATGGAGGATCCGCTCACGAGGCGATCCGGCGTCCTCGGGCCCGGGCGCGAGCTGCGCCTCGTAGCGCGGGAGCTGCCGCTCCAGGCTTGCCGCGAGCATCTCGTCCTTGCTCTCGAAGAGCTGGTACATCGACCGCTTGGACACCCCGGCGGCCCGGCACAGCGCCTCCACACCGATGGATACGCCGTCGCGGTAGAAGAGCTCGGCGGCGGCGTCGAGCAGCCGGTCGCGGGGGGACGCGTCGTCCGTCATGGCCATACCGCGAGGTTACCGCGCGAGGACGACAGAGGAAACCGATCGGTATACACCCCCCGGCCTCCCGCGGAACGGGGTGACAAGGGCGCTGAACAAGCGCTTAGATAGGAGCCGGTCCCGTCACGCCCCGACCGCCGGAGGCCCGGTTGTTCACTTCCGTCGACGATGTCTCCGCACGCCTCGCCGAGACCGGCTACCTGGCGTCGCCCGCGGTCGCCACGACCGTCTTCCTCGCCGACCGCCTGGGCAAGCCGCTCCTGGTGGAGGGCCCGGCGGGCGTCGGGAAGACCGAACTCGCCAAGGCCGTCGCCCAGGTCGCCCGGGCCCGGCTGATACGGCTCCAGTGCTACGAGGGCGTCGACGAGTCCCGGGCGCTGTACGAGTGGAACCACGCGAAGCAGCTGCTGCGCATCAGCGCGGGCCGCGACGAGACGTGGGACGAGACGCGTACCGACATCTTCAGCGAGGAGTTCCTCCTCTCGCGGCCCCTGCTGACCGCCATCCGCGGCGACGACCCCAAGGTGCTGCTGATCGACGAGACCGACAAGGCCGACGTCGAGGTGGAGGGGCTCCTGCTGGAGGTGCTCAGCGACTTCCAGGTGACCGTCCCGGAACTGGGCACGGTCACCGCCACACGCCGGCCCTTCGTGGTGCTCACCTCGAACGCGACCCGCGAGCTGTCCGAGGCTCTGCGCCGCCGCTGCCTGTTCCTCCACATCGGCTTCCCCGAGGAGGAGCTGGAGCGGCGGATCGTGCGGCTGAGGGTGCCCGGCATCGACGCGGCGCTGGCCGAGTCGGTGGTCCGGGTGGTGGGCGCGCTGCGCGCGATGGACCTGCGCAAGGTGCCCTCCGTCGCGGAGACCATCGACTGGGCCCGCACCCTGCTGGCGCTAGGCGCGGACGCCCTCGACGAGGACGTGGTGCGCGACACGCTGGGCGTGCTGCTGAAGCACCAGGACGACGTGCTGAAGGCCGCGGCCAAGCTGGACCTGGACGCCGTATGACATCCGACGTCGCCTCCCGGCTCACGGGTTTCGTGGCCGCGCTGCGTGCGCACGGCGTCCGCGTCGGCACCGGCGAGACCGTGGACGCGGCGCGGGCGGTTCAGGCGCTGGGACTGGCCGACCGCGAGCTCCTGCGCGAGGGGCTCGCCGCGACGCTGGTGCACACCGCGAGCCAGCGGCCGGTGTTCGACCCGGTCTTCGACCTGTACTTCCCGCGCGGTGTGGGCGGGCCGGACGGCGAGGCGGCGGACCGGGACGACCTGCGCGACCGGCTCGCGGCGGCACTGGCCGAGGACGACGGCGCGCTGCTCGGCCGGCTGGCGATCGAGGCCGTCGACGGCTTCGGCGGGTACGGGAGTTCACCGGGGACGGACGGCTGGTCGGCGTACCAGACGCTGGACCGGATCCGCCCGCAGACACTGCTCGCCCGGGTCCGGGCCGACGTGCGGGGCGGGCCGGGCGGCGGAGGCTTCGCGGACCGGCTGCTGGACGACGAGATCCGGCGGCGCATCGAGGCCTTCCGCGCCCTGGTGGCGGCGGAGGCCCGGCGCCGGGTGGCCGAGCGGCGCGGCCGGGAAGAGATCGCGCGGCGTGCCGTGGCGCCCACCGCCGACCGGGTCGACTTCCTCTATGCAGGGAAGGACCGGCTGGCGGAGCTACGCCGGGCCGTGCAGCCACTCGCCCGCAAGCTCGCCACCCGGCTGGCGGCCCGGCGGCGCCGGGCCGCGCGGGGCAGCATCGACCTGCGCCGCACCCTGCGCGGGTCGCTGTCGACCGGCGGGGTGCCGATGCGGCCGGTACTGCGCCGGCGGCGTCCGGTCCGGCCCGAGCTGGTCCTGCTGTGCGACGTGTCGGGTTCGGTGTCCGGCTTCTCGGACTTCACGATGCTGCTGGTGCAGGCGCTGCACGACCAGTTCAGCAAGTTGCGCGTGTTCGCGTTCGTCAACCGGATCGACGAGGTGACCGGGCTGCTGGTGCACGGCGCCGCCGACGCCGAGGGCCTGAGCGCGCGCATCCGCGCCGAGGCGACCCTCACCGGCTGGCACGGCAGCAGTGACTACGGCGTCGCGCTGGGCGAGTTCGCCGAGCGGTACGGCGACGCGGTCGGCCCGCGGACGACGGTGCTCGTCCTCGGCGACGCCCGGACGAACATGAGCGATCCGAACCTGGCGGCGCTGCGGCAGCTCGGCGGGCGGGCGCGCCGGGTGTACTGGCTGAACCCCGAGCCACGTTCCCAGTGGGGCACCGGCGACTCCGCCGCCCCCGCCTACGCCGAGCTGGTCGAGATGCACGAGTGCCGCAACGCCCGGCAGCTCAGCGGGCTGATCGCCCGCCTGCTGCCGGTCTGACTCAGGCGGCGAGCTGCGGGTAGAGCGCCGCGAGGTCGGCCGACAGGCCCGCCTTGACCTGCCGCGAGAGATCGTCGGCCAGCACCTCGAAGGCGCCGGACTCGATGCCGTCGAGGGCCTGCGCCGCGACGCTCTCGGGCGTGGTCTTCGGCGCGTCCACCTTCGCGGCCATATCGGTGTCGACCCAGCCGACATGCAGGCCGGTGACGTCGATACCGCGCGGCCTGAGGTCGAGGCGCAGGGAGTTCGTCTGGGACCAGAAGGCGGCCTTGGAGGCGCTGTAGGAACCGGCCAGGCCGACCCAGGACAGCACCGAGTGGACGTTGAGGATGTGCCCGCCGCCGTTGCGCTCCAGGACCGGGACGAAGGCCCGGGTCACGAGGAGCGGCCCGAAGAAGTTGGTCTCGAACTCGCGGCGCACGTCCTCCACCGGCGAGTCGAGGAAGTTCGCGCTCACCGCGGCGCCGGCGTTGTTGATCAGGACGGTGACGTCCTGGGCCTGTGCGGCGGCGGCCGCGACGGACGCCGGGTCGCTCACCTCGAGCGCGAGCGGCACGGCATCGGGGTGCGTGACCGTGCGGGGGTCGCGGGCGGTGGCGTACACCTTCTTCGCGCCGCGCTCGTACAGCGCCGACACCAGCGCCTTTCCGATGCCCCGGCTGCCGCCGGTGACGAGGGCGACGGAGCCTTCGAGGGTGGTCATGGGGTTGTCCTTAACTGTCTCGGCGCCAGGATGAACCGGCGGAGCGATCGGCTCGGCCGACCGGGAAACCGATCGGTTTCTCCGCCCACGCCGAGAGTAAACCGATCGGTTTCCGGGGGCAAGCCGTGGCCGTCCCTGAGGCGTTTCGGGGTTCGGCCCTGATGTCCGCTCCGCCGGTTCCTCCCTACGCTCGCCGCAACGGAGGGGGGACCCATGAGGGCAGTGGTTCAGGACCGGTACGGCGGATGGGACACGCTGCGGTTGCGGGAGGTCGACCGGCCGGTGCCGGCGGCGGGCGAGGTGCTGGTGCGGGTGCGCGCGGCCTCTGTCAACGCCTACGACTGGCACTACATGCACGGGGATCCGAAGATCGCGCGAGCGGCGTTCGGGCTCCGCAGACCGAAGGCGGCCGTCCGGGGCCGGGACTTCGCCGGGATCGTGGAGGCGGTCGGCGGCGCTGTCCGGGGCCTGGCGCCGGGCGACGAGGTGTACGGCGAGGCAGACGGGGCGTTCGCGGAGTTCGTGTGTGTCGCCGACGGCGCGGTGGACCGCAAACCGTCCCGCCTCACCTTCGAACAGGCGGCGGCGATGCCCCTGGCCGCGAACACGGCGCTCATCGGCCTGCGTGACGTGGCCCGGGTCGAGCCGGGCCGGACGGTCCTGGTCAACGGCGCGTCGGGCGGGGTGGGCACGTTCGCCGTGCAGATCGCCAAGGCGTACGGCGCGGAGGTCACCGGCGTGTGCAGCACGCGCAACGTGGAACTGGTCCGCTCGCTCGGCGCGGACCACGTCGTCGACTACACACGCGAGGACTTCACCCGCGCAGGCCGCCGCTACGACGTCGTACTGGACCTGGTGGGCAACCGGACACTGGGCGACTTCCGGCGCGCCCTCACCCCCGGCGGAACGCTCGTCCTGTCCGGGGGAGGCTTCTACGAGGGCGGCAGCCTGCTCGGCCCGATGGGGCTGTTCCTCAAGCGGCGCCTGCTGGCGCCCTTCGTCGGCCAGCGGCTCCTCGAACTCCCGGCGAAGGCGAGCAAGGAGAACCTCGCGGCGCTACGGGACCTCGCGGAGTCGGGGAAGGTCTCCCCGGTCGTGGAACGCACCTACCCGCTGAGCGAGGCACCGCAGGCGATAAGGCACCTGGAGCAGGAGCACGCCCGCGCGAAGATAGTGGTCGTCGTGTGAGGCTCCCGCGAGCGGGCGCACCGAGGCCCGCTCGCGTCCGAACTCCCCTCGCGCTACTCGTCCTTGGCGTACTCCCTTGCCATGGAGCCCGCGAAGTCGTAGAGGACGACCTGCTCGTCACCTACGACCCAGGCGTCGTGCCCGGGCGTGCAGACGAAGACGTCGCCTGGGCCGATCTCCTGCTCGGCGCCGTCGTCCATGCGCAGGCGCATCCTGCCCTGCAGGACATAGCCGTTGTGGTGGATCTCGCAGAGGCCGGTGCCCGCGAGGGGGGCGACGGACTCCGTCCAGTGCCAGCCCGGCTCGAAGGTCGCCACCGCGAAGTCGAGCCCCGAGAGGTGGACGGCCTCCAGGTGGCCGCGGGGGAAGTCGCGCCGCTCGTCCGGTTTGTCGAGCGTCTTCACCTCTATCATGACCGCTCCTCCTTTCCGGCCGGGGAGCCGGTCCCCGTCGCACGCTCCGGGAGGTCGTGAGCGACATCGGCGAGGGCCGGGCCCGCCCTCTCATCGTCCGCCCGCGCGGCCCCGGCCCGCCACCCAGCGCTCAGCCGGCGCCCGCGCAGAGGCGGGCGAAGCGGTCGGCGTCGATGTTGCCGCCGGAGATGATCACGCCGACCCGGCGCGGCAGTTGCTCCACGCGACCGGAGAGCAGGGCGGCCAGCGGGGTCGCGCCGCTGGGTTCGACGACGATCTTCAGCCGCTCGAAGGCGAACCGCATCGCGGCCCGGATCTCGTCGTCGGTGACCAGCGCGATGGCGTCGACGAGCCGCCGGTTCACGGAGAAGGTCAGCTCGCCGGGTGTGTGCAGCGCCTGCCCGTCGGCGATGGTGTGCGGCACCGGGATGCTCACCCGGTGGCCGGCCTCCAGCGACCGCTTCGTGTCGTCGCCGGTCTCCGGCTCGACGCCGATCACCCGGGCATCGGGGCGCAGTGCCTTGACCACGGTGGCGCTGCCCGCGATCAGCCCGCCACCGCCGACCGGAGTGATCAGCGCGTCCAGCTCCCCCACCTCCTCGACGAGTTCGAGCGCGGCGGTGCCCTGCCCGGCGATCACATGCGGATGCTCGTACGGCGGGATGACGGTGAGGCCGCGCTCCGCCGCCAGGGCCTCGGCGAGCGCGACCCGGTCGCCGGTGTAGCGGTCGTAGGTGACGATCTCGGCGCCGTATCCGGCGGTGGCGTCCCGCTTGGAGGTGGGGGCGTCCTCGGGCATCACGATCACCGCGGTGGTGCCCAGTTCGCGAGCGGCGAGGGCGACGGCCTGGGCGTGGTTGCCCGAGGAGTACGTGGCGATGCCCCGGGCCAGTTGGGCGGGCGTGAGCCGCGAGGCGGTGTGGTAGGCGCCGCGGAACTTGAAGGCCCCGACCCGCTGGAAGTTCTCGCACTTCAGGAACACTTCGGCGCCGGCCAGGGCGTCGAGGGTGCGGGAGCGCAGCACGGGGGTGCGGTGCACGACGCCCTTCAGCCGTGCGGCGGCGTCCCGCACGTCGTCGAGGGTGACAGGCGGGGTGGAGGTCGTCACGGGCGGGCTCCTTCGGAGGCGGGGTCGGTCGCGCGGGCCTGGGAGAGGTAGCTGTAGGCGGAAGCCCGGGAGATCCCCAGGCGGGCGGCGACCTGCTCGATCGCGCGGCGGACCGCGAACACGCCGTGCTCGTCGAGGCTGCGGAAGAGTTCGAGGCGCGCGGCGCGGTCGAGGCCGGCCCAGCTCTGGGGCCGGCGCAGCCGGTGGGCATCGAGGATGGCGTCGACGACCGAGTCGACATCGTTGCCGAAGGTGGTGACCGGCGCTCGCACCTCTTCGCCCGTCCCGGCGAGCGCGCCGAGCAGTGCGTGGGCCTGCTGGACCGCGCCGGCGTCCACGTTGACGCACAGGGCGCCGAACACCGTGCCCGTCGAGTCGCGCAGCACCATCGTGGACGACTTGAGCAGCTGTCCGTCGCCGGTGCGGGTGAGGTAGTTCAGCTCGTCCCTGGCCTCGTCGCCGCGGGCGAGCACGCGCAAGCCGATCTCGCTCATCGCGCCGCCCACGGCCCGCCCGGTCACCGAGCCGGCGACGGCGACCACCGACTTCTCCGGCCGCCGGTAGTCGTGCACCACCACCTCGCACACCGCACCGAAGGTCGCGGCGATGCCCTCGGCGACCGGTACCAGCGCGGCGAGGATCGCGTTCCGTTCGGCATCCAGGTCAGGCTCGGGCATCGGCCACCTCATTGGACTCAGAATCCAGTAATTGGACTGCGAGTCTAAGGCACGGATCCCGTGGCGGCCAGGAGGCAGGGCGAACTCCGTCCTGCGGCGCGGCCGTTCCACCCGGCCCGCGCGCGTGCCGTCGACGCCACGTCGCCGCGCACGGCCCTGACGCCGCTGACCTGCCCGGCTTCACCGCCTCACCGCCGGTAGAGGCCCACAAGCGTGCCGTCGGCGACCTCCCGCCGCTCGACCGTCTCGTGCACCTGCGCGGCGTTCGGCGCGTCGGGAAGCGCGCAGGGTTCGGACAGTGCGTAGAGCCGGAAGAAGTAGTGGTGGGCGTCGTCGCCCGGCGGGGGATGCGGGCCGCCCCACCCGCGCTCTCCGTAGCCGTTGACGAGTTCGGTCCCGCCGGGCGGGACCTGCCCCGCGTCGACGCCCTGGCTGTGGGGATCGATGCCGACCACGATCCAGTGCGCGAACGTGCCCGACGGGGCGTCCGGGTCCTCGCACAGGAGCACCAGCTCCGTCGCGTCGTCCGGGACGCCGCTCCACGTCAGCGGGGGCGAGACGTTCTCCCCCTCGTACGCGTACCGGCGCGCGATGAAGGAATGGTCGTCGAATGCGCTGCTGCTGATGTCGATGTCAGTCATGTGGCCCGAGTAACCGCGATGGCCCCGATTCACCGCACCAGCGTGAGTGCCCCGTCCGGTGCCTGATCCACGTGCACGCCCGCGCTGATCCGGTCGAGGATGCCGCACAGCCACCCGCGGTCCCGGACGGACGCGGGCTCCAGCCGCATCCGCCGGGCCTGCAACGGCACCATGCGCAGGCCCGTCAGGCGCCCGGTGCCCGCCTCCAGCGTGACGAGGTGGGCGAGGCGGAGGTCGTCGCGGTACTCCTCGTGCCCTGGGATGCCCTCGTAGTCGTCGACGAAGTCGCCGCAGCCGTGGAGGATCAGCCGGTCCCGGTGGACCTCCAGCGGGCGGGGATGGTGCGAGGAGTGCCCGTGGACGAGGTCGACGCCGCCGTCCACCAGGGCGTGCGCGAAGCGGATCTGGTCACGGGGGACGAGATAGCCCCAGTTCGAACCCCAGTGCACGGAGACGACCACGAGGTCGCCGGGCCGCTTGAACCGCCGGACGCGCTGGACGACGGCGTCCGCCGCGCCGGACGAGAGGCCCGGGACGTACGCGACACCGCAGGTCGCGTCGCCGCTCGCCGCCCAGCCCGGCGGGATGCCGCTGGAACGGGTACCGAGGGCGAAGACCAGGACCCGCCCGCCGGTACGGAGCGGCACCACGGCCGGCGCGTACGCACCGGCGGCGTCGTGTCCCGCGCCGGCCGTCCGCAGGCCGGCCGCGCCCAGCACGTCCAGGGTCTGACGCAGACCGGGACGTCCGAAGTCCAGGACGTGGTTGTTGGCGAGCACGCAGACGTCCGGACGGGCCACGGTCAGGGCAGGCAGGTTGGCCGGGTGCATGCGGTAGTGCACCTCCTTGCCGGGCGCGAAGGAACGGCAACTCGTCACGGCCGTCTCCAGGTTCACGATCCTGACGTCCGGCGTGGCCTCGTCCAGCACGCGCAACGCCTCGCCCCACGGCCACGCGGGGCCGACCGGCGCGGGGATCGGGCCGCTGACCGCCTCGGCCAGCGCGACGTAGTCGCGGGCGTCCGTGACGTAGCCCTCCCGCAGCCCCGGATCGGCGGGGTGCGCGAGGATCTGGTCGACGCCGCGCCCGAGCATCACGTCCCCGCACAGGAACAGCGTCACGACACCGCCGCCCACGCCTCCACCCTAGGCCTGAACGACGCGTGATCCGGGCCACGGTCCCCGCTAGGTTGTGCCGCATGAGCAACCTTGACCGCGCGCCCCTGCCCGGCGTGTGCGGCGGACGCGGCTTCGTCGTCGCCGAACCCGTCCGCGAATTGCTGAGTCCCCGGCACGTACGGCTCGGGGAGACGACCGAAGTGCGCCGGCTGCTGCCCAACCTCGGCCGGCGCATGATCGGCGCATGGGCCTTCGTCGACCACTACGGCCCCGACGACATCGCCGGCGAGCCCGGCATGCAGGTGCCACCGCATCCGCACATGGGACTGCAGACGGTCAGCTGGCTGCACGCGGGCGAGGTACTGCACCGCGACTCGACCGGCAGCCTGCAGACCATCGGGCCGAAGGAGCTCGGGCTGATGACCTCGGGCCGGGCCATCAGCCACTCCGAGGAGAGCCCGAGGTCCCACGCCCGGTTCCTGCACGGCGCGCAGCTCTGGGTCGCCCTGCCCGACGCGCACCGTCACACCGACCCGGCGTTCGAGCACCACGCCGAGCTGCCCACGGTCACGGCGCCCGGCCTCACGGCGACCGTGATCCTCGGTGAGGTGGACGGCGTGACCTCGCCCGGCACCACGTACACCCCCCTCGTGGGCGCCGACCTCGCGCTTGCCCGCGGTGCGGACGTGCGGCTGCCGCTCGTACCCGACTTCGAGTACGGGGTGCTGTCGATGTCCGGCGAGGTGCACGTCGACGGCGTGCCGGTGCTGCCGGGTTCCCTGCTCTACCTCGGCTGCGGACGGGACGAACTGCCGCTGCGCGCCGAGTCGGACGCGGGTGTGATGCTGCTCGGCGGCGAGCCGTTCGCGGAGGAGCTGATCATGTGGTGGAACTTCGTCGGGCGTACGCATGCGGAGATCGCGCAGGCCCGTGCCGACTGGACGGCGGGCGACAGGTTCGGCGAGGTGAAGGGGTACGACGGTGCGCCGCTCGCCGCCCCCGAGATGCCGGCGGCACCCCTCAGGCCGCGTGGCCGCGTCAGGTAGTGAAATATTCGATCACTCGTGCCGGTTGACCGGGCAAAGGAGGTCACGAGTGGACACGACGTACTACGACCACGGAACGGCGGCCGAGCGCTGGGACCGCGCGCTGAAGTTCTTCGACGCCAAGGACTACACGGCCGCGGCGCGCGTCCTGGGCGGACTGGTCGAGGAGGTGCCGGAGCAGACGGGCCCGCGGCTGCTGCTGGCCCGCGCCTACTACCACTCGGCCCAGCTGCGGCGCGCGGAGGACGAGTTGCGCGTCATAGTAGAACGCGACCCCGTCGAGCAGTACGCCCGGCTGATGCTCGGCCGTACGCTCGAGCGTCAGGGCCGGCAGGAGGAGGCGGAGCCGCATCTGCGGATCGCCTCCGCCCTCGCCGGTGACTTCGGCGAGCGCGACTGAGACACGCGCCCCAGCGGCGACGGCACCGGCCCGGCCTCCCCCAGGCCTGTCTGACAGGCCCGAGGAGGCCGGGCCGGTGCTCATCCGGCGGTCGTCCCGCCGGCAGCCCCTCCCCCGGTGCCGTACGTCCGCCGCCCCCGGCGGTGCGCGATCTCGCCCAGGATCACGTCCACCACGACGAACGCGGCCAGCGGAATGCCGAGCAGCGGCACGAAGTAGCCGACCACGGCGACCACCGCCATCAGCGGCACCAGGATGTGCGGCGGCACCTGCGCCCACGCGCCGCGCGGGATCGGGCGGCCGAAGGCGGACCCGCGGCCGCGCTGCCACCACATGCGGTAGCCGAGCACGATCAGCACGATCAGGGACAGCGCGAGCAGCATCAGGGCGATCTGGTTCACCAGCCCGAACAGCAGGCCGGTGTGCAGGTCGATGCCCCATCGGGTCAGCTTCGCGAGCAGCGGATGATCGGCGAACCGCAGCACGTCGACGACCTCGCCGGTGCCCGGGTCGACCGCGACCGAGTCGGCCTTCCCGGGCCATTCGCGCTGCACCTGCTTCACCACGTAGGCCGAGCCCGCTTCGGCCGGCGGGACGATCTCCACCGGGTCGCCGAGCCCCTCCGACCGGGCGGAGGCCAGCACCTTGTCGAGGCCGGCACCGTGCTCGCCGGTACCGCCGGGGGCCGCGGCGGCGCCGTGCCCGCCGTGGTCGCCACCCACCGAGGCCGACACGGAGGGTGTGGAGTGGCCGAGCGAGGTGCGCAGTTCGTCGATGTTCGCACCGGCGTACGTCGACCAGGTCAGGCCGGTCGCGGACAGGAAGAAGAAGCCGATGCCGGCCCAGACGCCGATGGTGCCGTGCAGGCCGAGGCTGCGGCGCCGTCCGCTGGTGCCGCGCACCTTGCGCAGGGCGCGACGGCGGGAGAACCACAGCACGAGGCCGCCCCCCGCGATCACCCACAGCCAGCTCGCGGCCAGTTCGCTGTAGAGGCGGCCCGTTTCCCCGAGGTGCAGATCGCGGTGGAACTCGTCGATCCAGGTGCGCAGCGGCAGCGCCCCGCTGGAGCCGTACTGCTCCAGGGCGCCGCGCACCTTCCCGGTGTACGGGTCGACGAACACGGCGAGGGTGTGGTCCTCGTCGATGCCGGGCACGCCGGACAGCATGACGCGCGTGGTGGCGTCGTCCTGCGGGGCGGGCCGCACGGCCGAAACCGATCCCTGGGGATGGGCCTCCCGGGCGGCGGCCACCTGCTGGGATATGGGCAGTTCGGCGTCCCCGACCTCGGGGACGGTCAGCTGCTCGGCGTACACGATCTTCTCGGCCTGGAACGAACCGGCGTACAGAAAACCGGTGGTGGCCGCGACCAGCAGGAACGGGGCGACGAGCAGCCCGGCGTAGAAGTGCAGGCGCAGGACGAGCGGGCGCAGGGGCGCCCACCGGCCGGAGCGCGGCGGCGGCGTGGCGGGTTGTGCTGACGCGTCCGTGCTGGTCGGGGGAGCGGTGGTCATGGGCGGGTCTCCGGGGAGGGGGGCGATTTTCGGCCGTAGTGGTGCAGTAGTCGGGGCGGGCGCGCAGGGAGTTCCCGGAGTTTTCAGTGGCCTGCGTCACATGACAGAGGGTCATGGCATCCTGGCCCCATGTCCGCACCCCGTGACCGTGTGCCGCTTGCCGAGCGTGTCGAGCAACTCCTCGCCACGGACGGCCCGTTGCCGATCGTCGCGGCCGGCGACCCGGTGCTGCGTCAGCCCGCGGAGCCGTTCGACGGCCAGCTGGACGCGGGGCTGCTGGCCCGCTTCGTCGAGGCGCTGCGCGTCACCATGCACGCGGCCCCGGGAGTGGGTCTGGCGGCCCCGCAGGTCGGCGTGGGGCTGCGGATCGCCGTGATCGAGGACCCGGCGCCGGTGCCGCAGGAGGTGCGGCTGGCGCGCGGGCGGGTGCCGCTGCCGTTCCGGGTGCTGGTCAATCCGTCGTACGAGCCGGTGGGCGCCGCGCGTGCGGGGTTCTTCGAGGGCTGCCTGAGCCTGCCGGGCTGGCAGGCGGTGGTGGCCCGGCCCACCCGGGTGCGGCTGACCGGCTCGGACGAGGACGGCCGAGCCGTGGACGAGGTGTTCGCCGGGTGGCCCGCCCGTATCGTGCAGCACGAGACGGACCACCTGGACGGGGTGCTCTACGTCGACCACGCCGAGCTGCGCTCCCTGTCCGCGAACGGGGCCGTGGCGCAGCGGTGGGCGCAGCCGACGCCGGAGGCAGCGGCACGGGAGCTGGGCTTCGAGCTGCCTCAGTGAGCGAGCCGGCTCAGTTGTCCCGGTAGCTCTCCAGCAGCCGCAGCCACACCTCACTGATCGTCGGGTACGACGGCACGGCGTGCCACAGCCTGCTCAGCGGCACCTCACCGGCGATGGCGACGCTCGCCGAGTGGATCAGCTCCGCCACGCCCGGGCCCACGAAGGTGACCCCGCGCAGGATCTCGCGCTCCACGTCGACGACCATCCGGGCGCGTCCCCGGTAGCCCTCGGCGTACAGGCCCGCTCCGGCGACCGAGGAGAACTCGACGTCGACGGCGCGGACGCGGTGACCGGCCTGCTCGGCCTCCGCCAGCGAGAGCCCGGCGGCCGCCGCCTCCGGATCGGCGAAGACGACCTGCGGTACGGCCGAGTGATCGGCGGTGGCGGCGTGCGCGCCCCACGCCCCGGCGTCGAGGAGCGGTTCACCGGAAGCACGGGCGGCGATGGCGGCACCCGCGATCCGGGCCTGGTACTTGCCCTGGTGGGTCAGCAGGGCACGGTGGTTGACGTCGCCGACCGCGTACAGCCAGTCGGTGCCGGTCACCTGGAGGCTGTCGTCGACCGGCAGCCAGGCGCCCGGCTCCAGGCCGACGGTGTCGAGGCCGATGTCGTCGGTGCGCGGGGCGCGTCCGGTGGCGAAGAGGATCTCGTCGGCCTCTATGCGCTCCCCGTGGCCGGTGACGGCGACGACCGTGCCGTTCTGCCGGGTCACCGACTCGACCGAGGTGCCGGTACGGATGTCCGCGCCGGCCTCGGTGAGCGACTCGGCGACCAGTTCGCCGGCGAACGGCTCCATGCGGCTCAGCAGGCCCTTGCCGCGCACCAGGACGGTCACCCGGGAGCCGAGTGCCTGCCAGACGGCGGCCATCTCGGTGGCCACCACGCCACCGCCCACGACGATGAGCCGGCCCGGCACCTCCTGGGCGCTGGTCGCCTCCCGGCTGGTCCAGGGCCGGACGTCGGCGAGTCCGGGCAGGCCGGGCAGCTGGGCGCGGCTGCCGGTGCAGACGGCGACGGCGTGCCGGGCGGTGAGGGTGGTCCGCTCGCCGTCCGGGCCGGTGACGACGACCGTGCGGGGTCCGGCGAGGCGGCCGTGGCCCCGGTGGAGATCGGCCCCGATCCCGTCGAGCCAGGCGACCTGGCCGTCGTCCTTCCAGTGGGAGGTGAAGTAGTCGCGGTGGGCGAGCACCGCGGTCACGTCGAGGTCCCCTTGCACCAGCCCGCGCAGGCCCGGCACCCGGCGGGCGTCGGCGCGGGCGGTCACCGGGCGCAGCAGGGCCTTGCTGGGCATGCAGGCCCAGTAGGAACACTCGCCGCCGACCAGCTCACTCTCGACGACCGCGGTGGTGAGGCCGGCCGCGCGGGTACGGTCGGCGACGTTCTCCCCCACGGGTCCGGCACCGAGCACAACGACGTCGTAGGCGATGGATTGCGATTCCGTCATGGGGGTCAGTCTGGTGGGTGGTGTGGCGTGTGGCCACATGGGTACGCGCGCCGTTGCATGATCGGCAGGGCGCCCGGAATACCCGGCGCTGCGGCCGTGTTTCCGCCGACGGCTTCGCCCCCACACCAGGAAGTAGGGATCACGCCATGAGCCAGACAGTTGAGCTCACCAAGGAGAACTTCGACCAGACGGTCACGGACAACGACTTCGTCCTGATCGACTTCTGGGCATCCTGGTGCGGGCCGTGCCGGCAGTTCGCCCCGGTGTACGAGAAGGCCGCGGAGGAGAATCCGGACCTGGTGTTCGCCAAGGTGGACACCGAGGCGCAGCCGGAGCTGGCCGCCGCCTTCGGTATCCAGTCCATCCCCACGCTGATGATCGTGCGCGACCGGGTCGCCGTCTTCGCCCAGCCCGGCGCCCTGCCCGAGGCCGCCCTCGCCGACGTGATCGGCCAGGCCCGGGGGCTCGACATGGACGAGGTCCGCAAGGCCGTCGCCGAGCAGCAGGCGCAGGAGGGCCAGGCCCAGTAGGCCAGTAGGGCACGGCCCCGGCGGAAGCCAGCCCCAGGGGGTACGTCGCCACGTCCGTGCGTTCCGGTCGTCCGGTGCGCGTCGGTGAACGCCGTCAGGCCCGCGTCACCGCCGCGGGGGACGCGGGAGCGGGACGTGGCGCCCCCGGCCGCCGGCCGGGCGGTGTGCCGGGCGACCCGCACGGGGCCCGGCGGGTGCGCCGTCTGTGCCCGGCGTCAGCTGGAGTCGCGGTGCACGACCGCGGCGCCCAGCACCTCGTGCCGCTCGGGCGCGGCGCCCGGATCGCGCACCGCGCGGTCGACCAGCTCCGCGAGTTCCCGGCCGGACGGCAGCTCGATGTGAACGGTGCTCAGACGGGGCCGCAGCAGCCGGCCCAGCACCAGGTCGTCCGCGCCGATCACCGCGGTGTCCCCGGGAATCCGCACCCCTTCGTCCTGCAGGGCGCGCATCAGGAGCATCGCGTACTCGTCGTTGTACGCGAAGACCGCGTCGAGACCGAGCCCGCGCCAGCGTGCGGCGAGGCGGGCGGCGGCCTCCTCCTCGTAGGCGAGGGGCAGTTCGGTGACGGCGGCGTCCGTGCCGTGCAGGGCCTGCCGTACGCCGTCCAGACGCGGCCGGGAGTAGACCTCCAGGCCGGGTTCCCCGGGCACCACGACGCCGATCCTGCGACGGCCGCGGTCGTAAAGATGCCGGCCGGCCGCCCGGCCGACGGTCGCGTGGTCCATGAGCAGGGCGTGCGCGCCCTCGACGCTCGCGGGGCCGAGGGTCACCACCGCCCGGGCACCCGAGCGCTTGAGCACGGCCACGCCCTGCGGCCCGAGCCCCTGGCCCGGCACCAGCACGGCGACCGGCCGTAACTCCGCCCAGGCGCGGGCGGCTTCGTCGCCGTGCAGCCCGAGCGTGCCGTACTGGACCACCGTGTAGTCGAGGCGGCTCAGTGCCCGCTGGAGTTCGTTGATGAAGTGGCTGTAGAGCGGCCCGGCGGGGATGACCGGTGACGGCATCAGGACCATCCGGCTGTGCCCGGCGCGCAGACTGCGGGCGGCCGCGTGCGGGACGTACCCGAGTTCCTTCGCGGCCTCGTGGACCCGGCGGCGGGTGGGTTCGCTGATCCGTACGGCGCTGGTGTTGTTGAGGACGTACGAGACGGTCGCGCGCGAGACGCCGGCCAGTCGCGCCACATCGGCGCTCGTGGGTACGGAGCGCTGTGCCGGCGGCGCGGACGCGGGCGTGTTCGGTATCTGCACCATGACGTACCGCATCTTGGCAGAGGCGGCGAGCCGGGTGACGGGCGGGGGAACGTGCTCCTCGCTTCAACGAACGCGCGTACGCGGCCGTGGCGAAAAGTGGCCCCTCGTCCACGGCCGGGAGCGGGCGGCCCGCAGCTCAGCAGGGGGGCTCGGCGCCGAGGGACTGCTCGGTCGGCATGCCGGCGGCCGGGCACTCGGTCCGGGTCACCCGCGCCACCAGGTCGATCCACGCGGCTTCCAGCCGGGCCAGCGGCATTCCGCACCGCTGGGTCAGGTGGTGGACCACGGCCGGGTCGAGCGAGCTCATCAGCGTGTGCGCCAGCAGATCACTGTCCGCGTCGGGGACCGCCTGCCGCAGCAGCAGGACCAGGTGGCGGTGGAGCAGCTGCCAGGGGGGCGCGGTGTAGCGGCGGTCGGGGGTCCGCTCGGCGGCGAGCTGGAGGTCCAGCTCCTCCACCGACCGGCGCAGTGAGGCACAGCCGAACGCCCGCAGCCGCTCCACCGGCGGTGCGCCCGGCCCCAGCGGCGGCGGCCCGCCGAGGAAGGCGGCCTGGAACTTCTTCTCGGAGTGGTCGAGCAGTGCCGCCAGCAGGCCGGCACGGTCCCCGAAGCGGCGGAAGACCGTGCCCTTGCCCACCGACGCCGCCGCGGCCACCGCCTCCATGGTCAGCGCCGCCGCACCGTGCTCCGCGACCAGCCGTCCGGCGGCCTCCAGCAGCCGCGCACGGTTGCGCGCGGCGTCCGCGCGCAGGCACTGCTCCTCCGCGGACGGGCCCAGTTCCAGCAACTCGGGTGCGTCCAGAGGCTCGCGGGACTCCGGGAGGGGAGGCAGGGAGGCGGACATGAAGACAGCGTAAAGCACCGGGAAGAAACTGGACCACGGTCCGGTTAGGGTGATAGAAAAATAAACGGACCCCGGTCCGGATCACCCACCCCACATTGCACATCCGATGGAGTCGCCATGTCCGTACGCATCCTCGCCCTCGTCGGCAGCCTCCGCGCCGGTTCGCACAACCGCCAGCTCGCCGAGGCCGCCGTCAAGCTCGCTCCCGAGGGCGTCGACGTCCAGCTGTACGAGGGTCTTGCCGAGATCCCCTTCTACAACGAGGACATCGACGTCGAGGGCACGGTCCCGGCCGCCGCGACCCGGCTCCGTGAGGCCGCCCTGGCGGCGGACGCCCTGCTGCTGTTCACGCCGGAGTACAACGGCACCATCCCGGCCGTGCTGAAGAACGCCATCGACTGGCTGTCCCGCCCCTACGGCGCCGGCGCCCTCGGCGGCAAGCCGGTCGCCGTGGTGGGCACCGCCTTCGGCCAGTACGGCGGCGTCTGGGCGCAGGACGAGGCCCGCAAGGCGCTCGGCATCGCCGGCGCCACGGTGCTGGAGGACATCAAGCTCTCCATCCCCGGCTCCGTGACCCGCTTCGCCGAGACCCACCCGGTGGACGACGCCGAGGTCGCCGCCCAGCTGACGGAGGTCGTGGCGCGCGTGCACGGGCAGGCGGCCCCGCAGGCCGCCTGACCAGCGGCCCCCGGTCCGGCCGGCTCCGACCCGAATGAGCGGGGTCGGGGCCGGCCGTTCATGTTGCGACACCCCTTCTCCCCCACCGGCCCGCACCCCTGAGAGCCCCCGTCGGCCCCCGGTGTGCGACCGTCGACTCAACTC
The DNA here is from genome assembly GCF_044548465.1 of Streptomyces sp. NPDC052023. NCBI lineage: Bacteria > Bacillati > Actinomycetota > Actinomycetes > Kitasatosporales > Streptomycetaceae > Streptomyces > Streptomyces sp. NPDC052023. The sequence goes on along the minus strand of NZ_JBIUBW010000003.1, from coordinate 214,459 downwards.
CCTTTTCTCATCTCTTACTTCATGCCTTGACCATATTGGTCCATACCTTTAATTTCACTGGGCGATACCTCTGTCGTCCGCGCACTCGATCCGTCCGCAGGCTGAACTGCCCTGCGGGCGCTGCCACCTGACGCACCCTCCGCAGAGCCGTCGGGCGCGCGACGACGCGAACCCCCACCCGAGGAGCGTCGTCCAGCATGCCCATCTCCCACCTCAGACGGCCCGGTACCCGACGGGGCCTCATCGGCCGGTTCACGGCCTTCGCCGCACTCGGCGCGGTCGTCACCGCGCTGTTCACCGCGACCCCCGCCCAGGCCGCCGACGGCACGATCAGCGGGCTCGCCGGCAAGTGTGTCGACGTGGCGGGCGCGAACAGCGCCAACGGCACCGCCGTACAGCTCTACGACTGCAACGGGACCGGCGCCCAGATCTGGTCCAATCCGGGTGACGGCACCCTGCGCGCGCTCGGCAAGTGCCTGGACGTGGTCGAGCGCAGCACCGCCAACGGTGCGGCGGTCCAGCTGTGGGACTGCTCCGGGGGCGCCAACCAGCAGTGGGTCGTCACCGGGGCGCGGGACATCGTCAACCCGGCGGCGGACAAGTGCCTCGACGTCCGGGACAACAACAGCGCCAACGGCACCCGGCTGCAGATCTGGAGCTGCACCGGCGGGGCGAACCAGAAGTGGAACGCGCCCGCGAGCGGGGGGAACGGCAACCCGTCCGGATTCGTGGTCTCCGAGGCCCAGTTCAACCAGATGTTCCCGGGCCGGAACTCCTTCTACACCTACGGCGGACTGACCGCGGCCCTCAGCGCCTACCCCGGCTTCGCCAAGACCGGCAGCGACACCGTACGCAAGCAGGAGGCCGCCGCCTTCCTCGCCAACGTCAACCACGAGACCGGCGGTCTGGTCCACATCGTCGAGCAGAACCAGGCCAACTACCCGCACTACTGCGACTGGGGCCAGTGGTACGGCTGTCCGGCGGGCCAGGCGGCCTACTACGGGCGCGGTCCCATCCAGCTGAGCTGGAACTTCAACTACAAGGCCGCGGGCGACGCGCTCGGTATCGACCTGCTCAACAATCCCTGGCTGGTGCAGAACGACCCCGCCGTGGCCTGGAAGACCGGCCTGTGGTACTGGAACACCCAGTCCGGCCCCGGCACGATGACCCCGCACAACGCCATGGTCGGCGGCGCCGGATTCGGCCAGACGATCCGCAGCATCAACGGCTCACTGGAATGCGACGGCAGGAACCCGGCCCAGGTGCAGAGCCGCGTGGACGCCTACCACCGGTTCACCTCGATCCTCGGGGTCCCGCCGGGCGGCAACCTCTACTGCTGACGGCGATGCACACGGCCGGCCGGCGCCCGCGCACCACCGCGAGGGCGCCGGCCGGCCACGTCCACTCGCGCACAACGGCGGCAACGGCCTTTCCCCGCCACGCCGTTCCCCTGCGGCCCTCCTGACGTTACCGTTCGGTAGACCACACGCTCCGGAGGTGTCCCGCATGACGCTCGTCCCTTCCGCCGGCCTGGCGGAGACCGCCCGTGCGCTCGCCGGTGGCGGGGTGACCTCACGCGCCCTCGTCGAGGCGGCCCTGGCCCGGATCGAGGCGACGCAGGGCACGCTCAACGCCTTCCGGATCGTCCGGGCCGAGGCGGCGCTCGCCGAGGCCGATGCCGCCGACCGCGAACTGGCCGCCGGGACGCGCCGGCCGCTGCTCGGCGTGCCCGTCGCCGTCAAGGACGACATGGACGTGGCCGGCGAACCCACCGCGTTCGGCTGCCCGGGGACGTTCGCCCCGGCCGCCGAGGACTGCGAGGCGGTACGACGGCTGCGCGCGTCCGGCGCGGTGATCGTCGGCAAGACCAACACGTGCGAGCTCGGCCAGTGGCCGTTCACCGAGGGCCCCGCGTTCGGCGCGACCCGCAACCCGTGGAACACCCAGCACACGCCGGGCGGTTCGTCGGGCGGCTCCGCGGCCGCGGTCGCGGCCGGTCTGGTACCGGCCGCGCTCGGTTCCGACGGGGCGGGTTCAGTGCGCATCCCGGCGTCCTGGACGCATCTGATCGGCATCAAGCCGCAGCGCGGGCGCATCTCGACCTGGCCGCGCGGCGAGGCGTTCCACGGCATCACGGTCAACGGCACCCTGGCCCGTACGGTCGGGGACGCGGCCCTGCTGCTGGACTCGGCCCGCGGCAACCACGAACGGGACCCGCACCGCCCGCCCGCGCTCGACGTGTCCGGGGCGGTCGGCCAGGACCCCGGGCGGCTGCGCGTCGCCCTCGCGCTGAAGCCGCCGTTCACCGCGGTGCCGGCCCGGCTGCACCCGGAGATCCGCGCCCGGGTCGTCGAACTCGCCGAGAAGCTGGCCGCCTTGGGCCACACGGTCGAGGAGGCCGACCCGCCCTACGGCCAGATCGGGCTGACCTTCGTGCCGCGCGCCACGGCCGGTGTCGCCGAGTGGGTGCGTGAGGCCCCCGACCCGGCACTGCTCGATCCGCGCACCCGGGACGCGGCGCGGCTCGGCCGGCTGCTCGGCGGGGCGCCGCTGCGCGCCGCCCGGCGTGCGGAGGCGGCGCTGCACCGCCGTATCGGCGCGTTCTTCTCGTCGTACGACGTGGTCCTCGCGCCGACCACGGCCGCTCCCCCGCTCCGGATCGGCGCGATGCTGCGGCTCGGCGGGCTGGCCACCGACCGCGCGATGATCGCCGCCTGCCCCTACGCCTGGCCGTGGAACGTGCTGGGCTGGCCCGGCGTGAACGTCCCGGCCGGCTTCGTCACCGGCGGCCTGCCGGTCGGCGCCCAGTTGCTGGGCCCCGCGCACAGCGAGCCGCTGCTCGTCTCGCTCGCCGCGCAGCTGGAGGCCGACCTGCGCTGGCACGAGCTGCGCCCGCCGGAGCCGGTCACCTCACAGTCCCCCGCGGCCTGATCCAGACGTGAGGCCGGTGTTCGCCGGGCCGTTGGCCAGGGCTTCACGGCCGCCGGTTACCGTGACCCCGTGACCGCCTTCACGGACGAGAACGTCCCCGGCCGCTTCGGCCCCACCGCCACCACCCAGGCCGATCCGCGCGAGGTGGGCCGGGTGCGCACCGAGTACTCGCCCGCGCACGACGGCGACCCCGACCCCGGGGAGATCGTGTGGACTTGGGTGCCCTTCGAGGAGAACGACGGGCGGGGCAAGGACCGCCCGGTGCTGGTGGTGGCGCGGGAGGCGGCGGGCACGTTCCTCGCCGTGCAACTGTCCAGCAAGCGGCACGACCACGACCGTGAGTGGGTGCCGATCGGGAACGGGCCGTGGGACCGGTCGGGGCGGGACTCCTGGGTGGACGTGGACCGGGTGCTGCGGCTGCACGAGGAGGGGATGCGCCGGGAGGCGTGCGCCCTGGACCGTATGCGCTTCAACCTGGTCAGGCACCGGTTGCGCGAGCGCTACGGCTGGAGCTGACCCTCCAGGAACGCGCGTTCGAAAGCACTCCGGGTGACCGCCCCCGGCGTGCGGTCCAGCACACCGAAGACCACGTGCTCGAAGCGGCTCGCGAATCGCCCGCCGTGACCCAGCAGGTCCCGGAAGACGCCCGCGACCTGCGCCGGATCGTTCCGGAACACTCCGCAGCCCCAGGCACCCAGCACCAGCCGCCGGTATCCGTGGTGGGCCGCGACCTCCAGGACACGCCCGGCGCGGGAGGCGAGCGCGCGCGGCACCTCGGCCAGCCGCTCCGGCACCGTCCGGCGCACCACTGCGGCGTTGGGGGCGGCGGCGGTCAGGAAGCCCGCCGCGTACGGCTCGTCCAGCAGGCGGCCGCGGTCGTCACGGAAGACCGGGACGGCCGGTGAGTGGATCACACGATCGGTGTAGAACGGGTCGCGGTGGGCGCGGTGGTGGCCGTAGAACTCCGGGACCTGGCGCAGGCAGGTGTACAGCGCGGAGGCGCGGCACAGGGCCTCCTCCTGGGCCTGGGCGCCGTTCAGATGACCGCCGCCGGGGTTGCGCGCGGAGGCGAAGTTCAGCACCGCCGCCTCGCGGATCCGGCGGGCCGCCTCCAGACTGCTCTCTCCTGTGACCTCGATGAGGGTGTGCACCGGCGGCGCGGACGCGAAGGGCACCGGCCCGGGGCCGTGCATCCGGGTCCCCTCCCGCGCGGCCGCCACCGCCGAGGCGATCGAAACCGTACGTCCGTTCGATGTCTGATACGCGCCAGCGGCAACGATGTCCTCGGTCTCCCGCGCGAGGCCTCGCAGGCGCGCGCTCATGGCGCCACCCCCGTGGGCGCCACGACCGCGCGGCCCGCGATCTCCCCCGTCGTGCTCATGAACGAATCGTGAGCGATGCTGGTCCTGCGGTGCAACAGAGTTTCCCCGGCCCCAGGGCATGGGCATCCGGTCCGGGAAGTCCGGATGTGCACCCTTGTGCGAAGCGACGCGAGGGGCTTGGGTGGGACGAGTGATGCTGGTCCGACTTGCCCTTTGGCGGACCGGCGGCATGGTGGAATCTCAGGAGGATCCCGACATGTCCGACCCAGTCAGCGGCTGTACGGAACCACGTACCGCCGTCACCGAACCCGAGGTGGAGGCCCTGGTACGGGGCATCTGCTTCAAGACCGGACCGCCGCGCACCGTCGGCGTCGAAGTGGAATGGCTCGTCCACGAGCTGCGCGGTCCGCAGCTTCCCGTGACACCCGAACGACTCGAAGCGGCCTACGCCGCACTGCGCACCGTCCCTCTGAGGTCGGCGCTGACCGTCGAACCCGGCGGCCAGCTGGAGCTGAGTTCTCCGCCCGCCACCTCCCTGATGGAGTGCGTGGACACCGTCTCCGCCGACCTGGACGCCGTCCGCGCGGAACTGCGCGAGCACGACCTCGGCCTCCTCGGCATCGGCCACGACCCGTGGCACGCCCCCCGCCGGTTCCTGCGGGAGCCGCGCTACGAGGCGATGGAGACCTGCCTCGACCGCACCGGCCCGGCCGGCCGCGCCATGATGTGCACCTCGGCATCGGTGCAGGTGTGCCTGGACGCCGGGTACGAGGAACCCGGCCCGCTCGGCCACGTCCGGCGCTGGTGGCTGGCGCACCAGCTGGGCGCGGTCCTGCTGGCCGCGTTCGCCAACTCCCCGCTGGCCGGCCACGAACCCACCGGCTGGCTGTCCACCCGGCAGCTGCGCTGGGTGCAGATCGGCGCGGGCCGGGCGGGCGCGCCCGTCCTGGACGCCGATCCGCGGGGCACCTGGGCCCGGCACGTGCTGGACGCCCCGGTGATGTGCGTACGGCAGGACGGCGGCCCCTGGCACGTTCCGCGAGGGCTGACCTTCCGGGACTGGACCAGATCGGGGGCGCCCAGACCACCGACCCGGGACGACCTCGACTACCACATCAGCACCCTGTTCCCGCCGGTCCGGCCGCGCGGCCACCTCGAACTGCGCATGCTGGACGCGCAGCCCGGCGAGGACGGGTGGATCGTGCCGCTCGCGGTGACGACGGCCCTGTTCGACGACCCGGAGGCCGCGGAGACCGCGTACCGCACGGTCAAGCCGCTGGCCGAGCGCGCCGGGGCACTGCCCGCGCCGCACAACCCGCTGTGGCTCGACGCCGCCCGGTACGGGCTCGCCGACCCGGAGATGCACGAGGTGGCCGTCGCCTGCTTCGCGGCGGCGCTGCGGGCGCTGCCCCGCCTCGGCGCGTCCACCGCCGTCACGGACGCCGTCGCGGCGTTCCGGGACCGTTATGTCATCCGGGGCCGCTGCCCCGCCGACGACCTGCTCGACAGGCAGCGCGGCAACGGCCGCCGCCCGCACGGGAAGGACCCGCGCACATGACCGACCCCGCCATCGGCACCGAGACGGACAGCGAGAGCGACAGCGAGGCCTTCCGGGAGCGCGCCCTCGCATCGCTCGTCACCGCGCGGGACCGCACCACGCTGCTCACCAGCTGCGTCGAGGAACCCGACCTGACCGCCCAGCACTCGCCGTTGATGTCCCCGCTGGTGTGGGACCTCGCGCACATCGGCAACCAGGAGGAACTCTGGCTGCTGCGCGCCGTCGCCGGCCAGGAGGCGATACGGCCGGAGATCGACAGCCTGTACGACGCCTTCGAGCACCCGCGCGCGGAACGGCCCACGCTGCCGCTGCTGGCGCCCGGCGAGGCCCGGCGGTACGCGGCCGAGGTGCGCGGACGGGCCCTGGACGTGCTGGCCGGCACCGCGTTCCACGGCACACGGCTCACGGAGGCGGGCTTCGCCTTCGGGATGATCGCCCAGCACGAACAGCAGCACGACGAGACCATGCTGATCACGCATCAGCTCCGCAAGGGCCCGCAGGCGCTGCACGCCCCCGACCCGGAGCCCGTGCCGCTGTTCACAGGCCCGGCCGAAGTCCTCGTGCCCGGCGGCCCGTTCACCATGGGCACCTCCACCGAGCCCTGGGCGCTGGACAACGAACGGCCCGCGCACCGGCGCGAGGTGGCGCCCTACTGGATCGACACCACACCCGTGACGAACGGCGCCTACCAGGCGTTCATCGAGGACGGCGGCTACGACGACCCGCGCTGGTGGACGGCGGAGGGCTGGGCGCACGTGCGCCGCACGGCCATCAAGGCGCCGCTGTTCTGGCACCGGGACGGCGGGCAGTGGCTGCGGCGCCGGTTCGGCGTCACCGAGGTGGTGCCGCCCGACGAGCCGGTGCTCCACGTGTGCTGGTACGAGGCGGACGCGTACGCCCGCTGGGCCGGGCGCCGGCTGCCCACCGAGGCCGAGTGGGAGAAGGCCGCCCGGTTCGACCCGGCGACCGGCCGCTCGACGCGCTACCCGTGGGGCGACGCCGACCCGGGCCCCGAGCACGCCAACCTCGGCCAGCGCCATCTGCGCCCGGCACCCGCGGGCAGCTACCCCGAGGGGGAGTCGCCCCTGGGCGTACGGCAGTTGATCGGTGACGTGTGGGAGTGGACGGCCAGCGATTTCCAGCCGTACCCCGGCTTCAGGGCCTTCCCGTACAAGGAGTACTCGGAGGTGTTCTTCGGATCCGAGCACAAGGTGCTGCGCGGCGGCTCGTTCGCCGTGGACCAGGTGGCCTGCCGGGGCACGTTCCGCAACTGGGACTATCCGATCCGGCGGCAGATCTTCTCCGGCTTCCGCACGGCCCGCTCGGAGGACGTCTGATGTGCCGTCACCTGGCGTACACCGGGCCCGAGGAGGCCCTCGGCAGGCTGCTGGTGGAGCCCCCGTCGGCGCTGTACCGCCAGTCCTGGGCGCCCCGGAGGCAGCGGTACGGAACGGTCAACGCCGACGGCTTCGGGGTGGGCTGGTACGCGCAGGGTGATCCCCTGCCGGCCCGCTACCGGCGGGCCGGGCCCATCTGGGCGGACCTGTCCTTCGCCGATCTGGCCCGGGTCGTCCGCACCCGGACGCTGCTCGCCGCCGTGCGTGACGCGACGCTGGCAGGTGCCGACGCGGAGGCCGCGGCGGCGCCGTTCGCCGCGGGATCCTGGCTTTTCAGCCACAACGGCGCGGTCCTGGGCTGGCCCCACTCACTGGCCGGGGTGGCCCGGAGCCTGTCCTCCGTGGACCTGCTGTCCCTGGAGGCCCGCAACGACTCCGCGCTCGTGTGGGCACTCGTCCTCGCCCGGCTGCGCGCCGGCGACGACCCGGGCCGGGCGCTGGCCGACACGGTCCCCGAGGTCGCGGCGGCGGCCCCGGGCTCCCGGCTGAACCTGCTGCTGACCGACGGCGCGTCCATCGCCGCGACCACCTGGGGCGACACCCTGTGGTATCTCCGCAGGCCCGACGGCGGCACGGTCGTGGCCTCGGAACCCTACGACGACGATCCCCGCTGGCACGAGGTACCCGACCGCACCCTTGTGGTCGCGAGCGGCACCGACGTGCAGCTGACCCCGCTCAAGGAGCCGAGCGACGCCTCGGCGGCCCCACCCTCGAAGGAGCCCCGCACGTGAGTCCGTTCCTTCTCACCCGCACCCTGCCCGAGGACGCCACCGAGGCCGCCCTGCGCGCCGACGTCCTGCGGGGCCTGACGAGTTCGCCCAAGACACTGCCGCCGAAGTGGTTCTACGACGCCCAGGGCAGCGAACTCTTCGAGCGGATCACCGAACTGCCGGAGTACTACCCGACCCGCGCCGAGCGGGAGATCCTCATCGCCCGTGCCACCGAGATCGCCGCGGCGAGCGGCGCCCGCACGCTGGTCGAACTGGGTTCCGGCTCCTCGGAGAAGACCCGGCACCTGCTCGACGCGCTGACCGGACTGCACACCTACGTCCCGGTCGACGTCAGCGAGAGCGCCCTCACCCAAGCCGGCCAGGCGCTCGTCGCGGAGCGGCCCGGACTGGACGTGCACGCGCTGATCGCCGACTTCACGGTGGCGCTCGAACTGCCGGACACACCGGGCCCGCGGCTGGTGGCATTCCTCGGCGGCACGATCGGCAACCTGCTGCCGGACGAGCGCGCCGCGTTCCTCGCCTCGATCCGCTCCCTGCTCTCCCCCGGCGACGCGCTGCTCCTCGGCACCGACCTGGTCAAGGACGAGCGGGTGCTGGTCCGGGCCTACGACGACGCGGCCGGGGTGACGGCGGCGTTCAACAAGAACGTCCTGTCGGTCGTCAACCGTGAACTGGGCGCCGACTTCGACCCCGGCGCCTTCGACCATGTGGCCCTGTGGGACGCCGGGAACGAGTGGATCGAGATGCGGCTGCGCTCACGTGGCGCGCAGACCGTGAAGATCCCCTCGCTCGACCTCGCCGTCGAGTTCGAGGCGGGCGAGGAACTGCGCACGGAGGTGTCGGCGAAGTTCCGCAAGGACCGGGTGCGCGCGGAACTGGCCACCGCGGGAATGGAGTTGTCCCACTGGTGGACGGACGGCGAGGGCGGCCGTTTCGCGCTCTCGCTGAGCACCGCCGGCTGATCAGCCGAGGGGGACCGCCAGCGCCTCGGTGATCCGCCGTGAGGCGCGGCGGGCCTCCGTCCGCGGGTCCGCCCCGGTGAGCACCCTGGTCATGTACTCCTTGATCGGGTTGTCCGCCTCGACGGCGGCCCACTCGGGCGTACTGGGGGTCGCCCGTCCCCGCGCGGCTCCCGCCGCCATGGCGGCGACCCCCTCCTCACCCGCGACGGCGGCGGCGAGGGTCGTCTTGTTGGGCACGTAGTTCATGGTCCGGGCCAGTTCGGTGTTCCACTTGGCACCGGTGAGCTCCTCGACCACGGCGACGGCGCCGTCGCGCTGGTCGGTTCTCTTCGGTACGACGAGGTCGGAGCCGCCGGTGAAGACCGCCCCGGGCGTGCCGGCGGCCTTGCCGGGCACGGGGAAGAAACCCAGTTCGCCGTCGAGTCCGAGGTTCTGCTGGACGATCGCGGCGGCCTGGCCCGGTACGGCGACGATCTGGGCGATCCTCCCCTTGGCGAACTCCTCGGCCTGCGGCGGGTGTTCCTCGTCGGCGTCGACCGGGCCCTTGCCGAGCGCCTGGAGCCGGCGGTAGAAGTCCATGCCGCGCAGGGCGGCGGGGCTGTCGAGGGTGCCGGTCCAGACACCGCCGCTCTCCTTCGCGAGGTCGCCGCCCTCGTCCCAGATGAAGCCGGAGAGCGTGTACCAGTCCTGTCCGGCGAGGTAGATCCCCTGGTTGCCGCCGGAGTCGAGCTTCTCGGTGGCCGCGAGCCACTCCTCGCGCGTCTTCGGCGGGGCCGCGACGCCGGCCTGCTCGAACAGGTCCTTGCGGTAGATGACGACGCGGTTCGCCGCGTACCAGGGGATGCCGTACTGCGTGGACCGCTGCCGGCCCGGCTCGGCGAGGCCGGGGAGCCAGTCGCGCATGCCCCAGTCCCGCAGCGACTCCAGCGTCAGGTCGAGCAGGCCGCCGCCGTCGACGTACTGCGGGACCTGGGTGTTGCCGACCTCGATCACGTCGGGCCCGCCGGGGGTCTCGGCCTCCAGCGCGGCCTGCACCTTCTCGCCGATCCCGGTCCACTCCTGGATGCGGATGTCGAGGTCGAGGTCGTCGTGCGCGCGCTCGAACTCCTCGGTGAAGCGCTCCAGGAACTGCGCCGAGGCGCTGCCCTTCATCAGCCATACGGTGACCGTGCGCCGTTCGGCCCCACTCGACGGCACGAGTGCGCACCCGCCGAGGAGCGAGGCCAAGACGCAGGCGAGGGTAAGGAGACGAAGCTTCACGGCGGTCCTGTTCTGTCTGGCGGACAGGGGTGGAGGGCCCGGCGTGGGGGGAACGAGCGTGGACTCGTACGGGTGTCTGGATTTTGGTATGGACCAATGCGGAGGTCAAGCGGTTCCGGAAAGGCGGCCGACGCCTCGCGCTCCGCCGCCCCTTGGGGCACGGTGGAGTCACGCGGGACACAACTGACGCCGTCGTCACCGCGCGGAGAGGAGTATCCGCATGTCGAATCACACCTACCGGGTCACGGACATCGTCGGCACCTCGCCCGAGGGCATGGAGCAGGCCGTCCGCAACGGCATCAGCCGCGCCTCGCAGACCCTGCGCAATCTGGACTGGTTCGAGGTGACGGAAGTGCGGGGGCAGCTCGAAGGCGGGCAGATCGCGCACTGGCAGGTGAGCATGAAGGTCGGCTTCCGCCTGGAGGACGCCGACTGAGACCTGGGCCCCTCAGGTCCGCCCCTCGCGCTCCTGCGCCACCTTGAGCTCGGCGGAAGGGGTCGCCCAGCGCGCCCGCACCACGGTGAACCCGGCCCGCTCCGCGTCCTCGCACACGAGTTCGTCATCGTCCACGAGCATCCGGATCTGCCGGGTCCGGGCGATTCTGCGCAGCGTCTCCAGCTTGGTGTGCCGGGCGGGCCTGCGGTCGGCGTCGCGCCGCATGTGGACCCGCCCCTCGGGCAGTTGCTGGGCGGCGAGCCAGTCGAGCGTGTCCTGCCGGCACCGCTCGGGCCGCCCGGTGAGGTACACGACCTCGCACTCCTCGGCACTGGACAGCACCAGCGCGACGCCTTCGGCGAGCGGCGGATCCGCCGGCGCGGCGGCGAAGAACCCGTCCCAGTCCCGCGGCCTGCGCTCCAGGAAGTGCTGGCGGTGGGCCGTGTCGGCGAGGGTGTTGTCGAGGTCGAACACGGCCACCGGCCGTTCGTCACGAGCTGTCACAGCACCACCCTAGACAGCCCCCGCCCGGTCCTCCCACGGTGACCCCCGCGTCGCGGAGCGGGGTCCCGGTCGGTGCCGGGCGGGAACCTCGGGAGCCTCCGGCGTGGATCGCGGCCGGTACATCGGGAATGCCGGGCCCCGGCGGGTGTTGACGGTTGTGTGAACTCCGTGATCGGCTCCGTCCGCTTCTCCGTGCTCGACCGTTCCCGTACCCGCGAGGGGCATACGGCGGCGGAGGCGTTGCGGGACACCGTGGAGCTGGCGCGGCAGGTGGAGGCGTTGGGGTACCACCGCTTCTGGGTGTCCGAGCACCACGGCGTGCCCGGCGTCGCCGGTTCCGCGCCGACCGTGCTGGCGGCCGCCGTGGCCGGTGCGACCCGGGCGATCCGGGTGGGCACCGGCGGGGTGATGCTGCCCAATCACCAGCCCCTGGTCGTCGCGGAGCAGTTCGGTGTGCTGGAGTCGCTCTTCCCGGGCCGGATCGACATGGGGCTCGGCAGGTCGGTGGGGTTCACCGACGGCGTGCGCAAGGCGCTGGGCCGGGACAAGGACGACGCCGAGGACTTCGCCGGCCGGCTCCAGGAACTGCTCGGCTGGTTCCGCGGCACCTCCCCGACGCGGGTCCACGCCCGCCCGGCGGAGGGTCTGCGCGTGCCGCCCTTCGTGCTGGCGATGGGTGAGGGCGCCGCGATCGCGGCAGCCGCGGGCCTGCCGATGGTCATCGGCGACCTGCGCGACCGGGAGAAGATGCGGCGCGGCATCGACCACTACCGCACGCGCTTCCACCCGTCGCAGTGGGCGCGGGAACCGTACGTCGTCATCTCCGGCACCGTCGCCGTGGCCGCGACCCCCGAGGACGCCCGGCGGCTGCTGATCCCGGAGGCCTGGTCGATGGCGTACTCGCGCACGCACGGCACCTTCCCCCCGCTGCCGCCCGCCGAGCGCGTCGGGTCGCTGCGCATGACGGACAAGGAACGCCGCTTCTACGAGGCCGCTCTGGCCGGCCATCTCGCCGGCACCGAGGAGCAGGTCGCGCACGAGCTGGCGAGCGTGCTGAAGGAGACGGGCGCCGACGAGGTGCTCGTCACGACCAGCACCTACGACCGCGAGGCTCTCCTGGACTCCTACCGGCGGCTGGCAGCGGTCGTCCGCTCATAGCTCGGCCGGCTGTTCCGCCCTTACCTCCACCGCACCGTCGACGGCGTCCACCCGGGCCCGGTCGCCCGGCTTCAGCTCGCCGGACAGCAGCAGGTCGGCGAGGCGGTCGTCGACCTCGCGCTGGATGGTGCGGCGCAGCGGGCGGGCCCCGAATGCGGGCTGATGACCGATGTCGGCCAGCAGGTCCTCGGCGGCTTCGGTGACCTCGAAGGTGACGTTCTGGGCGTGCAGGCGGCGCCGGGTGTGCTCCAGCAGGAGCTCCACGATCCGGCGCAGCTGGGCGCGGTCCAGGCCCCGGAAGACGATGATCTCGTCGATGCGATTGAGGAACTCGGGACGGAAGTGCTGGTTCAGCACCTCCATCACGGACTCACGCACCGAGGCGTAGTCCTCGACGCCGGCGGCGAGGATCCGGTCGGCGCCGATGTTCGACGTCATGATGACGACCGTGTTCTTGAAGTCGACCGTGCGGCCCTGGGCGTCGGTCAGCCGCCCGTCGTCCAGCAGCTGCAACAGCGTGTTGAACACGTCCGGGTGCGCCTTCTCCACCTCGTCCAGCAGCAGCACGGCGTACGGCTGCCTGCGCACCGCCTCGGTGAGCTGGCCGGCCTCCTCGTGGCCGACGTATCCGGGAGGCGCGCCGACCAGCCGGGAGACGGTGTGCCGCTCCTGGAACTCGCTCATGTCGAGGCGGATCATCCGGTTCTCGTCGCCGAACAGCGCGGCGGCGAGAGCGCGGGCCAGTTCGGTCTTGCCGACGCCGGTCGGGCCGAGGAAGAGGAAGCTGCCGACGGGGCGGTTCGGGTCGCTCATGCCGGCCCGGGCGCGCCGTACGGCACGCGCCACCGCGGTGATCGCCTCGTCCTGGCCGACGACCCGCTCGTGGAGGTGCTCCTCCAGCTTCATCAGCCGCTCCCGCTCCTCCTCGGTGAGTTCGGCGACGGGGATGCCGGTGGTGCGGGAGACGACCTCGGCGATGTCCTCGGCGGTCACCTTGGGCGTCTGCGCCTCGCCCTTGCCCGCCTCGGCGAGGCGCTCCTCGGCCTCCTTGATCCGGTCGCGCAGGTCCTTGGCGCGCTCGTACTCCTCGTCGGCGACGGCCTGGTCCTTCTCCCGGTTCAGCGCAGCGACCTGTTCCTCGGCCTCGCGGCGCTCCGAGAGCGGGGTCCGGGCGCGCAGCCGGACCCGGGCGGCGGCCTGGTCCATCAGGTCGATCGCCTTGTCGGGCAGGAAGCGGGAGGTGATGTACCGGTCGGACAGCTCCGCCGCCGCGACGACCGCCTCGTCCGTGATGCGCACCTGGTGATGGGCCTCGTAGCGGTCGCGCAGCCCGCGCAGGATCTCCACGGTGTCGTCGACCGACGGCTCGCCGACCAGGATCGGGGCGAAGCGGCGCTCCAGGGCGGCGTCCTTCTCGATGTGCTTGCGGTACTCGTCGACGGTGGTGGCGCCGATGAGGTGCAGTTCGCCCCGGGCCAGCGCGGGCTTGAGCATGTTGCCCGCGTCCAGGGCGCCCTCACCGCCTCCGCCGGCGCCGACGACGGTGTGCATCTCGTCGAGGAAGAGCACCAGTTCGTCGCCGTGCTCGCGGACCTCGTCGAGCAGCTTCTTCAGCCGCTCCTCGAACTCGCCGCGGTACTTGGTGCCGGCCACCATCCCGGCCAGGTCCAGCGAGACCAGCCGCTTGCCCGCCAGTGTCTTCGGCACGTCGTCGGCGGCGATGCGCTGGGCGATGCCCTCGACGACGGCGGTCTTGCCGACGCCGGGGTCGCCGATGAGGACGGGGTTGTTCTTGCTGCGCCGGGAGAGCACCTCGATGGTCTGCTCGACCTCGTCGTCCCGTCCGATGACGGGGTCGAGCCGGCCGGCGCGGGCGTCCTCGGTGAGGTCACGGCCGTACTCGTCGATGGTGGGAGTGCTGCTGGGTCCCTTGCGCTCGCTCTTGCCCTCGCTGGGCATTCTGGCGCCCTCCCAGCCGCCGGCGGCGAGCGCCTCGCCCGCCGTCGACTCCGGGTTGGCGGCGAGGGCGCGCAGCAGGTGCTCGGGGCCGATGTACGAGGAGCCCTCGGCGCGGGATATCCGGTAGGCGTCGAGCAGTGCCCGCTTGGCGGCGGGGGTGAGCGTGGCGGGCTCGGACTTCTCGCCCACGCCGGTCGCGCCGCCGAGGCGCTCGCGCAGCCGGTCGGGATCGGCGCCGGCCTCGGTGAGCAGGCGCCGGGTGGAGTCGTGCTCGGTGGCCGCGGCGAGCAGGTGCCTGGCGTCGAGCTCCTCACTGCCCTCCCCGGCCGCCAGTTCGCGGGCCTGGGCGACCAGCTCACGGGCCCGTTCCGACAGCAGGCTGCCGATGTCGACGCGCTGCACCCGCCGGGCGGACGAGGCCGGTGCCGTGTCGCCGAAGAACCGGGCCATCAGTTCGTCGAACTCTTCGAAGGGGCTGCGTCCGAAACCGAAACCGGGACTTGTCATGGTCACGGACCTTCCGTGTGTACGGCGACAGGCATCAGGTTCCCAAGCTCGCACAAAGCCATGACCCCCGCACCCGCGCCGGTCACCGGGTGTCACCGGGGCGCCTCCCGTAGAATCGCGGGGTTTGTCCCCCTGCCGTCATCCGAGGCCGGAGTGCGTTCCCATGCCCGACTCCCACGATCCCTACGTCCGGGTGCGCGGCGCCCGTGAGCACAACCTCAAGGGCGTCGACGTCGACGTCCCGCGCGACGTGGTGGCCGTGTTCACCGGGGTGTCCGGCTCGGGGAAGTCCTCGCTGGCGTTCGGCACGATCTACGCGGAGGCCCAGCGGCGCTACTTCGAGTCGGTCACGCCGTACGCCCGCCGGCTGATCCACCAGGTCGGCGCGCCGAAGGTCGCCGAGATCACCGGCCTGCCTCCCGCGATCTCCCTGGAACAGCGCCGCTCGGCCCCGACGTCCCGCTCGTCGGTCGGCACGGTCACCAACCTCTCGAACTCGCTGCGGATGCTCTTCTCCCGGGCCGGCGACTACCCGCCGGGCGCCGAGCGGCTCGACTCGGACGCCTTCTCGCCCAACACGGCGGCCGGTGCGTGCCCGCGGTGCCACGGGCTCGGCCGGGTGCACCGTACGACGGAGGACTTGCTGGTCCCCGACCCGTCGCTGTCGATCCGCGAGGGCGCGATCGCCGCGTGGCCCGGTGCCTGGCAGGGCAAGAACCTGCGCGACATCCTCGACGCCCTGGGGTACGACCTGGACCGGCCGTGGCGCGAACTGCCCGCAGGGGCACGGCAGTGGATCCTGTTCACGGACGAGCAGCCGGTGGTCACCGTCCATCCGGTGCGCGACGCGGACCGTATCCAGCGCCCGTACCAGGGAACGTACATGAGCGCCCGGCGCTACGTCATGAAGACGTTCTCCGACTCCAGGAGCCCGGCGCTGCGGGCCAGGGCGGAGCGGTTCCTGACCGGCGCAGCCTGCCCGGACTGCGGCGGCAGCCGGCTGCGGCCCGAGGCGCTGGCGGTGACCTTCGGGGGCCGTACGATCGCGGAGCTGGCCGCGCTGCCCCTGTCCCGCCTGGCCGACTCCCTCGTCGCCACCGGCGAGACGGCCCGGGTCCTCACCGACGACCTCAGGTCCCGTATCGCCCCGGTCGCCGAACTCGGCCTCGGCTACCTCAGCCTCGACCGCGCCACCCCCACCCTCTCGCCGGGCGAGCTGCAACGACTGCGCCTCGCCACCCAGTTGCGCTCCGGCCTGTTCGGCGTGGTGTACGTCCTGGACGAGCCGTCGGCGGGGCTGCACCCGGCGGACACGGAGGCCCTGCTGACGGTGCTGGCGCGGCTGAAGTCGGCCGGGAACTCGGTCTTCGTGGTGGAGCACCACCTCGATGTCGTACGGGACGCCGACTGGATCGTGGACGTCGGCCCGCGCGCCGGGGAGCACGGCGGGCGGGTGCTGTACAGCGGGCCGGTCGCCGGTCTCGCGGAGGTGGCGGACTCGGCGACGGCCCGCCACCTCTTCGACGACTCGCCTCCGCCGCCGCGTGACGTGCGCACGCCCCGGGACTGGCTGACCATCGGCCCGGTCACCCGGCACAACCTGTGCGAGGTGACGGCCACGTTCCCGCTCGGGGTGCTCACGGCGGTGACCGGCGTGTCGGGGTCGGGCAAGTCCACGATCGTCGGTGAGATCACGGACGAGCCGGCGGGTGTGGGCCGCCTGGTCCGCGTCGACCAGCGGCCGATCGGCCGCACCCCGCGTTCCAACCTGGCGACGTACACGGGCCTGTTCGACGTCGTCCGCAAGGCCTTCGCCACCACGGACGCGGCACGTGAACGCCGGTACGGGGCCGGGCGGTTCTCCTTCAACGTGGCGGGAGGACGCTGCGAGACCTGCCAGGGCGAGGGCTTCGTCAGCGTCGAGCTGCTGTTCCTGCCCAGCACGTACACTCCGTGCCCCGACTGCGGCGGCGCCCGCTACAACCCCGAGACGCTCCAGGTGACGTACCGGGGACGGAACATCGCGCAGGTGCTGGACCTGACGGTGGAGGACGCGGCGGAGTTCTTCGCGGACAGCCCCGCGGTCTCCCGCAGCCTCGGCACCCTGCTCGACGTGGGCCTCGGCCATCTGCGGCTCGGGCAGCCCGCGACGGAGCTCTCCGGCGGGGAGGCCCAGCGCATCAAGCTGGCCGGCGAACTCCAGCGCGGTCGCCGCGGTCACACCCTCTACGTCCTCGACGAACCGACGACCGGTCTGCACCCCGCCGACGTCGAGGTCCTGATGCGTCAGTTGCACGGCCTCGTGGACGCGGGGCACACCGTGATCGTCGTCGAGCACGACATGTCCGTCGCCGCCTGCGCGGACTGGGTGATCGACATGGGGCCCGGCGGCGGCGAGGCGGGCGGCCGCGTCGTGGCGGCGGGGCCGCCACAGGACGTGGCGGCGGCGCGGGAGAGCCGGACGGCGCCCTACCTGGCCCGCGTGCTGCCGGGCGGACGGCGAGAGGCCTCCGGGCGCCGGTGAGTGCCCGGCTGCCGGAGGCCTCCGTACGCCCGTCTAGGACGCCAGTACCGCGTGCGTCCAGCCCGGTTCCGGGGTCGCCGCGGGCTGGGCGGCGCGAGCCAGGGACCGGCGGTCGGGGTGGCTTCCCGGCATGATCGGGTCCTCGACATGCACCTCGGCGATCAGGCCGCGAGCCGTCATCACCCGCCACAGGGAGGTGAGCAGGGAGTCCTCGCCCACGAAGGCGGGGGCCGTGCTGGCGTGGCCGTCGGCGAGGCGGTAGTGGATACGGACCGGCTGCACGGGGACCTGGGCGTCCAGCGCCGCCTGGAACACGGCCCGGCGGAACGTGCCCTGGGCGCGGCCGCACCAGGTGCTGCCCTCGGGGAAGACGCCGACCGCGGCGCCCGACCGCAGCAGCTCGGCGATGTGCGCGACCGTGCCCGGAAGGGCTCGCAGGCGGTCGCGCTCGATGAACACGACGCCGGCGCCCGCGGCCAGCGGGCCGGCCACCGGCCACTGCCGTATCTCGGTCTTGGCGATCATCCGGGCCGGGCGGACCGAGGCGAGCAGCGGGATGTCCAGCCAGGAGATGTGGTTGGCGACCAGCAGCACGCCCCCGGTGGGAGCGGCGGAGCCGGTGATACGGACCCGGACCCCCGCGGCCCAGGCGATGGTCCGGGCCCACCGGCGCACCCACGGCGCGGGAATGCGCCGGCCGAGCGGCAGCAGCACGATCCCGCCGAGCAGCAGCACCAGCACCGCGATGAACCGCAGCACGCCCCACAGCGCGACCGCGCCCCGCCCCGCGGGCTCCACGCACGCCCTGGGGGTACAGGGCGCGCTGGGCAGCCAGACGCTCATCAGGCCGGGACGAGCGAGAGGAAGTGCTTCAGATAGCGCGGGTTGACGCGGCGCATCGAAAGCAGCACGTACAGGTCGGCGACGCCGAAGTCGGCGTCGTGCGCGGGCTCGCCGCACACCCAGGCGCCGAGGCGCACATAGCCGCGCAGCAACGGCGGGAGTTCGGTGCGCCCGGCGGGGCGGGCGACGCCCTCCGCGGACCACGGCAGCAGCGGCCGTACCCGGTACTCCTCGGGGGCGAGGTTCTTGGCCTGGACCCGGTCCCAGGCGGCGGCGGCGACGGCACCGCCGTCGGCCAGCGGGATGGAGCAGCAGCCGGCCAGCCACTCGTGGCCGCGGTCGACCATGTAGCGCGCTATGCCCGCCCAGATCAGGCCGATGACGGTGCCGTCCCGGTGGTCCGGGTGCACGCAGGAGCGGCCGACCTCGACGAGGCCGGGGCGGATCGGGTCGAGGCGGGTCAGGTCGAACTCGCCCTCGGAGTAGAGCCGGCCGGCCACCGAGGCGCGCTCGGGTGGCAGCAGGCGGTAGGTGCCGACGACCTCGCCGGTGAGCGTGTCACGGACCAGCAGGTGGTCGCAGTACGCGTCGAAGGGGTCGATGTCGAGCCCCGGCTGCGGGGTGGTGAGCATCGCGCCCATCTCGCCGGCGAAGACGTCGTGCCGCAGCTTCTGCGCCGCGCGCACGTCGTCCTCGTCGCGGGCGAGGGTGACGGTGTAGCGGGTGGGTGCCGCTGGCTGCGGGGGACGGTCGAGGGTGGAAACGCCGGTCATGGCACACTCCTGGTCACGGGCCGGTTCGACGACGGCTGCGGGCGGGCCGGGTCGTTCGGCCTGCCGCCACAGTTCTTCCGATGCCGGTTGGCGTGCGCGTTACCTGTGTCCGGAGCGGGGATGTGCGGATGTTGAATGCCAGGGGTGGGCCGGAAAGCGAGACGGGACCGGGGATGAGCACCACTCCCGGTCCCGCCCGTCCGCACCCAGCCGGCGAACGTCTTCCCTACCTGCGCGGCATCATTTCCTGGCTGCCTTGCGGGTGGCGCGCAGCCATTCCTTGTTCATGCCGGTGATGGACATCAGCGGGATGCCCTTGGGGCAGGCGGTGGCG
This sequence comes from Streptomyces sp. NPDC052023, assembly GCF_044548465.1. Classification (NCBI taxonomy): domain Bacteria; kingdom Bacillati; phylum Actinomycetota; class Actinomycetes; order Kitasatosporales; family Streptomycetaceae; genus Streptomyces; species Streptomyces sp. NPDC052023. Next base: position 195,260 of record NZ_JBIUBW010000003.1, on the reverse strand, counting down.
CACTCGCCGGTGAGGGTGCACCCGCCGAAGCCCTCCTCGTCCATCTGCGCCACCATGTTCAGCACGCGCGTCTCACGCTCCGGCGCGCCCTGCGGCAGCACGTTCAGGTGATTGACCTTGGCGGAGGTGAACAGCATCGCCGCGCCGTTCGGGCAGGCGGCCACGCAGGCGCCGCAGCCGATGCACTCGGCGTGCTCGAAGGCGAAGTCGGCGTCCGGCTTCGGCACGGGCGTGGCGTGCGCCTCGGGCGCGGAGCCGGTCGGGGCGGTGACGTAGCCGCCGGCCTGGATGATCCGGTCGAACGCGGACCGGTCCACGACCAGGTCCTTGATCACCGGGAAGGCGGCCGCCCGCCACGGTTCGATGTCGATCGTGTCGCCGTCCCGGAAGGACCGCATGTGCAGCTGGCAGGTGGTGGTGCGCTCGGGCCCGTGCGCGTCGCCGTTGATGACCAGCGAGCAGGCGCCGCAGATGCCCTCGCGGCAGTCGTGGTCGAAGGCGACCGGGTCCTCGCCCTTGAGGATGAGGTCCTCGTTGAGCGTGTCGAGCATCTCCAGGAAGGACATGTCGGGCGAGACGCCGTCGACCTCGTACGTGGACATGGTGCCGTCGGCGTCGGCGTTCTGCTGGCGCCAGACGCGCAGGGTGAGCTTCATGCGTAGCTCCGCTGGGTGGGGTGGACGTACTCGAAGACGAGGTCTTCCTTGTGCAGGACGGGCGACTCACCGGTGCCGGTGAACTCCCAGGCGGCCGCGTAGGAGAACTCGTCGTCCCGGCGGGCGGCCTCGCCGTCCGGGGTCTGCGACTCCTCGCGGAAGTGGCCGCCGCAGGACTCCGAGCGGTGCAGCGCGTCGAGACACATCAGCTCGGCGAGCTCCAGGTAGTCGACGATCCGGTTGGCCTTCTCCAGCGACTGGTTGAACTCCTCGCCGGTGCCCGGCACCTTGATCCGCCGCCAGAACTCCTCACGGATCTGCGGGATCCGCTCCAGGGCCTTGCGCAGCCCGGTCTCGGTGCGGGCCATGCCGCAGAACTCCCACATCAGCTCACCGACCTCGCGGTGGAAGGAGTCGGGCGTGCGGTCGCCGTCGACGGCGAGGAGCACGTTGATCCGGTCCTCGGTCTCGGCCAGCACCTCCCGGACGGCCGGGTGCTCGTCGGTGACCACGTCCTGGTGCGGGTTGCGGGCGAGGTAGTCGTTGATGGTCGCCGGCAGCACGAAGTAGCCGTCGGCCAGGCCCTGCATCAGCGCCGAGGCGCCGAGCCGGTTCGCGCCGTGGTCGGAGAAGTTCGCCTCGCCGATCGCGAACAGGCCGGGGATGGTCGTCTGGAGGTCGTAGTCGACCCACAGGCCACCCATCGTGTAGTGCACGGCGGGATAGATCCGCATCGGCACCTCGTACGGATCCTCGTCGGTGATCCGCTGGTACATGTCGAAGAGGTTGCCGTACTTGGCCTCGACGGCCTTGCGGCCCATCCGCTTGATCGCGTCCGCGAAGTCCAGGTAGACGCCCTGGCCCCCGGGACCGACGCCACGGCCCTCGTCGCACACGTTCTTCGCGGCGCGGGAGGCGATGTCGCGGGGGACGAGGTTGCCGAAGGAGGGGTAGATCCGCTCCAGGTAGTAGTCGCGCTCGTCCTCGGGGATCTGGTGCGCCGGCCGCTGGTCGCCCCTGGCCTTCGGCACCCAGATACGGCCGTCGTTGCGCAGCGACTCGCTCATGAGGGTGAGCTTCGACTGGTGGTCGCCGGTACGCGGGATGCAGGTGGGGTGGATCTGGGTGAAACAGGGGTTGGCGAAGTACGCGCCACGCCGGTGTGCCCGCCAGACGGCTGTGGCGTTGGAGTTCATCGCGTTGGTCGACAGGTAGAAGACGTTGCCGTAGCCGCCGCTGGCGAGGACGACCGCGTCCGCGAAGTAGGTGTCGATCTTCCCGGTGATCAGGTCCCGCGCCACGATGCCGCGCGCGCGCCCGTCGACCACGATCAGGTCGAGCATCTCGGTCCGCGGGTGCATCTCCACGTTCCCGGCGGCGATCTGCCGGCTGAGCGCCTGGTAGGCGCCGAGCAGCAGTTGCTGGCCGGTCTGGCCACGGGCGTAGAAGGTCCGCGAGACCTGGACGCCGCCGAAGGAGCGGGTGTCGAGCAGACCACCGTACTCCCGGGCGAACGGCACCCCCTGCGCCACGCACTGGTCGATGATCTCGACGGAGATCTGCGCGAGCCGGTGCACGTTGGACTCGCGGGCCCGGAAGTCGCCGCCCTTGACGGTGTCGTAGAACAGCCGGTGCACGGAGTCGCCGTCGTTGCGGTAGTTCTTCGCCGCGTTGATGCCGCCCTGCGCGGCGATGGAGTGGGCCCGGCGCGGGGAGTCCTGGTAGCAGAACTGGACGACGTGGTAACCCTGTTCGGCCAGCGTGGCGCCCGCCGAGCCGCCGGCGAGACCGGTGCCGACGACGATCACGGTGTGCTTGCGCCGGTTGGCGGGGTTGACCAGCTTGGCCTCGAAGCGGCGCCTGTCCCAGCGCTCGTTGACGGGGCCGGTGGGGGCCTTGCTGTCGACGACCGGCTCCCCGGTCACGTACTCGGCGTAACTCATCTCAGCTCACCAATCCGGTCATGACGCCTACGGGCACGGCGAGGAATCCGGCCGTGAGGAGCAGCGCGAGGGCGTTCGCGGTTGCCTTCAGCGCGCGGTCGCGTGTGCGGCTGCCGACGCCCAGGGTCTGTGCGGCGCTCCAGAACCCGTGCCGGATGTGCAGGCCGACGGCGAGCACCGCGACGATGTAGATCACGTTGCCGTACCAGGTGGAGAAGGTGTCCACGACGTTCTGGTAGGGACGGCCGTGCTCGAAGCCGCCGGTGTGCACGGTGCCGGTGGTCAGGTCGAGGATGTGCCAGACGATGAACAGGGCGAGGATGATCCCGCCCCAGCGCATGGTGCGCGTCGCGTAGGAGGCGCGCGGCTTCTTGTGCACGTACTTGCTGGGGCGCGCCTTGATGTCGCGGCGGCTCAGCTGGTACGCGGAGACGGCGTGGGCCACGACCGCGACGACGAGGACGATCCGGACCAGCCACAGCGTCCACTCGTAGTGCATGAACGGTTCACCCACGGTGCGCAGCCAGTGCGCGTAGTGGTTGAACTCGCCTGCGCCGAAGAAGATCTTCAGGTTGCCGATCATGTGGACGACCAGGTACAGCAGCATGGTGAGCCCGCTGACCGCCATCACGGTCTTCTTGCCGACGGAGCTGTCCCACATCGTGCGCGCCATGGACGGCCGTCGGTCCGTCCGCGTTGCCAGAGCCATGTTCCGCACCGTAGGCGTGCGCGGGCTCATCAGTCCAAGACATGGTCCGCCTTGATTCGATAGCTCAGGCCTATGCTTGCTGCATGCAGTTCCAGCAGCTCCAGTACTTCGTGGCGGTGGCCGAGACCCGGCACTTCACCCGGGCCGCGGATCTCGTCCATGTCGCCCAGCCGTCGCTGTCGCAGCAGATCAAGGCGCTGGAGCGGGAGCTGGGTGCCGATCTGTTCCTGCGGGCGCGGGGGAACATCACGCTCACCGACGCGGGCGAGGCACTGCTGCCGCTGGCCCGCCGGATCCTGGCCGACGCGGACACGGCGAGGCACGAGGTGCAGGAGCTGGTGCAGCTGCGGCGGGGGCGGGTGCGGCTGGGGGCCACGCCGAGCGTGTGCACGGGCCTGCTGCCGGATGTGCTGCGCGCGTTCCACGACCGCTATCCGGGCATCCAGCTGCTGATCGAGGAGAGCGGCTCGCACGATCTCGTACGGCATCTCGCGCGCGGCGCCCTCGATCTTGCCCTCGTCGTGCTGCCGCTGCCGACGCCGTCACCGGCGCTGACGACGGTGGAGCTGCTGCGGGAGGACCTGGTGGTGGTGTCGTCGCCGGAGGCGTCACGGCCGGGCGGGGGGCGGCGGACAGTGGGCATCCCCGATCTGGAGGGCGAGCGGCTGGTGATGTTCCGGCACGGGTACGACCTGCGGGAACTGACTGTCGCCGCCTGTCGCTCCGCGGGGTTCGAGCCGGATTTCGCGGTGGAGGGGGGCGAGATGGACGCGGTGCTGGGGTTCGTGCGGGCCGGGCTGGGGGTGGCCGTGGTTCCGCGCATGGTCGCCGCGCGGTCCGGGCGGGGGTTGCGGGTGACGCCGATTGCCCGGCCCGGACTGCATCGGACGATCGCGCTGGCGCACCGCAGCGATGTGGCTCCGCCTCGGGCTGCGCGGGAGTTGCAGCGGATGCTGCTGGAGCGGTGAGGGGCGCTTGCCGCGGGGTCGTGGTGCTTGGGCCTGAGGGTTCGGTGCGGGTTGTGGGGGCTGGTCGCGCAGTTCCCCGCGCCCCTGAGGGCGTGCGGCGGGGGCGCGCCTGCGGGGCGGGCGGAGGCGGAGGGTGGTGCGGCGGGCGCGGGTCGTAGGGGGCTGGTCGCGCAGTTCCCCGCGCCCCTCAGGGCGTGCGGCGGGGGCGCGCCTGCGGGGCGGGCGGAGGCGGAGGGTGGTGCGGCGGGTGCGGGTCGTAGGGGGCTGGTCGCGCAGTTCGCCGCGCCCCTGGGGGCGTGCGGCGGGGGCGCGTGGGGCGGCCCCGCATCCCTGGGCGTCTTGGGTCAGGTTGTCGCGTCGGCCATTGCCAGTTCGTGGAGTCGTTCCGGGGGGCCCGGGCGGGCGTAGTACCAGCCCTGGGCCGTGTCGCAGCCGAGTATGCGCAGTTGTTCGGCCTGGGCCCCGGTTTCCACGCCCTCGACCGTGACCGCGAGGTCGAGGCTGTGGGCGAGGGAGACGATGCCTTCGACGATCTTGAGGTCGACGGGGTCGGCCGGGAACCGCTGCATGCTCTGGGTGAAGGAGCGGTCCAGCTTGAGGATGCTCACCGGGAGGCGGCGGAGGTTGGCGAGGTTGGAGTAGCCGGTGCCGAAGTCGTCCAGGGCGATGTCGACGCCCATCTCGGCCAGCCGCCGCAGCGGCTTGAGCAGGTCGTCGTCGGCGCCGATCAGGGCGGACTCGGTGACCTCCAGGCAGAGCGCGTCGGGAGCGACGCCCTCGGCCTCCAGGATGTCGACCGTGTCCTGGACCAGACCGGGGTGGGTCAGCTGGCACGGGGAGAGGTTGACGTTGATCCGCAGCAGCGCGGAAGGCGTGCCGGCGTGGCGCTCGCGCCAGTCGCGGGCCTGGCGCACCGACTGCTCCAGCACCCAGCGGCCCAGCGGCACGATCAGGCCGGTGTGCTCCGCGAGCGGGATGAACCGGTCGGGTCCGAGGACGCCGTGCTGCGGGTGCAGCCAGCGGACCAGGGCCTCCGCGCCGCGCACGCTGCCGTCACCCAGGTGCACCAGGGGCTGGTACTCGATGAAGAACTCGCCCCGGTCCAGCGCGGCCGGCAACGCCGTGGTGAGGCCGTGCCGGGTGATGGCCCGGGCGTCGGCCTCGGCGTCGGCCACTTCGAAGCGGTTGCCGCCGGCCGACTTGGCCCGGTACATGGTGATGTCGGCGCTGCGCAGCACCTCGGCCGCGCTGCGCTCCCCCGCCGCGCCCTCGACGACGCCGATGCTGCCGCGCACCGTCAGCTGCCGGCCTTCCACGCTGATCGGGGCGGTGAGCGCGTTCATGATCCGGGCGGCGAGCTCGTCGACCTCGCGCTGGGTGTCGGGACCGGTGGTGAGCGCCACGAACTCGTCGCCGCCGAGTCTGGCGACCATCTCACCGGGTGCGGTGGCACAGGCCTGGAGGCGGTCGGCGACCTCGACGAGCAGCCGGTCGCCAGCCGCGTGGCCGAGGCTGTCGTTGATGGTCTTGAAGCCGTCGAGGTCGAGGTAGCACAGGCCGAAGCGCTGGCCTTCGCCCGCGCCGAGGGCCTTCTCCAGCCGCTCGAAGAACAGAGTGCGGTTGGGCAGTCCGGTGAGGGCGTCGTGGGTGGCCTCGTAGCGCAGCCGGAGGTTCAGCAGCCGCCGTTCGGTGGTGTCCTCCATCAGCGCGAGCTGGTACTGCGGGTTGCCGTCGGGGTCGCGCAGCAGGGAGACGGTGAGGTTGGTCCACAGGACCGTTCCGTCCGGCCGGTAGAAGGCCTTCTCCACGTGGTAGTGCTCGCGTTCGCCGCGCACCAGCTCCTCGTAGAGCCGCCAGACCTGGGGGGCGTCGTCGGCGTGGGTCCACTCCTGGACTTTGCGACCGCGCACGTTCTGCTCGGAGCCGCCGAACATGCGCATCAGCGCGCCGTTTACCTCCAGGACGTTGCCGTCGAGGTCCGCGATGCCGATGCCTATGGCCGCGCCCTCGAAGACCGCGCGGAAGCGGGCCTCGCTGGCGTGCAGCGCCTGCGCCACCACACCCTGGGCGCGCAACGCCGCCTGCGCGATGCACTCCTGCTCGGCGAGGGTGCGTTCCCGCAGCGCCTGGGCGAACCCGGCGGCCATGGCGTGCTGCAGCCGGGCGGAACGGGCCCGCAGATCCTCCTGGGGACCGTCGTCGCCACAGTAGAGCACCAGGTAGGCGTCGACGCAGTCCAGGGCGTGGCTGAGCGCCTCCGGGTCGGTGCAGTGCGCGTCGACCAGGGCGGCGCCGACCGCGCGGCCCTCGGCCGCGTCGTAGGTCCGCGCGAGCAGTGCCGCGCGCAGTCTCCGTGCCAGCGGCAGCAGTTGTCCCTCGAACTCCGGTCTGGTCAGCGACGTCGAGGTGGCGGGGTAGACCGCCCGGCTCCAGATCCTCGCGAACCGCCGCAGTCTGTCCTCCGGCCCGTCCGGCTCGGCGATCACGCGGTTCGCCCCACGCCGGCGAAGCCGGAGAAGGCATAGGGATCCTCGTCCTCCGGCGCGGTGTCGGGCCGCCAGACGGGCATCGGCACCAGTCCCGGTTCCACCATGTCGTACCCCTCGAAGAACCGCGCGATCTCCTCGCGCGAGCGCATGATCAGCGGGTTGCGGAGGTCCTTGTATACGTCCACCGCGCCACCCGCCCGCTCGGGTGCCAGCGGGATTCCCTCGTACGAGGCATGCGTCAGCACGAGCATGCTGCCGGGCGCGAGTGCGTCGCTCAGCTGAGCGACCGCTCCGTAGGGGTCGTCCGCGTCCTCCACGAAGTGCAGGACGGCGACGAGCAGCAGCGCCACCGGCCGCGTCAGGTCGAGCAGTTGCTCCACCTCCGGGCTGGACAGGATGTCCTGCGGCTTGCGCAGGTCGGCCGCGACCACGCGCGCGTCGTCGTTGCCTTCGAGAACGGCCTGGCTGTGCGCGACGGCGACCGGGTCGTGGTCGACGTAGACCACCCGCGCGCCGGGACTTGCAGCCTGGGCCACCTCGTGGACGTTGCCGTACGTCGGGATGCCCGAGCCGATGTCCAGGAACTGCGTGATGCCCTCGGCGGCGGCGTGCCGCACCGCGCGGCGCATGAAGGCCCGGTTCGCCCGCATGATCTTCGGCAGCCCCGGCATGAACTCCATGGCCCGGCGGGCCGCTTCCCGGTCGACCTCGAAGTTGTGCGAACCGCCCAGGTAGTAGTCGTAGATCCGCGCGACACTCGGCACCGAGATGTCGATGCTCCGTGGCGCCCAGGCGGGACGCTCCATCTGTCTCTCCATGGCGTAGGCGATCCGGTGTTCGAGCAGAGGCTACTGATCGCCCGCCAATGGAGCGACCTGAAACGGAAATTGACCGTCCGTTCCCGGTCACTGCCTGCGGCGCGTGCCGAATTGACCTGTCGCAGAACGCTTACGAGAAGTATCCGGCAGGTGCCACAGAGTCCTGGAGAAATGGGATGAGTCCAGAAGACTGCCGGTGAATCCGGAAGACTCCGGTGAATGATGCCAAAACGGCCCGCATACCGCGTGGTGCTGCGCGGGATGCGGACCGCTCGGCCGTGCGCCGGGCCCGGCCCGGAAGGGTCCTTCGCTACTGCGCGGGCGCGCCGACCGGCTTGCCGTCGGGCTTCACCGCGAACCAGGTGCCGCCCACGCCCTGGCCGTTGGTGTCACCGGGCTTCTTGTCCCCGGCGAAGGTGTAGATGGGCACACAGTCGATGGTCTGCTGCTTGATGCCGTCGGGCCGGTCGAAGACGACATAGCCCCGGTTGGCGGTGGAGCCCTGCAGGTCGATGCCCTTGGTGTCCTTGGCGTCGACCGGCGCGACGACCGGCCACTTCTCCAGGCACTCGCCGGTGCACGCGGTCTTCATCGGCCACTGCGAGTCCTTCATGAAGCGGTAGACCGTGTGGCCGTTCCCGTCGACGACGATCTCGCCGAGCTTCGGGTCCTTGCGGGTGGACAGTCCGGGCAGGTCCGCCGCGGTGGCCTTCTTGCCGTCCGGCGCCAGCGCGTACCAGGTGCCGCCCACGCCCTGGCCCTTGGTGTCGCCCGGGTTGACGTCCTTCGCATAGCGGTACGCCGGCCAGCCCGCGACGGTGAGCTGCTTGGTGCCGTCGGGGCGGGTGACCTCACCGAGCAGCGCCTCGTCGATGCCCTCGCCCGCGGTGGCGTCATCGGCCGGAACGGGCGGCCAGGCGGTCGCGCAGTCCCCCTCGCAGTTGGTCTTCGGCGGTTCCGCCGTGTCCTGGTCGAAGCGGTAGAGGGTTCGGCCGGCACTGTCGGCGAGCACCTTCCCGAGCTCCCCGTTGTCCGCGACCGACAGCTTGCCCGCGGGCGCGGCCTGGGCGCCGGTGCCCTGCTCGCCCGCCGGGGCACCCACGCCGGTGCCGGTACCGGCGCCGGTGTCGAGCCCCGTGCCGCCGTACCCACCGGCCGGGGCGGTGGCGCCCACGTTCTGGCTGGCCGACTGGGGACCACTTTCCTGACCGCACGCCGTCGTCAGCGCCAGTACGGCCGCGGCGCTCGCCACGAGCGAGGCGCTCCGCCAGGAGGTCTTCATCGTCAACTCCCCATAATGACAAGAATATTGCAGCGCCCTGCTGTGCCGCCGCACGACAATGGGTACGAACGGGGACGCCGGTTGTCTCAACCGGATCGGAGATTTCTTTCCGGGGCCACGGGCGGAACCCGGGGGCCGGGGGCCCGATCGGGCCCTGCTGCGGCGCGCCGGACGCCGACCGCCACTCGTATGCGCGTCCGGACGTCCGGACACACGGTCCCGTGCCGATCAAACCCCTCGCCGCACACTTCCCCCATTCGGGGCAATCCCCCGGCCGCCCGGGCGTGTGGGGACACGGGAAGCCTCATGATCTCGGTCGTGCATGGTTCCGAACCGACCCAATCGCCCGTCCCCGCACGGATGTTGGTCCTGGTGACACTCGCCGTGGCGCTCGTGGGCGCCCCGGCCGGCGTCGTGGCGGCCGACTCCTGTGCGTACGCGTCCACCGGACCGGGCGGCACGGAGGCGGTGGCGGTCGCGGGGAGCCGGACATGGCCCACTCCCCCGATCTGCCCCACCCCCACGCCCACACCCAGCCCGACGCCCACACCGACACCGACACCGACACCGCCGCCCGAACCGACTCCGCCGCCACCGCCACTACCCCCACCTCCCCCGAAGCCCACCCCGCCGCCGAAACCGACGCCCACCCCGCGGCCCGAGGCGCCACCCCGCCCCGCACCGCCACCACCACCGGCCCCCGCACCCCCGCCGGCCCCGGCTGCCAGGCCGACACCACCACCGCCACCACCGCCACCACCGCCGTCACCCTCCCCGTCGGCCAAGCCCGCCCCGCGTCCGACGGTGACGCCGGTGAGCTACCCGCGCTACCGAACCCCGCCGCGCAACCGCCAGACCCGGGGCGGTCAGTCGCCGGTCACCTACGTCCTGCTCATCACCGTGCCGGCGCTGCTCGCCGTCGCCGCGCTGCGTCCGCGCTGATCCCTGGAGGCTTCCGTTGCCGGAATGGCTTGTTCTCACCCTCGCGATGCTGGCCGCCTGCTCCCTGGTGGTCGTCATCACCCTGCTTCGCAACCGTGCGGCGTCCGAGGACGAGGATCCCTCCGAGACGCCGGACGTCATCGAGTACATGACGATGTGGATCGGTGTGGTGTACGCCATCGTGCTCGGCCTTGCCATCGCCGGTGTGTGGGAGGCGCGCAGCGTCGCCCAGGACCACGTGCGGGCGGAGGCGCAGGCACTGCACGAGATCACGGAACGGGTGCGGGTGTACCCGTCCGACGTACGTGAGCGCATTAGGGAGGATGTCAACACCTATGTCGGACACGTCGTCACCACCGAGTGGAAGGCGATGACCGAGGAGGGGAAGGTCACCGCGCGCGGCACCGAACTGCTGGACCAGGTGCGCGCGACCGTCACGGACTACGAGCCGAGGACCGACTTCGAGGCGCAGGCCTACCAGCCGCTCGTGGACCAGGTGGCCGAGGCGGACCGGGCGCGGCATGCGCGGGCGGACTCGACCGAGTCGACGATGCCTGCCGTGGTGTGGTTCGGGCTCATCGCCGGAGCCGTTATCACCATCGGGATGATCTTCGCCCTGCAGATCCGGCGCACCCCGCGCGAACTGGTCCTCGCCGTGCTGTTCTCGGCGCTGATCGCCTTCCTGCTCTTCCTGATCTGGGACTTCGACTCGCCCTACAGCAGGGGTGTCGCGGCCTCGTACCAGCCGTTCCTGGACCTCTTCCCGGACGCCGGGAGCTGACGGGCGGCCGACGGGGCCCGCACCCCGGCCCGGCGCGTGCCGGCGCCCGCGCACCGTGGGCCGCCGTGGGACGTCGGGCACGCCGCCGCCGTCCCCCGGCCGCAGCAGTGCCGGCCCCCGGACGGCCCACCTGTGTGCCCCGTTCGCACCACTGCGATAGCGAACACGCGGTCCTGTTCCTAGCGTTTCAGTCATCGAGGTGCATTTCCGGTGCGGTCGCAACGGTCCGTGCCTGCTCCTCGGGGACCGGAGGATGCACATGGGCGCGATACGGGTCGCAGCGCGCGCCCTCGGCCGCGAGCCGGCACGCCGCCCGCTCTTGACCACGGCACCCCCCGCGCACATGACGTCGGCCCCGGATCCGAGCGGGGTCCGGGGCCGACGCCCTCACGTGCGATCAGTTCTCCCGACGCGGGGCGGCGCGTCAGGCGTGGTTCTCGCAGCGGCGACGCATCCAGAAGACACCACTGCCGATGACGGCCGAGGCGACGAGCCCGCCGCCGATGGCCATGTCGGTCGGCGTGGCCCCGGAGGAGATGCTGCCCCCGAGACCGCCGCGGACACCGCCGATGACGGTGAAGGCGTTCGGGCGCGTCAGCCGCCGGCCGGAGCACTGGACGCTGATGTTGTAGGTGCCGGGGCGTGCGTCGCTGTGGATCGTCGCGTAGCCCCTCGACGTCAGGTTGGCGCCGTTGATCGGTGACAGGGTGGCCATGCCGAAGGCATCGGAGTACACGGCGCCGCCTCTGGGGCAGCCGTCCACGGTGACCGTGATCTGGCCCCCGCGGGCGATGACGCTGGGCAGGGCGACGATGTTGGCCGGGCCGTTGCCCGCGACCGCCGCCGGGGCCGCGGCCCCGAGCAGGAACGCGGCGGCCGCGGCGGAGACCGCCAGGGCACGAGAGTTACGCATGTCATCCTCCGCGGAAGACGCCCCGGGACCCGTTCCCGGTGAATCGGCGAGACAGCGTCTCCCAGCAAAACCCTCAGTTGCCGTGCACAATCCCGCATTTCGGGGATGGGCCGTCCAGGTGAAACAACATGCCGGAGGATAACCGCACAATCGGATATCGCCGCAGGTCACGGACCATGGGAAAAAACCTGCGCGCGGCAACTCGGATGGCGCACCGGTCGTGACCGGTACACCCATTCGTCTCTCTCCCGTCGCCGGTTTTCCGTCAGGGTTCTAGCGTGCTCCCAAGCGCTGAATTGACGTGGCGACGGCCGCGTCGAGAGGGGATGACACCATGTTCCTTTCCGAGTTGGAGGAAGAGGAGGAGCGGCAGAGGAAGCGCGCGCCATGGGGCGTGATAGCGCTTGTTCTGCTGACCGGTCTCGCCCTCATCCGCAATGGCTCGGGGGAGTTCGACGTGGGGCCACCGCAGCCCGCGTCGGCGGCGGCCGCGGACGCGGGCGCTCCCTCCACCCCGGCCACCTTCGGGAAGTCCCCGCCGGCGCTGCCGTACTCGCTGCCCGGCTGGATCCGGATTCCCGCGATCCAGGTCGACGCTCCGGTGATGCCGGTCGGTCTGGACGCCGAGGGGTGGGTGGACGCACCGCCTCCGGAGGATCCCCATCTGGCGGGCTGGTTCACCGGTGCCGTCTCGCCCGGCGAGAAGGGCACCGCGGTGGTGGTCGGCCATGTCGACAACCAGGCCGGTCCCGCGGTGTTCTACGGCCTCGGCGCACTGAAGCGCGGAAACCGGGTCGAGGTGCTCCGGCAGGACAAGAAGACGGCCGTGTTCGAGGTCTACGGCGTCGAGGTCTTCGCGAAGAACAACTTCCCCGGAGACCGCGTCTACGGTTCCAAGGGTGTCCCGGAACTGCGGGTCATCACCTGCGGTGGCGGTTTCTCCAAGCAGAACGGCTACGACGGGAACGTCGTGGCCTTCGCCCGCCTGGTCGAGGTGCGCTGAGCGTGCCCCGACCCGGCGGGCGGGCGCCGGTCACACCTGGTGCCGGCGTGGCACGGTGAGGTGGTAGCCGGCGTCCAGCAGGTGCGGCAGATAGTCGCGCAGTGCCCACACGCTCTGCGAGCGGTCGCCCCCGGCGTCGTGTGCGAGGACGACGACGCCGGGGCCGGCGCCGCTCTCCACCCGGTCGACGATGGTGCGGGTGCCGGGCTCGGTCCAGTCGAGGGTGTCGACGGTCCAGGCGAGGGGTTCCATGCCCAGTTCGGCCCCGAGCTGGAAGGCGGCACGGTTCCAGGCGCCGTACGGGGCGCGGAACCACAGCGGGCGATCCCCGTAGGCCTTCTCGATGATCTCGCTGGTGCGCTCCATCTCGGCGCGGATGCGAGCGCGGGTGAGGGTGGTGAGCAGGGGGTGGGACCAGGTGTGGTTGCCGACGACGTGGCCGTCGTCCGCCATCTCGGCCAGCAGGTCCCGGTGCTCGGCGGCCATCTCGCCGCACACGAAGAACGTCGCCCGTACGTCGTACTCGCGCAGGGTGCGCAGGATCTCGGGGGTGTAGCGCGGGTCGGGGCCGTCGTCGAAGGTCAGGACCATGGTGCGGCCGATCCCGTGCATGCGCAGCAGGGGTTCGCGCCGGACCGGGGTGCGGCCTGAGGCGGCCGGGGGCCCCTGGCCGGCCAGCGGCTGGAGACGGTAGGCGGACGGCTTGAGCGGGCGTCGTGCCGGGGATCCGGGGGCGGGGGCGGCGGACGGGCGGGCCTCGCCGCCCGAGCCCGCCCTCAGCAGACCGGCGGCACCGGCCGCGCCCAGGGCACCGACACCGGCGATCAACGCCCGGCGGCGGGTGAGCAACTGATCCTTCTTCATGAATCATCAGTCGCCCCACCCACCCCCGGCGCACCTCAGCGACACCGGCGCGGCGGCAGGAAAACACCCGGGCGGCGGATCCGGGACCACGGCGTCATCCGCTTTCAGCGGCGCCGCACCAGGGGGAACGGCAGCGTCTCCCGGATCGTCAGGCCCGTGAGGAACATGACCATCCGGTCGACGCCGATGCCGAGGCCGCCCGTGGGCGGCATGGCGTACTCGAGCGCGTCCAGGAAGTCCTCGTCCAGTTCCATGGCCTCGGGGTCGCCGCCCGCGGCGAGCAGGGACTGTGCGGTCAGGCGCCGGCGTTGTTCGACCGGATCGGTCAGCTCGGAGTAGGCGGTGCCGAGTTCGGTGCCGAAGGCGACGAGGTCCCAGCGTTCGGCGAGCCGGGGGTCGGTGCGGTGCTGCCGGGTCAGCGGGGAGACGTCGGTGGGGAAGTCCTTGTAGAACGTCGGCAGCAGGGTCCTCTCCTCGACGAGGCGTTCGTACATCTCCAGGACGACGTCACCGGGGCCGTCGTCGGCGGTGTAGGGGACACCTGCGCGGTCGCACAGCCGTTTGAGTGCCGTCAGGTCCGTGTCCGCGGTCACCTCCTCCCCCAGCGCCTCGGAGATCGCCCCGTGCACCGTCCTCACGGGCCAGGTCCCGGAGATGTCGTGCTCCTGCCCGTCCCGGTGTGCGACCGGGCTGCCGAAGGCGGCGGTCGCCGCGCCCTGGATCAGCTCGCGCGTCAGGTCGAGCATCACGTCGTAGTCGGCGAACGCCTGGTAGGCCTCCAGCATCGTGAACTCGGGGTTGTGCTTGTAGGAGACGCCTTCGTTGCGGAAGGTACGGCCCATCTCGAAGACCTTCTCCATGCCGCCGACGCACAGCCGCTTCAGATACAGCTCGGGCGCGATGCGCAGGTACAGGTCCAGGTCGTAGGCGTTGATGTGGGTGGTGAAGGGCCGGGCGTTGGCGCCGCCGTGGATCTGCTGGAGCATCGGGGTCTCGACCTCCAGGTAGCCCCGGTCCAGCAGGCCCTGCCGCAGCGCCTGGACCGCCGTGGAGCGGGCGCGGATCACCTGGCGCGCTGCGGGGCTCGACACCAGGTCCAGGTAGCGCATCCGCACCTTGGTCTCGGGGTCGGCCAGGCCCCGGCGTTTGTCGGGCAACGGGCGCAGGCACTTGCCGACGAGCCGCCAGGAGCTGACGAAGACGGTGGGCTCGCCCTTGTCGCTGAGGCCCGCGCGGCCGACTGCGGTGATGTGGTCGCCGATGTCGGCGGCGGTCCTGAAGCGTTCCAGTGCCGGGCCCAGGTCCTCGCGCGTCAGGGCGAGTTGGTGGTCGCCCGACCAGTCGCGCAGCCGTACGAAGAGGATGCCGCCGAAGTCGCGCACCAGCATGACGCGTCCGGCGACCGTCACCTGCTCGCCCGCGCGGACGTCGGCGAGGGCACGGGTGGGCGGCGGGACGCCGACCGGGTACGGGTCGCTGCCGGCGGCGCGCAGCCGGTCCAGTTTGTGGTGCCGGACGCGAACCTGGTCCGGCAGCCCGGCGAGCGGGTCACCGGACCCGGCCTCATCCCCTCCGGCGAGGCCGAGCGCGGCCGGCGGCGGCAGGTCCCGCGTGATGGCGGGCGGGCGCCGGCGGTCCGGGTGCCCCTTGTCCCGGAGTCTGCGCAGCGACGGTACGGAGACGAAGCCCTCGGCGACTGCGGAGGCGAGGCCGATCCGGGCGAGGGCGGCGGCGTCGCCGTAACAGAGGAACCGTGGATACCACTCGGGGTGGTACTTGGCGTTGGAGCGGTACAGCGCCTCCAGTTGCCACCAGCGGGAGAGGAACAGCAGCAGGCGCCGCCACAGCCGCAGCACGGGTCCGGCGCCGATCCGGGCGCCCTCCTCGAAGACCGAGCGGAAGACGGCGAAGTTCAGGGAGATCCGCCGTACGCCCAGCTTGGGGGCGGCGGCGCAGAGTTCGGCGACCATGAACTCCATGACGCCGTTCGGCGCGGCCTGCCGGTCCCGGCGCATCAGGTCCAGGGAGATGCCGTCCCTGCCCCACGGTACGAAGGAGAGCAGGGCGAGCAGGCGGCCGTCCGCGCCCAGCGCCTCCACGAGCAGGCAGTCGCCGTCGGCCGGGTCGCCGAGCCGGTCCAGGGCCATGGAGAAGCCGCGTTCGGTCTCGGTGTCGCGCCAGGCGTCGGCCGTGCGGACGACCTTCTCCATCTCCTCGGCGCCGAGGCGAGCGTGCCGGCGGATGCGGGTGGTGGCGCCGGTGCGGCGGACGCGGTGCACGGCCTGCCGGGTGACGCGCATGTCGCGGCCGCCGAGGTCGAACCCGGCCGCGTGCACGACGGCCTCGTCGCCCAGCTGGAGGACGCCGAGCCCGGCGCGGGCGAAGGCCTTGGCGCCCTCCTCGGAGGCGCCCATCACAGCGGGCGCCCAGGCGTGCCGGCGGGCCAGCTCCAGCCAGACCGCGACGGCGTGCGGCCAGGCCTCGGGGTCGCCGACCGGGTCGCCTGCGGCCAGGCAGACGCCGGCCTCGACGCGGTAGGTGACGGCCGCCTTGCCGCTGGGTGAGAAGACCACTGCCTTGTCGCGCCGGGTGGCGAAATAGCCGAGCGAGTCGCGCTCGCCGTACGCCGTGAGGAGGGCGCGGACGCGGGCCTCCTCGTCGCCGTGCAGGGCGGCCTCCATGCGCTGCGAGCGGAAGAGGGTGGCGGCGGCGTTCAGCAGGGCGAGCGCGCCGAACAGGCCGAGCAGGAAGAACAGCGACCGCGGTGGCCGTCCGTCGAAGGCACCGGCGGAGATCAGCCCGCCGCACACCCGGTCGGCGGCCCACACCAGCCGCTGTCCTCGCGGCAGCGTGCCCGGGAACAGCTCCACCAGGCCCCAGCCGGCCAGGATGCCCGCGACCAGCCCGGCCAGCAGGACGCCGACGGCCCGGCGCACGGCGCCGTGGCGGGAGGCGGCGTAGAACTCGCGGCGGGCGAGGACCAGCAGCACCAGCGCGAGGGCACACACGATCAGGGAGGGCAGGGAGCCGGCGTAGTCGCCGAACGCGGCCCCCAGGACGTCGGCGAGGATCAGCAGGCCCAGATAGACGACGACCAGCCACCAGGCGACCTTCTTGCGGGCGGCGGTGGCGCCGGCGAGCAGGAACAGGAAGACGGCGTAGGCGAGGTTGGGGCTGACGGGGACGATCAGCAGTTCGAGGAAGTGGACCACCGGGAACAGCGCGGCGCGCAGCGGCGGGATGAGCGCCAGCAGAGCACAGAGCACCCCGAGGACGCCGAGGAAGGCCGCGAAGATCTCCGGCACCTTGCCCAGGAGACCGGTGCCGGGCCGCCGTATCGCACCACCCGGGGTGTCCCGGGCCCTGGCGGTGTCCACGGTGGCACTCATGCTTCCGACTCTAGGAACAGCGCCGGTGGCCCGCCCGTCGAGCGTGGCCTCCCGGTGGGCGGACCGGGCGCTTCCGATAGCCTCGGGCCGTGACGGAACAGCATGCGCACCAGTTCGAGCGCGGCACGGACGGACCCAAGGTCATCGTGGTCGGGGTGGACGGCTCCGACTCCTCGATGCGGGCCGCGGCCTACGCCACCGGTCTGGCCCGGCGGCAGAACGCGCTGCTGGCACTCGTGTACGTGCAGCCGGTGCTGGCCGCCGGCGCGGCACTCGGGGCGCCCGTCGCGGTGGCCACGGACGAGGTCGCCGAGGACCTGGTGGCACAGATCCGGGCCGCGACCGAGCGGGTCAAGGGGATATTCGACCTGCGCTGGGAGTTCCACACCTTCCGCGGCGACCCGTACAGCGGGCTGGTGAAGGCGGCGGACGAGCTGAAGGCCGACGCCGTCGTGGTGGGCGCCTCCGAACAGGCCGGTCACCGGATCATCGGCTCGGTGGCGATCCGGCTGGTGAAGGCGGGACGATGGCCGGTGACAGTCGTGCCGTAGGGGTGCGTGGCGCCTTTCCTCGGGTGCGCGACTGAGCCATCATGATCCGCCGTCAGCGGTTCGGCGATCGCGAAGAGGTGAGGCGCATGGCCCGGCTCCGAATGGGCGAGGGGATTCTCCGCCGCAAACCCATCGAGCACATCGAAGAGACGGAGATCGCCGAGGGCCCCAAGCTCGAACGATCCCTCGGGCTGTGGCAGCTGACCGCGATCGGCGTCGGCGGCATCATCGGCGCGGGAATCTTCACCCTGGCCGGTGCGGTGGCCAACGGCACGGCCGGGCCCGCGGTGCTGGTGTCGTTCCTGATCGCGGGTGTGGCGAGTGCGGCGGCCGCACTGTCGTACGCCGAGTTCGCGGGGCTGATCCCGAAGGCGGGTTCCGCCTACACCTACGGCTACGCGGTCCTCGGTGAGCTGGTGGGCTGGTTCATCGGCTGGGACCTGCTGCTGGAGTACACGGCGATCGTGGCGGTGGTCGCGATCGGCATCTCGGGCTACTTCAACTTCCTCGTCAACCAGTTGGGCGCCGACCTGCCGAGCTGGATGCTGGGCGCGCCCGGCACCGGCGAGGGCCATCGGGTGGACCTCTTCGCCGCGGTGCTGTGCCTGTTCATCGCCTACCTGCTCAACCTCGGCATCAAGAACGCGGCCCGCTTCGAGATGGTCGTGGTCGTACTGAAGGTGCTGGTGGTGCTGCTGGTCATCGGCGTCGGCGTCTTCCACATCAACACCGCGAACTACAACCCGTTCTTCCCCTACGGCGTCGGCGGCGCCTTCACCGGTGCGGCCACCGTGTTCTTCGCGGTCTTCGGGTACGACGCCATGTCCACCGCGGCCGAGGAGTCGAAGGACGCGCAGCGGCACATGCCGAAGGCGATCATCTACTCGCTGGCGATCTCGATGGTGCTGTACGTGGCCGCGTGCCTGGTGCTGACGGGCATGCAGAAGTACACGGAGATCGACCCGGAGAGCGGCTTCTCCACCGCGTTCGAGTCGGTGGGTCTCGACGCCCTCGCGAGCGTGATCGCGGTCGGTGCGATCATCGGCATCCTCACCGTGATGTTCACCTTCCTGCTGGGCGTCACCCGCGTGTGGTTCTCGATGTCCCGGGACGGGCTGCTGCCCAGGTGGTTCGCGAAGACGCACCCGACCCGCCATGTGCCGACGCGGGTGACATGGATCGCGGGATTCGCGTCGGCCGCCATCGCCGGGTTCCTGCCGATCGGCGAGGCGGCCGAACTGACCAACATCGGGATCCTGCTGGCGTTCGTGGTGGTGTGCATCGCGGTCATCGTGCTGCGCTACCGGCAGCCGGAATTGCCGCGCACCTTCCGTACGCCGTGGATGCCGTTCGTGCCGGCCCTGGGCGTCCTCTTCTCGGTCTGGCTGATCACGTTCCTGCAGTGGCAGACCTGGGCGCGGTTCGCCGTGTGGCTCGCGCTGGGCCTGGTGATCTACTTCACCTACTCGTACCGGAAGTCGAAACTGGCCGGGCGTTAGAGGCCGCGGAGGAAGCCGAGCAGGGTCTCGTCGAAGACCCTCGGTTGCTCCAGGTTGGGGTAGTGGCCGGTGCCCTCGATGGTCACCGAGCGGCCGTTCGCGACGGTGCCGGCCAGCCGTTCGGCGGCGGCGCGCAGGTCGGCGGGTTCCAGGCCGCCGTTGACGGTGAGGACCGGGACGCCGGAGTTCGCGACGCGGTCCCAGGTGCCGGTCACGGGCACGTGCCAGTTCTTCTCGCCCGGCGTGTGCTGGGAGATCGTGGCGAGGGCCATCTCCCGCAGCCTGCGCGGGATGTCCGGGTCGACGTCGGCGGCGGTCCGGTGCGGGCCGGGGACGACCCGCAGGAAGGCGCCCAGCCAGGCCTCGACGTCGCCGGCGGCCAGGGCGCGGGCCTGCTCGGCCTGGTACTCCGGCTCACGGAGGCGGGCCGGGAGGCGATCACCGCCGTCGTCGCCCGCGAGCACCTCGTGCTGCGCGATGTCGGGGGCGACCTGACGGACGCCGACGTGCGGGCGTGTGTGCGCGTACTCGGCGAGATGCTGCGACTGTTCGACCACGTCGACGTCAACTGAGCGCCGGCTACTCCCCCATCACGAGCCCCTGCTGCCCCGCGCCCCGGCTGAGGACGACCGCGTGGATGCGGTCGCGTACGCCGACGAGGTCGGCGCCCTGGGCGAGGGCCGCGTTGAGGTTGACCACCCGGCCGGCGTCGATGTCGTACATCTGCGGGATGAACTCGGCCTTGCTCACCTCCCAGCGGGCACCGGGGGCGGTGGGCGGGGTGAACGTGAAGCGGCCGAGGGTGGACTGGTTGCCACGGGGGTCCAGATCGCCCTGATGGTTGGTCATCTTGCCGGCGATCTGGTCACCCATGCCGTAGATCACCCAGGTGCCGTTGATCTTCTCGTACGCCTGCGGCACATGGGCGTGGGTGCCGAGGATCAGGTCGATGTCGGGGCGGCCGGCGGAGCTGGCCGCGGTGAGGCTGCGCGCCAGGGTCAGCTGGCGCCGGTCCGGCTCCTCCTGCCACTCGGTGCCCCAGTGCACGGAGACCACGACCACGTCGGCGCCCGCCCGCCGGGCGGCCCGGGCGTCGGCCACGATCCGGTTCTCGTCGAGGAGGTTGACGGCCCAGGGACTGCCCGGCGGAAGCGGGTGGCCGTTGGTGCCGAAGGTGTAGGCGAGGTGGGCGACCTTCGCCGTGCCCGCGGGCAGGACGGTGACCGTGCGCGCCTCCTGAGCGGTACGCGCCGTCCCGGCGTGCCGGACGCCGGCCTGGTCGAGGGCGTCCAGGGTGCGCCGGATGCCCTCGGCGCCGTCGTCGAGGCTGTGGTTGGAGGCGGTGGAGCAGCCGTCGTAGCCGGTCTCGGCGAGGCCCTGGGCGATCTCCGGCGGGGACTTGAACTCCGGGTAGCCGGAGTACTTCCCGTCCTCGCCGTACACCGTCTCCATGTGACACAGCGCCAGATCGGCACCGGAGACCACGGGTGCCACGCCGGCGAGCATCGGCCGGAAGTCGTGGCCCGTGCCACCCGCGTCGAAGCGGGCCTGCTCGATCACGGACGTGTGCGGCAGGACGTCGCCGGAGGCCACGAGGGTGAAGGGACGGTGGGCGGCGGCGGCCGGCGGGCCCGTGCGGGCGCCGGGCTCCTCGTCGCGGGCCTGGCAGGCGGCAGCCGCGGCGAGCACAGCCGTCAGGGCCAGGGCCACCTGCCGTCTGCGTGCGATGCGTACGGTCATCAGCTCACCTCAGTGCGGTCGTATTTACGCACAAATAGGTACGAAGCTGGACGACATCGCAAACAACCTCAGGGGTCCCTTTAACCCGTCCGCGTCGCGCGAGTGGGCGAGGCGGACCGTTCGTCGTACCGTTCGCCGACGTGTTCGACCGTCCGTCGCAGCGCCGTGCGCGCTCCCTGTCCAGCGACCGCGCCCTGCGATGCCATACCGCCATGACGGCCGGAACCACGATCACCAGCGGGACGACCGCCGAGCACGAGCTCGCCGCGCTTCAGCGGGAGCACGGCCGACCGCTCTTCGCACTGCTGCTCAGGCTCTGCGACGGCGACCGGCAGCGCGCCGAGGACCTGGTGCAGGAGACCCTCGTCCGCGCCTGGCAGCACCCCGAGGCGCTGCGCGCCGACGCCTTCGAGTCCGTACGGCCCTGGCTGCTCACCGTGGGCCGGCGGCTCGCGATCGACGCCCGGCGGGCCCGGCAGGCGCGCCCGCCCGAGGTCGGCGACGCGATTTTGGAGAACGCTCGGGTGTGCGCCGATCACGCCGAACGCTCGGCCGCCACCGTCGACGTGCGCCAGGCTGTGAAGACACTCACGCCGGAGCACCGTGAAGTCCTGGTGCTCGTGTACTTCCAGGGGGCGAGTGTGGCGGAAGCGGCTCAGACCCTGGGCATTCCGCCCGGTACCGTGAAGTCCCGCGCTTACTACGCCCTGCGCGCCCTGCGCCGGGTGCTTCCGGGATACGCGGCCGACCTGCGATGAAACCGATCGGCGAGTCAAGCCTCCGTAAAGCGCCTTGCTGAGGACCCCGGTTGAGTAATCGGCTGTCCTCATCCGTGTTCCGGACTGGAGAGCCGGGTCGGGCGACGCGCACCACCGGAGGAAGGCAGGAAGGGATGCAGCACAGAGGTCAACAGAGCATGGGCGGCACCGGTGGCGGTGAACTCACCGTCCCCATGGCCTGGTTGTACGCCGAGTACATCGCCGACGAACTGCTGCGGACCGGCGACCTGATGCCGCCGACGTCCTTCGAGTTCCGTGCCGGGCGGGACGCCCTGGCGCTGACGATCTTCCTGTCCGACACCGACGGTGAGCTGTCCGGCATCCGGGTCGTCTCCCAGCTGGAGACCTGGCTGTCGCTGACGGCGTACGACCAGCCGTGGCAGGACTGGGTGCACGAGCGCATGGAACAGGTGGCCACCGAGGCGGTGGAGTCCGGTGGGCCGGCACCCGACCTGGAGCTCGCGGAGGCGGCCTGGCGCTGGCTGCAGGAGACCGAGCTGCTCGCGCCCGACCTGAACGCGGTACCGGGCGGCGGACCGGTGGTGGGCGAGGAGGAGGGCCCGAAGGTGTGGACGCCGGCGTGGCAGCTGGGGCTGCCCCTGGGACATCTGGCCATCCATCTCTTCTAGCCGGCAGCCGCTCACGGGATTCGGCGGGAATCCGACCAATCCTTCGGGCCGGGCGCTCCGAATCCCTTGGTTGCGATTCTGTAGAGGCCTTGAGTGATTCCGGTGCCTGGTCCGTACCGATGGGAGCAAGGAGTAACCCCACCCGCACCCAAAGGCACGAGGATTCGGCATGAGGTCCCTGGAGAGGCATCGCGACGTCGGCGCCTACGCGCTCGGCGTGCTGGACGAGACGGACGCCTTCCGTTTCGAGGACCACCTCATGGAGTGCCCTCAGTGCACCGTACAGGTCACTGAATTCGGGCCCACCGCCCGGCAGCTGATGCTCTACCGGCGGGCCACGCCGCGCGCCGTGCACCCCATGGCGGGGGCCGGGCCCCGGCTGCTGGACCGGCTGCTCGGCGAGGTCGCGGCACGGCACCGGGCCGGCCGCCGGCTGCGGCTGTTCGCCGTGGCCGCCGCGGTGGTGTGCGCCCTGGCCGGCCCCGCGGTCGCGATCGTGGCCGAGCGCGGGGAGCAGGCGGTGCGGGTTTCGGCCACCGACGAACGCTCCGGCGTGTGGGCGCAGATCACGACCGAGGACGTGCCCTGGGGCAGCAAGGTGGTGCTGGAGGTCAAGGACGCGGCCGGGCCCCGGGCCTGCCGGCTGGTCGTGATCGGCGGGGACGGCTCGGAGGAGACGGCGACCAACTGGACCGTGCCCCGGCACGACGCCCGCCCCAACACCATGCGGGGCGCCACCGCCCTGCACCCCGACCAGATCGACCGCTACGAGGTGCGGACGACGGCCGGGGAGCGGCTCGTGACGCTGGACGCCCACTAGGACCTAGGTGGGCTTCTGCGGGTCGCCGGATTCGGCGGGGTGCAGTGTCTCGTCGCGGATCCGGGCGCAGATCTGCGTCAGGAGCCGGGAGACGTGCATCTGGGAGATGCCCAGCCGCTCGGCGATCCGGCTCTGGGTCCAGTCCTCGAAGAAGCGCAGATAGAGGATGGCCCGCTCACGCGGGGGCAGCCGCCTCACCGCGTCCTTGACGCTTTCGCGGTCGACGACCAGCTCGAAGCCGTCGTCGGGTCCGCCCAGCAGTTCCGCGATGCTCGGCCCGCCCGCGTCGGCCCCGGCGTCGGCGTTCGCCGCGTCCAGGGACAGGGCGCTGTAGCTCTCCAGGGCCGCCATGCCTTCGCGCACCTGTTCCTCGCCCAGGCCGGTACGGTCGGCGAGCTGGGTGACGGTGGGCCGCCGGCCGCCGGGGACGTGCGCCAGCTCGGCGTAGGCGGCCCGCACCGTGTTGCGCAGCTCCTGGACCCGGCGGGGCACCCGCACGTCCCACATCCGGTCCCGGAAGTGGCGGCGCAGCTCGCCCCTGATCGTCGGTATCGCGAACGGCTCGAAGGGGCCACGGCCCGGATCGAACCGGCGGATCGCCTTCAGCAGCCCCAGTGCGGCGACCTGCCGCAGGTCCTCCGTGCTCTCCCCCTTGTCGCGGAACCGCCAGGCGATCCGGTGGGCCATGGGCAGCCACGCCCGCAGCAGGTCCTCCTGCACCCGCTCCCTCTCCGGCCCGGCGGGCAGCGCGGCAAGACTGCGGAAGGCGGCCGCGGTGTCGGGGGCGTCGCGGGCCGGGCGGGCGGCGCTTGCGTGGGGGGCCGTGGTGACGGGCTCGGGCGGGGCCGTGGTGACGACGGTCGGCATCGTGGGTCCTCAAAGCCTTTCGTACGGGTGGGGCGGTTGTTCCTCCCGACCGTCTCTGCCCATCTCCCCCTTGTCCGTATTCGGGACTTTGGTCCCTAATCGTGCGAAACCTCGCCGGGCGGGTGCCACACGGCGGTATGAGACTGCTGAACGACGTGACCCGACGCGGCACGATCCCGACGAGGGGAGAGAAGGGGCGTGCTGCGCTGGAGCAACCGCGGTCATCCGGCACCCCTGCTGATCAGGGACCAGCGGCTTCTCGTGGACGCGATGGAACGGGCGGCCGATCCGCCGATGGGGGTGCCGTCGCTGCTGGCCGCGCGGTCGCGGCAGGTGCACGAGATCGCGCTCCAGCCCGGCGACCGGGTCCTGCTGTACACCGACGGGGTCACCGAGGCGCGGACCAGGGACGGCGGCGAGTTCGGTCCGGAGCGGTTCGCCGACTACGTCATCCGGGGCCACCGCCGCCGGCGAACTCGCCCCGGAGACGCTGCGCAAGCTGATCCACTCGATCCTCGACGCCCAGCCCGGCCGGCTGCGCGACGACGCGACGATCCTGCTCGTCGAGTGGTGGCCGCCGTCCCGCTGACGCTCACTTCAGCAGCCGGGACAGCCTGCGGTCGGCCAGCGGCTTGCCGCCGGTCTGGCAGGTCGGGCAGTACTGGAGCGAGGAGTCGCTGAAGGAGACCTCGCGGATGGTGTCGCCGCACACCGGGCAGGGCTCCCCCGTACGGCCGTGCACCCGCAGACCGCTCTTCTTCTCGGCCTTGAGCCGCCCGGCCGCCACGCCCCGCGAGCGCTCGACGGCTTCCGTGAGCGTCGTGCGCAGGGCCTCGTACAGTCTCCTGGTCTCCTCGGGGGTGAGGGACGCGGCCAGTTTGAAGGGGGACATCTTCGCGGCGTGCAGAATCTCGTCGCTGTACGCGTTGCCCACGCCGGCGATCAGGCTCTGGTCGCGCAGGGCGCCCTTGAGCCGGCGGCGCTCGCCCTGGAGCAGGGCGGTCAGACGCGCCTCGTCGAAGTCGCCGGCGAGCGGGTCGGGGCCGAGCCGGGCCACGCCGGGGACCTGCTGCGGGTCGGCCACGACGTACACCGCGAGCCGCTTCTGCGTGCCGGCCTCGGTGAGGTCGAAGCCCGCACCGGTCTCCAGGGCCACGCGCAGGGCGAGGGGTCCCTTTCCGGGGCGGGGCGGGCCGTCCGGGAGGCGGTCCTTCCAGTGCAGCCAGCCGGCCCGGGCCAGGTGGGTCACCAGATGCGGGCCGCCACCGGTCTCGACGTCCAGGAACTTGCCGTACCGGCGCACGGCCACGACCTCGTGGCCCTCGACGGCCGACAGCGGTGGGTCGTACGTCTTCAGCACGCTGATGGCGACCGGCAGTACGCGCACGATCTCGTGACCGACGAGGTTCTCGGTCAGGAAGTCCTTGAGCGCCTCGACCTCGGGCAGTTCCGGCATACGTCAAGAGTGCCATCAGTGACCGGCGGTGCCAGGTGCCCGGCCGCCGACGGCACCCGGCGTTCAGCCGCGGTCCGGCACCACGAACTCGCACCACACGCACTTGCCGCCGCCCCGCGCCTCCACACCCCACACGTCGGTGAGCATGTCGACGAGGAGCAGGCCGCGCCCGGAGACGCCGGAGTCGCCGGCCTCGCGGCGGCGGGGCAGGGCGCTGGAGGAGTCCTCCACCTCGACGCGCAGCCGGCGGTCGGTGTCGGAGATGACCCGCAGGGTGACGATCGCGGCGCCCTCGGTGTGCATCAGGGCATTCGTGATCAGTTCGTCGGCGACGAGTTCGACCTCGTCGGCGCGGTCGGCGGCGCCCCAGGCCCGCACGGCGGCGCGGGTCATGTGCCGGGCCTGGCTGAGGGCCTCCGGGTCGCCGGGCGCGACGTGCTGCTGCAGCCGGCCGCCGCTCTGCGGGGCGTCCGCGCCCCGTCGGCGCAGCAGGAGCAGGGCCACGTCGTCGTCGCCCCCGCGCTCCTCCGCCACCTCGCTGAGCAGGTCGGCGAGTTTCCACACGTCCTGCGGGCCGGAGGCGACGAGCGCGGTGAGCACCTGCATGCCGTCGTCGAGGTCGGCGCCCGGCTGTTCGACCAGGCCGTCGGTGCACAGGATCAGCGTGTGCCCGGGGTCCAGTTCGATGGTGCCGACGGGGTAGGCCAGGCGCCCGAACTCGGCGGACAGGCCGAGCGGCAGGCCGCCCTCCACGGAGGCGCGGCGGCAGCTTCCGTCGGGCGCCCGGATCAGGGGGTCGATATGGCCGGCCCGGACCACCTGGACGACTCCGGTGGCGAGGTCGGCCTCTGCGTACAGGCAGGTCGCGAAACGGTCGGTGTCCAGCTCGTGCAGGAAGACGGAGGCCCGCGCCATCACCGTGGCCGGGGTGTGGCCCTCGGCGGCGTACGCGCGCAGCACGATCCGCAGCTGGCCCATCACGGCGGCCGCGTGCGTGTCGTGACCCTGGACGTCGCCGATGACCGCGCCGACCCGGCCGCCCGGCAGCGGGATCAGGTCGTACCAGTCGCCGCCGATGTCCCGGCCGACGGAGGCCGACCGGTAGCGCACCGCGACGTCGGCGCCCCGCACGCTGGGGATGGTGCGCGGCAGCATGGCCTGCTGGAGTCCACCGGCGAGGTCCTTCTCCTGCTCGTAGAACATCGCGCGTTGCAGGCTCTGGGCGATGCTGCTGCCGAGGGCGACCAGGATGTTGCGTTCCTCCGTCGTGAAGCCCCGCCGGTCGCCGTAGAGCAGGCCCATCGCGCCGATGGGGCGGGCCTGGACGATGAGCGGCAGGTAGGCGGCCGAGGTGATGTCGAGGTCCGTGATGTGCGGCCACAGGATCGGATAGCTCTCGGCGAACTCCTCGGGGGACTCGATGAACCGGGGGGCGAGCGTGCGCACGACCTCGCTCATCGGATACGGCTCGTCGATCCGGGTGACCAGGGTGCCGGGGACGAAGCTGCCCTCGGGGCCCTCGGCGACCAGCCGGATGCGCCCGGCCTCCACCAGGCCCATGACCAGGCTGGTCGCGCCCAGATGGGTGACACCGTGGGTGTCCTTGAGGACGTCGATGACGTCCTGGACGGTCCGGGCGTTGGCGAGGGCGGCCGTGATGAGCTGCACGACGTTGGTCTGGTCACGGCGGGTGGCCAGGTTCCAGGCGGTCTGGTCGCGGCGCGCCGCGTACTCGTTCAGCTCGCGGGTGGCGTCCCGGACGATGCCGATGATGCGGCGCGGCCGGCCGGTGGCGTCGCGGCGGATGTAGCCCTGGGTGTGGGTCCAGCGCAGCGTGCCGTCGCGGCGGCGGATGCGGAAGTACGCACCGTAGTTCTCGCTGCCGTCCTTGATGGCCTGGGCCACCAGGCTGTCCAGCCGCCGTCCCTCGGCCGGCGGGACCCGCAGGTTCAGGGTCTCCGGGCGGCCGTCGTACTCCTCGGGGCGCACGTCGAAGACCTCGTGCGCCTGAGCGTCCATGTGGAACAGGCCGGTGTCCAGGTCCCAGTCGAAGCTGCCCATCTGGTTGAGCGCCAGGATCGGGTCCGGGTGGGCGGGCCAGTCGTCCGGGAGTGACAGGGCGCTCGCTCCCCGATCAACCATGCGCCCACCTTGCCAGGATTTGACCGATTCTTCGACCGGATCGGCTCGGTTGCGCGGTGGGGCCATGTCGCTGCGCTTCAGCCCGCGAAGATGTCCGTCATGCTGCCGAAGATGCTGTCGGCGGTCTCCGGCGCGTCCGCGTCACCGGACCCACCCGCGTCACCGTGTCCGCCCACGTCGCCCGGCTCGCCCACGTCACCCACGTCACCCACGGCGCCCAGGTCGTCGCTCACGTCCGGGTCGTCCGGGATCAGGCCGCCGCCGTCGGGCAGATCGGGGATCTCCGGAACGCTCGGGGGGCCGATCTCCTCGGAGAGATCCCGGGGCCCGGCGGGCTCCTGCGGCAGCGCCTGGCCGGCCGGCTCCCCCTCGGGCAGCGCGGGGGCCGCCCCGTCGCTCTCCGGCGGGAGGAGCGGGGCGTCGCCCTCGGCGGCCGGGGCAGCCGTGCCGGTCGCGGGCTCCCGCGGCAGCGGGGCCGTCCTCGCGCCGCCCTCCGCCAGGACGGTCCCGTCGCCCGGCAGGCCCGTCTCACCGCCCTGCGGCTGCCACTGCGGCCTGGGGACGACCTTGTCGTGGCGGACGTCGTGACCGATCCGGCGCTCGATCCAGGTGTCGTCGACGACGTTGAGCAGCGTGATGTTGGTGATGGTCTCGGGCGCCGGACTCACCATGATGACCTCGGCGGGCTCGTACCCCTCCCACGCCCGGCCGCCGCTGCCCGGCGTGCCCTCCATGGCGACGGGCGCGCCGAGCGGGTTGCCGCAGGCGCAGCGGACGCGGGGCACACCCCGGTTGTCCACGAGGACCGCCGTGCCCGCCTGCAGGACGGCCTGCTGGGCGGTGACGCCCCCGGCGCGGTACCCGTGGCTGGTGACGCGGGTGTCGGCGCGCAGCTCGGCCGAGGTGAGCCCGCGCAGATAGGCCGGTATCGACGCCCGGGAAACGCCCGTGGCGTCGGCGAAGGCGGCGGCCTTGCCGGGGTCGGCGGTGAGCAGGCGGATCTGCCGGTCGACGTCACAGCTGCCTGACTGGGCCCGCCCGCCGTAGAGGCCGGGGGTCCAGCCGGAGAGGGAGCGCACCCCGGTGAGATCGGCGGGGGCGGCGACGCCGGGGCCCGAGCGGCCGACGGGCACCGACTGCGGCGTTCGGGTGACGGGGGCCGGGGTAGCCGGGGAGGTGGCCGTGGACGCCGTGAAGGGGTCCGGGCCCTGGTCCTCGACCGGCTGGAGCAGGAGTTCCCCGCTCGCACTCGTGCTCATCTCGCCGCCCGCGCCGCACCCGGCGGCGCACAGGGCCACCGAGAGCGCGCAGGCCGTGACGAAGGTTCCGGTGGATATGCGCACCACGTTCTCCCGCCTCGTCCTGGGGGTTTTCGCCACCATTGTCTGCTTCACTCACATGGGTCACGCAAACGGAGCGCCTGACTACCAGCAGTGAGTCCCTCCGGAGCCCGGAGGACGGCGCCGGAACGAAGGAGAGGAGCGCTCGACCGTGGAGTGGTTCACCGCATCCGACTACTGGCTGACCCGGCTGGTCTTCCAGCGCGCCCTGGCGGCGGTCTACCTGGTCGCCTTCCTGACGGCTGCCCTCCAGTTCAGGGCGCTGATCGGGGCACGCGGCATGCTCCCGGTCCCGCGCTTCACCGGGGCCGTGCCGTTCAAGCGGGCGCCCAGCCTGTTCCACCTCCACTACTCCGACCGGTTCTTCGCGGGGTGCGCGTGGGCGGGCTGCGCGGTGTCGGCGGCGCTGCTGGCGGGCGTGGACTCGCTGGTGCCGCTGTGGGCCGGGATGCTGCTGTGGGTGGTGCCCTGGCTGCTGTACCTGTCGATCGTGAACGTCGGTCAGACCTGGTACGCGTTCGGCTGGGAGTCCCTGCTCCTGGAGGTCGGCTTCCTCGCGGTGTTCCTCGGCAACGACGAGGTGGCGCCGCCGGTCCTGGTGCTGTTCCTGCTGCGCTGGATCCTGTTCCGGGTGGAGTTCGGCGCGGGCCTGATCAAGCTGCGCGGAGACGCCTGCTGGCGCAAGCTGACCTGTCTGGACTACCACCACGAGACCCAGCCGATGCCGGGCCCGCTGAGCTGGTTCTTCCACCATCTCCCGCGGCCGCTGCACCGCGTGGAGGTGGCCGCCAACCATTTCACCCAACTCGTCGTGCCGGTCCTTCTGTTCACCCCGCAGCCGGTCGCGACGGCCGCCGCGGCGCTGATGATCGTCACCCAGCTGTGGCTGGTCCTGTCCGGCAACTTCTCCTGGCTGAACTGGATCACCATCGTGCTGGCCCTCGCCGCGATCAGGTTCCCGGCCGACGCGCCGCCCGTCCCCGGGGCCCCGCTCTGGTACGTGGTCGTGGTGCTGGCCGTCGCCGCCCTGATCGCGTTCCTCAGCTATCACCCGGTGACCAACATGATCTCCCGCAGCCAGGTCATGAACCGCTCCTTCGACCCGCTTCACCTGGTGAACACCTACGGCGCTTTCGGCAGCGTCGGCCGGGTCCGCTACGAGGTGGTCCTCGAGGGCACCGGCGACGACACGCCACGCGCGGACTCCGACTGGCGGGAGTACGAGTTCAAGGGCAAGCCCGGTGATCCCCGGTACTGGCCACGCCAGTTCGCGCCGTACCATCTGCGGCTGGACTGGCTGATGTGGTTCGCGGCGCTCTCCCCGTCCTACGCCGGTCCGTGGTTCGGGGCCCTGGTGGAGCGGCTCCTGGAGAACGACCGCGACACCCTGAAGCTGCTGCGCCGCTCCCCCTTCCCCGCGGACACTCCCCCGCGTTTCATCCGCGCCCGCCTCTTCCGCTACCGGTACACGACGTGGCGGGAGCTGCGGGAGACGGGGGCGTGCTGGGACCGGACGTTCGTGCGCGAGTACCTGCCGCCGACCCGCCTGACGGGGGCCGCTCAGAGGTCGTAGACGCGGGTCGCGGTCGTCTCGAAGAACTGGGCGCGCTCATCCGGGCTCAGGTCGGCCGCCAGGGCGCCCGCGAGGTACGACACCTGGGCGTAGGTCGCCGCGACCGTGCACACCGGCCAGTCCGAGCCGAACATCAGACGGCCGGGCCCGAAGGCCTCCAGCGCGGTGTCCCACCAGGGGCGCAGCGGAGCGAGCGGCCATGCGGTCCCGCCCCACAGGCCCCGGTCCGTCTCGGTCACCAGGCCCGACACCTTGCAGACGGTGTTGGGCAGTTCGCCCAGCGCCCGGATGTCCGACGCCCAGGGCTCCGGCGGTCCGGCGGCCGGCGGCGGCTTGCCCAGATGGTCGAGGACGAAGGTCAGGCCGGGCAGCGTGGCGGCCGCCTTCACACACGCGGGCAACTGGTGGGGCAGCACGAGAAGGTCGTAGACCAGGCCCGCGTCGGCGACGGCGGCGAGACCGCGGCGTACGTCCGGCCGCAGCAGCCACTCCGGGTCGGGCTCGCCCTGCACCTGGTGGCGGATGCCTTTCAGGTGATGCCCGCCGGGGAGTTCACGCAGCCGGGCCAGTTCGCCTGCGACGTCCGGGCGGGTCAGGTCGGTCCAGCCGACGACGCCCGCGACCAGGTCGTGCCCGGCCGCGAGGGCGAGGAACTCCGGGGTCTCCTCGGGCACGGTGACGGTCTGGACGAGGACGGTACGGTCGACGCCGGCCGCGGCTGCCTCCGGTGCGAGGTCGGCGAGCGTGAAGTCGCGCCGCAGCGGCCGGAGTTCGGGCCCGGTGATCCAGTCCTGGTCCCGGATTGACAGGTCCCATACGTGGTGGTGCGCGTCCACGGTCACGGCAGCTCCCAGAGGCGGGCGTAGTCGTGGCACTCCAGGACGTGGAAGAGGTCCGTCCGGCTGCGCCAGATCGTCCAGGAGGTGGCGCCCGCCGCGCGGATGGCGGCGACGAGTTCCCCGGGGACCTCGCGGTGGGCGGCCTCGTAGTCGGTGACGCGATCCGCGCGCCCCTTGGTGCGCAGGGCCACTTTCATCATGGCTCCTCGGTGACCAGCAGGCCGGTCTCCCGCAATTCCAGCCAGAAGGCGGCGGGGACCGGTGTGGCGAACTGATCGGCGCAGTCGTCGACCTCATCGGCCGAACGGGCGCCCACCAGCACGCTCGACACCGCCGGATGGGCCATGCAGAAGGCCAGTGCCGCGGCGCGCAACGTGATGCCGTGGCGCCGCGCGGCCTCCTCCATGCGCACGGCCTTGTCCAGCAACACGGCGGGAGCCTCGACGTAGTTGTACGTCGCTCCCGGCCTGGGATCCGCGAGCAGGCCCGAGTTGAAGGCACCGCCGACGACCACGCAGACACCTCGCTCGACGGCCGTGGGCAGTAGCGCCGTGCGCGCGCTCTGGTCCAGCAGCGTCCAGCGGCCCGCGCACAGCACCACGTCGACGTCCGTGTCGCGGACGAAGCGGGTGAGCATCTCAGCCTGGTTCATGCCCACGCCGATCGCGCCGACCACGCCCTCCGAGCGGAGCTTCTCCAAGGCCGGGTAGCCGTCCCGGAAGGCCGACTCTGCGTGGTCGTCGGGATCGTGGAGGTAGACGATGTCGACGCGGTCGAGGCCGAGCCGTTCCAGGCTGCCGTCCAGGGTGCGCCGTACCCCGTCCGCGGTGAAATCCCAGACCCGGCGGTGCGTGGCGGGGACGGCGAAGCCGTTCGCCAGGTCGTCGCCGGCGTCGGCCCCTGGCTCCAGGCGGCGGCCCACCTTGGTCGAGACCGTGTACTCCCCGCGCGGGTGCTCGCGCAGCGCGGCGCCGAGGCGGCGTTCGGACAGCCCGAGGCCGTAGTGGGGTGCGGTGTCGTAGTAGCGGATGCCGCGCCGCCAGGCGGCGGACACCGCGTCATGGGCCTGCTCGTCGGTGACCTCGGTGTACAGGCTGGCGATGCCGGCGGCTCCGAAGCCCAGTCCGCGGGGGAGGGTCACCGGGCCTCCGGACGCAGGCGCAGGCCCTGCATGCCGCCGTCGACGGCGAGGGCCGTGCCGGTGGTGGCGCCGGACAGCGGGCCGGCCAGGTAGGCGATGGCACCGGCGACCTCGGCCGGGGTGACGAGCCGGCCGGTGGGCTGGCGGGCCTGGAGCGCGGCGCGTTCGGCGGCCGGATCACCGGCCGCGTCGAGCAGACGGCCGACCCACGGGGTGTCCACCGTGCCGGGGTTGACGCAGTTGACGCGGATGCCCTCGCGGACGTGGTCGGCCGCCATGGCGAGGGTGAGGGAGTACACGGCGCCCTTGGTCGCGCTGTACAGGGCACGGGCCGGCAGGCCCGCGGTGGCGGCGATGGAGCAGGTGTTGACGATCGCGGCGCGGGTCGAGCGGCGCAGATGCGGCAGGCAGGCGCGCGCCGTGCGGACCATGCCGACGACGTTGACGTCCCACACCCGGTGCCACTCGGCGTCGTCGTTGTCCTCCACGGTTCCCTGGGCGCCGACGCCGGCGTTGTTGACCAGCACGTCGAGTCCGCCGAGGCCGGCGACGGCGTCCGCCACCGCCTGCCGTACCGACGCGTCGTCGGTGACGTCGGCCTCGTAGGAGGGGAAGGGCACGTCGGTCTTCGACAGGTCGAGGACGGCGACCAGGGCGCCCCGCTCCGTCAGGAGTTCCGCGGTGGCGCGCCCGATGCCGGAGGCGCCGCCGGTCACCAGGGCCTTCAGGCCCTCGAATTCGGTCATGCCGCTTGCCCCTTCCGGTGCGCTTTTCCGTCGGGTGCGGCGGCCCAGACGGTGCCGCCGGGGAAGGTGTGGCGTGCGAGGGACTCGGGATGCATGGTGGCCGAGAAACCGGGCGCGGTCGGGGCGAGGTAGTGCCCGTCGCGGATGCGGACCGGGTCGAGGAAGTGCTCGTGGAGATGGTCGACGTACTCGATGACCCGGTCCTCGGTGGTGCCGGAGATCGCGAGGTAGTCGAACATCGCGAGGTGCTGGACGAGTTCGCACAGGCCGACGCCGCCGGCGTGCGGGCAGACCGGGACGCCGAACTTGGCGGCGAGCAGCAGGATGGCGAGGTTCTCGTTGACGCCGCCGACGCGGGCCGCGTCGAGCTGGAGGACGTCGACGGCGCCCGCCTGGAGGAGTTGTTTGAAGACGATCCGGTTGTGGGCGTGCTCACCGGTGGCGACCTTGGCCGGGGCGACGGCCCGGCGGATGGCCGCGTGGCCGAGGATGTCGTCGGGGCTGGTGGGTTCCTCGATCCAGTACGGGTGGAACTCGGCGAGGGCCCTGGTCCAGCGGATCGCCTCGGCGACGTCCCAGCGCTGGTTGGCGTCGATCGCCATGCGCACGTGAGGGCCGACGGCCGCGCGGGCGGCCCGGCAGCGGCGGATGTCGTCGTCGAGGTCCGCGCCGACCTTGAGCTTGATCTGCCGGAAGCCGTCGGCGACCGCCCGGGTGGCGAGCCGGGTGAGCTTGGCGTCGTCGTAGCCGAGCCAGCCCGGCGAGGTCGTGTACGCGGGGTAGCCGCGCTCCAGCAGCCGGACCCGGCGCTGCGGCGCTCCCTCCCGCCCGCGCCGCAGGATGTCCAGCGCCTCCTCGGGGGTGAGGGCGTCGGTGAGGTAGCGGAAGTCGATCTGCCGTACCAGCCACTCCGGTTCGGCGTCGGCGAGCAGTCGCCACAGCGGCTTGCGGGCGCGTTTGGCGGCCAGGTCCCAGACGGCGTTGACGACCGCGCCGATCGCCATGTGCATCACGCCTTTCTCGGGTCCGAGCCAGCGGAGCTGGCTGTCGCCGATCAGGGCGCGGTTGAGGGTGCCGGGGTCGGCGCACAGCTCGTCGACCTCACGCCCGGTCACATGCCCGCGCAGCGCCTCGATCGCGGCGACCTGGACCTCGTTGCCCCGCCCGATGGTGAAGGTGAAGCCGTGCCCCTCGTGCGCGTCGGCGGCGTCGGTGCGCAGCACGACGTAGGCCGCCGAGTAGTCGGGGTCCGGGTTCATCGCGTCGGAGCCGTCGAGCTCGCGGGAGGTGGGGAAGCGGATGTCGTAGGTGTCGACGGCGGTGATGCGGGCGGGAGTCGGGGACACGGAAGGCCTTTCGGTCGGTTGCGGGGCGCTGCGGCGGGTCAGTCCTGTGCGCGGCCGGTGGTCACCCGGGCGATCATGAGGGCGACCAGGATGATTCCGCCGTAGATGGCCTGGATCCAGAAGGACGGCACCTGGGCGAGGGTGAGCAGGTTCTGCACGACTCCCAGCAGGAGTACGCCGGTGAGGGCGCCGAGCATGCTGCCCTTGCCGCCGTCGAGGCTGATGCCGCCGATCACCGCGGCCGCGAACACCGTGAAGATCATGTTGTTGCCCTGGTTGGCGCTGATCGCGCCGACGTACCCCGTCTGCATGATGCCGCCGACCGCGGCGAGGATCCCGGCGACCACGAACACGCCGAGCATGACCCGCTCGACACGGATGCCGGCGGCGCGAGCCGCGTCGGCGTTGCCGCCGATGGCGTACAGGGCGCGACCGGCCCGGTGGTACTTGAGCAACAGCCCCGCCGCCGCGAAGGCACCGGCGGCCAGCCACACCGACAGCGGCACGCCGATGAAGGTGGTGGTCGCCAGCGCGTAGAAGGACTCGGGCATGCCGAACAGCGTCTTGCCCTTGGTGGCGCCGACGAGCAGCCCGCGCAGCACGATGAGCATGGCGAGCGTCACGATGAACGCGTTGAGCCGGAACCGCACCACCAGGACGCCGTTGAAGGCGCCGACCACGGCCCCGGCGACGAGGATCGCCGGCAGGGCGAGCGCGGCCGGGAGTTCGCTGCCCCACCCGGACTGGGCGGCGGGCAGCACCAGGAGCGCCCCGACGGCGGGCGCGATGCCGACGACCGACTCCAGGGACAGGTCGAACTTGCCGGTGATGAGCACCAGCGACTCGGCGAGCACGACCATCGCGAGGGCGGCCGAGGCGCCGAGGACGGAGATCAGGTTGCGTTCGGTGAGGAAGGAGTCGTTGAGCACGGCGCCGAGCACCAGCAGCAGCAACAGGGCGGGCAGCAGGGCGAGTTCGCGGGCGCGGCGCAGCAGTACGGTTCTGGCGGACGCGGCGGCGGGGGCGCGCCGTGGCGGCGCGAGCGGCGGGGCCGCCTTGGTGTCAGCCATGGTCCACTCCTTCGATGGAGGCGATCAGGTCGTGGTCGCGCCAGCCGGCGGGGTGCTCCGCGACGAGGCGGCCGTGGAAGAGGACGAGGACGCGGTCGCAGCGGCGCAGGTCGTCGAGTTCGTCGGAGACGACGAGCACGGCGGTACCGTCCTCGCGGGCGCCGTCCACGCGGGACAGCAGGGATTCCTTGGACTTCACGTCGACGCCCGCGGTCGGGTTGATCAGGACCAGCAGCCGCGGGTCGGAGGCGAGGGCGCGGGCCATCACGACCTTCTGCGCGTTGCCGCCGGACAGCTCCGAGACGGGCTGGCCGGGTCCCTCGGCGTGGATGTCGAGGCGGTCGATCAGCTCGGTGGCGAGGCCACGCCGGCGGGCGGTACCGACGAAGCCGAACCGGCCGAGGCGGTTCAGCACGCTGAGGGTGGCGTTGTCGCCGATCGTCATGCCGAACACGAGCCCCTGGTCGTGCCGGTCGCGCGGCACGCAGGCGACGCCTGCCGTGAGCGACGCCCGCACGTCCCCGAACGGCAGCGGCTCGCCTTCCAGCCGGGCCGATCCGCCGCTCGGCGTGCGCAGGCCGGCGAGGGTCTCGGCCAGCTCGGTCTTGCCGCTGCCGCTGATGCCGGCGAGCCCGACGACCTCACCACGGCGCACGGTGAGGCCGATGTTCTCGTACGACGGTGAGGTGAGCCCCCGTACGTCGAGCGCCACGGGGGCGTTCGCGGGCACCGCGTCAGGGGTGGCCCGGTGCCCGCGCTCGGCGACGGTCTCCCCTGCCATGGCCTCCACCAGCGCCCGGCGCGGCAGGTCGGCGACGGGTGCGGTGGTGATCCAGCGGGCGTCGCGCAGCACGGTGACGGTCTGGCACACCTCGTACACCTCCTGGAGGTGGTGGGAGATGAACAGGAAGGTCACGCCGGAGTCCTGGAGCGCCCGCATCCGGGTGAAGAGCCGCTCGATCTCCCGGTTGTCGAGCTGCGCGGTCGGCTCGTCCAGCACGATGAACCGGGCGCCGAAGCTCAACGCCCGTGCGATCTCCACCATTTGGCGGTCCTCGACCCTGAGGTCGGCGGTGCGGGCCTCCGGGTCGACGTGCACGTCCCAGGTGCCGAGGAGTTCGGCGGCCTGTGCCTTGAGGCTGCGCCAGCTGATGAAGCCGCGGCGCAGCGGCTGCCGGTTGATGAGGAGGTTCTCGGCAACCGTCAGCTCCGGTACCACCGTCGGCTTCTGGTAGACGCAGGCCACCTTGCGGCGCCAGGCGTCCCGGTCGGCGAGCGCGGGGGCGGGCTCCCCGTCGAAGCGGATGGTGCCGGCGTCGGGTGCCTGCAGGCCGGTGAGGAGGGTGACGAGAGTGGATTTGCCGGCCCCGTTGCGGCCCACGAGGGCGTGGGACTCGCCCGGCAGGACGGTCAGTCGCCCGTCGGCGAGGGCGGTGGTGGGGCCGTACCGCTTGACGATGCCCCGCGCCTCGGCAAGTGGGGTGCTCATCGGACCGTGTTGCCCCACAGACCCGGGTCGTCGACGTTGTCCTTGGTGACCAGCGGTGCGGGCAGCTGGTCCTCCAGGATGCCGCTGGGCAGCTTCACGATGGTCGAGCCGTGGTCGGTGGGGCCGGGCTCGAAGGTCTTCCCCTCCATCGCCGCCTTGACGTAGTACATGCCGTACTTGGCGTACAGGTCGGCGGGCTGGGAGACGGTCGCGTCGATCTCGCCCTCGCGGATCGCGTCGTACTCCTGCGGGATGCCGTCGTTGGAGACGATCGTGATGTGGCCGGCCTGGCCCGCCTTCTTCAGCATCCCCTTCGACTTCAGGGTCTGCAGCGCGGGAGCGAGGTAGACGCCGCCCGCCTGCAGATAGATGCCCTTGATGTCGGGGTTGGCGTTGAGGAGGGTGTCCAGCTTGGAGGCGGCGGTGTCGGACTCCCACTTGGCGGGGATCTCCAGGACCTTCAGCTTCGGGAACTTCTCCTTGACACAGGAGCGGAACGCCTCGGAACGGTCGCGGCCGTTGACCGAGGCGAGGTCGCCCATGATCTGCACGACCTTGCCGGAGGGGATGTGCTCCCCCAGGTACTGGCACGCCTTCTCGCCGTAGGCCACGTTGTCGGCGCGCACCACCATGGCGACCTCGCCCCTGTCGGGCGCCACGTCCACGGCGACGACCGGCACGCCCTTGCGCTCGGCCTGGTCGAGTCCCGCCTCGATGGCGGCACTGTCCAGCGGGGCGACGACCAGACCCCGCACGCCCTGGTTGAGCTGGTTGTTGATGTCGGTGATCTGCTGCGAGGGGTCGCTGTTGGAGTTGACGGTCTTGCGCGCCGTCACGCCCTCGGACCGCGCCATCTTCGGCACGTAGTCGTTGTACGACTGCCAGAACGGCGAGGTCAGCAGCGGCAGGATCACTCCGACCTCGCCCGTGCCGCCGCCTTCGGCGCCGGCGGCGCCGGTGTCCTTGGTGCTGCCGCAGGCGGTGAGCACGAGGGCGGCGCAGACCGCCGCAGCCGCCGCACGCGGGACTGTTCGCCCGTACCGTCGTCCGTTCCGCTGTGTCCCGTCGGCCATCTGCCGGCTCCTCATCGAGCGTGATCGAGCAGTTGCCCGCATATTTATCAGACCACTTCGCGTGGAGAACACCCTCGGGAGCCGAACTTCTCGCGGTTTCAACGCCGTTTCAGGCGTAGTGGTCGGACCACATGCCTGGTTAGACTGCGGCCACGGCGACGGGAGAAGTGGCGTGAACGAGACGGAGTCGGGGCCGGCCCCGCAGAAGGGCACGGTGACGCAACGCGCCATCGAGCAGATCAAGGCGCTGATCGCCGAAGGGCTCCTCGAACCCGGTGCGCGGCTGCCCACCGAGCGCGAACTCGCGGCCCAGCTGGGCATCTCCCGCAGCTCGATGCGGGAGGCGATCCGCGCCCTGACGGTCATGGGCGTCCTGGAGGCACGGCACGGCTCCGGCATCTACGTCACCCAGCTCCAGGCCGGCGACCTGCTGGAGTCGTTCGGGGTGGTAGCCGACCTGTCCCGGGGCCCGCGTCTGGTGGAGCTGCTGGAGATCCGCCGCATCCTGGAGTCCACGGCGACCGCGCTGGCCGCGGCGCGCATCACGCCCGGCCGGCTGGCCGCGGTCGAGAAGCATCTGGCGGCGATGAACGCCACCGAGGACCCGGAGGAGATCCTCGCCCACGACCTCGCCTTCCACCGGGAGATCGCGCTGGCCGCCGGCAACGAGACCATGGCCGCGATCCTGGAGGGCCTGTCCTCGCGCACCTTCCGCGCCCGCGTCTGGCGCGGTTACCAGGAGGAGGGCGCCTTCACCCGCACCCGCCGCGAACACGCCGCGATCCACCGCGCCCTGGCCGCCCATGACCCGGAGGCGGCGAGGGCGGCGGCGGCCGCGCACGTCGGCGAGGTGGAGCAGTGGCTGCGCGCACAGCTCGGCGACCAGGGCGCGGGCGCCCTCCCGGCGGACGGTCCAGGCGCGGGCGCGTGAGGGCCCGAAGGCCCTCACGACACCGGCCGGGTCAGCCCCGGCGCAGCCGCAGCGTCACCAGCTCGAAGGGACGCAGGCCTACGGTGATCCGCCCGCCGTCGGTCACGGGCGCGGCAGCCTCCGGCAGCGGACGTTCCAGCAGGTCGGTGACCGTGACGGCGCCGACCTCGAAGCCGGCGGTGAGCGTGGCCCGCGCCCGGCCGCCGTGCGCCTCGTGGAAGCGGACCACCACGTCGCCGCTGCCGTCGTCGGCCAGCTTGACGGCCGTGACGACGACGGCCTCCTGATCGACCGTCACCAGCGGCGCGACCTCCGCGGCGCCCGTCACCCGCCGCTCCGGCACGTTGATCCGCCAGCCCTCGCGCACCGCGTCGCCGATCCCGGCGCCCGGCACCAGGGCGTGCCGGAAGCGGTGGACGCCCTGGTCGGTCTCGGGATCCGGGAAGCGCGGGGCGCGCAGCAGGGAGACACGGACCGTGGTGGTCGTACCGCCGTCGCCCTCGGTGCGGACGGTACGGGTCACGTCGTGGCCGTACGTCGAGTCGTTGACGACGGCCACGCCCCAGCCGGGTTCCTCCAGGTGGACGAAGCGGTGGTTGCAGGCCTCGAACTTGGCTGCCTCCCATGAGGTGTTGGTGTGCGTGGGCCGGTGGAAGTGACCGAACTGCGTCTCCGACGCGTACCGTTCGGCGTGCACGTCGAGCGGGAACGCGAGCTTGAGGATCTTCTCCGTCTCGTGCCAGTCCACCTCCGTGTCCAGCACCAGCCGCCGCTCCCCCGGCGGCAGCGACAGCACCTGGGTGACGCGCGAGGCGCCGAAGGACCGCACGATCCGCACCGACTCGCCGTTCTCACCGGCGGTGATCTCGTCGAGGCCGGTCAGGTCGGTGACGGTGTTGCGGTAGAACTCGTCGACGTCCCAGGCGTCCCACATGTTCGGGAAGTCGGGGTGCAGCTGCAGCAGGTTGGCCGCCCGGCCCGGCGCGACGGTCTCGCGGCCGGCCTCGATGTCGTACGCGGAGACGACGAGGCCCCGCTCGTCGATCTCGATCCTCAGCAGGCCGTTGTCCAGGACGTACCCGCCCTCGCCGCGCGGGCTCACCGAGGCCGCGCCCTGCACCGCCGGGGCGCCGGCCCCGCCCGCGGGAACGCCCCGCCTGCCGTGCGGGGCGGCGTTGAAGACCAGCTCCCGCTGCCCCTCCCCCGCCAGCGCGCGCTGCGCCGCGGCGATGATCCCGTCCAGCTCGCCGGCGAGCCGCTCGTAGGTCGCGCGGGCCTCACGGTGCACCCAGGCGATCGACGAGCCGGGCAGGATGTCGTGGAACTGGTGCAGCAGCACCGTCTTCCAGATGCGGTCCAGCTCCTCGTACGGGTAGGGGAATCCCGTCCGCACGGCGGCCGTCGCCGACCACAGCTCGGCCTCCCGGAGCAGGTGCTCGCTGCGCCGGTTGCCCTGCTTGGTCTTCGCCTGGCTGGTGAGGGTGGCACGGTGGAGTTCGAGATAGAGCTCGCCGACCCAGACGGGCGGGTCGGGGTACTCGGCCGCGGCCTTGGCGAAGAAGGCCGCCGGCGTCTCCCAGGCCACGGTCGCGGAGCCTTCCAGGTCGCGCAGCCGGGCCGCCTTGGCGACCATCTCACGGGTGGTGCCGCCGCCGCCGTCGCCCCAGCCGGTGGGTGCGAGGGAGTGGCGGGCGACGCCCTTGTCCTTGAAGTTGCGGGCGGCGTGTGCGATCTCGCTGCCCTTCATGGAGCAGTTGTAGGTGTCGACGGGCGGGAAGTGGGTGAAGATCCGGGAGCCGTCGATGCCTTCCCAGGTGAAGGTGTGATGGGGGAACGTGTTCGTGCGGGACCAGGAGATCTTCTGCGTGAGCAGGTACTTGGATCCCGCCGCCTTGATGATCTGCGGCAGTCCGGCCGCGAAGCCGAAGGTGTCGGGCAGCCAGGCCTCGTCGTTCTCGATGCCGAACTCGTCGAGGAAGAACCGCTTGCCGTGCACGAACTGACGGGCCATCGCCTCCGAGCCCGGCATGTTGGTGTCCGACTCCACCCACATCCCGCCGGCCGGCACGAACCGTCCGTCCGCCACCGCCTTCTTCACCCGCGCCCACACCTCGGGCCGGTGCTCCTTCACCCACGCCCACTGCTGCGCCTGCGACATGGCGAAGACGAAGCCGGGCTCGTCGTCCAGCAGGGCGGTCATGTTGGCGGTGGTGCGCGCGACCTTGCGGACCGTCTCGCGCAGCGGCCACAGCCACGCCGAGTCGATGTGGGCGTGACCGACGGCGCTGATGCGGTGCGCGGAGGGGGCGGCGGGGGCGGCGAGGACGCCGGAGAGGCGGGAGCGGGCCTCGGCCGCCGTGCCGTTCACGTCCTGGAGGTCGACGGCGTCCAGGGCCTTGTCCACCGCCCGCAGGATCTCCGAGCGGCGCGCGGAGTCCGCCGGCAGCTCGGCCATCAGCTCGCCGAGCACCTCGAGGTCGAGCACCAGCTGCCACACCGTCTCGTCGAAGACGGCGAGGTCCATGCGCGTGAGGGTGTACTGCGGCGCGCTGCCCGCGGTCTCCTTGTCACCCAGCTCGGTGGGCCGGAACGGGTGGTGGTCGAGGATGACCGGGTTGGACGCGGCCTCGATGTGCAGGCGCACTTCTTCCCCGCCCTCGACGGGCGCGCCGACGCGCACCCACTGGTTGCGCGGGTTGAGCCCCTTCACCGGGGTGCCGTCGGGGCGGTAGACGAGGCCCTCGCACTGGAATCCGGGCATGTTCTCGTCGAACCCGAGGTCGAGGATCGCCTCCACGGTACGCCCGGCCCAGTGGCCGGGGACGGTCCCGGTGACCCGGAACCAGCTGGTTCCCCACGGAGCACCCCAGCGGGCGCCCACCTCGATCGGCCCGGGCTCGGCAGCGAGCCCCTCGGCGACCGGTACGGGCTCGTCGGGCGCGTGCCAGACGGCGACGTCCAGCGGCACGGACTCGGGGTACACGGCGGGTCGGATGCGTTCGTCGAGGACGCGCCTCAGGCGGGCTTCGACGAGGCTGCGGTCGTCATGCATGGCGGGTGCTCCGTAGCTGTGGTGCGAGTGGTTACCAGGTGTGGTGCACGGTGACGGGGTCCGACGAGGTGTACAGCTCCCCTACGGAGCGCAGTTCGAACCGTGCCACTTGCTCGCCCTGCTCGGGCCGCAGGCCCCCGGCGAACCAGGCCCGCTGGCAGGTGCCGCCGAGGAAGCGCCGGGTGCCGTCGGGCAGGAGGCGGTGCAGGGTGTGGTGGCGGACCTCACCGGGTGCGGGCTGCCAGGCGAAACGCAGGTCGCCTCCGGAGGCGGCGGTGACGCGGAACGCGGTGGGCGCGGCGGGGGTCCGGGGCGGCTGGTCCGCGCGCACGGCGAGGCGTCCGAGGCGCCAGCGCACCGGGGCGCCGGGGGTGGTGGGCGTGAGGCGCACACCGAGGGCCCGGAGGGTGCCGGACAGGCCGGTGAGCCGTACGGCCGAGGTCCGCCAGGCACCGGCCGGGTCCACGGGGAGGAAGGTGTACGGGGGCACCGTCCCCGGCGTGCCCGGTTCGGCGGCGGCGACCGCGAGTTCGACGCTCACCCCGCCGGTGTCGGCCCGGTGCGTCAGCTCGGCGAGCGTGTCTGAGGTGATCGGCAACCGGGTCGCGTACAGGTCGAGGACCACGGGCGCGTCGAGCGCGCCGTCGACGAGCACGCTGCTCCCGCCGGACCACGCCTGCGCGAAGTCGAAGTTCACCGTGGGTCGTACGCCTGCGGTGCGCACGGCCCAGCGTCGCGACGGGAGGCGGTCCTGCAACCCGAGGTGGTTCCACGGCACGTCCGAGGTGACCTCCCCGTGCTCGAACCATCGCAGGCCGTGTCCGGTGTTGAAAACACTCGCGAACGGCAGCGAGGTCACCGTGGACCGGTCCGCCACCGTCACCGCGGGCGCCCGCCACCGGT
This sequence comes from Streptomyces sp. NPDC052023, assembly GCF_044548465.1. Lineage (NCBI taxonomy): Bacteria > Bacillati > Actinomycetota > Actinomycetes > Kitasatosporales > Streptomycetaceae > Streptomyces > Streptomyces sp. NPDC052023. Next base: position 152,517 of record NZ_JBIUBW010000003.1, on the reverse strand, counting down.
CCGTGCCGTCGGGCCGCGACGGGTCCAGCGACCGCCCCGTCCAGAAGCGGTCGTCGGCCGCGTGGAAGGCGCCGGGGCTCCGGTCGTCCGCCGGCAGCTGGTGGCGGGTCCACTCGGGCCGGTAGAAGCCGACCGACGTGACGTGCGGTGCGCCCGTCGGTACGACGGCGTCCCAGTCGACGCTCGTGTTCCAGCCGTTCGACTCCACGTCGACGCCCGCCCACAACTCGTACCGGCTACGTCCCAGTCGCTCCGCGCGCGTCCCGGAGGAGGTGAGGCTGCCCGCTGTCCAGCGGAAGTCGAGGAACATGCTGTCGGCGGCCTGGAAGAACGGCTGGTTCCGCGCGTTGAGCGCCCCCTGCCAGCTGACACCGCCGTTCACGGTCATCGAGTCGTACCAGGTCACCCGCTGCCCGCGGGGAGCCGCGAGCGACTTCAGCTCCCGCAGGAATCCCTGCATGTCCGCGCCGAGGGCCGCGTCGCCGCCGCCGGTCTCGGCGTTCACGAACCAGCCGTCGAAGCCGTACGCGGCCGCCACCGCCACCAGTTGCGCGGCGAGCGGGTACCGTCCGGCGCCGTCCTTCTGCACGAGGTCACGCGTCCACCGCAGCTGCCCGCCGTAGGCCACCGGCGGCAGGAAGACATTGCCGAGGACCCGCACCCCGTGCCGGTGGGCGGCGTCCACGATCGGCGCGTTCGGGGCGAGGATCAGCCCCTCGCCGGACGAACCGCCCCAGAAGACCAGTTCGTCGATGTACGCCCAGTGGGTGAGGGCGTAGTAGTCGGCGGTGGCCGAGCCCTGGGACGGATTGCCCGCCGTCGGCCCGAAGGAGACCAGCGACTGGATGCGGGCCTGCCCCGCGCGGGCGGCGGGGTTCGCCGGGGTGGGGGTGAAGCGCGGGGCGAGCGGCACCGAGGCGGCGTTGAAGGCGAGGTCGGCGTCGTCGGCGGCACGCCAGGCCTTGAGGCTGCGCCAGGTGATGCCGGTACCCGGCGTGCCGGAGGGGAGGGAGTCCGGGTACCAGTACGAGGCGTACGGCTGGAGCGCCGCCGCGCTGGGCCGGGGCGCGGCGGTCGCGGGCAGGGCGGGGAGCAGGGCGGCGGTGGCGCCGGCGAGCAGGACGGTGCGTCTGGTGGGGTTCACGAGCTGGTGCCTCCTTGGGTGCCGTGCGGGACGGGGAGTACCTGGTCGGGAGTGACGACCTCGGTGATGCCGCGTGCGGCGAGGTGGTCCTTGTCGTCCACTCGCGTGTCGAGGACGGTGGTGGGGCGGGCGCCGTCGGCGACGAGGCGGAAGAACGCGTCGAAGACCGGGCCGCCGGGTGCGCAGCGGGGGCGGGCGGACGGGTCGGCGGGTACGGCGAGCGCCGTGGTGCGCGCCGCCGGGCTGCCGGTGTGCGCACGGGCGGCGCGGGCCAGCACCAGGGCGGTGTCCTTGGGCCGCCGGTCGTTGGTCAGCAGGCCGAGTCCGTATTCGAGTTCGGGGAAGTCGGCGAGGTCGCGGGAGACGTCGTGGGAGCACCACCACGTGATGCCCCACAGGCCGGGGCAGTCCAGGGCGTGGGTCACCGTCGCCTCGGTGAAGGCGGCGGCGTGCTCGGCCGGGACGAGCGGCGCGGGGGCGCCGACCTCCTGGAGCCAGACGGGCCGGCGCGGATCGTCCGCCCAGGCCTTGCTGAGCTCGATCAGGTACGCGGCGTGGTGCTCGCTCGGCACCGAGGTACGGCCGTGCCGCTGGGCGGTGCCGTTGAACACCCACGAGTGCACGGCCGTCACCGCGCCGCGCCGGGCGGCCTGGGCCGGGGTGAACGGCTGGTCGTCCTGGTACCAGGTGGCGTCGTACTCGGCGTGCAGATGCAGTTTGCCGGGAGCGCCCTGTGCGCAGGCGGCCAGCATCCGCGTCAGCCACGCGTCGATCTGCGCCTCGGTCGCCCGGTCCGGGTCGGGATGCGGGCCCGCGGAGAACTGGTTGACCTCGTTGCCCAGGGTCAGGCCGAGGAAGTTGGGCCGGCCGGCGAGGGCGGCGGCGAGGGTGCGCAGGTAGGCGGCCTGACCGTCGAGCACGTCGGGGTCGGTGAAGAGGTTCCGGCGGTGCCAGGTCCGCGTCCAGGCGGGCAGGAAGTCGAAGCTGCTCAGGTGTCCCTGGAGGGCGTCGACATTGACGTCGAGACCGCGTTCGGCGGCGGCGTCCACGAGCGCGACGAGCTGCTCCACGGCCTTCGGGCGGATCAGGGTGCGGTTGGGCTGGAAGTACGGCCACAGCGGGAAGACCCGTACGTGGTCCAGACCGAGGGCCGCGATCGAGTCGAGGTCGGCGCGCACGGAGTCCAGGTCGAAGTCGAGCCAGTGGTGGAACCACCCTTCGCTCGGGGTGTAGTTGACGCCGAAGCGCACGGCAGCAGACATGGAGGTCCCGGTTGTCGTGGTGCGTACGGGGGAAGTGTTCAGCCCTTGACGGCGCCCTCGCCGACGCCGCGGAAGAAGTACCGCTGGAGGCAGGCGAAGAGGGCGATCAGCGGCGCCACCGCGATGATCGTGCCCGCGGCGACGAGCCGTTCGTCGTTCGCGAAGGTGCCGTGCAGGTAGTTGAGGCCGATGGTCAGCGTGAACTTGGACGGATCGCTGAGCACGATGAGCGGCCACAGGAAGTCGTCCCAGGCGCCCATGAAGGCGAAGATCGCGACGACGGCGAGGGTGCCCTTGACCGACGGCAGCGCGATCCGCCAGAACCGCTGCCAGACGTTGGCGCCGTCGACGAAGGCCGCGTCCTCGATCTCGTAGGGGAGGTTGAGGAAGGCGTTGCGCATCAGCAGCACGTTCAGTGCGCTGACGCAGCCCGGCAGGACCACGCCGACCAGGGTGTTGTTCAGGCCCAGCTCCCGCATGGTGGTGAACTGGGCGATGATGATGCCCTCCACCGGCACGAGCATCGCGAGCACGAAGGCGAGCGTCGCCGCGCGCCGGCCCCGGTAGCGCAGGCGGGCCAGGGCGTAGCCCGCGAGGGCCGCACCGACGCAGTTGGTCACCACGTTGGCGGTGGCGACCTTCAGCGAGTTCAGGGCGTAGTCCCAGACGGGGATGGTCTGCGCGACCCGCTCGTAGTTGTGCAGGGTCGGATCGCCCGGCAGGAACTTCGGCGGGGAACTGAAGATGTCCTCGGTCGGTCCCTTGAGCGAGGTCGACAGCTGCCACAGGAACGGCCCCACGGTCAGCGCCAGCACGCCCAGCAGGAGCAGATAGCGCAGGACCAGCTCCCAGCCGCGGACGCGCCGCCCGTGCTCGTCGGTCACGCGCCGCTCCTTGACCCCAGCCGTGCTCCCGGTCCTCGTGGGCCGGGTGGGCCGCACCTTCTCGAGGACGCTCATGTCTCCTCCCTCCGGTCGGCCCGCAGCACCAGCAGCATCAGCGCCACCGTCACCACGAAGACGACGACGGAGATGGCCGAGGCGTACCCGACCCGGCCGGACAGCCCGGTGCCCGTGCGCTGCACGAGCATGACGAGCGTGGTGTCCTCACCGGCGGGGCCGCCGCTCGGGCCGGCCAGCAGATACACCTCGGAGAACACCTTGAACGCGGCGACCGAGGAGAGCGCCGCGACCAGGACCATCGTGGAGCGGACGGCGGGCACGGTGACCGCGAGGAAGCGGCGCACCGGTCCCGCGCCGTCGACCGCGGCGGCCTCGTGCAGTTCGCGCGGCACGTTGGCGAGTGCGGCCAGGTAAATGATCATGTAGTAGCCGAGGCCCTTCCAGACCGTGACGGTCATGGCGCTCAGCAGGAGCAGCCATTGGTCGCTGAGGAACCCGACCCCGCCGGCCCCGGCCGTCTCCAGCAGCGCGTTCACCAGGCCGCGTTCGTCGAGCAGCCACACCCAGATCAGACCGACCACGACGATCGAGGCGACGACCGGGGTGTAGAAGGCGGAGCGGAAGAAGGTGATGCCGGGAATGTTCTTCTGCACGAGCAGCGCGAGCAGCAGCGGCAGGATCACGAGGGCGGGCACGACCCCGAGGACGTACAGCGTGCTGTTGCGCAGTCCGATCCAGAACATGTCGTCGTGGAGGAGTTCGCGGAAGTTGGCGAGGCCCACGAACTCGCCGGGGATCAGGGTTCGCCGGTCGGTGAAGGCGTTCACGACGGTGGAGACGAACGGGTACAGCACGAAGGCGCCGATCACCAGCAGTCCGGGGGCGGCGAACAGCCACGGGCCGGCCGGTAGCTGACGTCGTACGGGAGAGGATCCGGTCACGGTTCAGCCCTGCTGCTGAAGCAGCCGATCACAGGCCTTGACAGCGTTGTCAAGAGCCTCCTGAGGACTCTCCTTGCCCTGGAGCGCCCTGGCCACGGCGTTGCGCAGCTCGGTCTTCATCTGCTCGCTGAACAGCACCGGCGTGTAGTTGACGGCGGTCTTCAGCGACTGGGCGGCGGCCACCCGCACCCGGGTCTCGTCCGTGCCGTCCTCCTTGGTGAAGTACGGGTCGTCGAGCGAGCCGGCGGTGCTGGGGAAGATGGCGACCTTCTTGGCGAACGACATCTGGTGCGCGGCGTCGGTGACGAAGTGCGCGAAGGCGACGGCGGCGGGCTTGCGCTGGGTCTGCGCGTTGACCATCACGCCCATCACGTACATGTTGACGTGGCCGGTGCTGGTGATCTGGTCGGTGATGCCGATGTTCTTGTACAGGTTCGGCGCCTGCTTCTTGAAGTTGCCGAGGTCCAGCGCGCTGCCGGGGTTCATGGCCACGGCGCCGGTGAGGAACTTCTTGCCGGACGACTCGGGCGTGGCGGTGAGCGCCTGCGGATCGAGGGCCTTGGCGTCGTAGAGCTCCTTGTACTTCGTGAGCAGTTCGACGCCCTTGGCGTCGTCGAAGGTGAAGCCGGTGCCCTCCTTGTCCATGAGGGGGACGCCGTAGCGGCCGAAGTCCTCGATGGTGGGCACATTGGCCAGGGTGGCGACCTCGCCGCCGGTCTTCTCGGCGATCCGGAGGGCGTTCGCGAAGAGGTCGTCGTACGTCTTCGGCGGCTGCTCGGGGTCGAGACCGGCCTCCTCGAAGAGGGACTTGTTGTAGAACAGCGGCCCGGTGTTGAGGTACCAGGGGAAGGCGTACGTGCCGGTCATGCCCGGTATCCGATGTCCGGCCCAGGCTCCCGGCAGGTACTCCTTCTCGTACTGCCCTGCCGCCTTGTCCAGATCGAGCGCCAGGCCGGCCTTCGCGAGCGGGGCGACGAGGTCGGGCGAGACGTTGACGACGTCGGGCAGCGTACCTCCGGCCGCGTCGGCGCTGATCTTGTCGGCGTAACCCTCGGCGGGCTGGTCGACCCACTTCACGTCCGTGCCGGGGTGCTGCTTCTCGAACTCGGCGATCAGGTCCTCGAAGTACGGCTTGAAGTTGGCCCTCAGATTCCAGGTCTGGAAGGTGATGTCGCCCTCGACCTTGCCGGAGGCGTCGGCAGATCCGCCGTCGCCCCCGCCCCCGCACGCACTGAGCGGCAGTACGGCGACGAGGGCGGCAGCGGCGGCGAGGGTTCTGCGGGGGATGCGCACGGTGACCGGGCTCCTTTACGGCGGAGTGAGCGGGAAATGGCGCCGGGGCAGACCTTGCACGGCAACTCCGCGGGAAGTCAATGTATTTCGCTCAGCTAAAGTCATTAGTTGGGTGTAGGCGCAGTTCAGCGGCTTGTACGTGACCTCTTGCGGCAGATCACTAATGCGCTTTAGAGTGCGGCGACTCGGGCAGGTGCTGAAGCGCATTAGTACCCGACGTGATCGCATGCGGAGGCGGGTTTGTCAGGCAAGCGGTCTCCCGCACGCCGGCCGACGATGAAGGACATCGCGCGGCGGGCCGGGGTCTCCGAGAGCGCGGTGTCCTTCGCGCTCAACGGCAGGCCCGGCGTCTCGGAAGCCACCCGGGCGCGGGTGCGGCGGGTGGCGGAACAACTGGGCTGGCGGCCCAGCACGGCGGCGCGTGCGCTGTCCGGCGAGGGAGCGGCGACGGTCGGCCTCGTGCTGGCCCGGCCCGCGCACACGCTCGGCGTGGACTCCTTCTTCCTCCAACTGGTCTCGGGCATCCAGGAGGTGCTGGCGGAGCGTCATCTCGGGCTGCTGTTCCAGGTCGCCGAGGACGTGGCCGACGAGTGCGCGGTGTACCGGCGCTGGTGGGCCGAGCACCGGGTGGACGGCGTCCTGGTCGTCGACCCGCGCACGGACGATCCCCGGCCCGGCCTCCTCGACGAACTCGGCCTGCCCGCCGTGGTGATCGGCGGCGCACCCGACGAACGCCACCCGGGCATGTCCACGGTCTGGGCCGACGACGGGGGCGCCATGGCCGCCGTCGTCGGCGAGCTGTACGCCCTCGGTCACCGGCGCATCGTCCACATCGCCGGTCTCGCGGGGCTCGCGCACACCGAACGCCGGATCCGTACGCTGCGCGCGGAGGCGGGGCGGCGCGGTCTGACCGAGGTGCGGTCCGTGACCACCGACTACTCCGACGCCGAGGGCGCCGCCGTCACCCGACGGGTGCTGTCCGGCGCGGCTCCCCCGACCGCCCTCGTCTACGACAACGACGTGATGGCCGTCGCCGGTGTGGCGGCCGCGGCGGAACTGGGCTTCCGGGTGCCGGGGGACGTCTCGGTCGTGGCCTGGGAGGACTCCGCGCTGTGCCGCATGGTCAAGCCGTGGCTGTCCGCCCTCTCCCGCGACACGGTGGAGTTCGGCCGGACCGCCGCGCAGGAGCTGACATCCCTCCTGGACGGCGGCCCGGCCCGCACGGTACGGGTCCCGGTCCCCCAGCTGATCGACCGCGACAGCACCGGTCCCTGCGGGGCCTGACACACGCGGGGCCGACCCCCCACCGCCCGTCGGAGGGCCCGTGCGATGAGGCGGGGTTGGGTGACTGGAGTTGCGCCGGGGGCGGGGGCTGCGTGCGGGGCTGAGGGCGCTGCGTGGGTGACCGAGGGGAGCTGCGTGCGGGGCTGAGGGGAGCTGCGTGGGTGACCGAGGGGGCTGCGTGGGTGGCTGATCGGCCCCTCGTGGATGCCTGAACGGCCCTGCGCGATGGGCGATCGGCACTGCGCGAGATGGTTGGACGGACCTGCGCCGGATAGTTGAGCGGCCCGGCGTGATGGCGGCCTTGTGGGCACGGCGGGGCGGACTCAGCGGGAGGGGCGATCCGCCCTGCGTGGAGGGTGGAGCCGTCGCTCGCGGAGGTGGAGCGGCTCGCGGTCGGCGGACGGCTCGCCCAAGGTGAGGCGGGATGACCGAGCAGCCCTGCGTGGAGGGTGGAGCCGCCGTTCGCGAAGGGGGAGCGGCTCGGGACTGCGTGCGGCACGCCCGGTGAGGCCGTCCTGGCGCGAAGGCCGGTCCAGCCCTCGTGGAAGCCGGGGCTGTCCTGCGAGGATGGCGGCGCAGAGCACGCAGCCTGGCCCCAGGACAAAGGAGCGCCCGTGACCGATCGGGTCGGACGGACCGCCGTCGAGATCGCCGCAGCCGTGCGGGAGAAGCAGGTTGCGCCGCGGGAGGTGGTGGCCGCGCACCTGGCGCGGATCGAGCGGCTGGACGGACGGATCGGGGCGTTCCGTGTCGTCCGGGCCGAGCGGGCGCTCGCCGAGGCCGACGAGGTGGGGGCGCGTACCGATCTGGCCGAACTGCCGCTCGCGGGCGTGCCCGTGGCCGTGAAGGACAACCTCGCGGTGCGCGGCGAGAGCATGCGGATCGGCTCGGCGGCGACACCGGACGTGCCGGCCGAGCAGGACCACGTCACCGTCGCCCGGCTGCGCGCCGCCGGAGCGGTCGTGGTGGGGCTGACCAATGTGCCGGAACTGTGCGTCTTCGGTACGACCGAGGGGGTGCACGGCACCACCCGCAACCCCTGGGACCCGACGCGTACGGCGGGCGGCTCCTCGGGGGGCAGCGCGGCAGCCGTGGCGGCGGGCATGGTGCCGATCGCGCTCGGCAACGACGGCATGGGTTCCTTGCGCATACCGGCCGCCAACTGCGGCGTCGTCACCATCAAACCGGGCCACGGGGTGGTACCGGCCGGCATCAGCGACGGCGACTGGTTCGGCATGTCGGAGAACGGCCCGCTCGCGACGACTGTCGAGGACGCCCGGCTGGTGCTGTCCCTCCTCGCCGGCACCGACGCCTCGGTCCAGTGCGCGCCCGCCACCCGAAAGGTCGCCGTCTCGCTGCGCAGCCCCGTCGCCGGCGTCATGGTCGCCAAGCCGTACGCGACCGCCGCGCGGGAGGCCGCCGGGCTGCTCATCAAGGCCGGTCATCAGGTGCGGCGCGCTGACCCGCCCTATCCGGCGTCGCTCAGCTTCACGTCCCTCGCCCACTGGACCGCGGGCACCTGCGTCGACACCCAGGGGCTCGACGCACGGCTGCTGGCACGGCGCACCCGAGTGCACGCCGCCGTGGGGCGGCGGTTCTTGCGGACCGTGCGCACCGGCACGAGCCGGGAGGCACTACGGCGGCGGCTCGAGCCGTTCTTCGCCGAGTACGACGTGCTGCTCACGCCCGCGCTGGCGCGCCGCTCGCCCAAGGCGGGGCCCTGGCACGAGCGGGGCTGGCTGCGCAACGTGGCCGCCAACACCGGCTACTCGCCCATGACGCCCCCGTGGAACCTCACCGGCTGGCCGGCAATGGCCGTGCCGTTCGGCACCCTGCCGTCGGGCGCGCCCTGCGCCGTACAGCTCGTGGGGCGGCCCGGGGCGGAGGGGGAACTGCTGGAGCTGGCACGTCAGTTGGAAGCCGCACGGCCGTGGCGGCGGACCGCGCCCTTGGACGACATGGACGACCCCAGGGACCAAGGGGCTCCGATGGGCTAGAGGGTCTTGTGCATGATGTGGAGCCCGACCCTGCCGTGCTGGGGGTGGTCGAACGCGTCCGGCACCGTACCCAGGATCGTGAAGCCGAGGGACGTCCACAGCTGTACGGCCGGGTTGGTCTCCACGACCGCGTTGAACACCATGGCCCGGTAGCCGTGGGCCTTGGCCTCGGTCAGGATGTGCTCGGCGAGGGCCCGGCCGATACCCCGTCCGGCCTGGTCGGGATCGACCATGAAGCCGGCGTTGGCGATCCGTGCGGCGGGGCCGCTGTAGTTCGCGGTGAGGTAGGCGGAGCCGATGACGGTTCCGTCGTCGTCCTGCGCGACGTACACGCGTTTGGCCGGGTTCATCCACAGGGTTCGGGCCGCGTCCTCGGTGGTGTCCGGGTCCCAGGCGTAGGTCTCGGCGGCGGCGACGATGCGGTGCCAGAACGGCCAGATGTGTGGCCAGTCCGCGGCGGTGGCTTCCCTGATCAGCATGGGCGTGAGTCTCGCACGCCCATGCGGTCGGCGATCGCGAAGGACTCCTGCCCGTCAGTCCACGCTGGGCAGGATGTGCGGCTCGGCAAGGTCTTCCTCGTAGCCCGCCAGGCGGATGGGGGCGGACCGGGCCCACACGTCGAGGCTGCCGATCTCGCCCGGCCGGCGGCCCGCGCGCTCCGTGCGTTCCTTGGGGCGCTGTTCGCGATTCGTCTTCTCCGGTGTCACCGCGCACTCCTTATGTGTCGGGTCACCCTCGGGGCGCGCCGGCGGCCTGCGGTCCACTGCCCGACGCCCGTTCGGGACTGCCATGGATGCTGTTGGACGCGGTGGCGTCGGTAACTCGCGTGAGAGCAGGCCGTTGTGCACCGGCTTGTCCCGGGACGGACGGTGGGTGTGGGTAGGGACCCGTTGCTGCTGTCCGTCCGGACCAGATTAACCAAATGAGCGGGGCACTGCTCGATGGGGCTGAAAACTGCGGGTAACGTTCCCGCGTCATCCCGTGCTCGATCAGGCGAATTTCGCGGCTGTTTGTCACGAGATGGACCCATAGTGACTCACCCGACCGGCCTACTCGGGCGAACAGGCCCGCGACCGGCGGCCCTCGTGGGGTCACGCAGTTCAAGTCCCGTTGGCCGATTCGCAAGTCGGCCATGATCTGCTGACGCACGGCAACGGCTTGACCGGCGGGAGGACTGACGCATATGGAACTGCGCAGTGTCGAAGAGCTGATGGATCTGCTGCACGCCTGCCGCGGCGCCTGGGACACCCCGGACCGCACCGGCGACCCGGTCGACCTGCACGACCACGCGCTGCAGACGGCCGCCTTGCTGCGCCGAAGTCGCCCCGCCGACAAGGAGCTCCAGGTCGCCGGCCTCGTGCACGACATCGGCCATCTGCTGCGGCCCGGCGACGACGCGGGGCACGCGGACCACGCGGCGGACGCCGTCCGGCCCCTGCTCGGCGAACGGGTCGCCCGTCTCGTACACCTGCATGTCCCGGCAAAGCGCTACCTCGCCGCGGTCTCCCCCGAGCGCGGCCTGTCCCCGCAGAGCGCGCTGACCCTGACCCGGCAGGGCGGCACGATGAGCCCGGCCGAGGCCGCCGCCTTCGCCGAGGACCCTCTCGCCGAGGACGCCGTGACCCTGCGCCAGGCCGACGACGCGGGCAAGGTCATAGGCCTGGACGCGGGCGTCATGGAGGACTGGCGCACGGTACTGGAACTGGTCGCGTCCCGAAACTCGCGACTCGGCGCGATGGACTGACCGAAGCACAGGGGCGACTCCGGGCGCCGCCTGATCGCGACGGCCGATGGTGCGCGCCCGGGTGCCGTCCGGCGACCGTGAGCGACGGGCGCCGGTGGGCGCCGGTGGGCGCCGTCCACCGACGGCAAGCGGCGGGCGGGGGTCCGGCCACCTCTGATCATCACGCCGGTGACCGGAGCGGGCGTCGCCACCAGCCGGGCACCGGTACCGCCCACGGGCGCGGCCCAGCCGCCGTCGGCTCGGCGGGGCGGGCGGCGGGCGGCGGGCGGCGGGCGGCGGGCGGCGGGCTCAGCTTCGCGGTGGACACGGCGGGCGGTGTGCGGTGGCCGGTGGGATCATGGAGGTGGAGCCTGTCGGGCGGTGTGTCCCGGCTGTGGGGCCGGGTCGCTTCGGCAAGGTGCCGTGAGGAAGGTGACCCGCATGAGCGACGTCACGCCACCCCCGCGCCCCCGGCGCACCCCGGATGTCGGGGGCCTGTCCCGTACCGTCCTGTACTTCGCCCTCGCGCTGAGTGCCCTGCTGGTCGGCGTGGCCGCCCTGCTCATGGGCATCGCCTGGATGGACCTGGTCGAGAACACCCGTCACTACTGACCGGACGGCGCGCCCCTCACCACTTGCCGGGCGCGTAGTCCTTGAGGAAGACGCCGTACAGATCCTCGCCCGCCTCGCCGCGCACGACCGGGTCGTAGACGCGGGCCGCGCCGTCGACGAGGTCGAGCGGGGCGTGGAAGCCTGCCTCGGCGAGGCGCAGCTTGTCGTAGTGGGGGCGTTCGTCGGTGATCCAGCCGGTGTCGACCGAGGTCATCAGGATGCCGTCGGACTGGAACATCTCCTGGGCGCTGGTGCGCGTCACCATGTTCATCGCGGCCTTGGCGGCGTTGGTGTTCGGGTGGCCCGCCCCCTTGTAGCCACGGCCGAAGACGCCTTCCATCGCGGAGACGTTCACCACATACGCGCGTCCGCTCGCCGCCTTCCTCGCGGCGTCGGCCATGGCCGACCGGAGCTTGCTGATCAGGATGAACGGCGCCGTGTAGTTGCAGAGCTGGGTCTCCAGGAGCTCCACCGGGGAGATCTGCTCGATGGTCTGCACCCAGGTGTTGGTCTCCACGACGTCGGGGACGAGCCCGCCCGCGTCGATGGCGGTGCCGGCCAGGTGCCGCTCCACGCTGGCGTTGCCCGCGACCAGGGCGAGGTCGGCGACCTTCTGGGCGTCGAGGCCGCTGATGCCGACGGGCAGCGCGGCGATGCCGTCGACCGCCCCGGAGTTGAAGGCGCCGATCACATGGTGGGCGGGGAGCTCACCGGCGGGCAGCGGGGCGCTCTCGCCGTCGACCAGCGCGGCGTAGGCGGAGGGCAGGCGGCGCACGGTCTGGGTCGCGTTGTTGATCAGGATGTCGAGGGGGCCCGCCTCGGCGACCCGGTCGGCCAGGGCGACGGCCTGGGCCGGGTCGCGCAGGTCGATGCCGACGACCTCCAGGCGGTGCATCCACTCCCCCGAATCGTCCATCGCCTTGAAGCGGCGGATGGCGTCCTTGGGGAAGCGGGTGGTGATCGTCGTGTGCGCGCCGTCGCGCAGCAGCCGCAGCGCGATGTACATGCCGATCTTGGCGCGGCCGCCGGTGAGCAGGGCGCGCTTGCCGGTGAGGTCGGCGCGGACGTCACGCTTGGCCCGGTTCAGCTCGGCACAGCCGGGACAGAGCTGGTGGTAGAAGTAGTCGACCTCGACGTACCGGCTCTTGCAGGTGTAGCAGGAACGCGGGCGCTGGAGTATCCCCGCGATCCTGCCCTCCTCGGTGCGTGACGACGGCAGCAGGCCCTCCGTCTCGTCGTCGATCCGCTCGGCGGAGCCGGTCGCCGTGGCCTCCGTGACCGCCTTGTCATGGGCGGTCTTGGCGGCCCGGCGCTCCTGGCGGCGGCGTTGCTTGACGGTCCGGTAGATACCGGCGGTGGCCCGGCGCACGGCGATCGCGTCGGGGTGGTCGACCTCCAGCTTGTCGAGCTCCTCCAGCACGCTCAGGCAGACGGCGAGCCGCTCCGGGTCGATGCCGGGCCCGTACACGATCTCGTCCGTGATCGCCGAGCCGTCCTGTGTCACCGTCATCGCCGCTGCCGTTTCCTGGTCTGCCCTCGCGGCGCTCCGGTCGCGACCGCATTCGAACGGCAGATTTTACGGAGCGCCGGGCCGCACCGCCAAACCCGTCATGATCACGGCGCACATGCCTTGATCAGCGTCTCCACCTCGTCTGCCACCGCCTGGGCGAACCGGTCCAGGTCCGGCACGGCCGTCGCGTCGGCCACCAGCCCGTAGTGGACCTGGCCCCGGTAGGTCGAGACGGCGACGGCGAGGGACTGCCCGGCGGCCAGCGGCGCGAAGGGAAACACCTCCGTGAGCGGGTTGCCGCCCAGCTTCAGGCCGAGGCCGGGCAGGGGCACGCTGGTGACGAGGATGTCGAACCAGAGCCGTGCCGCCTGGCTCACCAGCGGTCCGCCGAGGCGGTGGCCGAGCGCCGGGACGTGGTCGGCGAGCAGCGCGACCGCGCCCGCGCCCCGGTTGGGGCCGGCGTCCTTGTTGCGGTCCATGGCCGTGCGGACCGTCTCCAGGCGGCCGCGCGGGTCGGGATCGTCGACCGGAAGCCGTATCAAGTACCCCGACAACCGGTTGCCCTGCGGGTGCGCGGTGCGCGGGCGGCGCTTGGAGACCGGGATCAGGGCGCGGGGAGCGACGCCGTCACTGCCGTCGCCGCGTTCGTCGAGCCAGCGGCGCAGGGCGCCCGCGACGACGGCGATCAGGACGTCGTTGACGGTGCCGCCGGCGGCCTTGCGGATGCGGTGCACGTCGTCGAGGTCGAGGACCACTCCGGCGGTGCGGCGGGTCCCGGAGGGCTCGCAGCTGAGCGCGGGCGAGGAACGCACGCCGAGGGTGGACAGGGCGACGGAGGCGCCGATGTCGAGGGCGCGGCCCACGTCGGACAGGGCGCCGCGCACCACGTCGGGCAGTTTGCGCGCGTCGGGCAGCAGGCGGCGGGGCGGCTGAGCCGGGCGGGGACGGGACGCGTGCAGATCCGTGGGGTCCAGGATCGCCGCCGCCAGGGTCAGCGCGCGCAGGCCGTCGGCGAGGGCGTGGTGGAACTTGAAGAGCACGGCGAACGACACACCGTCCGCCCCCGGCAGCACGTGTGCCTCCCACGGCGGCCGGCCGCGCTCCAGCGGACGCTCCATCAGCCGTCCCGCCACCGCCTGGAAATCGGCCGTCGGGGCATGCAGCCGGACGTGGTCCAGCGGGTCGAAGTCCGGCGCGGGCTCCCGTGCCGCGCCACCGAAGGCCAGCGGGCGCCGCAGGGCCGGCGGCCGCCATACGTTGCGGATCCGCATCCGCAGTCCGGGCACGGCGGCGGCGCGCGCGGCGAGCAGGTCGGCGGCATGGGCACCCGCGGCGGGCGAATGGGAGGTGAACACGCCCAGCGCCCCGAGGTGCATGGGGTGCCGGTCGGACTCGATGTTCCAGAACGCCAGGTCGAGGGGAGCGAGCAGGTCGTCAGAAGTCAATGAAGTGCCTCGCGTCGACGACGGGTGGGCCAGCAGTCAATCGCCCACGCGCGATTACGGTCAAGTACGATCAGGCTACGCACAGTTAACAACAGACTAAGTCCCGCTGCCCGAGACGAGGCGCGGGACTCACGGGACACATGTGACGTAAGAGGTCGCGAAAGGGGTGACGGGCGGCTCGGAGATGTAGCGAGCGTCACACGAAGACACCGCGCGCGCCACACGAGACGTCCGCGCGCCGCACCGGGTCACCCCGCCCGGAGCACGACGCCGAACAAGCACTCGACCCGCCCCCTCACGTCCTCACGGCACCCGCTGCCCCTTCCCCAACGCGATCACCCCGCCCTTGGACACCGTGTACAGCTCGGCGTCCCGCTCCGGGTTGACCCCGATCGTCGCGCCCGGGGGCACCTCGACGTTCTTGTCCAGCACCGCGCCCCGCACCACCGCGCCCCGCCCCACGTGCACGTTGTCGTGCAGCACCGAGCCCTGCACGACCGCCCCCGGGTCGACCACCACCCCGGGCGACAGCACGGACCGGGTGACCTGCCCCCGGATCAGGCAGCCGGCACTGATGATCGACTCGCCGGCGATGCCGCCGGCGTTGAACCGGGCCGGCGAGAGCTGGTTGGAGTGGGTGTAGACGGGCCAGCTGCGGTTGTAGAGGTTGAAGGCGGGCCGCTCGGCGATGAGGTCCATATGGGCGTCGTAGTACGCGTCGAGGGTGCCGACGTCGCGCCAGTAGCCCTGGTCGCGGGTGGTCTCGCCCGGCACGTGGTTGCCGCTGAAGTCGTACAGGTGGGCCTCGCCGCGCGCGGTGAGCTGGGGCAGGATCGAACCGCCCATGTCGTGCACGGAGTTCTGGTCCTCCGCGTCCCGCTGGAGGGCCTCGACGAGGACCTTGGTGGTGAAGATGTAGTTGCCCATCGAGGCGAGCACGCAGTCGGGGTCGTCCGGGAGGCCCGGCGGGTCCGTGGGCTTCTCCAGGAACCGCTCGACGCTGCTGCCGTCCGACCCCGGCGTGATCACCCCGAAGGAGGACGACTCCGAACGTGGCACGCGGATACCGGCCACGGTCACACCGGCGCCGGAGTCGATGTGCTGCGCGAGCATCTGCCGCGGGTCCATGCGGTAGACGTGGTCGGCGCCGAACACCGCGACGTACTCCGGCTGTTCGTCGTGGATCAGGTTCAGGGACTGCAGTATCGCGTCCGCGCTGCCCAGGTACCAGCGCGGGCCGAGACGCTGCTGGGCCGGTACCGGGGTGACGTAGTTGCCGAGCAGACTGGACATCCGCCAGGTGGTCGTGATGTGCCGGTCCAGCGAGTGCGACTTGTACTGCGTGAGGACGCAGATGCGCAGGATGTCGCCGTTGACGAGGTTGGACAGGACGAAGTCGACGAGGCGGTACGTCCCGCCGAAGGTCACCGCGGGTTTCGCCCGGTCCGCGGTCAGGGGCATCAGGCGCTTGCCTTCTCCGCCCGCCAATACGATTCCCAGCACCGAAGGTCCACCGCGCCGCATCCCGCCGCCCCTCTAGCCCGATTGTGCGCCGTGCTCTGCTTGTCGACTACCCCGGATCTACCGCGGCCCGAGGACTTCCGCGTAAAGACCGGCCGTGCGCCGGGCGACCGTGTCCCAGCCGAACTCCCCCACCGCGCGCTCCCGCCCTGCCTCACCCATCCGCCGGGCACCCTCCGGGTCGGCGAGCACCGCGTCCAGCGCGCGGGCGAGGCCGGCTTCGAAGTCGTCGTCCACGGGCACCAGCAGGCCCATCTTGCCGTCGGCGACCACCTCGGGGATGCCCCCGACCCGCGAGGCCACCACGGCGGTGCCGCAGGCCATCGCCTCCAGGTTGACGATGCCCAGGGGCTCGTAGACGGAAGGACACACGAAGACGGCCGCGTGCGTGAGGAGTTGGATCACCTCCGGACGGGGCAGCATGCGGCGGATCCAGTGCACGCCGTCGCGGACCCGGCTCAGCTCCCGGTACAGCTCGCGGAACTCGCGGTCGATCTCAGGGGTGTCGGGCGCGCCCGCGCACAGCACGACCTGCGCCGACGGCTCGATGACGCGCACCGCGCGCAGCAGCTGGGGCACGCCCTTCTGCCGGGTGATGCGGCCGACGAACAGCACGTAGGGGCGGGCCGGGTCGACGCCGAGACGGCGCAGGACGTCGGTGTCCGGGTCCGGCCGGTACATCGCGGTGTCGATGCCGTTGTGCACGACATGGACGCGGGCCGGGTCCAGCGCCGGGTAGCAGGCGAGGATGTCCTCGCGCATCGCTGCGGAGACGGCGATCACCGCGTCGGCGGCCTCGGCCGCGGTGCGCTCGGCCCAGCTCGACAGGGCGTATCCGCCGCCGAGTTGCTCGGCCTTCCAGGGCCGCAGCGGCTCCAGGGAGTGGGCGGTCATCACGTGCGGGATGCCGTACAGGAGCTTGGCGAGGTGGCCGGCGAGGTTGGCGTACCAGGTGTGGGAGTGGACGAGTTCGCGGCCCTGGAGGGCGGCGGCGACGGAGAGGTCCACGGAGAAGGTGCGCAGGGCGTCGTTGGCGCCGTCGAGGGTGGGCCACGGGCGGTGGCGGACCACGCCCTCGCTGCGGCCCTCGCCCCAGCAGTGCACGTCGAGGTCGACCAGGGGCCGCAACTCCCGTGCGAGGAACTCGACATGGACGCCCGCGCCGCCGTACACGTCCGGCGGGTACTCCCGGGTCAGCAGTCCCACACGCACCCGGAACCCCCTGTCTCAGCGGCTGGTGCCTTCATGGTCACCCAGATGCGCCGCGGGCGGAAGACCACGGGATGGCCACCGGGTTAAGCCGTGGGCGGCCGGGTGAAACAACAGTCGCCGCACAGGCCTCCGCCGGGCACGCGGTAGTACAGACAGCAGCTGCGGCGCCGGAACGCGGTGCCGGTGAGGATGCCGGTGCCGCGCAGCAGGGGATGCGTGAACAGCTCGGCGGTCAGCGCCCGGGCCCGGGTGGCGGTGTCCGTACGGCCCTCGGCCCGGGCCCAGCGGTCCAGTTCCCGGGCGGCACCCGCCAGCGCGGATCCGGCGTTGCCCCACAGCAGTCCCTTCGCGAGCCGGTGACGGGCGCGCAGGGTGGCCGCCAGGGGCTCGAGGTGGCCGTGCAGCACGGTGTCCCCGAGGGTGACGGCGTCTCCCGGCAGCGGGCGCACCTCGGTGAGCCACAGGTCGTCGGGGGCACTCGCGTCGGCGTCCCAGCGCAGCAGCCGCGCATCGAGGTCGGGGATCCGGCCGCACAGGACGGCGCAGCCGAGGGCGGCCGACCAGAGGCGGGCGGCGAGGCCCAGGTGGGCCACCGAAGCGGCGATCCGGGCCTCCGGGGCGCGCAGGGCCGTCGCCACCTTCTGGACACGGAAGCTCAGAGGGTCCTGGGAGACGTCCCGTGCCGTGCTGTCGTACACCTGTCCCAGAGTCGGCAATGCGCCGGCCCGGCTGCGCGGGGTGTCCCCGACCGTGCGCAGGACGAAGAAGCCGCCGAGCGGTGCCAGGGCGGTGAGATCGGGGTCGAGGTCCACGAGGACCAGTAGTACCAAGCCCTCCCAGGGGCCGGCCCCTAGGGTGTCCCTCTCCGGTAGCCCACCTTGGGGATGACGGGCGGCCGGTCGTACTCCATCGGCAGTAGGTCTTATTGCGTGCTCAGGTACGACGACGGGAACAGTACGACAAGGCATCGTGTTGGTCATGAAATCCGACCGTTCGCCGCGCCGGGCCCGGTGCCCCCGCCGCCCGCAGAGGAGCAGGCCATGAGCGCCCTCGCGCTGTCCGTGCTGCTGTCGCTCGTCTCTGCCGTGGCCTACGCGGGCGGGGCGATCGTGCAGGAGCGCGTGGCGGAGGCGGACGGGCAGTACGCGCCGTTGCGCAGGCCCGGCTGGTGGGCCGCGGTCGCGCTGAACGGACTGGGTGGCCTGCTGCACGTGGCGGCCCTCGCCTACGGCCCGCTGAGCCTGGTGCAGCCGCTGGGCGCGCTGACCATCGTGTTCGCGCTCCCCATGGCGGCGTTGTTCGTGGGGCGCAGGGCCGGGTCGACGGCCTGGCGGGGCGCCCTCATGGCGACCGTCGGCCTCGCGGGCCTGCTGGCCCTGGTCGGCACCTCCGGCTCGCGGTCGCTGGACGGGCCCGCGCAGCTGGGCGTGTTCGCGGTGACCACCGCTGTGGTCGGCACGCTGATGGTCATGGGCCGCGCGGCGCACCGGCATCCGACGGTGCGCGCGACGGTGCTCGCCACCGCGTCCGGGATTGCGTTCGGCATGTCCTCGGTCTTCACGAAGTCCGTCGCGGTCGACTGGACCGGCGGTCCGACGGCGGCGCTGCTGCCGTCGCTGGCCGCGATCGGGGTGTTCGCCGTCGCCGGTCTGCTGCTCTCCCAGGCCGCCTACCGCGGCGCCGGACTGGCAGCCCCGCTCGCCACGCTGACCGTCGTGAACCCCGTCGTGGCGGCCGCCGTCGGCATCACCATGTTCGGCGAGGCCTTCCGGTACGGCACCACGGGCACGATGCTCGCGCTGGGCTGCGGCGTGGTGGCGGCGGGCGGGCTGATCCTGCTGACGGCGGAGCGGGTCGAGCGCGCCGAGGGCGTGACGCCGCTGCCCGAGCAGGACCTCGTTTTCACCGGCGAGCCGGCCGCCATCACCGTGCCGGACGGTGTCTTCCTGCCGAGCCCCCTCGCGGCGGGCACCTACGCCGCCGACGCGCACACCGGCGCCGGCACCGCCGACACGCACGCCGTGGCGGCGGCCGTGGTCCCGGACACCACGCCGCCGTACTACGCCCTGTACGGTGCGCCGTACGTCCCCTTCCCGGCCCTGGACCGCAGTCGCGTCCGGGTCAGATCCTGACGCCCCCGGCCCGCAGGTACGCCAGCGGGTCGACGTCGGAGCCGAATCCGGGCCCGGTCCGCACCTCGAAGTGCAGATGCGGGCCCGTGCTGTTGCCGGTGGAACCGACCCGCCCGATGCGCTGGCCCGCGCTCACCGACTGCCCCGGCCTCACGGAGATGGCCGACAGGTGCGCGTACTGGCTGTAGCGGCCGTCGGAGTGCCGGATCACCACCTGGTAGCCGAACGAGCCGCCCCACCCGGCGTCGACGACCTGCCCCGCCCCGACGGCCTTCACCGAGGTGCCGGTGGGCGCGGGGAAGTCGACGCCGGTGTGGTAGCCCTTGGACCAGCTGGAGCCCGTCGCGTGGTAGGCGGTGCCCAGCGGGCCGCTGACCGGGGCGACCAGGGAGCCGCCACGCCGGACGGTGCCGCCGTCGTCGGAGGCGGACCTCTTCGGCGCTGATTTCGGCGCGGACTTGGGCTTGGGCGCGGGCCTGGGCTGCGCCTTGGGTGCCTTCTGGGTCGTGCGCGGGGCCGCCGGGGCGGCCGGGGTGGCCGTGGCCTTGGCTCGCAGGTTCAGCCGCTGGCCCGGCAGGATCAGGTCGGGATCGGCCCCGATGGTCGCGCGGTTGCCGGCGTAGAGACGCTGCCAGCCGCCGTGGACGTCCCGCTCGTCGGCGATGGTGGAGAGCGTGTCGCCGCGGACGACGGTGTACATCTCGGCGGTACCGGCACGCGACTGGGGTGTGGTCTGCGGCTGGACGTCCGCCGCCGCGGACCTCGGGGTGCGCGTCACGGTGCCGGCGGGTCTGATGTCGGGGCTCTCACCGCCCCGCGTCAGCCCGGCGCGCTGCGAGCACACCGGCCAGGCACCGGGCCCCTGCCCGTCCAGGACCTTCTCCGCGACGGCGATCTGCTGGTCCTTGGTGGCCAGATCCGCGCGTGCCGCGTACGCCGCGCCGCCGTAGGCCTCCCAGGTGGACTGGCTGAACTGCAGTCCGCCGTAGTACCCGTTGCCGCTGTTGATGTTCCAGTCGTTGGTCGACTCGCAGGCGGCCACCTTGTCCCAGGTGGCCACGTCGGCCGCGTGCGCGGCACCGGTGCCGACGAACGGGAGGGCCATGCCGGCGCCGCCCGCCGTGACGGTGAGCGAGGCGCGGTTGATCCTGTTCGGCTGATACCGGCGGTGCCGGCCGCGTACGGCCATGGGGAGCCCCCTCGACAAGCGTCAGGAGGGCCAAAAGTATGCGCCGCGAACAGGCCATGACAAGACGGCAATCGGCCGCCTGGGGCTTCAAATGGCTGGGATCGGGCTGTCGTTGTGCGACCCGTGCGACGGACGTGCACCGCGCACGGCCACCTGTGCGGCGCCCTGGGGCGCGCGTCGGCTGAGTGCGGCACGGGCCTTCGCGCGTATGTGCCTGCGCGGCGTCGAACGACCCGCCCGTGCGGACGGAGGATCTGCACGTCAGGATGGTGGTGGCCATACTGGCGGGCACGACCGGCAGCACCATAACCAGGTCACTAGGAGTTACCGATGAGCACTTCAGCCCAGATCGGCGTCACGGGTCTCGCGGTCATGGGCCGCAACCTCGCCCGCAACTTCGCCCGCAACGGCTACACGGTCGCGGTGCACAACCGGACGGCGTCGCGGACGCACGCGCTGGTGGAGGAGTTCGGCAGTGAGGGCGACTTCGTCGCGGCCGAGACCGCGAAGGACTTCGTCGCGGCACTGGAACGTCCACGCCGCCTCGTCATCATGGTCAAGGCCGGTGAGCCGACGGACGCGGTGATCCAGGAGTTCGCCCCGCTGCTGGAGCCCGGCGACATGATCATCGACGGTGGCAACGCGCACTTCGCGGACACCCGCCGCCGGGAGCGCGAGCTGCGCGAGCACGGCATCCACTTCGTCGGCACCGGCATCTCCGGCGGCGAGGAGGGCGCCCTGCACGGCCCGAGCATCATGCCCGGCGGCTCGAAGGAGTCGTACGGGTCGCTCGGCCCGATGCTGGAGAAGATCTCGGCCAAGGCGGACGACGGGGCGCCCTGTGTGACGCACGTGGGTCCGGACGGGGCCGGGCACTTCGTGAAGATGGTGCACAACGGCATCGAGTACGCCGACATGCAGCTGATCGGCGAGGCGTACCAGCTGCTGCGCGATGTCGCCGGGTACTCCCCCGCGGAGATCGCGGACATCTTCCGCACCTGGAACACGGGACGGCTGGACTCCTACCTGATCGAGATCACCGCCGAGGTGCTCTCCCATGTGGACGAGGCGACGGGCAAGCCGTTCGTGGACGTGGTGGTGGACCAGGCGGAGCAGAAGGGCACCGGCCGCTGGACCGTCCAGATCGCGCTGGACCTCGGCGTTCCGGTCTCCGGGATCGCGGAGGCGGTCTTCGCGCGCTCGCTGTCCGGGCACGCGGCGCTGCGGGAGGCCTCGCGGGGGCTGGCGGGCCCGAAGGCGGCTCCCCTGGACAAGGCCGAGGCAGGGGCGTTCGCGGACCGGGTCGAGCAGGCGCTGTACGCGTCGAAGATCGTGTCGTACACCCAGGGCTTCCACGAGATCGCCGCGGGCAGCGAGGAGTACGACTGGGACATCGACCTCGGGCAGGTCGCCTCGATCTGGCGGGGCGGCTGCATCATCCGCGCGGCCTTCCTGGACCGGATCCGCGCCGCGTACGACGCCCGGGCGGACCTGCCGAGCCTGCTGTCCGACGAGACGTTCGCACGGGAGATCGCCGAGGCGCAGGACGACTGGCGCGAGGTGCTGGTCGCCGCGACGCGGCAGGGCGTGCCGACGCCGGGGTTCGCGGCGGCGCTGGCGTACTACGACGCGCTGCGTGCCGAGCGGTTGCCCGCCGCGCTCACCCAGGGGCAGCGGGACTTCTTCGGGGCGCACACGTACCGGCGTACCGACCGGGACGGGGCGTTCCACACGCTGTGGGGCGGGGACCGCTCGGAAGTTTCCGCCTGAAGGTGCCCGCCTGGAGGTGCCCGCCCGCAGGTCTCCCTTCCGGGCTCCATGGCGGTCAGGCCACGGCACGGCGGTGGGCGGCGCTTCCCGCGTCGCCCACCGTCTTCGTTCAGGTCAGGGGCGGGCCCGGTTCAGGAGACGGGACGGGTTCGGGGCCGGGGGGAATCGGGGACGGGCTCGGGTCCGGGGCCGGATGCGGGTGCGGGGACGGCGGTGGCTCCGGTGCCGGAGGCGGTGGCGGAGCCGGCGGTGGTTCCGGAGGCGGCACCGGGTGCGGCTGCGGGCCGGGCGGCGGTGGTACCGGTTCGGGCTGCGGGGTGGTCATGATGTCCTCCGGCCAGTCGGTGGGCGTCGGCTCTGGACTACTCCCCCGCGTACCCGGCGCCCCCGCCACCAGTCACCCCCTGGAGTCACTTCGTGGCCCAGGTGGGCTCCCCGCCCTCCGCCGCGCCGGCCGCACGCGCCCCCGCCGCCAGTCCCGGCCCGGGGCTGGACAGCACCAGCGCGGTGGCCGACGTCAGCCCCCGGGCGGGAGTCATGGAGGCCTGGGCGAGGACGATCACGTCGGCGCCGGTGACCTCGTCGGCCGCCCTGGCCACCAGGCGGGCGTACTCCCGGGTGTCGCCCGCGGTGAAGCACTCCCAGGCGTCCTCGACCAGCAGGGTGCGCACCGCGACGGGGCGGCCCGCGCGGCGGGCCTCCTCCTCGACCAGCGCCACGGTGGGGCCGAGCGTGCTCGCGACCGTGGCGAGGACGACGATCCGGGGTCCGGCGGCCACCGCGGCGGCCGCCATCGGACGGTCCACACGCAGTACCGGCACCCCGGCGTCGGCGGCGGCCGCCTCCGCGACGCCGCCGATGCTCGAACAGGTGCACAGCACGGCCCGGGCGCCGTCGGCGACGGCCCGGTCCAGTACGGCCCGTACGTCACCGGCGACCGCCTCGGGTCCCTCCTGCCCGGCACGGGTCAGCAGGTCCTCGCGGACGACGTGCCGCAACTCCAGGCCCGGGTGGTCCTCGTCGCGCAGGGCGTCGAAGACCGGGACGTGGAGCGGCGAGGTGTGCAGCAGCGCCAGCACGCTCAGAAACGTCCGGGGTGCGCCACCAGCCAGTCCTTCGCGGCGTCGAGCAACTCGGGGTCGGCCGCGGGCGCCTCGTCCGGGTGCCGTTCGGCCCACTTGCTGACGTACGGGCAGAGCGGGGCGACGGGGACGCCCTCACGTGCGGCGGTGGCGTACAGCTCACGCGCCAGGGAACCCGCGATGCCCTTGCCCTCGTGGGCCGGCTCGACGATGGTGTGCACCGGCACGAGTGCGCGCCGCGGGGCCTCCAGCACGAAGTACTCGATGTGGCCGACGACTTCGCCGTCGCCGACGGCCTCCAGGCGGCCCGCCGCCCGGTCGTCGCGGATCTCGGTCTCGCTCATGGGGCACTCCTCCTCAACGGTTCACACCCTGACGGACTGCGGGCTGCGTTGCGGGCCTGAGCCCGGCACCGGCTCTCCCGGGTCGGCGGCCAGGCGCACGATCCGGTTGTCCCCGTCCACGTGGACGACGCGAGGCTCGAGCGCCCGCGCCTCGGAGTCCGTCACCTGAGCGTAACCGATGATGATCACAAGATCCCCGGGGTGGACCAGGTGGGCGGCCGCCCCGTTGATCCCGACGACACCGGAGCCTCGCTCACCCTCGATGACGTACGTCTCCAGCCGGGCGCCGTTGGTGACGTCCACGATGTGCACGAGCTCACCGGGCAGCAGATCGGCGGCGTCCAGCAGTTCGGCGTCGATGGTCACCGAGCCGACGTAGTGCAGGTCGGCCTGGGTGACGGTGGCGCGGTGGATCTTGGATTTGAGCATGGTGCGCAGCATTCAGTGCTCCTACGAGACGGCTCCCTGCCCGCTTTGTGCAGGTCAAGGGCGGCCTTCACTGTACAACGCCACGCCCGCACCGGCGCCTTGGAAGAACACCCCTTGCCGGAGTGGGGACGCTCCGCTCTGCGCCCACCCGAACCGACTGTCGTAATGAAATCCATTTTCATGTATCGTCTGCCTCGCTCATCGCTCGAACCCGGAGGTCCTCATGGCCGTGCCCAAACGCAAGATGTCGCGCAGCAACACCCGGCACCGCCGCGCGCAGTGGAAGGCCACGACGCCTCAGCTGGTGACGGTCACGGTGGACGGCGTGCCGTACTTGGTGCCCCAGCGGCTGGCCAAGGCGTACGAGCGTGGCCTGCTGCGCCCTGAAGGCTGATTCCCGCATGACCCACGCCCCCTCGCCGCGCCTTCCCGTCACCGTCCTGTCGGGCTTCCTCGGTGCCGGAAAGACCACCCTGCTCAACCACGTCCTCACCAACCGCGAGGGCCTGCGCGTCGCCGTCATCGTCAACGACATGAGCGAGGTCAACATCGACGCCGCCCTGGTGCGCGGCGGCGAGGCGGCGCTGTCGCGCACCGAGGAACGCCTGGTCGAGATGACCAACGGGTGCATCTGCTGCACCCTGCGCGACGATCTGCTGGAAGAAGTGGAACGGCTGGCGCGCGAGGGGCGCTTCGACTACCTCCTCATCGAGTCCTCCGGCATCTCCGAGCCCATGCCGGTGGCCGCCACCTTCGCCTTCACCCGCGACGACGGCGCCACCCTCGGCGACCTGGCCCGCCTCGACACGATGGTCACGGTCGTGGACGCCGCGGGTTTCCTGCCCGAACTGGCCGGCGGCGACGAACTGACCGAACGGGGCCTGGACCAGTACGAGAACGACGAACGCACCGTCAGCGACCTGCTGATGGACCAGATCGAGTTCGCCGACGTCATCGTCCTCAACAAGCTCGACCTCGTCGACGCCGAATCCGCAGACCGGCTGCGGGCCACCCTGGCCCGCCTCAACCCCGCCGCCCACGTCGTGCCGGCCGTGCGGGGCCGCGTACCGATCGGTGAACTCCTGGGCACCGGCCGCTTCGACCTGGAACGGGCCCAGCAGGCTCCGGGCTGGGTCAGGGAACTCAACGGCGACCATGTCCCCGAGACGGAGGAGTACGGCATCTCCTCCACCGTCTTCCGCTCCTCGGCGCCCTTCCACCCCGGACGACTGTGGGCCTTCGTGACGGAGGCGCTGGACAGCGGCGCCCACGGACAGGTTCTCCGTTCCAAGGGCTTCTTCACCCTCGCGAGCCGCCCCCACGTGACGGGACTGTGGTCCCAGGCCGGCTCGGTCGCGCGCTTCGAGCCCTCCTCCGCACGGGACACCGACAGCCCTCACGCCCAGGAACTCGTCTTCATCGGCACCCACCTGAACGCGGAATCCCTGCGCGCGGCCCTGGCCGACTGCCTCCTGCGGGACGACGACGGCCCGCCCGCCACCGATCCCTTCCCCGCGTGGGACACCTACGGCTTCGACGAGAGCTGCACGCACGAGCACGAGCCCCTCACCACCGTGACGGGGCACTGAGACTCCGGGCCGGACGGTGGTCGCAGCCACGGCACCGTCCGGCCCGGTGCACACCTGGGTCACGGAGAGCGCTCGGGTCGGGGAAAGCCGCGCCTGCGGAGGGTGCAGGAGACACTCCTCATCCCGCTGTACGCCCGCGCGGTGGAGAACCGCCAGGAACGAACCCTGCTGCGGGACGCGCGTGCCGGACAGATCGTCGCCCGATGGATTACGCCTTCAGACGCTTCGACAACCTTCCCGGCCTCAGCACGCGTTACGAACGCATCGGCAACGGCCAGGAACAATACGACGTCCCCAGCAAGGCCGACGCGCCCGCATGCGCCGGTGCTGCCCCGACCCGGCCGGGCCGACTGAGGGCCCAGGGTCGGCGTACTCGCACCGCACACCCTCGCGATCTCCGCAGCTGCTCCCCAGGCCGAGGACTACCGGCTCGGCCTCCGGCGCCTGCCCTGACACCCGGGTCGACTGCCCGAGGGCGGAGCCGCCGGCCGTGACCCCGCCGAGTCACGGCGGCCACTCCGCCCGTCACGCGAGCGGCACGGCTACCAGGACGACTTGGTGACTCCTGGAAGGAAACCGGCATGGGCCTGCTCGCGTACCCGCACCCGTGACAGGCCGAACTTGCGCAGATGGCCCCGCGGCCGCCCGTCGACGCTGTCCCGGTTTCGCACCCGCGTCGCACTGGCGTTGCGGGGCTGACGGCGCAACTCTTCCGCTGCGGCCAGACGTTCGGCGTCGGTGGACGACGGGCGGCGGATGATCTCCTTCAGCTCCGCACGCCGGGCCGCGTACCGCTCGACGGTCGCCTTGCGCTTCTCGTTCTGCGCGATCTTGCTCTTCTTGGCCATCAGACCTTCCCCCCTCGCGCGCGGATACGGGCCACGGCGGCCTCGATGCCGATGCTGTCGACGGTCTTGATCGCCTTGGCGCTCAGCGTCAGCCGGACATGCCGCCCCTCACTGGGCAGCCAGTAGCGCTTGCGCTGGATGTTGGGATCGAAACGGCGCGAAGTGCGCCGGTGCGAGTGGGAGATGGTGTTGCCGAAGCCCGGCTGGGCGCCGGTCAGTTGGCAGTGGGCGGACAAGGTCTTACCTACCTCTCGTCGGACACCTTGTTATTGGTAATGGAAACCATTGCCATATACTACCCGCATGGCACGCAACGAGGTACGCCCGATCATCAAGCTCCGCTCCACCGCCGGAACCGGCTACACCTACGTCACCCGCAAGAACCGCCGCAACGACCCCGACCGCATGGTCCTGCGCAAGTACGACCCCGTCGCCCGGCGCCACGTCGACTTCCGCGAGGAACGCTGACCACCCGCGCGCCCACCACCGCCGACCCCGACCTCAAGGACACCCCATGAAGCCCGGAATCCACCCCGCGTACGGTCCCGTCGTCTTCCGCGACCGGGCCGCCGACTACGCGTTCCTCACCCGCTCCACCATGACCAGCGACAAGACCATCGACTGGGAGGACGGCAACACCTACCCCGTCGTCGACGTCGAGATCTCCGACGCGAGCCACCCCTTCTACACGGGAACCGCCCGCGTCCTGGACACCGCCGGACGCGTCGAGCGCTTCGAGCGCCGCTACGGCCGGCACGGAGCCAACTGATGCAGTCCGAGGCCCCCCTGCCTGTCGTCCTCGTCGCCGGGCTCCACGCAGAGGCACGCCGGAAGGCCGTGGACCACCTCCTGCACACCGTCCCCGGCAGCGTCGCCCTCCACCACGACCTCGCCACAGCGGCCGACGGCACCGTCCTGCGCCACGTACGCGACGCCTCGGGCGAGCTGTCCAGCGGCGAAACCCCACTGGTCAACGACTGCGCGTGCTGCGCGCTGCGCGAAGACCTCGTCCCCGAGCTGGAACGACTCGCCCACTCCGGCCTCACCCGGCTCGCCGTCGTCGAGCTGTGGGACTCCGTCGAACCCAAGGGCATGGCCGAGGTCATCGTCCACCACGGTGCCGAGACGCTACGGCTCACCAACGTGATCACCGCGGTCGACCCCGCCCTCGTACTCCCCTGCCTCGGCAACGGCGACGACCTGGCCGAGGCCGGCCTCGCGGCCGCCGCCCGTGACCAGCGCACCATCGGCGACACCTGGGCCAGACAGCTGGAGTACGCCCCCGTCCTCGCCGTCGTGGAGAGCGAGGAGGCCGACGACGAGGACCGCGCGCTCCTCACCCAACTCCACCCCACCGCCCTGCAGGTGGCAGCCGACTCCGCGGAACTCGCACGGCTGGCGTTCGCCGGCTTCGACGTGGACGCGGCCGCGGCGGCCCAGCACCCGGCCTGCGCCCTGCTCCCCCAGGAGGCCGACGAGGCGGGCGTCAGCACCTTCGTCTGGCGCCGGCACCGCCCCTTCCACCCCGAACGCCTCTACCAAGCCCTGGAGGACCTCTGCTGCGCAGCCGCCCGCAGCCGCGGACGGTTCTGGCTCGCCGACCGCCCCGACACCCTGCTCGCCTGGGACGCCGCCGGCGGAGCCCTGTGCGTGGAGAGCGCCGGGCCGTGGCTCGCCTCCCTGCCGGACGCGGCCTGGGAGATGGTCCCGCCCGTACGCCGGGCCGCCGCCGCACTGGACTGGCATCCCGAGCACGGGGACCGCTGCCAGCACCTCGTCTTCACGTCACCCGGCCTCGACCGCGACGGGCTGGCACGCGTGCTGGAGTCCTGCCTGCTCACCGACGCCGAGTACGCCGCGGGACCCGAAGCGTGGAAACACCTCCCGGCCGCGTTCGACTCCCTCCTCGACCCCGTCACATGACCCGGCCTCATCCACCCCGTCACAGAAGGAGCCGCCCATGACCCCACGCAAAGGCCCCCGCAAGCCGCTGAAGTCCCGCCCCAACCCGCTCGACGCGGCCGGCATCACCTACATCGACTACAAGGACACCGACCTGCTGCGGAAGTTCCTCTCCGACCGCGGCAAGATCCGCAGCCGCCGCGTCACCCGCGTCACCGCCCAGCAGCAACGACAGCTCACCACAGCGATCAAGAACGCCCGCGAGATGGCACTACTGCCGTACTCGAGCCGGTAGGGCTGAACACAGCACCGTGCGGGGAGGCGCCCCCGTCCTCCTGTCACCGGTGATTCAGCACAAGGAAATGCACCCCCACGTGGGGGTGCATTTCCTTTACGGCCGGCACGGCATGCCATGCCATGCGGGCATCGCGGAACGCCCGCCGACACACGGTCGGCGGGCGCCACGACAACCTCGCGAGGGGGGCCGATCAGTGACCGGCCACCGTGCCGGACAGTTCGTTGGTGGCCTTCGGGAGGGTCACCGACGTCAGCTTCTCGCCCGAGTCCAGGTCGAAGGCGTGCAGTCGGCGCTTGCCCGGCTCGGAGACGTACGCCGTGTGGTCACGGACGAAGAGCGTGGGCCTCGGCTGCTGCCAGTCCAGCGGCTCCGTCCAGTCGCCGACCGCTTCGATCTCCTTCTCCACCTTCCCGGTCTCCGGGTCGATGACGTGGAGGACACCGTTGGTGCCGAGCACGAGGGCCTCGCCGTGCGGGCCGCGGCCCAGCGAGCGGAAGGAGTAGCTGGTGCCGAGGTCGACCAGGCGCAGCTTCGCCGTCCGGGTGTCGATCAGCGATATGCGCGTGGGCCGTTCCAGTTCCGCCTCGGGGTCGGTCTTGTAGTCGCCCAGGAGGATCGGGGAGACGTCGCTGCCCGCCTGGTTGCCGATGCGTCCGTAGTCGTCAGGCGCGTCGATCTTGGTGAACTCGCCGTCCTTGTACAGCAGGACGCCGTCCTCGCAGCCGACGGCTATCACCTCGTCCTTCACGGCGGCCTCGCCGTGCACTCCCGGGCAGTTCTCGGCGCGCTTGATCTCTTTGTTGTTCTTGTCCAGGACCAGGGCACCGGTGCGCTTCTCCTCGGTGCCCAGGGTGCTGACGAGTTCGCCGTTGCTCAGCTCGATGGCGACACCGTGGTGGGGCTTCGCGGACGTGTAGGTGCGGGTCTGCGGCTTGGCGCCGTCGCCGAGTTCGGCGGGGTCGAAGACGTTCACCTCGCCGGTGCCGTCGGTGAACAGCACGGTCCTGCCGGCGTGCCGCACCACGTGACCAGGCTTGGCACCCTTGAACTCGGTGCCTGTGAAGGTCTGCCGGGCGGCGTCGAGCACGCGGAAGCCGCTGTCGGTGGAGATGACGACGTGGTCCTCGTCGCCCGCGGGGTTGACCCGGTTGAAGCCGGGCAGCTCGATCGTCTTCGCCGGCTTCAGGGTCTCGCCGTCGAGGACGTACAGTCCCCCGTCGAAGGAGGCGACCAGCGGGTTCTTGACCACGGCGGCGTCGCTGCTCTTCGTCTGCTTCGGCTTGGCGGCGGACGAGGCGTCGTCGTTCCCGCCGCAGGCGGTCAGTGCCATGGAGGCCGTCAGGGCGAGGGCCGTGCCCGCGAGTGTTCTGGCGCGTGTCGGCTTGTTCATGGTGTGTGTTTCCTCTCCGGCCCTGTGTGGGGCGGGGTTGGGGGTGGAGCGGTCGGCGTTCGGTCCGCCGGGCCGCGGGGTAAGTGGGTTCAGTCGCCGGTGAGGCCCTCGGCCATGGCCGAGGTGTTGGCGCGCATCATCTCCAGGTAGGTTCCGGCGCCCTTGCCCTTCTCGGTGAGCGACTCGGAGTACAGGGCGACGACGTCCACGTCGCCGCCCATCTCCTGGCGGAGAACCTCGGCCAGCCGGGTGGGCTGCGAGGAGTCGGCGAAGACCGTGCGTACTTTGGCCTTCTCCATGGCCTGGGTGAGGGAGCGCAGGTCGGAGGAGCTGGGCGAGGCGAGTGTCGTGCCGCTGGGGATGACCGCGCCGATCACGCGGAATCCGAAGCGGTCGGCCAGGTATCCGAAGACGTGGTGGTTGGTGACCAGCGCGCGGCGGTCCTCGGGGATGGCCGCGAAGGACTTCTCCATCCAGGCGGTGAGCTCGGTGAGTTGTCCGTCGTAACGGTCCGCGTTGTCCCGGACGTCCTTGACGCTCACGCCCTCGACGTGCTCGACGACCTGGTCGGCGATGAGGCCGGCGGCCTTGCGCACCCTGTCGGGGTCGGTCCAGAAGTGCGGGTCGGGCTCGCCTGCCTCCTCCGCCGGACCGCCCTCGTCCCCGATGTGGAAGGTGAGGGGGTCCGCCGCCTCGCCTGCCGCGAAGGTGGCCACGCCCGACTCGCGGGCGGCCTCCACGTGCCGCAGTACGTTCTCCTCCAGCCCGAGCCCGTTGTAGACGACGAGGTCGGCGTTCTCCAGTTCGGCGGCCTGTACGGCCGACAGGCCGAAGGAGTGCGGGTCGGCGTTGGGCTGCATGAGAACACTGACGTCCGCCTCCTTCCCGACGATCTCCCGGGTGATGTCACCGAGGATGTTGGTCGTCACGACGACCCGGGGCCGGTCGTGGCCGCTCGCGCAGCCGGTCACCGTACCGGCGAGGACGAAGAAGGCGACCAGGGTCAGCAGCAGGGCGCGGATCCGCGCGGTCCGTGCGCGCACGCTCATCGGCCCGTCTCCACCATCAGGGACGGCCGGACGTCCAGGTCGAACGTGCGGGCGACACGGAGGTTGTCGTTGTAGTCGATCTCGTACACGCGCTTGCCTGACGGGTCGTTGAGGTAGGCCCGGCTCCGGTCGACCTCGATCACCGGCGCCGCGGTCCCGCCGGTCGCGTTCCTGAGCAGGGGCTGGGTGACGGCGGTCTCCTTGCCGCCGGCGATGTCGTAGCCGTGGAGGGCTCCGTCGGTCTCCAGGACGACCAGCGGCGAACCCTCGCCCGCGGTGTTGGCGGCGACCACGGGGCCGGTCTCCACCCGGGTCCAGGCACGCCTGGTCACGTCCAGGACCCAGACGGCGCTCTTCCCCGCGGGTGCGGTCAGCGTGGTACTGCCCGCGCGGTGCCGGAACTCCATGGCCCGCTCCGCCTTCGGCACGTCCTCGCCGTACGGGATCTTCTCGGCGGTGAAGGCACCGTCGTCCTCGTGGACGAGCAGGGCGCCGTCGGCGCAGCCGAGGACGACCCCGCGCCGGGTGACGGCGTCACCGCGCGGGTCCTCGCACCCGGCCTCCGGTGAGGCGATGCGCCTGCCCGCGCGGTCGAGCACGGCGACCTTCGCCGGGCCGTCCCCGTCCCGCGCGAGCGCGATCAGGTGTTCCGCGTACGGCACCACCGCCCCGGCGTAGGAGCCGGGCAGTTCGACGGGGGTACCGATCGCGCCCTTCTCCAGCTCGGCGCGCGTATAGACGTCCGCATCGCCGTCCGGTTCCGTCACCACGGTCACGCCGGTGTCGCTGCGGATGCCGGTACCGGCGCCGCCCGGAAGTTCGCCGGCGTCCTGGATCTTCGCGCGGTAGTAGTGCACGTGGTCACCGTGGTCGACCATCCACGCACCGCTGTCGAGGACGTGGGTGCGGTCCGGGCCGTGGAAGTAGCCGAAGCGGCCGTCCGTGGTGAGCTCCGTGACCCCTGCCCGGCGCGAAGTGGTGTGCACCTTGCCGGATATCAGGTCCAGGACCCGGGTTTCGCCGCTGCCGGGGTCGCCGAGCAGCAGCCGGGACTGCTGCTCGGCCGTCTCGGTGGCTCCTTCGACGTAACCGTGGGGGGTGGCGGAGGGAGAAGGGCCCCCGGAGGTGGACTTGGCGTCGTCCTCGCCCGCGCAACCCGTGGTCGTCAGGACCACTGCCAGAAGCGCGGGCGCCAGGGATGTGACGTTTCTTCGGACGAACAAGGAGATCGCCTCAGGTTTCGTTCGGTCGGGTCGTGGGGGCGTTCGCCGTGAAGGGGGCGGCACTCGCGAGGAGGCCGGCGCGGCGCGCGCGGCGTCGGTGCCGGAGCCCGGACGCCAGGTGGGACAGGAAGAAGAGGCTGACCGCGAGGGCCGAGACGGTCGCTCCGGCCGCGGTGCTCAGATGCCAGGAGAGCAGCAGACCGCCGAAGGTGGCGGTCGCGCCGAGGGCCGCCGCGAGGAGCATGACGCCGCGCACGCCGCGCGCCCAGGGCAGGGCCGCCGCCGGCGGGGCGATGAGCAGGCCGAGCACGAGCAGTGTTCCCACGATGTGGAACGAGGCGACGATGGCCAGCGCCAGCAGCCCCAGCAGTACGGCATGCGCCAGCCGGGGACGCAGACCGAGCGTCCGGGCCTTGCGCGCGTCGAACGCCAGGGCCAGGAAGGCACGGTGACCGAGCACCGAGACGGCCAGCGCCAGCAGCAGCGCCGCTCCCAGGAGGACCAGGTCGCTCTCGCGTACGGCGAGGACGTCGCCGAAGAGGAACCCGGTGAGGTCCACCGCGAAGGACTGCGAACGCGACACGATGATGACGCCGAGGGACAGCATCCCGACGAAGAGCAGGCCGATGCCGGTGTCCTGGGACAGCCTCGGGGTGCGCCCGAGAGCGGTGACGCCGGCTGTCATGACGGCCGCGCTCACCACCGCCCCCACCAGCAGATTGCCCCCGAGCAGCGCGGCGACCGCGACGCCCGGCAGCAGCCCGTGGGACATGGCGTCGCCGAGGAAGGCCATGCCCCTGAGCACCACCCACGTACCCGCGAGGGCGCATATCGCCGACACCAGAATCCCGGCCCACAGGGCCCGTTGCACAAAGGCCACCTCGAAAGGGGCCGTCAACCACTCCATACGATGACCTTACAATGACAACCATGTTCAAAAAACACCGCCCCCAGTCGCCGGCCGGCGAGATGGGGAACCAGCGCGTCCGGTTCACCGACCTGGACGCGGGCTACCCGGGCAGGCCCGTGCTCCGCCAACTCAGCGCGGACATACCGGCATTGGCAATGACGGCGCTCGTCGGACCGAACGGGAGCGGGAAGTCCACCCTGCTCGGCGTCCTCGCCGGAGTGATCGATGCCACAGCGGGACGGCTCCGGTACTCCGAGGGGCGCCCGCCGGCGTTCGTGCCGCAGCGCGGCGCCGTCGGCGACGCCCTCCCGCTCACGGTGCGACAGACCGTGGAGATGGGGCGCTGGAGCGACCGCGGTCCGTGGCGGCGGCTCACCTCGCACGACCGGACGATGGTCGATTCCGCCATGGAACGGCTGGGCGTCACCGACCTGGGCGGCCGCCAGCTCGGGGAGTTGTCGGGCGGGCAGCGCCAGCGCGTCCTGATCGCGCAGGGCCTGGCCCAGGGGTCGGATCTGCTGCTGCTGGACGAACCGACCACCGGTCTGGACCCCGAGGCCCGGGATCGGATCACCGCCCTGCTCACGGACCTGGTCGCCGACGGCACAACCGTCGTCCAGGCGACACACGATCTGGAGGCCGCCCGATCGGCGGACGCCTGCCTGCTGCTCAGCGACGGACGGCTGGCCGGGCAGGGCCCGCCCGGCCAGGTGCTCACTCCGACGGCCCTCGCCCGGATCTGGCAGCCGGCGCTGGACGCCGGGGCCGTCCGCCGGATCGCGGAGCCGTCGGTTCCGTAAGGGAAGCGCTGACGCTCCGGCGGCTCGCTCCCCACCAGGCACGGCACGGGAACAGGGTCCCCCCGCGTCGCCGGCTGTCGGAGGATCCCCGCCTCGGGAGCGGGCGCGCCGTTCCCGCTCATGCGCGACCAGGGCAGTGGGACTGGGCGCCGTCCGGCAGGGCGTCAATGAGGTAGCTCAGGGCGGGACGGAAGGCGGTGTCCGGGTGCTCGCCGGCGAGGCGCCGGTAGTGACGGGTGGCGGCGGCCACGCTCTCGGGGTGGACGTCGCGCGCGTGGATCTCCCGGGCGCCGCGGGTGGCCGCGGCCACGGCCTCGACGCCGAGGCCGGCGCCCATCGCGGCACAGCGGCGGCCGCGGGTCTCGATGCGTCCGTCGGGCAGCCGCTCGTGGATCAAGCGGCTGGTCCAGCCAGGTAGGAAGACGCCGGGCGGCACGTCGAAGGTCCAGCCGTTCCACTCGTAGGAGCGGGTGGAGTGCGGGTCGCCCTTCGGCTGGTTGAGGACGGTGATCCGGTCGGCGGGCAGGGGTGGCGGCAACTGCCCGACAAGGGCGGGGCCGGTGCTCTTCGGGTCCACACGAGTCCTTTCCTTCTGCCTGACAGGACGTCAGATGCACGGCGGATGAGGGCCGGTACGCGGCCCGGCGGCGGCCGACGGGCGCCGGGGGCGCGGGCGGACGTGCTGTGGGGTCTTCGCGTCGGCGCATGGACCTTCCGGTGGACAGCGCAGCGGAACGGCGCACGCCGTGGGGAGATGACGGCGGCGGCCGGTCCCCTGAAGGTGAGCGGCATCACCTGCCGGACGACTGCCGTCACCCGCCAGATGACCTAGTCGCGGCCCGCCGGTGACACGCAGGCTCGGGTCCGGGGCTCCCGCATGCGTCGCGAGCGGGCGCCCACGAGTACGAGCAGGCCGGAGCAGAGGAGTTGGTGTGCGTCCCGTTGCGAGTACGGCGTCGCTGCCCGAGGCGAGCCGGGCCACCGCGTGGCAGTGCGCCATGCGCAGATGGCTGGCGCCGGTGGAGGTCACGCCACGGGCGGCGGAGCCCTTCGAGGGAAGTATCGAAGCGCTGGAGCTCGGCTACGTCCGCCTGTTGACGGTGGAGGCCGATCCCATGCGGGTGAGCCGCACCGCGCGCACGGCCGCCGGCGCACCGGCCGATCAGCTCGCGCTGCTCATCCAGATGTCCGGGCGCACGGCCCTCCACCAGGACGGCCGCGGCACGGAAGCCGGGCCGGGGGAAATGGCGTTGCTCGCCCTCGGCCGGCCCTTCGTCCTGGAGCAGCGGGAGCGGTCCCGGGTGCGGCTGCTCCGGGTGCCCGCGCAGGCGCTGGGCCACTCGGGCGCCGGCGTGCCACGGCTGACCGGACGCGTCATCCCGCCCGGCGCGGGAGTCGCCGCGCTGCTCGGCCCGTTCGTGGCGGGGCTCGCCGCGAGTGCCGGTGGGACCACGGCGCCGCTGGGCGAGCGTCTCGGGGGCCACGTGGCCGATCTGCTGGCCACTCTCGTCGACGAGTTCGCCGTGCACCACGGTGCCGACCACACCCGGGCCGACGGGCATCCTCTGCTCCGGTCGATCCGTCGGTACATCGACGCCCACCTCAGGGATCCGGGCCTCTCCCCCGAACGCGTCGCGCGGGCCCACGGCATCTCGGTCCGGTATCTGCATCGGCTCTTCGAAAGTGAGGACACCACCGTGCGCAGGCTGATCCAGCGGCGGCGGGTGGAGGAGTGCGGGCGCGAGCTGCTGCGCCGGGCCCGGGCCGAGCCGAGCATCTCGGCGGTCGCGCACGGCTGGGGGTTCCAGAACCCCGCGCACTTCAGCCGGGCCTTCAAGGCCGTGTACGGGCATTCGCCGCGCCGCTGGCTGCGGGCCGGCCCGGATGCGCCCGGCGGTGACGGCGATGTGCGGGCACAGGCCACAGGTCTGCACGTACAGGACAGAACTGCCCCCGCCTCCCGGCACAGGATGGAGTCCCGGTTTCCGGGGTGACCGCACCGCACACGGAGCGGTCGACCAGGTGATGGGGGCGCGTATGCCGATGGACGGCACCAGGGAACTCATGGGCAGGCAGCGGGAGACGGCGCTGCTCGGCCGTGCGCTCGACGAAGCGCGCAACGGGCCCGGCAGGGGCTCGGCGACCCACCTGCGCGGCGAGGCCGGGATCGGCAAGACCGCGCTGCTGGAGTGGACGGCGGCGCAGGCGCGCGAGCGCGGCTTCTCCGTGCTGCGCGCGGTGGGTTCCGAGGCCGAGGCCGAGCTGGCGTTCGGTGCGCTGCACCAGGTCTTCCGGCCCCTCATGGGATACGCCGAACTACTTGCCCCATGTCAGCGTGAGGCCCTGGAGTCGGCGCTCGGTCTGTGCGAGGGACGAGCTCTCGGCGGCCTCGTCGTGGGCGCCGCTGCCCTGTCGCTGCTCCTGGAGGCGACGCGGCGCCGCCCGCTGCTGATCCTCGTCGACGACCTGCACTGGGTGGACTCCTCCAGCGCGGCGGTCTTCACCTTCCTGCACCGCAGGATCTCCGAGCTGCCCCTGGTGATCGTGAGCGCCGGGCGGCCGGACGGCACGGCCCCCGACGGCACCAGCTCCGACGGCCGTCCGGCCCGGCCGGTGACCCTGGAGGCGCTGGCGCCCGACGACGCGGCCCGCCTGCTCCGCCGGCGCCATCCCGAGCTGGGGACGCCCGCCGTCCGGCGCATCGTCAGGGAAGCCGCGGGAAACCCTCTGGCCCTGGTCGAACTGCCCCTCCAGCTGAGCCCCGAGCAGTGGAACGGCGACCTGCCGGACCGGGTCCCTCTCGGGCGGCGGCTGGAGCGGCTGTTCGCCCACCGCCTCGACGCCCTGGCCCCCGAGGCGATCCGGGTGCTGCTGCTGGTGGCCCTGGGCGGCGGGCCGGCGGCCTGGAGCGCCGGGAAGTGGCTCCGCGTCCACGCGGGCGAACGGGCGGTGGAGGTGCTGGACGAGATCGAGGCCGGCGGCCTGGCGCGGCTGGACTCCTCCGGCCGGCTGGCCTTCCGGCACCCACTGGTCGGCAGCGCGGTCGTCTCCCGGGCGACGAGCGCCGACAAGCGCGAAGCGCACCGCGAGCTCGCCGAGGCCCTTCCGGCGGACGACCCGCGCCGGCTGGTGCACGAGGCCGCCGCATCGCTGTTCCCGGACGAGGAACTCGCCGCGCGGCTGGACGCGGCCGGCCGTCGCCTCTCCCGGCGCGGCGGCGACTCGGAGGCGGCGCTGCTGCTCGACCGCGCCGCCGTCCTCAGCACCGACCCCGGCTCCCGGGCGCGCCGCTTGACCTGGGCGGCCGTGATGGCGGCCCGCGGCGGACGCCTGCCGTACACGGCGCGCATCGTGGCGGAGCTCCGGCGCTCCCCCGTACCGGACGACATCGCGCCGCTGTTCGCCTATGCCGCGGTCTACGTCGACCAGAGCCACCGCATCGACTTCGCCTCCTCGTTCACCTTGCTGCCCGAGGCCCTCGACGCGCTGGCCGAGCCGGGCGCGCAGTCGTTCGCGGGCCTCGCCGAGCAGGTGTACTTCAAGCTGCTGCTCGCCTCGGCGTACACGAACGACCCACGGGGCTGGCGGGCCCTGGAGAGGCACCGGCACCGTGTCTCCCCGCTGGCCCGGCTGTGTCACCGCGTCTGGTCGGATCCGGCGAGGACGGCCCACGGCGCGGTCGAGGAACTGCGCTCGCTCGCCTCCGCCCTGAGCGAGGAGCAGGAGGCCGGCGCGGCCTGGCTGCTGCTGTGGACCGCCGCGGCCGTCGACGCGGCCGACAGCACCCTGTGGCGCCGGTTCACGGGCCAGCACGCGTACGCCACCCAGGGCACGATCGCGAAGGCCCGGAGCTACCAGGACTATCTGCACGGCCGCTGGGACCAGGCGGAGGCCTGTCTGCGCGAGGCCCAGGCCGCGGAGGACCTCGGATACCACTGCAACGCCCTGCTGTTCCGGCACCACTACGCCCACTTCCTGGCCGGGCGCGGGGACGAGGAGGGGCTGCTTCAGGCCGAGCGGAGCATCCGTCCACTCGCGGCCCGCGCCCGTATGAAGTTCGTCGAGGACCACCTGACGCACCTGCGCGCCCTGGCCGCGCTCGGGCACGGCCGGTACGAGGAGGCCTACGTCCGCCTGGCGGAGCTCACCCCGCCCGGCGTGCTGCCGCAGGGCCTGCCCTGGTTCCACCTGCCCTTCTTCGACTTCGTGTCGGCCGCCACCCACACCGGGCGTCACGAAGCCGCCCGCGCCCACCTGGCCGCGGCGCGCGCGGCACGGATGGCTGACATCTCCCCGCATCACGCCTTTCTCCTCGCCGCCGCCTCGGCGCTCGCCGCGGGCGACGACGAGGCCGACGGCCGCTACGAGGCGGCCTACGCCGTTCCCGGAGCCGGACAGTGGGTCTTCGAAGGGGCCCGGCTGCGGCTCGCGCACGGCGTCCGGCTGCGCCGGCAGCAGCGTGCGGGGGCACGCGACGCGCTGGGCGAGGCGCGCCGGACGTTCGTCGCGCTGGGCGCCGTGCCCTGGGCGCGGCAGGCGGAGCGCGAACTGCGCGCCGCCGGGCAGGCGGCGGGGGAACCGCACGGCGGGCGGGAGTTGCTGACGGCGCATGAGCTGCGGGTCGCCCAGCTCGCGGCGGACGGGCTCACGAACAAGGACATAGGACAGCGGCTGCGGGTGTCGCCGCGGACCGTCGCCGACCATCTGTACCGGATCTACCCGAAGCTGGGGATCACCTCCCGCGCGGCGCTCGCCCGGGCCCTGGGCGGTGAGTGACCCGCGCCGCGGTGCCCGGCGGGACACGGAGGAGGGTGCCGGACATGCACCGGCACCCTCTCGTCGTACGGCCCGCCGGCGCCCGGCCGTACGGCTTCCCGGTGAGCGGTTGTCAGCCCGCGAACCGGCGGACGAAGGCGAGCGCGGTGTCGGCCACCTCGCGCCAGCCGCTGTCGATGGTGAGGGCGTGCCCACGGCCCTTGATCTCGGTGATCTCGGTGACCGCGTGCTCGTTGCGGGCCTGCTTCTTGTACGAGGCGTCGGCGATGGCCCACGGCACGGTGTGGTCCTTCTCGCCGGAGATGATCAGCAGCGGGCCGCGTTCGGGCGTGCGGGTGTCGACCTTCACCTCGGTCCACGGATTGATGTTGGCGACGGCGGCCTGGAACAGCGGCTCGCCCGGCGCGGGCACGGCGAACTGCGCGTAGAGCTCCTTGGCCTCCTCCTCGCTGACCGCGTTGGCGAAGGAGTAGCGGAACTGCTCGTAGGTGAGAGGCACCGCGCGGTGGTAGTTGGCCGGGTTGCCGAGGACGGCGCTCGCCGCGCGCAGCGAGGAGAACGGCAGCGGCAGCACACCGCGGAAGGGTGCCGGGTCGATGGCGACGGAGGCGGCGGACAGACCGCGTCCGGCGATCATCTGCGTGATGAGGCCGCCGAAGGAGTGGCCGATGACGACCGGCTTGCGCTCCAGCCGGCCCACGAGGCCGGCGAAGTGGTCGGCGACCTGGCCGACGCTCTTGCCGGCGAACACCTCGGGATGGGCGTTGGCCTCGGCCACGGTGTCGGGGTCGTCGGGCCAGCCAGGGGTCAACGGGGCGTATCCGGCGGCCTCGAAGACCGTCGCCCAGCGGTCCCAGCTGCTGGGCAGCAGCCACAGGCCGTGCACGAAGACGACGGGGGTACGGCCTCCCGCGTTGATGCGGTCGATCTGCTCGAGGTCGTGGGGTGTGGACATGGTGGTCTCCTGCGGGGACGGGGGCTCAGGACGAGGTGACGGTGCGGGCGGCGGCCTTGATCAGGGCGGCGACCGCGTCGGGGCGGCTGTACAGCGGCAGATGGGAGCTGGTGATCTCGACGGTGCGGGAACCGGCCCGGCGTGCCTGGAAGCGCTGGAGTTCGGGGACGATGCCCCGGTCACGGGTGGCGACCAGGTTCCAGGAGGGGATGGTCCGCCAGGCGGCGACGGTGGCCCTGTCCCCGAAGGCGGTGGCACTCAGGGGCCGTTGCGCCGCCCCGAGCATCCGGGCGGTGCTGCCGGGCACGTCCCCGGCGAAGACGTGCCGGAAGCGGTCCGGTCGGATGTAGAGGTCGAGGCCGGGCCTCCCGTCGGGGCCTGTCACAGGTACGGCCGACAGGGCGGGCTCGAGTTCGGAGCCGGGGAACCTCGCGGAGAGTTCGCCCAGCACCTCGCCGGCGTCCGGGACGAAGGCGGCCACGTACACGAGGGCCTCGACGTTGGCGGCGCCGGCGGCGGCCTCGGTGATCACCGCACCGCCGTAGGAGTGCCCCACGAGTACGACGGGGCCGGGGACGGAGTCCAGCACGGCCCGCACCTGGGCGGCGTCGAAGGCGAGCCCGCGCAGCGGGTTGGCGACGGCCTTCACCTCGTACCCGAGGCGCTGGAGCCGGCCGGTCACCGGAGCCCAGCTGGATCCGTCGGCGAACGCCCCGTGCACCAGGACGACCGTGGGTACGGGCTCCTCGTGGTGCCGCTCGTTCTGTCCGCTGGCGTGTGCCGGTACGGCGGCGAGGCTCGCGGCGGCGACGGCGGCGCCCGCCGCCATGATCCTGCGGCGGTTGACGGGGTGCGGCTCGGTCATGTCGTCTCCCTCGTTCGGTGGTGGTGCGCCGCCGGTTCTCCGGCGTACGGCGGGCAGGTGTGCGGGCCGGGAGCGTTCCGGGGTCCGGCGGGTGTCCGGCGGTCGGCGGTGGCCCGGCATCCGGCCCCCGCCTTCGGCGGCCGGCGTCCGTCCCCCGCAAGCTAGGCCGCCCCGGTCGGCCCGGAGCGCCCGCGCGTGCACCGCGCTGTGCCGTGGGCGCACGGGCCGGACGCCCGTCAGGCCAGGTTCCGGATGCGGTGCCACTCGCCCGGCGAGATCCCGTACGCGGCGCGGAAACTGCGGCTGAAGTGCGCGGCGTTGACGAAACCCCAGCGCCGGGCCACGGCCGAGAAGACGGCACCGGTGTCACCGCCCACGGGCCGGGCCAGTTCGCGCCGGCACTCCTCGAGGCGCCGCTGCCGGATCCAGCGGCTGAGGGTCGTTGCCTCCCCGGCGAACACCTTGTGCAAGTAGCGCACCGACACGCGGTGGTGGGCGGCGATCAGCTCCGGGCCGAGGGCGGGGTCGGCCAGGTTGTCGTTCACGAACTGGCGGATCCGGCGGGCCATCCCGTCCCCCTCGCCGGAGCCGGCCGTGGCCTCGGAGGTACCCGCCGCGGCGATGGTGCCGAGCAGGTCGGCCACGCTCCCGGCGACACCGCGCGCGACGGATCCGCGGTAGGACGGCGCTGCCTCGGCGACGGTGGCAAGGAGGGGGGCGAGCAGCCCTGCCACGCCGCCGGAGGGCCCGTGCACGCCCCACAGTGCGCCGAGTTCACGGTCCTGGGCACCGATCACGTCGCGGGGCAGAAGGAAGAGGTGCAGGCGGAAGTCGCCGAGTTCCCGCAGCGTCCACG
Source organism: Streptomyces sp. NPDC052023 (assembly GCF_044548465.1). Taxonomy (NCBI): domain Bacteria; kingdom Bacillati; phylum Actinomycetota; class Actinomycetes; order Kitasatosporales; family Streptomycetaceae; genus Streptomyces; species Streptomyces sp. NPDC052023. The sequence continues at coordinate 111,264 of NZ_JBIUBW010000003.1, read as the reverse complement.
GCCGTGCCATGTCCACCACGAAGGCCTCGCCCGGCGCGCACGTCCCGTGGTCCGTCAGCACCGCCCTGCCCACGGTCTGGGTGCCGGCGCCCACGAACCCGGGGCCCGGGCGCGGTGATCGCAGGACATGGGGGGCCGCACCTCGGTACGTGACCACGTGCAGCGGGCCGAGGCGGTGGGAGGCCGCCTGCTCGTCGGGGAGGAAACCGGTCGGCTGGCTCATACCTCCACCCTGCGTGGGTCCCCGCGCGGTCCGTTAGGTCATCTGACGGTGCTCCGGTCCGCGGGGGTCTCGCGCAGCCGCGGCTGCCGGATGATGTGACGGGGCCCGCCGGGCGGCAGGGCGGCCTGCCCGCCGGTGCGGCGCCACCGGCTGGGGGTCGTGCCGTACACGGATCGGAACAGGCGGCTGAAGTGGGCGGGGTTGGCGAAACCCCAGGAGCGGGCCACGGCCGCGATGGTCTGCTGGGCCGTGCCCGCCCTGAGGAGGTCCTTGGCGCACTCCTCCAGACGCCGTCCCCGGATCAGCCCGCCCACGGTGACGCCCTCCCCCTCGAAGAGCTTGTGCAGGGACCGGACGGACATGTGATGGGCGGTGGCGATGGCCTCGGGGCTGAGGCCGGCGTCCGCGAGGTTGCGGTCCACGTACGTGCGTATCTCCTGGGCGAGTGCCTGACGAGGGCTCGTCCCGGAACCCGGTGACCCGCCGGTGTGGTCGGCGACGAGCGAGGCGACGAGGTCGGTGACGCCGCCCGCCAGCTGACGGGCGACGTGGTCGGGGCAGTGGGCGGCGGAGCCGGCCAGTGCCGTCACCAGTGGCCCGAGCACGGCCGCCGCGGCACTGTCCGGGTCCACCGTGACAGGGGTGACCGCCGCGAAGGCCTCGGCCCGGGCGCCCAGTGCGTCGCGCGGGACGAGACATGCCGTCATGCGTACGCCGCGTGGGAAGTCGAACTCGTGCGCGGACTCGGTGTCCCACAGGAGCAGGTCGCCGTCGCGCAGGTGCAGGGTCCGGCCGCGCTGCCGCAGCGACCCGCCGGTGGACCCGACCACGGCCGCACCCACGTAGCCGGGCTTCCCGTCCGCGCCCCGGGCGATCCGGCGTCCGCTGCGCACGAACCGCTGCGGCTCCGCCTCCGTGACGACGAACAGCAGGTGCCCGAGGGCCTGGGTGGTCATCCGGCCTTCCGGTGGCCGCTCGCCGTGGGACACGATCGTCACCGGCAGGGTGTCCCGGGAGACCGCCTGGCGCCAGCGGCGCAGTTTGTCCCCCCGCTCGGGGAATCCCGAGGTGTCGATCACGGTCTTCGTCATGGGCCCTCCTGCCGGCGGCACGGGCGCGGCTGCGCCGCCGGTCGCCCCGTGTCCCGTCCAGCCTGGTCCCCGGCCGCGCCCCAGGCATCCGCACGCCGACCACGAAGTGACTGTCGCCGTCGGGCCTTCGGGGTCTTTGCAGCGCGCGCACATCTCGTTCTCCAGCCGTGCACATAGAATGCTCCATCTGCACAGAAACACAGGTCCGAGGGGGTGCCGGGTGCCGGGCGACGAGCTCTTCGGCCGGGCGGGGGAACTGGCCGCTCTCGACGCGCTCGTGGACGGGCTGCCGGACACGGGCGCGGCACTCGTGGTCCGTGGCGCGCCGGGCATCGGCAAGTCGGCGCTGCTGTCGCGCACCGGGCGGCGGGCCCGCGCCGCCGGTCTCACCGTGCTCACCGCCTCCGGTGTGGAGGCCGAGACGCATCTGCCGTACGCGGGGCTGCACCAGCTGACGCACGGGCTGCTGGACCGTGTCGGGCACCTGCCGCCCGTGCAGGCGCGGGCGCTGCTCGGGGCGTTCGGGATGGCCGAGCCGTCGGCGACGGAGGGCGCCCCGCAGTTCTTCATGATCGCCCTGGCGACGCTCAGCCTGCTCGGCGACGCCGCCGACGAGGCACCCGTGCTGCTGGTCGCCGACGACGCGCAGTGGCTGGACGCGCCGACGCTGGACGTGCTCGCGTTCGTGGCCCGGCGGCTCGGCGCCGAACCGCTGGGGATGCTGCTCGGCGTCCGCGAGGGGTGCGTGACGCCTCTGGACGCCTCCGCCGTGCCCGAGTTGCGGCTCGAACCGCTCACCGCGACCGCCGCGCGCGACCTCCTGGACACCGTGCGGCCCGGGCTCGAACCGCCGCTGCGCCGCCAGGTGCTGGACGGGGCCGCCGGCAATCCGCTGGCCCTCATCGAACTGCCGGCCGCCCTGCGCGGCCGGGCCACGTCCGCGGACGCCCTGACCTCCCCGGCCGTCCCCCTCACGTCAAGACTCGAACAGGCGTTCAGCTCCCGGCTGGCCGATCTGCCGCCGGACACGCGGACGGCGCTGCTCGTCGCCGCCTCCGACGAGGAGGGGCTGCTGGGGGACGTTCTCGCGGCGGCTTCCGGGCTGGCGCGCACAGCGCTCGACGCCGACGCCCTTCGTCCCGCCGTGGCGAGCGGCCTCGTCACGGCGGACGCGCAGCGCGTCCTCTTCTCCCACCCGCTGGTGCGGTCGGCGGTGCTGCACACCGCCCCGCTCGCCGAACGCCTCGCCGCGCACGGCGCCCTTGCCGCCGTACTGGAGGGCCGCCCCGACCGCCAGGCCTGGCACCGGGCCGCGGCCAGCGGCCGGCCCGACGAGTCCGTCGCCGAGGCGCTGGAGAGGACGGCGGCCCGCGCCGAGGCGCGCGGCGCACCGGCCGTCGCCCTCGCCGCCCTGGAGCGCGCCGTGGCCCTCGGCGAGCGTCCGTCGCGCCGGGCCGGCCGGCTGCTGCACGCGGCGGAGCTGACACTCGAACTCGGCGACGCCGAGCGGGCCGAGACCCTGCTGCACCTGGCCGCGCCGCTCGACCTCGACGAACGGGAACGGGCCCGGCTCGTGCTGCTGCGTGAGCGGCTCGAGACCGATGTGTCGGCGAGCGTGCCGCGACTGCGCCTGCTCATCGCCACCGCGGAGTCGGCGGCGGACGCGGGGCACCCCGGACTGGCGCTCACACTGCTGCGGGCGGCGGCGCGCCGCTGCTGGTGGGCCGACCCGGGGCGCGAGACACGCGAGCGGGTGGTCGCCGCGGCCGAGCGGCTGCCGGTGCCGGAACTGCACGCCGAACTGGTGTACGTACTGGCCGCTGCGACGCCGCTGGAGAACGGCAGCACGGTGGTCGAGCGCCTCGAACGGCTCGAGTCCGAGGGCGGTTACGACGTCATCGCCGCCGGCACGCTCGGTGCGGCGGCCACCATGGCGGGCGCCTACGACCTGGCGGGAGGCTTCCTGCGCCACGCGGCCGCCGGCCTGCGGGCGCAGGGCCGGCTCGGCCTGCTGACCCAGACCCTGGTGTCGCTGTCCTTCACCTCGGCCCATGTCGTGGACTGGGAGGCGGGCGTGCCGAGCGTGGCCGAGGCCGTCCGGCTGGCGCAGGAGAGCGGGCAGCGCCGGTGGCTCACCGGCGCGCTCATCGCGAAGGCGCAACTGACGGCCGTGCTCGGCGACGTGGCGGCCGCGCAGGGCGCCATCGCGGAGGCCGAGCGGCAGGGCCTGGCCGTGGCCAACCCGTCCAACCTCGCCTTCATCCAGATCACGCGGGGTCTGATCGGGCTGGCGGCGGGCCGGCAGGCGGAGGCGTTCGCCTGTGTGTGGCGGGTCTTCGACCCCACGGACCCGGCGCACCATCCGTACCTGCAGACCCTCGCCCTCCCCGTCCTCGCCGAGTCCGCGGTGAGCGACGAGCATCTGGCCCAGGCCCGGCAGGCGCTGAGCGGACTTCAGGAGCGGGCCGCACCGGCCACGGCCCGGACGGTCCGGGCCGGCCTGGGCTTCGCACAGGCGCTGCTGGCGGACGACGACAGCGCCGAGGCACGGTTCCGGGCGGCGCTCGATCTGGACATGTCGCAGGAACCCTTCACCCGGGCACGCCTGTTGCTCGCGTACGGGGCGTGGCTGCGGCGCAGACGACGGGTGACGGAGTCCCGTACGCCGCTGCGGATCGCGCGGGAGTCCTTCGCCTCGCTGCGCGCCGAGCCGTGGCACGAGCGCGCCCGCCAGGAACTGCGCTCCGCCGGTGAGGGAGGCGGGCAGCGCAGCCCCACGGACTGGGAGCTGCTCACACCGCAGGAGCTGCAGATCGCCCAACTGGCCGCGACGGGGCTGTCGAACCGGGACATCGGTCAGCAGCTCTATCTCTCCCCGCGCACCGTGGGAGCCCACCTGTACCGGATCTATCCGAAGCTCGGCATCACCTCGCGCGGGCAGTTGCGGGAGCGGCTGGGGCAGCGGGGGTGACGACCCGGTGCCGGTATCCGCGCGGGGGCGGGTTTTGCCTCCCGTGCACAGGCCTTGACCGAGGACGAACGCCGCCCGCTCCGTGCCCGGTCGCGTGCGGGGGCCGCCGCACACTGCGGGTCAGATCCTATGGATGGGGGACAATGTGCTGCTGCTGGACCTCGACACCGTGGCGCCGGGAGAGCGGGCGGACGCCTTCCACCACGCCCTGACGGACGACTCGGTACCCAACGACGTCGTGCACGAGGTCAGCGCGACGGGCATGCACGCGCGTATGGAGCTGTGGCGGCTCGACGACATCATGCTCTTCCGGTCCCGCAGTTCGGGTTTCACGGTGCACCGGACGGAGCGGCACGTGCGCGGGCACCGCAGCAACCCCGTCGTCTCCGTCTCGCTCCAGACCGAGGGCGCCGGCCGGGGCGAGGTGGCGGGACGGCGGGAGCTGTACGGCGCGGACGACATCACCGTCTTCCACGAACTGGTGCCACGCGTGTACGGCTGGTCCGGCGACGGCGCCTCGCAGGCCATGACGTTCGACGTCGAGCGGCTCGGTCTGCCGCTGGAGACCGTGCTGGAGGCGTCCGGCCGGTTGCGGGCCAGCCCGATGTACGACCTGGTGCTCGGGCACCTGCGCGGACTGTGGCGGGACCCGGACCGTCTGGTGGCCGACCCGGGAGCGGCCGCCGTGGCCAGCGCCACCGCACAACTGGTCCGCGCCCTGCTGGTCTCGGCCGCGCACGGCGAGCGGACGCCGCGGGCCGGCACCGTTCTGGAGGAGACCCTGCTGACCCGCGTCCTGGCCTACGCCCGCCGGTATCTCACCGATCACGATCTGACGCCGGAACGGATCGCCGCCGCGCACGCCGTCTCGTTGCGCCATCTCTACCTCGTCCTGAGCGGCGCCGGCGTCAGCCTCGAGCAGTGGCTCATCACCGAACGGCTGGAAGCGGCGCGCCGGCTGCTGCGCTCGCCCGGTCATGCCCACCTCACGATCGGTGCCGTCGCCGCACGGTGCGGATTCTCCAGCCCGAGCCACTTCACCCGGCGGTTCCGGGCGGCGTACGGGATGACGCCGCGCGAGTGGCGGCTGCCGCGGGGCGACGCGCCCGTCTGAGCCCACTCCCCTCCGGGCCCGTCGTCCTCACTGTTCCGCCCGCCCGTTCAGGGCCCGGGCCACGGCGGCGCGCGTGGTCACGCCCAGCTTCGGGTAGAGCCGGTAGAGGTGGCTGGCGACCGTCTTCGGGGAGAGTTGCAGGCGCGTACCGATGTCCCGATTGGTCAGCCCCTCCGCGACCAGTGCGGCGATCCGCAGCTCCTGCGGCGTCAGCCGGTCGACGGCGTCCGCCGCCCTCGCCTCGTCGCAGACGCGCAACTCCTCCTCGGCCCGGTCCCGCCACGGGCCGGCACCGAGGCCTGCGAAGGCGTCCCTGGCCGCGGCCAGCCGCTCCCGCGCCTGCGCCCTGCGGCCGCGCCGGCGCAGCCAGGCCCCGTGGTGGAACCGGACCCGGGCCAGCTCGAAGGGCCAGTCCCCGGCGTGGGCGCAGCCGTACACCGCGGCGCAGGCGGTGTCGGCGTCGTCGCTCACGAGCGCCTGCGCGGCGAGCAGGACGAACTCGTGGTGGGGCGAGATCAGGTCCATCCGGGCGGCCCGGCCCGCAGCCACGTGCCGGCGGGCCTCTTCGGTACGGCCGGAGCGCACGGCCGCCTCCACCAGGTCCAGGAAGACCAGATGGAACTGGGCGACGTCGGCCGGCAGCGTGCCGGGCGGGGTGAGCGAGGAGGCGTGCGCGTAGGCCGTCCCGGCGTCGCCGAGGGCGAGCGCGCACAGGGCCTGCATCGCGCGCAGGCGGTGGGTGACGAAGGTGAGGCCGTGGGCGGCGGCCCAGGGGCCGAGGACGGCGACGAGGTCCTCCACTGCCTGCCGCTGCCCCCGGGCCGCCGTGACATAGCCCTCCTTGTACCGAAACGTCCGCTCGTTGAAGAGGAACCCGCGCGCCCGTGCCTCGTCCGCGCCGGCCCGGGCCCGCTCGACGCAGCGGTCCCAGTGCCCGTGCAGGTAGTCGTCGTAGGCGGACACGGACGCGATCAGTGCCTGGGTGGTGTACGAGTGGCGGTGGGCGAGCCGCTCCCAGAGCGCGCTCCGGTCCCCCACGGCGTCGAGGCCGACGGCGGCCCACAGCAACAGCCAGACCTGGGCGGTGTCGCCCTCGTCCGCCCCCGAGAAGGCCCCGAGGGCGGCCTCCAGGCGTTCCCGGCCGCCCTGCGCACGGCGGGCGGGGTCGTGCCACACGTCATGGCCGAGCCACGCCAGGTCGGGCGCGCCGCCCAGCCGGGCCCGGGCCGCCTGCCAGACCTGCGGGTCGGCGGTGTAGCCGGCGCAGAGGTACAGCAGGAACAGGCACTGCAGGCGCAGCGGGCCGGTGACGCCGTCGAGGATCCGGGGCAGCAGCGAGACGGCGGGCCCGAAGTCGCCGTCCCTCTGCATGCGGACCTGGGCGCGCGTGAAGTCCAGCGTGTCGCGGCTGTCCTCGGGCACCCCGCCCGCGACGGCCTGGCCGAGCAGACGGGACGCCATGTCGATCCGCCCGCCGCGCAGCGCGGCGGACGCCGCCGCCGTGAGCCGGCGTCCCCGCCCCTCGGCGTCGCCGCTCAGGGCGGCGGCGCGGGCGAGGAGCCGGGCGGCCTCGGCGTCGCCGCCCCGGCACGCCGTGAGCCGGGCGGCCTCGTCCAGCGCCCGCGCCACTGCCTCGTCGGGCACGGCCGTGGCGGCGGCGAGGTGGGTGACCTGGCGCAGGCCTCCCGAGGGCAGCACCCGCGCCCAGGCGGCGTGCGCCCGGCGCCGTTCGGCCCCGGTCGCGCCGCCGGCCAGGGACGACCGTACGAGGGGATGCCGGAAGCGGACGAGCGCGGTCGGTTCGTCGATGTGCACGAGCCCGCCGCGTTCGGCTCCGGCCAGGTCCTCCGCCACCGCGTCGGCGCCGGCCGCCCGGGCGGCTGCCGCGACGAGGTGCAGGCTCTGACCGTCGTGACCGGCGAGGGCGCACAGCAGCAGGGTGAAGCGCACCGACGGCGCGAGTGCCGCCACCCGCCGCGCGAACATGCCCTCCAGGCGCTCCCCCAGCGGCAGCCGGTCCGGCAGGGGCAGGCTGCCGGTTCGGTGCGGTGCGCCGAGCCGGCCGGGAAGTTCGACCAGCGCCAGCGGATTGCCGGCCGCCTCCCGGACGATCCGGCGGAGCGCGGGGTCCGAGAGATCGGGGTGCAGCTCGCGCAGCAGTCCCTCGGCGTGCGCGTCGGTCAGCGGGGTGAGGTCGAGGACGCGCCCGCCGGAGGCGTCGAGGGCGGGCAGCGCCTCCTCGCGTACGGTGCCGACCAGCACCACCGGTAGACCGGCGAGGCGGCGCCGCACGAAATGCAGCACCTCGGCGCTGGAGGTGTCGGTCCAGTGCAGGTCGTCGACGAGCAGGGCCAGGGGGCGACGCCGGGAGGCGGCGTCGAGAAGTTCCAGGGCCGCCGCGGAGACCGTGTACGAACCGGCCGCGCCGTCCGCCGAGATGCCGAGGGCCCGCTCCAGTGCCGTGCGGCCGGCCGGTGTCAGCTGCCGTGTCTCGTCCCGGAGCGTCCACAGCAGCTGGTGCAGGACGGCGAAGGGCAGGTCCTTCTCGCTCTCGGCTCCGGCGGCCCGCAGCAGCCGCAGTCCGCGATCCGCGGCGAACTGCCCTGCCTGTTCCAGGAGAACCGTCTTCCCGATGCCCGCCTCTCCGCACAGCAGCAGGGCGCGGCCCTCGTCCCGCACCGATGCGATCGCCTCGCGCAGGGCCGTCCACTGCAAGTGCCGTCCGAGCCGCTCCGCCGCGAGCGGGTACCGCCGGCTTCCTTTCGGGTCCGGGTACGACATCGGGCGCCTTCCTTCCGTGCCCCCGCCGATCGCCTGGTCGTCGGGGCACGGCCATCCTGCCCCGGCCCGAAGCACGGCCGGGGCGTGCGCCCCTGGCTGTGCGCGGTGAGGCAAGTACCCATCGCTCCAGGTCAACCGGGCGCGGTCCCGGTCGTGCCGCGTCACCTTCCCGTGCGCCGGAGGACCGCGGGCACGCCTGCACCACCGCTGCCTACACCACCGCCGCCTCCGCCACCTCCTCGGTGCCCTCCTCGAACTGCGTCCGGTACAGCTCCGCGTACCGTCCGCCCGCCGCCAGCAGCCCCTCGTGCGTGCCCTGTTCGACGACGCGGCCGCCTTCGAGGACGAGGATCAGGTCGGCGGCCCGCACGGTGGACAGGCGGTGGGCGATGACGAGGGCCGTGCGGCCCTGGAGTGCCTCGGTGAGGGCCTCCTGCACGGCCGCCTCCGAGGTGTTGTCCAGGTGGGCCGTGGCCTCGTCGAGGATCACCACCCGCTGGCGGGCGAGGAGCAGGCGGGCGATGGTCATGCGCTGGCGCTCGCCGCCGGAGAGGCGGTAGCCGCGTTCGCCGACCACGGTGTCGAGACCGTCGGGGAGGGAGCGGACGAGGGTGTCCAGGCGGGCCCGGCGCAGGGCGTCCCACAGTTCGCCGTCGCTGGCGGCGGGGCGGGCCAGCAGCAGGTTGGCACGAACCGTGTCGTGGAACAGGTGACCGTCCTGGGTGACCATGCCGACGGTGGCGCGCAGCGAGCCGGCGCTCAGGTCGCGGACGTCGACGCCGCCGACGCGGACGGTGCCCCCGTCGACGTCGTACAGGCGCGGCAGCAGTTGGGCGATCGTCGACTTTCCGGCGCCTGAGGAGCCGACGAGGGCGACGGTACGTCCGGGTTCGGCGCGGAAGGAGACGCCGTGCAGGACCTCGGCGCCGCCCCGGCCGTCGAGGGCGGCCACCTCCTCCAGGGAGGCGAGCGAGACCTTGTCGGCGGCAGGGTAGCCGAAGCGGACGTCCGCGAACTCGACCGCCACCGGCCCCTCGGGCACGTCGACGGCGTCCGGCTTGTCCTCGATGAGCGGCCTGAGGTCGAGCACCTCGAAGACCCGCTCGAAGCTGACGAGGGCGCTCATCACCTCGACGCGCGCCCCGGCGAGTGCCGTCAGCGGCGCGTACAGGCGGGTCAGCAGCAGGGCAAGGGCCACCACGGCGCCGGGCTCCATGCTGCCGCGCAGCGCGAACCAGCCGCCGAGGCCGTAGACCAGGGCCAGCGCGAGGGCCGACACCAGGGTCAGCGCGGTGATGAACGCGGACTGCGCGGTCGCCGTACGGACGCCGATGTCCGCGACCCGGCGGGCCCGGACGGCGAACTCCGCCGACTCCTCCTCGGGCCGGCCGAAGAGTTTGACAAGGGTGGCTCCGGGCGCCGAGAAGCGCTCGGTCATCCGGGTGCCCATCGCCGCGTTCAGCGTCGCGGCCTCCCGCTGCATCCCGGCCATCCGGCTGCCCATCCGCCGGGCCGGGATCACGAACACCGGCAGCAGCATCAGCGCAAGCAGCGTGACCTGCCAGGACAGGGTGAGCATGACGGCGAGGGTGAGCACCAGCGTCACGAGGTTGCTGACCACGCCGGACAGCGTGTTGCTGAACGCCCGCTGGGCGCCGATCACGTCGTTGTTGAGCCGGCTGACGAGCGCTCCGGTGCGGGTGCGGGTGAAGAAGGCGACCGGCATCCGCTGCACATGGTCGAACACGGCCGTCCGCAGATCGAGGATGAGTCCCTCCCCCAGCGCCGCCGAGATCCTGCGGGCGAGGATGCCGAGGGCCGCCTCCACGACCGCGATCAGCGCGATCAGCAGCGCGAGCCGCACGACGGTCCGCTCGTCGCCGCCGCTGACGATCGCGTCGACGACGCGTCCGGCCAGGACGGGGGTCGCGACGGCGAGCAGCGCGGTCACCACCCCGAGCAGCACGAACAGCACGATCCGCGGGCGGTGCGGGCGGGCGAACGCGGCGATGCGGCGCAGGGTGGCGCGGGCGAAGGCGCGGCGTTCCTGTGTGGCGTTCATGACGCTGTACAACTGCGTCCACGCCGTGGTCTCCATGCTCATGCGACCGACCGTAGAACCTCGACCAAACTTGAGGTCAAGTCTCCCGCACATACCCTCATGGAGATCGTTGTCCGTCCGCTCCCCGCACGTCATCCCCCGTCCCCGCTTCCGCAACCCGCAGTTGAGGCGGTGCGGAAAACCTCTCGAAGTGTGACAGCGGCAGAACGACAACGCGCGGGACGGCGACCTGGACGCATTCCCTTCCGGCTGCTCCTCGGCCTGATCCCGCTCGCCTTCGTGGCCTACCTCGCGGTGCGGCACCGCGACGTGCTCGCCGACGGCTTCCACCACCTGGCGACGGCCAAGTGGCCGTGGCTGCTGGCCGCGGGCGGCGCCACCTGTCTGACCTGGGTCGCGATGGCGGTGACCCGGCAGGGCGCGGTCGTCGAACGGCTCCCGGGCTTCCGGCTGCTCGCCACTCAGGTCGCGGCGATGGCCGCCAACCACATGCTTCCGACCGGGCTGGGCTCCAGCGCGGTCAACCTGCGGTTCATGACGGTGTGCGGGCTGCCGCTGGCCCGCTCCTCGGCCGCGGTGGCGCTCTATCTGCTCGCCGAGAGCATCGCCCGGGTCGGCATGCTGGCCGTCCTGCTGATCGCCTTCCCCGGCGCGCTGCGGCTCGGCACGCTGCTGCCGGAGAACGCGGCCGGTCCGCTGCTGCTCGTGCTGGCCGCGCTCACCCTGGCGGCGGCGGTGCTGCTGCTCGTACGGCGGCTGCGCACGGCCGTGTTCTCCTTCCTGCGCACGGCGCTGGGCGAGGCCCGCTCGGTGCACACCCGCCCGGCACGGGCGCTGGCCCTGTGGGGCGGTTCGCTGGCGTTCCCCGCGTTGCAGGCGGCCGGGCTGGTCGCGGTGGGGCTGGCACTGGGTCTTGAGATACCGCTGTGGCACATCGTCGTCGCGTATCTGGCCGCGACGGTCGCCGTCGCCGTGGTGCCCACGCCGGGCGGGCTGGGCTCGGTCGAGGCGGCGCTGATCGTGGCCCTGGTCGCGGCGGGCAGCCCGGCCGCGGTGGCCACCGCTGTCGTCCTGGCGTACCGCGTCATCACCGTCTGGCTGCCGCTGCTGCCGGGGGCGCTGACACTGGGCGCGCTGGTGCGGCTGAAGGTGATCTGAAGCCGGCCCGGACCAGTAGCGTGCTGCCCTTCGACGAACACGAGGACGAAACGAAGGGGGCTCCACCATGCCGGTCCGCGTCGAGCGTCAGCGGCACGTCACCACCGTCATCCTGTCCCGCCCCGAGGCCCGCAACGCGGTGGACGGCCCGACGGCGGCCGAGCTCGCCGCCGCCTTCCGCGCGTTCGAGGCGGACGACGAGGCACGCGTGGCGGTGCTGTGGGGTGAGGGCGGCACGTTCTGCGCGGGGGCAGATCTCAAGGCGATCGGCACCGAACGCGGCAACCGGGTCGCCGAGGACGGCGACGGGCCGATGGGCCCGACCCGTATGCGGCTGACGAAGCCGGTGATCGCCGCCGTGGCGGGTCATGCCGTCGCGGGCGGCCTGGAACTGGCGCTCTGGTGCGATCTGCGCGTCGCCGAGGACGACGCCGTCTTCGGGGTGTTCTGCCGCCGCTGGGGCGTCCCCCTGATCGACGGCGGCACGGTACGGCTGCCCCGGCTGATCGGCACCAGCCGCGCCCTGGACATGATCCTCACCGGGCGGCCGGTACCCGCCCGGGAGGCCTACGACATCGGGCTGGCCAACCGCCTCGTCCCCACCGGCCGTGCCCGCGCCGAGGCCGAGGCACTCGCGGCCGGCATCGCCCACTTCCCGCAGGCCTGCCTGCGCGCCGACCGCGCCTCGGTCCTGGAGCAGGACGGCCTGGACGAACCTGCGGCGCTGCGCGGCGAACTGCGCCACGGCACGGGTGTGCTGGCGGAGAGCCTGCAGGGCGCCGCCCGCTTCGCCGCGGGGGCCGGGCGGCACGGCTCGTTCACGGACGGCTGAGCCCGGGCCTCCGGCGCCGCGGCGGTACGGCGGGCGCACCCGGGCGGGCCGCGCGACATCCGCCCCCTTCACCCCCGGTCACGGCACTCGCCACGGCTCGCTCACCGGCCGGGGACGCCGCGACCCGGCAACGGCGTCCCCGGGCGCCACCGACGACGAAACGCCGGGACCGAGGCGCACGCATGCCGCCCGCTTCACCGTCCGGCGCCGGCAGCCGGCACGACTCGTTCACGGATGCATGACGCCGAGCCCCGACAGCACCGCACCAGCCGCCCGCACACCCTCCCGCACCACCGCAGGCGCCCGCTCCACCGCGTGCACGGCGTTTCCGGCCGCGTACACCCCCGGGCGTGAGGTGCGCAGGGCGCCGTCCACGGACGGGCCGCGGGTGGCGGGGTCCAGGGCGATGCCGCCGCGCCGGGCCAGTTCGCTGTCGGGGACGAAGTCGCCGGTGAACACCACGGTGTCGCAGCGCAGGACCGTCGTACGGCCGTCGCGGTGGCGCACGCGGACGCCGGACAGGCGGCCGTTGCCGAGGAGTTCGGTGACTGCGGTGCGGGTGAGGAGCGGGATGCCCTTGCGCAGGCGGGCGTCGAGGGCCCGGGCGGGCGCGGTGCCGGGGCCGGGCAGGTCCGTGACCATGGCGACGACCCGGGCGCCGGCCGCCCGTACGGTGCCGGCGGCGGCGTAGGAGACGTCCTCCGCGCCGACCACCACGGCCCGGCTGCCGATCGGCTGTCCGTAGAGGTGGACCGCCTGCTGGAGTTCGCCCGTCGTCCAGACGCCGGCCGGGCGGGTACCCGGCACCAGGCGGGCGGCGCGGGGGCGTTCACGGGCGCCCGTCGCCAGCACGATCGCCCGCGCGGTGATCTCCTCGAGGCCGTGCGGGCCGACCGTCGTCAAAGTCAGCGGGCCCGCCCAGTCCAACGCGGTCACGCCGGGGCGGACGACCGCTCCGGCGCGTACGCAGGCGGCGGTGAGCAGGCGGGCGTACCGAGGGCCGGTCAGCGGGTGCAGCCAGGTGCCGAAGCCGCCGTGCGCGCAGTGCCGCGGCACCCCGCCGGCCTGCCGCTCACGGTCGAGCACCTCCACCCGTCCCACCCCGGCGGCGGCCAGCGTGGCGGCGGTGGCGAGTCCCGCGGGGCCCGCGCCGACGACCAGCACGTCGACCTGCCGTGCGTCCGTCATCGCCGGGCCTCCTCGAACAGCTGCCGTACCGCGGCCCCGCAGTAGAAACCCTGGCAGCGGCCCGCCCGGGCCCGGGTGCGGCGGCGCAGTCCGTCGAGGGTGCGCGGCGGGATCGTACTGCCGAGGGCGTCGCGGATCTCGCCCTGGGAGACGCGCTCGCAGTGGCAGACGAGGGTGCCGTACTGCGGGTCGGCAGCGATGAGTTCGGGGCGCATGCAGGGGCGCGGGACGGCCTCGCCGAGGTTCGGCATGCGCACCGGCTCCAGCTCGCGGGCGGGGCCCGCATCGAGGCCCGCCCCGGTGAGCAGGCCGGTGACATGGGCCGCGATCGCGAGGGACGCCGTCAGGCCGGTGGAGCGGATGCCGCCGACGGTGACGTACGCCTGGCCGGGGTGGGCGCGGATGCGGTAGTCGTCCTGCCCGGTGGCGGCGCGCAGGCCGGCGTAGACGGCGGTGACCTCCTCGTCGAGCAGCCCGGGCAGGATCCGGCGGCCCTGGTGGCGCAGGGCGGCGAGTCCGTCGGCGGTGGAGCCGGTGGCCCGTTTGTCGTCCAGGTCCTCGGCGGTGGGGCCGAGCAGGACGTTGCCGTGGACGGTGGGGGCGACCAGGACGCCCTTGCCGAGCGCGGTGGGGACCGGCAGCAGGATGTGGCGGACCAGCGCGCGGGCGAACTTGTCGAAGACGATGAGCTGGCCGCGGCGCGGCGTGACCGTGAAGTCGCGGTGCCCGAGCCGGGCGTCGAGCGTGTCGGCGTGCAGCCCGGCCGCGTTGACCAGCCAGCGGGTCCGCAGGGTGGTGCCCGCGCCGGTCGTCAGGACGTGCATCCCGTCGCGCCGGTCGACGTCCGTCACCCGGGTGTCCAGGTGCAGCTCGGCCCCGTGCCGGACCGCCTGGGTGGCGTACGCCAGGGTCGTCGTCCAGGGGCAGATGACGGACTCGCCGGGCACGTGCAGGGCGCCGAGCGCGCCGGGGCCGAGGTGGGGTTCACGCGCGTACAGTTCGGCCGGGCCGAGCAGCCGGGTCGCGTGGTACTCGTTGGCCTCGGCCTTCTCGGCGAGGCGGGGCAGCGCGGCGAGCTGTTCCTCGTCCCAGGCGACGAGCAGGGCACCGACGGTTTCGACGGGGATGCCGGACTCGGCGGCGTACGCGGCGAGCAGGCGGGCGCCCTCGCGCACCAGCCGGGCCTCCAGCGAACCGGGCACCGCGTCGAACCCGGTGTGCAGGATCGCGGTGTTGGCCTTGGAGCTGCCCTGTCCGACGTCGTCCTGGGCCTCGACGAGGGCGACGCGCAGCCGTGGGTACCGGGCGAGTTCACGGGCGATCGCGCTGCCGACGACTCCGGCCCCGACGACCGCCACGTCGTACGCCGGGGTCATCCGGGCGTCCGCTCGAGCAGGGCGGCGACGGCCCCGCGGAAGGTGGCGAGGCGCTCGGCGGCCTCGTCGGCGCCGATCCGGGGCTCGTGCACGGCGGCGGGCTTCTGGTCGGGCACCGCGTCCGCCAGGGTCAGCCCCGGCTCCACGCCCAGCCGGGCCAGCGCGCCGGCGCCGAGGGCGGTGGCGTCGGGCAGCGCCGACACCTCCACCGGGCGTTGCAGCAGGTCGGCCTGGGTCTGCATGAGGAGCGCCGAGCGGGTCAGGCCGCCGTCGACGCGCAGGGCGTCCAGCGGTGCGCCGAGGTCCTGGGCCGCCGCGTCGGCGAGTGCGACCACCTGGGCGGCGATTCCCTCGCACAGGGCGTGCACCAGATGGCCGGGGCCGGTGTCGAGGCCGAGCCCGGTGAGCGAGCCGCGCAGGTCGCCGCGCCACCAGGGGGCGGCGAGACCGGCGAGGGCGGGCACGAAGGTGACCCCGCCGCTGTCGGGGACCGTGGCACCGACGGCGTCGAGGTCGGCGGCGCTCCCCAGCACGCCGAGACCGGTGAGCCAGCGGACCGCGGAGGCGGCCGTGTAGACCTGCCCGTCGAGGCAGTACGCGGCGTCTCCGGCGAGCCGCCAGGCCACACAGCTGACCAGGCCGGAGCTGCCGCGCCGGGGCGTGTCCCCGGTGTGCGCGAGGAGGAACGCGCCGGTGCCGTACGTGCACTTGGCGCCGCCCGGCCCGGTGACGCGCCGGGCGAGGAGCGCGGCCTGCTGGTCGACGGCCAGGCCGGTGAGCGGGATCTCGGGGCCGAAGGCGGTGGTGGTGCCGAAGTGGCCTGCGTTGTCGACGACTTCGGGGAGCCGCTCGCCCGACATGCCGTACAGGTCGAGGGCGCGTGGCGACCAGCGGGTGCGGTCGAGGTCGAGCAGCTGGGTGCGGCCGGCGGTGGCGGCGTCGGTGACGTAGGCGCCGGTGAGCCGGTGCACGAGCCAGGCGTCGCTGGTGGTGACGACTCCCTCACGGGTCAGGTGCCGCCGTATCCAGGCCATCTTCGGCGCGGCGAAGTACGGGTCGAGCGGCAGTCCGGTGAGCAGCCGCAACTCGTCGTCGTGGGCCGCGAGTTCCGCGCACACGGTCTCGGCGCGGCGGTCCTGCCAGACGAGCGCGTCGGTCAGCGGGCGGCCGGTCACCGGGTCCCAGGCGAGCACGGTCTCGCCCTGGTTGGCCAGGCCGAGCGCGACGACGGGTTCACCGGCCTCGGCGAGGGCGTGGCGGCCCGCCTCGACCACCGAGCCGTACAGCTCGGCGGGGTCGGCCTCGACCAGGCCGCCGGGCAGCGGGCGGGGGTGCACGGCGGCGAACCCGGTTCCGAGGACCCCGCGTTCGGGGCAGACCACCAGCGCCTTGGTGCCGGAGGTGCCTTGATCGACGGCGAGCACGGGACCTGTCATCGAGCCCCCTTTCGGCTCCATCAGACGATCACGGTGCGACAGCCTGCCGTCGGCCGCCGCACGGAGTCAAGCGCCACTGACGGGCAGTCAGCTCACATGGTGAACAGGTGACACGAGGAAGCCCGCGGGGATCGGCGATCCATGAGGAGAATGCGGAAGCTCCGCCTCTATAGTGACGGCCGACCGGACGTGACCTTGTCAACCGCCGCTCGGGGGAGCCCTGTTGTTACTCCAGCCAGCCGTTCCCGTCCACCCGCTGAAGGGGACGGGCGGATGATGGCCAGAGACGGAGCACGACCCGCCTACGACCCGGCGGGACCCGACGCCGCGCTGCGCACGGCCCTGCAGGAGGTACGCACCGGACGCTGGATGTCGATGCGCACGCTGCTCGCCGAGACCTCCTCGTGGTGGCAGTGGACGCAGCGCACCCAGGTCCTGGCGGCCGCGGCCGCCGGCACGGACGTGGTGCGGGCCTGGCTCGCCGAGGAGCCGGACAGCGTCCCGGCCGTGGTGATGCACGCCCGGGTGGTGGTGGAGCGCGCGCTGCGCGCCGCCCGCGGGGACCACCGCCGAACGCAGGAGCTGTGGCACGAGGCCTGGCTGGCCGCCGACACCGCCACCCGCGCGAGCCCGCAGGACCCGGTGCCGTGGGTGTGCCTGCTGGCGCTGGCCCGGCTGGACGGGGAGCAGCGCTGGGACGAGCACCGGGTCGCGGCGCCCGAGCCGATGCTGCCGCCCGGCCCCTGGGGACTGCTCGCGGAGGCCGGCAAGCGCGATCCGTACAACCGCGAGGCCCATCACCGCATGCTCCAGTTCCTGTTCGGACGGGCCACCTCGGGGCGGCTCGCGGAGGCGGTCGGGTTCGCGCAGTGGGCGGCCGACGGGGCGCCGCCGGGCTCCGCGCTGCACGTCCTGCCGCTGTACGTGCGGGTCGAGCGCTACCGGCGGGCGGGCGGCAACGACGCCGCCCTCGATCTGCACTGGGTCGCCGAGGACGCGACCCGGGAGGCCCGGCGGGCGTTCCACTCCTGGTTCGAGCTCACCGTCGCCGCCGAGCGCTCCCCGCTCGACCTCAACCATCTCGCCCACGCGCTGTGGGGCGCCCTTCAGTTCCCGGAGGCGGCCCGGGTGTTCGACGCGATCGGCCCGTACTACGCGCCCCTGCCCTGGGCGCACCGCACCACGGACCCGTCGGGCCAAGCCGCCGTGGACGTCTTCCTCCAGGCCCGCAGCCGCTCCACCGCTCGCCGCCCCTGACTGTCCCGTTCCGCCTAACCGAAGGATGCGCATGTCCAGCAACGCCCTCCCGCCGCAGGACGAGGAACAGCGCCTGCGCGAACTCGGCTACAAGCCGGTGCTCGCCCGCCGTATGGGCGGGTTCGGCAACTTCGCGATCAGTTTCTCGGTGATCTCCATCCTGTCCGGCTGCATGACCCTCTACGGGTTCGGCATGGGCGCGGGCGGACCCGCGGTGATGCTGTGGGGCTGGGCCGGGGTCGGCCTGTTCGTGCTGTGCGTGGGCCTCGCGCTGGCCGAGGTGACCAGCGCCTATCCCACGTCCGGGGCCCTGTACTACATGGCCGACCGGCTCGGTGGCCGCCGCTGGGGCTGGTACACGGGCTGGCTGAATCTGCTCGGTCTGCTCGGCGCGATCGCCGGCATCGACTACGGGGCCGCGCTGTTCACGGGCGCCTTCCTGAACCTCCAGTGGGGCTTCGAGCCGACACCGGAGAAGACCTTCGTCATCTTCATGGTGATCCTGCTGCTGCACGCCACCCTGAACCTCTTCGGCGTCCGCCTGGTCAGCGTGCTCAACTCGATCAGCGTGTGGTGGCACCTCGCCGGTGTCGCGCTCATCGTCGGCGCCCTGGCGATCGTCCCCGACCACCACCAGTCGCCGTCCTTCGTCTTCACCGAGTTCGTCAACGAGACCGGCTGGGAGAACCCGGTCTACGTCGCCGCGATCGGCCTGCTGCTCGCGCAGTACACGTTCTCCGGCTACGACGCCTCGGCCCACCTCTCCGAGGAGACCGCCAACGCGTCGGTGTCGGCGGCGCGCGGCATCGTCCGGGCCATCTGGGCGTCCTGGATAGCCGGTTTCGTGCTGCTCGCCGGCCTGACCTTCGCGATCCAGGACTACGCCGCCACGCGGGCCAGCGAGACGGGCGTGCCGCCCGCCCAGATCCTGCTCGACGGCCTCGGCACGGACGGCGCGAGCGCGCTGCTGCTCGTCGTGATCGTGGCCCAGCTGTTCTGCGGCAACGCCGAGGTCGCGGCGGCCAGCCGGATGGTCTTCGCGTTCAGCCGGGACCGGGCCCTGCCCGGCTCGGCGCTGTGGCGCAAGGTCAGCAGCCGCACCCAGACCCCCGTTCCCGCCGTCTGGCTGGCGGTGGGCGTCGCCTGCCTGCTCGCCCTGCCGTCCCTGTACTCCGCGACGGCGTACGGGGCGGTCACCGCCATCAACGTGATCGGCATCACGCCCGCCTACGTCATCCCCGTGTACCTGCGGCTGCGCGCCGGGGACCGGTTCACGCCGGGACCGTGGAACCTCGGCCGCTGGAGCAGGCCGATCGGCTGGATCGCGGTCGTGTGGGTGGCCTGCGTGACCGTCCTGTTCTGTCTGCCGCAGTCCTCGCCGGTGACGGTCGACACGATGAACTACGCGTCCGTCGCCCTGGTCGTCGTACTCGTCCTCGCCACCGCGTGGTGGTACGTCGCCCGCCGTTCGTACGGAACGCCCACCAGCGCCGCGTACGGAACGGACCGGGAACAGGCGGAAATGGCCGAGGGAATCGTCTGAGCCGCGCGATCCGGCCGCCGGACCAGGTACGAACTGGCGTGCCTGATACGGCAGGATGAGCGATCGCGCCGCCCCGCACTCCGGGACGGCGCGCTCGCACATCCCGTCTTCGAGCAGGTGACAACGTGACGCGACTTCACATCCGGTATGCCGCAGCTTGTTTCCCCGGAGGTGACCGATGACCCGCGCGCTGACCCTGGACGACCTCATGCTCGCCGGGATCGCCCTCGCGGCCGGTCTGCTGGCGGCGTTCCTGCTGCGCACGCTGCTGCGCTGGCTGGGCAAGCACGCCCTGCGGACCCGCTGGGGCGGCGACGACGTCATCGTGGACGCCCTGCGGACCGTGGTGCCGTGGGGGGCGGTCGTGGGCGGCGCGGCGGCGGCCGGAGGCGTGCTGCCGCTGACCCGGACGGTCCAGCACCACGTCAACCAGTCCCTGACGGTGCTGTTCATCCTCGTCGTGTCGGTGTCCGCGGCACGGGCGGTCGCCGCGCTGGTGCGTTCGGTCGCCCAGTCCCGATCCGGGGTCGCCGCGTCGGCGTCGATCTTCGTGAACATCACCCGGGTCGTGGTGCTGGCGATCGGTTTCCTGGTGATGCTCCAGACCCTGGGCATCTCCATAGCGCCGTTGCTGACCGCCCTCGGTGTCGGCGGCCTGGCCGTCGCCCTCGCCCTCCAGGACACCCTCGCGAACCTCTTCGCGGGCATCCACATCCTCGCCTCCAAGACCGTCCAGCCCGGCGACTACATCCGGCTGAGCAGCGGCGAGGAGGGCTACGTCACCGACATCAACTGGCGGCAGACCACCATCCGCAACCTCTCCAACAACCTGGTCATCATCCCCAACGGGCAGCTCGCGGGGACCAACATGACCAACTACAACCGGCCCGAGGAGCAGCTGACGATCCTCCTCCAGGCGGGCGTGGCGTACGACAGCGACCTGGAGCAGGTCGAGCGGGTGACCATGGACGTCATCGCCGAGGTGATGAACGAGATCGACGGGGCCGTCCCGGAGCACGAGCCGGCGGTCCGCTTCCACACCTTCGGCGACTCCCGGATCGGGTTCACGATCATCCTGGGTGTCGGCGAGTTCAGCGACCAGTACCGGATCAAGCACGAGTTCATCAAGCGGCTGCACCGGCGGTACCGGGCCGAGGGCATCCGTATCCCGGCCCCGACCCGGCGGGTTTCGCTGGAGCAGGGCCCGGTGTCGATACCACAGCAGCGGGGAGCCGGGGAGACGGAGGACATGGCGGCCTTCCGCATCGACTGAGCGGCCGACCGCCGAAGGGGCGCCGGGCGTCCGCGACACGCCCGGTGACCTGCCGCTTCTTACGGTGTCAGGCCGCCCCGGGCGGAGCCGGCCGGCAGTGCTCGGCCACCGGGGCGGCGGGCGGGGATCCGGATGCCCGGATTCACGCGGACCCCGTTCGAGTGGGGGCCCGGCACGAGATATCTTGATGTCGAGCAATGTTGCAGACGTGGAGCGGAGCACCCGGTGACTGACTCGACCATCATCTATACGCACACTGACGAGGCCCCCGCCCTGGCGACGTATTCCTTCCTGCCGGTGGTCCGGGCGTACGCCTCGCAGGCGGGTGTCGCCGTGGAGACGCGGGACATCTCGCTGGCCGGCCGCATCATCGCGGTGTTCCCGGAGTACCTCACCGAGGACCAGCGCATCCCGGACGCCCTGTCCGAGCTGGGCGAACTGGCCAAGACGCCCGCGGCCAACATCATCAAGCTGCCCAACATCTCGGCGTCCATCCCGCAGCTGAAGGCCGCGGTCGCCGAGCTCCAGGGCCAGGGCTACGCGCTTCCGGACTACCCGGACGACCCGAAGACCGACGAGGAGCGCGAGATCCGCGCCCGCTACGACAAGGTCAAGGGCTCCGCGGTCAACCCGGTCCTGCGTGAGGGCAACTCCGACCGCCGCGCCCCCGCCTCGGTCAAGAACTACGCCAAGACCCACCCCCACCGCATGGGCGCCTGGACCGGCGAGTCCAAGACGAACGTGGCGACCATGGGCGTGGACGACTTCCGCTCCACCGAGAAGTCCGTCGTGATCCCCGAGGACGGCACCCTGCGGATCGAGCTCAAGGGCGACGACGGCTCCACCACCGTCCTGCGCGAGTCGGTACCGGTCCTCGCCGGTGAGGTCGTCGACGCCTCCGTGATGCGTGTCGCCGCACTGCGCGAGTTCCTGACCACGCAGGTCGCCAGGGCGAAGGCGGAGGGCGTGCTGTTCTCCGTGCACCTGAAGGCCACGATGATGAAGGTCTCGGACCCGATCGTCTTCGGTCACGTGGTGCGCGCCTTCTTCCCGAAGACCTTCGCCCGGTACGGCGACAAGCTCGCCGCGGCCGGCCTCACCCCGAACGACGGCCTGGGCGGCATCTACAAGGGCCTGGAGGCCCTGCCCGAGGGCGCCGAGATCAAGGCCTCCTTCGACGCCGAGCTCGCCGAGGGCCCGGAGCTGGCGATGGTCGACTCCGACAAGGGCATCACCAACCTGCACGTGCCGTCCGACGTGATCGTCGACGCCTCGATGCCGGCCATGATCCGCACCTCCGGCCACATGTGGGGCCCCGACGGGCAGGAGCACGACACCCTCGCGGTGCTGCCGGACTCCTCGTACGCCGGTGTCTACCAGGCCGTGATCGACGACTGCCGCGCCAACGGCGCCTACGACCCGTCGACGATGGGCTCCGTCCCGAACGTGGGCCTCATGGCGCAGAAGGCCGAGGAGTACGGCAGCCACGACAAGACCTTCGAGATCCCGGTCACGGGCACGGTCCGCCTGGTCGACGGCAACGGCGACGCGGTCATCGAGCAGACCGTCTCCGCCGGTGACATCTTCCGCGCCTGCCAGACCAAGGACGCCCCGATCAAGGACTGGGTGAAGCTGGCCGTCACCCGCGCCCGCGCCACCGGCGACCCGGCCGTCTTCTGGCTGGACGCCACCCGCGCCCACGACGCCAACCTCATCGAGAAGGTCGACGCCTACCTGGCGGAGCACGACACCGAGGGCCTGGACATCCGCATCCTGGCTCCCGTCGAGGCCACCAAGCTGTCGGTGGAGCGCATCCGCCGCGGCGAGAACACCATCTCGGTCACCGGCAACGTGCTGCGCGACTACCTGACCGACCTGTTCCCGATCCTGGAGCTGGGCACCAGCGCCAAGATGCTGTCGGTCGTCCCGCTGATGGCCGGCGGCGGCCTGTTCGAGACCGGCGCCGGCGGCTCCGCGCCGAAGCACGTCCAGCAACTGGTCAAGGAGAACTACCTGCGCTGGGACTCGCTCGGTGAGTTCTTCGCGCTGGTCCCCTCCCTCGAGCAGTACGCGCAGGTCACCGGCAACGCCCGCGCCCAGGTCCTCGCGGACACCCTGGACCGCGCCACGGCGACCTTCCTCAACGAGGACAAGTCCCCGACCCGTCGCGTCGGTGGCATCGACAACCGCGGCAGCCACTTCTACCTGTCCCTCTACTGGGCGCAGGAGCTTGCGAAGCAGACCGACGACGCCGACCTGGCGAAGGCCTTCGCGCCGCTCGCCGAGACGCTCGCCGCGAACGAGCGGAAGATCGTGGATGAGCTGATCGCCGCGCAGGGCAAGCCCGCCGAGATCGGCGGCTACTACCAGCCCGACCCGGCCAAGGCCGCGACGGTCATGCGCCCGTCGGCCACCTGGAACGAGGCGCTCGCCTCCCTGAGCTGACGCCCAGGACCGAAGAGCCGCCCCTTCCGTCTCCGCCCCGACCGGTGCACCGTCCGGCCGGGGCGGAGCCGTGTCCGGCGGACGCGACGGCGATGTGACACCTTGATCGTGATCACCCCGCCGACGACCCCGGAGCCGCCCATGACCAGCCCCACGCCGTCCTCCTTCGAGCTGCTGCCCGGAGCCGGCGACTCACCCGTGATCCTGCACGTGCCGCACGCCGCCCGTCGGATACCGGCGGACGTGCGGGCGGGGATCCTGCTGGACGACGGGGCTCTGGAGCGCGAGCTGGACCACATCGTGGACGCGTACACGGACCGGATCGCCGAGGGTGCGGCGGAGCAGGCCGGGGTGACGCCCTTCAGATTCGTCAACCGGCTGTCGCGGCTGGTCGTCGACCCGGAGCGGTTCCCCGACGAGCGGGAGGAGATGCTCGCCGCCGGCATGGGTGCCGTGTACACGCGGACCACGCACGGGGATGCGCTGCGGGGCACGGACTTCGATCCGGAGCCGCTGGTCGAGCGGTACTTCCGGCCCTATGCGCGCGCCATGACCGACGCCGTCTCCGGACGGCTGGCCGCCGCCGGACGGGCCGTGGTCGTCGACGTGCACTCATATCCGAGCGTCCGGCTGCCGTACGAGCTGCACGGGGACGGAGCACGGCCGGCCGTGTGCCTGGGGACCGACCCCTTCCACACCCCACCCGCGCTGCTCGACGCGGCCCGGGAGGCGTTCGCGGGGATCGGGGAGACGGGGCTCGACAGCCCCTTCAGCGGGACGTACGTACCGCTGCGGTACCACGGGAGCGAAACCCGGGTCTCCGCGCTGATGGTGGAGATCCGACGGGACACGTACATGAGCGAGCCCGGAGGGCCGGCCGGACCGGGGCTGTCCCGGCTCGCCTCGGCGCTGGCAGACCTGGTGGACGCCCTCACGCGGTGACCACATGGGCAGGGGGGCCGGTGGACCTCCCCTGCACCTGGTGAGACGCCTGGGCCGGGCCCGGCCGCTGCTCAGGCCCGCAGCCACTCCGTCACGACCACCTCCCCGCCGGCCCGCAGGCGCAGCGCGAACGGGCCGGAGGGCGCCACGTTGCCGGCGAAGCGGCCCATGGCGTCGGCGGTCAGCGTGTCCGGCACCGCGGGCTGCGGGCCGCCCAGCACCTCGATCCGGGCCGGCTGCGGCGGCAGCAGCTGCCCCATCAGGCCCTGGGCGGTCACCTCGACGTCGACGGTCAGGTCACCGCTGCGGAAGGTCAGCATCCGCGGCGCGTCCGTCACACCCCGGACGGGGATGGCGTCGACCAGCGAGTCGAAGGTCAGCTCGGCGAGCCGGGCGTCCAGGTCGTGCAGTGCGAAGGCGTCGACGGCGAGACGGCGCAGCTGAGCCGGCACCGGGTCCAGGACGGCGGCGGCGCCACGGAGCTCCTCCTCCAGCGGTCCGCCGTCGAACTCGTCCTCGTGCAGGGCGTCCTCGTTCTCGTCGAAGCCGTCCCGGTCGGTGGCGTTCACGATGCTCCCCGTGCGTCGAGTCGGGCCCGCAGACGGCGCAGGCAGCGCTGGCGCAGTGGCCCGATGCTGCCGACGGCGATCCCCAGAGCGGCGGACACCTCCTGGTAGCTGGGCGGCGGCGAGGCCATCAGGACCCGCAGCAACTGCCGGCAGCGCTCCCCCAGTTCCTCGAACTCCTGCCACAGCCGCCGGACGCGCTCGCTCTCGGCGGCCGCCTCCTCGGAGTCGATCACCGTCTGCTCGGGCGTACGGTCCTCGCTGACCCGGTCCAGCAGCTGCGGATCGTCGGTCGGTGTCATCCGCCGCAGGCTCTTGAGCACCTTCAGGCTCTCGTGCCGCGCGGTGCTGGCGAGCCATGCGCCCGCCTTCTGCGGTTCCCGGATCCGCCCCAGGTGCTGGGCGAAGCGGAACCAGACGGTCTGGTAGACCTCGTGCGCGTCGGCATCGGAGAGCCGGTGGGCGCGCACCACCGACCACACCAGTGGGCTCAGCCCTTCCACCAGCGCTTTCCAGGCCGCCGCGTCACCGTCGACGGCGGACTGGACGAGCGCGCCGACATCTGCACGGTCCACGGCCCCACCCCTCGTGTACGGCAAGTCATCGTACGCCGTGGCGGGGACCGTCAGGACACTCATGCCGCGGCACCGGACGTACCGGCCGGACCGGGGCGCCAGGTCGGCGGAAGCAGGGCCGGTACGATGGCGCCGCGCACCTCCGCGAACTCGGTGTTGCCCGCGAGCAGTTGCTGCCGGGCGGCACGCGGGTCGGTCTCCTTGTGGGCGACCATGTGCGAGGCGATCAGCCCGGCCACCACGGGGGTGGCGAAGGAGGTGCCGCTCCAGTTCGCGAGCCCCGCGAACATCACCTGGTCCGGCTCGCCCTGGCCGGCCTGCCCGCCGCTGAGCACGCCGGTGTGCCGGGGGGACTGGCAGGTGCAGGCGTAGCTGAAGCCGTAGCGGCAGGACTCGTACGTGGAGTGCTGGTAGACGTACGGGACGGGCTTGGCGAAGCCGGTCAGGGCGCTGGTGAGGCGCTCCCCGGGGGCGTAGACCTTCACCCAGGCGCCGTGGTTGCTGAAGCAGGCGCCGAACTCGCCGTCGCTGCGCAGCGCTCCGACCGACAGCACGGAGCTCGCGTACTCGGGCAGGTCGGCGTAGGCCGCGGGCCAGAAGGGGGTGGCGCTGCCGTTGTTGCCGGCGGCGGCGACGAGCAGGGTGTCCCGGGTGCGCAGTTCCTCCATGAAGGCCTGGACGCCGAGCAGGCCGTCGGTGCGGCCGTTGGAGGTGCCGGCGGAGAGGCTGATGATGTCGGGCCAGCCGCCGTCGACGGCCTCGAAGAGCTTGTCGCCGAACTCGGACTCCAGGATGGCGCCCGCGTCGTTCAGGGTGTTGCGCACGGTGAGGTCGGTGTTGGGCGCGACGGCGGCGACGAGTCCGCCGATGAACGTGCCGTGCCCGACGTACTGCTGGAGCACGCCGTCGTCGTCGCACTCCTGGATCTGGAGGTCGCCCTGGGCGCGGGCCAGCAGCGGGTACGCCCGGTGGTCCTGCATCAGGCCGGTGTCGATCACCAGCACGCCGACCGCGGTGTCCGGGTCGTGGAGTCCCTCGGCCGGCGCAGGGTTGGGCTGCTCGGTGGGCTGGGCGGGCACGGGCTCGTCGCCGGGGCAGGCGTTGACCGCGATGTGCACCACGTGGTTGCGGCTGACCAGCCGGCGGCCCGCGCGACCCTCCGCGGTGCGCAGCGCGCGCAGGGCGCCCGCCACGTCACGGTCGCCGCGGCGGTCGCCCTGCCCGGGGTCGCCGACCTGGATACGGGTGATTCCGGAGCGGTTGGTCTCGGGGCTCGCCCGGCGCACGCTCTCCCCGACGAGGCCTGCGGTCTCGGTGAAGTGCGCGCGTACGGTGTCCTCCACCATGCGGGCCTCCTCGCCGTCCCGGGCGAGGACGACACCCCTCTCGTACATGAACTCGGCGGAGTCGTCCGGTCCCATCGCCAGGGGGACGTCCGGCATCGACCGCTGGATCTGGTCGAACTGCTCGCGGAATCGCTGTGGTGCCATGGCGGGTCCTCCCACTGGAGCGTTGCGTCGACAACTAGAGCGGACGAGCCGCTGATTGATACAGAGACAAACCCGTGTGACATGGTTCCGGGGCCACTACCATCCGAGGGGTGACAGCGGGAAGCGACACGGTTCTCGAACTGCTGCCGATGGTGTTCGCCGCTCCGAACGACGCGCTGGCGGGGGCGGAACGGGTGCTCGGCACCGACCCGCCGCCGTTGCACGCCTCCGTCGCCCATCAGGTGATCGGCATCTGGCAGCGGGACTTCGGCGATCTGCGGATCGCCCTGGACCATCTGCGCCGCGCCCGCGATCTGGCGGCGCGCGCCGAGTCGGCCGAGCGGGAGGCGGACGTCCTCGCCACGCTCGGCGTGGCGCTGGTGCACGCGGGCCGCACCCGGCAGGGCCTGGCCGCGTTCGAGCGGGGCGTGCTGCGCGGTTCGGGTCACACGCGCGCGCGGGTGCTGTACCGCCGGGCCTACGTGTGGTGGGTGCTGGGGCACCACCGGGAGGCGCTGGAGGACGTTCGCCGGGCGATTCCCGTGCTGCGCCAGGCGGACGACGTGATCTGGACGGCGCGGGCGCTGACGTTGCGGGCGACCGTGCATCTGGCGCTGGGCTCGGTGGAGCGCGCCGACGCGGACTTCACGGCGGCCGAGAGGTTGTGGGACACCACGGGGCAGGAGCACGACAAGGCCGACGCGGTGGAGAGCCGGGGGCTGGCCGCGTTCCGTTCCGGTGACATCCCGGCGGCGCTGCGGCTGCTGGACGAGGCGCAGGAGCGCTACGCCAAGCTCGGCACGCCCTCCTTCATGCTCGACATCCGGCGCTGCGAGGTCCTGATGGCGGCCGGACTGGCCAAGGAGGCGCTGGCCGAGGCGGACGCGGCGACAGGGGTGCTGGACGGCATCGGCGGGCAGTCGACGCGCAAGGCGGAGCTGCTGCTCGTCGCCGCCCGCGCGGCCCGGCTGGCCGGCGATCCGCACACCGCGATCGCCCGGGCGGCGCTCGCGGTGCGGCTGTTCGCGGCGCAGCGGCGCACCTGGTGGGAGACACACGCCCGGCTGGTGCTGATCGACGCCCGGGTGGCCGCCGGGCGCCGTTCCGGCCGGCTGGTCGCGGACGCGGCCGCGGTGGCGGACCGGCTGGCCGCCTTCGGGGCGCCGGCGGCACCCGAGGCGTCGCTGCTCGCGGGCCGGATCGCGCTGGGCCTGGGCTGGCGCACGGACGCGGAACGGCACCTCGCGGTCGCCGCCCGCAGCAGGCACACGGGTCCGCCGCACGCACGCATGACGGGCTGGGCGGCACAGGCCCTGCGCGCGCGTGCCGCCGGTTCGAGCCGCGGGGTGCTGGAGGCCTGCCGACGCGGGCTGGACGTGCTGGACGACCACCGGATGACGCTCGGTGCCTCGGAGTTGCGGGCACGCGCCACCGAGCAGGGCGCGGAGCTGGCCGCGCTGGCCCAGCAGGCCAGTCTCACCGGAGGGGGCCCGCGGCGGCTGCTGGTGTGGAGCGAGCGCTGGCGGGCCACGGTGCTTTCCGCGCCGCCCACCCGGCCGCCCGCCGACCCCGCCCTGGTGCGCTCGCTGACCGCGTTCCGGGAGATCGCCGCCCGCGCGGAGGCCGCCCGCATGGAGGGGCGGCCGGTGCCGGCGCTGGAGCGTGAACAGCGGCGCCTGGAGCGGGAGGTGCGCTCGCGGACCCTGCACATGCGGGGTGAGTCGCCGGGTGACGGTGACCTGTTCGACGTGGGGCGGCTGCTGGCGCGGCTGGGCGGGACGCGGCTGGTGGAACTCGCTGTGCTCGACGGGCGCGTGCAGGTACTGCTGTGCGGTCAGGGGCGGGTGCGGCGGTACGAGGCGGGGCTGCTCGCGGAGGCGGAGGCGGAGGCCGAGCACGTGCAGGCCGGGCTGCGGCGGCTCGCCCACCCGGGCGCCGAGGGGCGGCTGCCGGTGGTGGAGGCGGCGGGGCGGCGGCTGGAGGAGCTGCTGCTCGGGCCGGCGGCCGCGCTCCTGGGGCCCGGGCCGGTCGTGGTGGTGCCGCCTGCCCGGCTGCACCGGGTGCCGTGGGCGCTGCTGCCGTCGCTGCGGGAGCGGGTGCTCAGCGTGTCGCCGTCGGCCGGCAGCTGGCTGCGGGCGCGGGAGACCGAGCCGCCACCGGGCGGGCGGCACGTCCTGGTGCGGGGGCCCGGACTCGCCACGGGGGGTGCGGAGGTGCCCGAGGTCGCGGACGGGTACGGCAGGCCGACCGTCCTGGAGCACGACGAGGCCCGCGTCCCGCGGGTCCTTGAGGAACTCGACGGAGCGGCCCTCGCGCACATCGCCGCGCACGGCACGTTCCGCGCGGACAGCCCGCTGTTCTCCGCGCTGCGGATGGCCGACGGGCCGCTCATCGTGCACGACTTCGAACGCCTGGACCGCAGCCCGTACCGCATCATCCTCTCCAGCTGCGACACCGCCCGCCTCGCCACGGTCGGCGCCGACGAACTCCTCGGCCTGGTCACCGCGCTGCTTCCGCTGGGCACGGCGGGCGTCGTCGCGAGCAGCGCGCCCGTCAACGACGCCGCCGTGGTCCCCCTGATGCTCGCCCTCCACAAGGGCCTCGCCACCGGCCTCTCCCTGGCGGAGGCCCTCCGTGACGCCCGCGCCGCGCTGCCGGCCGACGCGGTCCACCAGGCGACGGGGTGGGCGTTCACGGCGTTCGGGGCCGCGTGACACGGCGTCCCCGCGTCTACGCGGGCCGCGCGTCCGGCAGTTCCACCAGCCAGGGCAGGGCCGCGCGGTCTCCGGTGCCGAGGCGGGCGTAGGCGCTGTAGAGGTGGTTTCCGACCGTGCGGACGGAGAGGGTCAGCTGCTCGGCGATCTGGCGGTTGCTGAGGCCGGCCGCCGCCAGGGTGACGATCTGGCGCTGGCGGGCCGTGAGTTCGCCGAGGGCGAAGCCGGACAGGGCGGGGGTGCGGGCGCCCTGACACCGCCGGGCGAGGGCGGCCGCCCGGCTGCGTGAGGTGCGGGCGGCACGTGGGTCGCGGTGCGCCCGTACCGCCTGCGCGTGCGCCTCGGCGGCGAACAGCAGGAAGCCGCGCTCCTCCAGCCGCCGCGCCGCCCGGTCCAGGGCCGGCCCGTCGCCGCGGGCGAGCGCGTCGGCGTGCTCGGCGAAGACACCGTGCAGGCGGCCGGCGGCGTGCTCCGGCGCACCGAGACGTACCCCGTCGTAGGCACTGTCCGCGCCGGCCGCCGCCAGCGCCCGGTCCAGGTCGCCGCGCGCCGCCGCGGTCCAGACGGCCACGGCTCCGCTCCCGGCGGCCTCCCCACCGTCGGTCAACTCGCCCGACTGCGCCGCGGCCAGGGCGAGTTCGGCACGGCAGGCGGCATCCCCGGCCGTACCGCGCAGCCCTTCCCTGGCCCACGCCCCGGCCTCCCGCAGCTCTCCGCGCAGCCGCGCGAGGCGGGCCCGCACGGCGGCGTACCCGGCGGGCACGGTGGCCCCCTCGGCCACGAGCCACTCCCCCACGGGCGCGGCCTGCGGCCGTACGTCGCACTGCTCGATGTGCCGCAGCAGCGTGGCCTGTTCCGCGGCGAGGGCGGCGGCGCACCGGTCCGGCGTGCCCGCCAGGCGCCGGGTGCGCAGGCTGCCGGCCGTGGCGCGCAGTGTGGGGCCGAGGAGGGGGTGGGCGAGCCGGACGGCGCCGTCGTCGTCGATGTGGATCAGGGCGTCGTGTTCGAGCTGTTCGAGGATGCCGAGGTCGAGGGTCTCCATGGGCAGCGGGAGCGGTTCGGCGAAGGCGAGGCGGTCCAGGGTCTCGCGCTCGTCGGGGGCGGTGCGCTCCAGGGCGGGGGCGATCCGGGCGAGCACGGTCGCGGTGACCGGCACCGGCCCGCGCCACGCCCGCTCGTCCGTGCCCTCGACGCGAGTGAGCAGGCCGCCGTCGCGGAGGGCGCCGACCAGGTCACGCAGGAGCCGCAGGTCACCGCGGCACAGCCGGTGCAGGCGGTTCACGGTGAGCGGCTCCACCGGGCCGCCCGCGCCCGCGGTGATCAACTGCGCCGCCTCCCGCGCGGGCAGCGGTTCCAGGGCGAGCCGGGGCAGCAGTTCCCCGGTCCACAGCCGGGACACCGCCGCGGGCACCGGTGCGCTCTCGGTGACGACGACCAGCAGGCGGGTGCGCCCGTGCACGGCGAGCTGGTGGACCAGGGCGGCGGAGGCGTCGTCGAGCAGGTGCGCGTCGTCCACCAGCAACAGCCGGGTGCCGGAGAGCAGCTGCACCGCACGGTGCAGCGTGACTTGCTCGGGCAGCAGATGGGCGAACGCGGCGAAGGGGATGTCCCGGGTCTCGGGCGTCCCGGCCACCCTGGAGCAGTCGGCACCCCGGACGGCCTCGGTGGCCAGGCGGGTCCTGCCGCACCCGGCGGGGCCGGTGACCACGATGCCAGGCCGGCCGGCGGTCAGCGAGCGGCGCACGAGCTCCAGTTCGTCCTCCCGGCCGGTGAGGGGCCAGGGCAGTTCCAGGGTCTTCGCGTCCTGTTCGTAAGTCGTCACATGAACAGGAGCGTCCCTACTCAGTCCTGATACAGGGCGACTTGAGTAGCCCCCGACTCAGGCGCCCGGGGTGAGCCCGACGGCAGGCTGTGCGCATGCCCGGACGCTACTGCTCCCTCGCGCAGGCGTCGGCCCCCATGTTCATACCGGGGCTGACCGCCGAGCGGCTCGGTGCGCTCGCAGGGGGCAGCCGGATGTGGGTCAACGGCACCGTGCTGCATTACTGCTTCTTCGCCGGCGACGGCGACGGCTCCGTGATCCCCGTGCCGGGGACCGCGGAGACGCGGCGGGTGTCGTGGGGCGGCGCAAAGGAACAGCAGGACGTCGTCCGCGAGTGCCTGGCGCAGTGGCAGGGCCTGGGCATCGGCGTCACCTTCGCCGAGGTCGACGACCGGACGGAGGCCGAACTGCGGATCGGCTTCCAGCTGGGCGGCGGCTCGTGGTCGGCGGTGGGCAGGGACGCGCTCCGGGCCGGCCTGCACGAACGCACGATGAACTTCGGCTGGGACCTGACCGGGCCCGGGGAGCGTGGGACGGCCCTGCACGAGATCGGGCACGCGCTCGGGATGCTGCACGAGCACCAGAGCCCGTTCGCCGGCATCCACTGGGACGACGAGGCCGTCTACGACGAGCTGGCGGGCCCGCCGAACTTCTGGAACCGCGACCGTACCTTCCACAACATCTTGCGCAAGCTCGATCCGGACGAGGTCAACGGCTCCGTCTGGGACCCGCACTCGATCATGGAGTACGCGTTCCCGTCGGGGCTGATCCTGGAGCCCGAGCAGTTCCGGGCGGGGCTGAACCCGCCCGGCACGCTCTCCGCCCTCGACAAGGAGTTCGTCCTGCGCTGGTACCCGCCGGCCGGCCCGTCCGGGCCGCCCGCGCTGGTGCCGTTCCGTTCGGCGCCGCTCGGTCTGGGGCCGGGCGAGCAGGCCGACTTCACCGTCGAGCCGCCGGAGACCCGCACGTACACCGTGGGCACCTTCGGCGACAGCGACACCGTCGTCGTGGTCTTCGAGGAGCGGGACGGCGAACCCCGCTACCTCGCCGGACAGGACGACGGGGGCACCTCCGGAAACGCCACTGTGCGGGCCCGGCTCGTCAAGGGCCGCCGCTACTTCGTCCGTGTGCGCCTGTACTCCTCCTGGGGTCCGGGCGAGACGGCGGTCATGTGCTGGTGACCGCAACTCCCCACGCCACACGGACGCCTGGACCACAGTCCGGCACCGGGGGAGCGGTCGGGGTCCGTCACCTTCGGGGGAGGGTGACGGGCTCCGACCACGCCATGCCGGGCGCGGACGCGCCCAGCCCCGTTCGAGCAGGGGCACGGGTGCCTCAGGGCACCCG
The DNA here is from genome assembly GCF_044548465.1 of Streptomyces sp. NPDC052023. NCBI lineage: Bacteria > Bacillati > Actinomycetota > Actinomycetes > Kitasatosporales > Streptomycetaceae > Streptomyces > Streptomyces sp. NPDC052023. Next base: position 79,058 of record NZ_JBIUBW010000003.1, on the reverse strand, counting down.
GGAGGGGGTACCCGGGTGGGGACACAGTCCCGTACCCGAGGAGACCCCATGCGTTCGCCCCGGCAGACCGCCGGTCTGTACACCCGCGGAGACACCGCCCTGCTGCTGGCCGGGGGCTACGCCACACTCGTCGTCGGCGTCGCCGCCTGGCTGGGCACGCTGGTCGCGGTGGGCGACCCCGGCTTCGGCGGGATCTGGCTCATCGCCCTGACCCTGCCCGTGTCCATTCCCCTGGTCGCGATACCCGCCTCACCGGCGGCCCACGTCGTGCTGCTGGCCGCCGGAGGCCTGGCCCAGGCCTGGGTGCTGTGGCGGCTGCTGCGCGGCAGGCGCGCCGCGTGAACGCCAAGAGGGCCTTCGCCGGCTCCCACCGGCGAAGGCCCTCTCCGCACCGTCGGGACGACAGGATTTGAACCTGCGACCCCTTGACCCCCAGTCAAGTGCGCTACCAAGCTGCGCCACGTCCCGGTGCGTCGGCACCCGGATCTCCGGGTGAACACGCAGGTAAACCCTACCCCATACGACGCGGGGGCTCGTTCATGCGCCGGGCCTCCCCCACCACGGGCGCCACTGCCGGTGGGCGCGCGGGATCAGGTCCGGTACAGGCCCGAGAGCAGTTCGATCACCGCCTGGGCGGCCGGGTGCGGGTCGTCACGCCACCAGGCCACACGTACGGCGACGGGTTCGGCGTCCCGGACCGGCCGGTAGACGACGCCGGGACGCCGGTACTGGTGGGCGGTGGACTCCGCGGTGACGCCGACGCACCGGCCCGTGGCGGTCACGGTGAGCCAGTCGTCGACGCCGTGGGTCTCGCCGGTCTCCGGCCGCGCGTCGGGCGGCCACAGCTCGGGGTGGTGGTGCCGGTACGGCGGTCGATCAGCAGCCTGCGCCCGGCCAGCTCCGCGAGCCGCACGGAGCGGCTGCGGGCCAGCGGGTCGTCGGCGGCCGGCGCGCACAACCGCCGCTCCAGTCCCACGATGGCGGAGTCGAAGCGCCGTTCGTCCACCGCCCACCGCACCACCGCGAGATCGCAGCTGCCCTCCCGCAGCCCGGCCGTGGGCGAGTTGGCCCGCACCAGGTGCAGTTCGGTGTCCCGACGGGCGGCGCTCCAGCGTCGCTGGAAGGGCAGCGTGTGCCGGCCCAGGGCCGCCCAGACGTAGCCGATCCGCAGCCGGTCGTGCCCCGAGGCGGCCTCGCCGACCACGCCGTCGACCTCGGCGAGCACGCGCCGGGCGTGTGCCACCACCCGCAGCCCGGTGGCCGTCGGTGTCACTTCGCGGGAGGTACGCCGCAGCATCCTCACGCCCAGGGCGTGCGGTTCATTCATGTTGCGCAACCACCGGCCCGGGCCCACGATCGGCGCATGCGAACTGCTCCCGCCCGCGCGTCCCCGCCCCCGCGAGCCGGCTCCGGGACGGCCGGCCGGCCGGGATCGTCGCCATGGCCGGCAGCGGACTGTCCAACCAGCTCGGCGCGGCCGTCGGCGCGCTCGCCTTCCCGGTGGTCGGACTCGTCGGTGTCGTGGTGGTGCGCCAGTACCTGGCCGCCGCCGTGCTGCTCGCCGTGGGCAGGCCGCGCACAAGGGAGTTCACCTGGCACGAGTGGTGGCCGGTGCTGCTGCTCGCGGTGGTCTTCGGCACCATGAACCTCAGCCTGTACACCGCCGTCGACCGGGTCGGGCTGGGGCTCGCCGTGACCCTGGAGTTCCCCGGTCCGCTGGCCGTCGCACTGGGCGCGGCCCGGCGCCCGCTGGACGCCTGCTGCACGCTGATCGCGGCGGCGGGCGTGGGGGTCCTGATGCGTCCTCAGCCGTCGGCGGACTACGCCGGAATGGGCTTCGGCCTGCCGGCGGCCGGCTGCTGGGCGTCGTACATCCTGCTGAACCGCACCGTCGGCCGGTGGCAGCCCGGGGCGCAGGGGCCCGCGGCGGCGGCCGGGGTGTCCGCACTGCTGTTCCTGCCCGTGGGCGTGGTGCTGGCGGTCCGCAGCCCGCCGACACCGCAGGCCCGGGCGTGCGCCGTGGCGGCCGGGCTGCTCGCGTCCGCGGTGCCCTACCTGGCGGACGTGTTCACCCTGCGCCGGGTCCCCGCCCAGACGTTCGGCCTGTTCATGAGCGTCAATCCGGTGCTCGCGGCGGTGGCCGGACAGGTGGTCCTCGATCAGGGGCTGGGCCCGGCGGAATGGGCGGGGATCGGCGCCGTCGTGGCGGCCAACGCGCTCGGCATGCTCGTACGGCGGTGAGCGCCCCGGCGGGGCCGGTGCGTGTCGCCGGCTCGTCCCGCCGTCGCGACGAAGTGTCCGCCGGCGGGTGCGGATACCGCACAGCTTGTCGGCACCGGGTGGGCGTTCGCGCTGGTTAGGGTCCTGGCATGAACCACAGCTTCGCTCTGCACATCCCCGACGCCGAGCTCGAACCGGAGCCGCTCGACCCGGCGCAGATCGTCTCCGGGACGCCCGAGGTGACGGGGAAGGTGGTCTGGGAGTCGGCGGACGGACGACAGGTCCGTGGCATCTGGCAGATCACACCCGGCGTCGTGACCGACACCGAGGCCGACGAGCTGTTCGTGGTGGTCAGCGGGTCGGCGACGATCGAGGTGGCGGACGGTCCCACGCTGCGGGTCGGCCCGGGCGACATGGCGGTACTGCGGGCGGGCGACCGCACGACCTGGACGGTGCACGAGACGCTGCGCAAGGCGTACGCGATCAACCTTTGACGGCGGCGGTGGTGCCGCGGATCTCCAGGGTCGGCACCGCCAGCTGGAGCCGTCCCTCTCCCCCGGGCGCCTCCAGCCGGTCCAGCAGGCAGCGGGCGGCACGGCGGCCGACCTCGTGCCCCGCGTGGTCGACGGTGGTCAGCCACAGATGCCGCAGCCGGGAGATGCTGGTGTTGTCGTAGCCGGTGACGGAGAGGTCCCCCGGCACGCTCAGGCCCAGATCCTCGGCCGCCGACAGGGCGCCGACGGCGGCGATGTCGTTGACGGCGAGGACGGCGGTCGGCCGGTCCGGGCGGGCGAGCAGCCGGACGGCGGCACGGTGGCCGCCCTCCTCGGTCTGGTCGCAGGGTTCGACCACGGCGTACCCGGCGAGGCCGTGCGCGCGCATGGCCGCCTCGAAGCTGCGCCGGCGCAGCACGCCGACCGCACCGTATCCGGCGAGATGCGCGATGCGCCGGTGCCCGAGCCCGATGAGGTGCTCGGTGACCAGCCGCGTGCCCTGCTCGTCGTCGCCGGCCACGACGTCGACGCCGGGCGGCACCGGTTCGCGGGCGCCCGCCACGACGACCGGGATCCGGGCGGCGACCGTACCGAGCGCGGCCGGGTCGGGCAGGGTGCCGACGACGACCAGGCCGTCGGTCCCGAGGTCCAGGAAGGGTCCGGTCAGGTCGTGACCGGTACGCCGGCTGAGACGGGCGTCGGCGAGCAGCATGTGCAGACCGGCCGTGTGCAGCAGGGAGTTCAGGCCGTCGAGCAGGTCCACGAACCAAGGGTTGCGCAGGTCGTTCAGGAGCACGCCGACGGTGCGGCTGCGCCGTTCGCTGAGGGTGCGGGCGGCGGCGTTCGGCCGGTAGCCCAGCTCGCGCACGGCGCGCAGCACCGCCTCGCGCTTCTCCGGGCGGACCTGGTCCGAGCCGCGCAGCACCAGGGAGACCAGCGACTTGGAGACACCGGCGTGCTCCGCCACGTCGCGGATGGTCGGCGGTCTTCGCATGTCCTGGACCGTTCCACGGGCCGCACCGGGTTGTCAAAGGGGTTGACAGCGGGGCGAGAGGCCACTGATCGTGGGGCTCGACGGGAATGGACCGGTCCAATAGGGGGTGCTGTCATGGTGAGCACGCTCGGTGTCGCCGTCGTCGGGTTCGGCTGGATGGGCCGCGTGCACACCCAGGCCTACGCCCGCCTGCCGCACCACTATCCGCACCTCGCCCTGCGTCCGCAGCTGGTGACCGTCGCCGAGGAGGTGCCGGGCCGGGCGGAGCAGGCCGCCGGGCAGTTCGGGTTCGCGTCGGCGACCCGCGACTGGCGCGAGGTGGCCGCCGACCCGCGCGTGCGGGCGGTCAGCGTCACCGCGCCCAACTTCCTGCACCGCGAGATCGGCGTGGCGATGGCCGAGGCCGGCAAGCACATCTGGATCGAGAAGCCGGTCGGCCTCACGGCCGGCGACGCCCGCGCGGTCGCCGACGCGGTGGCCGGGGCCGGGCTGCAGGGCGCGGTCGGCTTCAACTACCGCAACGCGCCCGCCGTGGAGACCGCCCGCGAGCTCATCGCCGCCGGTGAGCTCGGGACCGTCACCCATGCCCGGTTCCGTCTGTTCAGCGACTACGCGGCGCATCCCGAGGGCGCACTGACCTGGCGGTACGAGCGGGAGCGCGGCGGCAGCGGAGTGCTGGGCGACCTGGCCTCGCACGGGGCCGACCTGGCCTGCTTCCTGCTCGGCGACATCGCGTCGCTGACCGCCGACACCGCGATCTTCGTCCCGGAACGCGCCCGCCCCAGCGGCGCCACCGCCGGCCACTCCCGCGCCACGGGAGGCGAACTCGGCCCGGTCGAGAACGAGGACTACGTGAACTGCCTGCTGCGCTTCGCCTCCGGCGCCCGGGGCGTCCTGGAGGCCTGCCGGGTCTCGGTCGGCGAGCAGAACAACTACGGGTTCGAGGTGCACGGCACCAAGGGCGCGGTGTTCTGGGACTTCCGGCGCATGAACGAGCTGGCCGTCGGGCGGGGCACCGCTTACCAGGACCAGCCGGTGAGCACGGTGTACGTCGGCCCTGGCCAGGGCGAGTTCGCCGCCTTCCAGCCGGGCGCCGCCAACGCCATGGGCTACGACGACCTGAAGGTCATCGAGGCGTACCGCTTCCTGCGCTCGATCACCGAGGGCACCCCGTACGGGGCCACGCTCCGGGACGCCGTGCGCAGTGCCGTCGTCCTGGACGCGATGGCACGGTCCGCCGCGAGCGGCGCCTGGGTGGCCGTCGACGCGCCCGGCTGATCCGCGGCGGTCAGCGGGCCCGCCGGGACGCCCGGCTGATCCCGACCTTGGCCGGGATCAGGACCAGCCACCACAGCATCGCGCCCGGCCCGATCAGCGCGGCCAGCGGGACGGTGAGAAGGAAGACGATCACCGTCACGGCGGAGTCGAGCAGGTCGCGCCCGGTGCCGACGTCCTTCGGCTCGTCGCCGCGCAGCCAGGGTCGCCTGGCCACCAGGACGGCCATGGCGAGGTGGGTGGCGCCGAGGGCGGCGACCGCCGCGCCGTAGATCGCGGGCGAGGCCGGCTCCCCGCCGTAGTCGGAGACCAGCCGGGTGGGGAAGGGCAGCAGGGCGGCGAGGCCCAGCCCGAGCAGGGACAGGGAGATGAGGTGGCCGTCGACCTGCCGGACCGTGCGGAAGATCCTGCGGTGGTCGCGCCAGAAGCCGCCCAGCACCACCACGCTGAGCGCGTAGGCCCCGAGGTCGGGCAGCAGTTCGTACAACGCCTCCTCGTACTGCGCGGAGTCGAGGTCGCGTGGCACGGAGAGGTCCAGCACGAGCAGGGTGATGGCGATGGCGAACACGCCGTCGGCGAGCGCCACCACCCGCTCGGGCCCGCCCTCCGGGATCGGTTTCCGCATGCGCAGGACGGTAGGGAGCCACGGCCCGGCGAGCGGGGATACACGCCCGGCCGGGGCCCCGGGCCGTGCCGATGTCACACGGCCGCCGCCTGGGGCGGCATGTTGTAGGGCGTCACCACCTGGATCGCGGACGGCAGGGTGGGACCGGCGGGGGGCAGCGCGCCGTGCGCGCGCATCACCTGGTGGCACGCCTCGCGCAGGTCCTGGCGCAGGTCGTGGTGGAGCACGGCCGACAGCCGGTGCTCGCGCAGCAGGCGGATGTTGTCGTGGTCGAGGTCGTGCGCGACGAACACCGCGCACTCGCGGCCCAGGTCCGCGAAGGCACGCAGGGTGGCGTTGTTGCCACCGCCGATGGAGTAGACGGCGCGGATGTCCGGGTCGCGTTCCAGGGCGGCGCGGACGAGGTCGTACTGCGTGGCGTCCAGGCCCTGGCCCTCGGCGATCTCGACCAGGGAACGTTCCGGCTGCCGGGCGCGCATCGCGCTGCGGAAGCCCATCTCGCGTTCCTCCTCGTTACGGAAGAAGCCGCTGCTGAGGCTGGTGAGGACGTTGCCGGGCCGGTCGCCGAGCCATTGGCCCATGAGGTACGCGGCGGTCGCGCCCGCCGCCCGGTTGTCGATGCCCACGTAGCCGAGACGGGCGCCGGCCGGCAGGTCGGTGACCAGGGTGACGACCGGGATGCCCGCCGCGTGGAGCCGGGCCGCGGCGGCCGTGACCTCGGGGACGTCCGGGGCCTTGAGGACCACGCCCTGGGAGCCCCGCCGGGCTATCCGGTCCAGGGTGCGCACCTGCTCCGCCACCGGCCCGGTCTCACGGAAGTGGAACCGCGAGCGCACCACGGCGGGGTGCAGGGACGGCAGCTCCGCCTCCAGGGCTGCGCGTACGGCGGTGCTGAACCGCTCCGGCGCCTGCATCACGATGTCGATCATGAAGGTGCGACCCGCCAGCCGGACCTGGCCGCGCTGCCGGTCCAGGTCGGCGATGGCACGGCGCACCTCTTCGGCGGTGCTCTCGCGCACGCCGCCCCGCCCGTTGAGGACCCGGTCGACGGTGGCCTCGCTCAGACCGGCCTGACGTGCGATCTCCCGGATCGGGAAAGGGTGTCCCACGGACGGCTCCCTGAGGGGTTTTTGATGGGCTGCTGCTGGTTGTTCGAGGGGTTTGTACTGACAACAATGACAGCGGTGTGCCGTTCCGTCACCTGAGGACCGCAAGGTCCCCAAGGACCCCCAGACCAAAGGACCCCAAGGAGCAACGCCCCTATGCGTATCGGAATTCTGGGCCTCGGCCGCATCGGTGCCTTCCACGCCGAAACCCTGTCCGGCCTCGACGCGGTCGCGTCGCTCGTCGTCGCCGACCCGTTCGCGGAGGCCGCCAAGGCCGCCGCCGAGCGGTTCGGCGCCGAGGTCTGCGACTCGCCCGAGGCGGTGCTGGCCGCCGGGGTCGACGGGGTGGTGATCGCCGCCGCGACCGACGCCCACCCCGGCCTCGTCCTGGCCGCGGTGGACGCGGGCGTGCCGGTGTTCTGCGAGAAGCCCGTCGCCCGCACCATGGCCGAGGGCGTGGCGGTACTGAGGGCGGTCGAGGGCCGGGACGTGCCGGTGCAGATCGGCTACAACCGGCGCTTCGACGCCGCGTTCACCGCGGCGCGGGACGCCGTGCTCGCCGGTGCGCTGGGCAAGCTGCACACCGTGCGGTCGACGACCCTGGACCCGGCGCCGCCGCCGGCCGCGTACGTCGCCGCCTCCGGCGGCATCTTCCGCGACTGCTCGGTGCACGACTTCGACATCGTCCGCTGGGTGACGGGCCGCGAGGTGACCGAGGTGTACGCCGTCGGCGGGAACCGTGGTGCGCGGTACATCGCGGAGGCGGGCGACGCCGACACCACGGGCGCGCTGCTCACGCTGGACGACGGCACGATCGCGGTGATCTCCAACAGCCGCCACAACGGGCGGGGTTACGACGTCCGCATGGAGCTGCACGGCTTCGAGGACTCCATCGCCGTCGGACTGGAGGACAAGCTGCCGCTGCGGTCGGTGGAGCCCGGGGTGACCTTCCCCGCGGGCACCCCGCACGACTTCTTCATGGACCGCTTCGCCGCCGCCTACCGTGCCGAACTCACCGCGTTCACCGAGGTCGTCGCGGGCACCCGGTCCTCGCCGTGCACGGTCGCGGACGCGCTCGAGGCGGGCTGGATCGCGGAGGCCTGCACACTGTCGCTGCGGGAGCACCGGCCCGTGCGGGTCGAGGAGGTCCGTACCGTCTGACTCAGATGATCAATTCCAAGGGGTCGGTGAGCGAGCGGAGGGTCTGCCCCCTGGAGTGGAGCCTGTGGCTTCGGCTCCAGGCTTCCGATGTGGCTTATGGCTGCCCGCAGTCGGGCTCGGCGTGGCCCCGAAGAGGCCGTCACCACTTTCGGTGCACGGTTGCCTTGCTGCCGGTCACCAGGCTGGCCGGCGGAACGTCATCGGCCACGACCGCGCCAGCGGCAACCACGGCGTCACGTCCAATGCTGACGCCGGGCAGGATCGTGGCACCGGCACCGATCCACACATTCTCCGCCACGTCGATGGGTGCGCCGGTGAGGTACAGCCGCCGCTCCTCGGGATCAACCGGGTGGCCGCTGGTGATGAACGTGACCTTCGGTCCGATCATCACGCGCTCGCCGAGTCGGATGCCGGCATAGTCCAGGAACGTGCAGTTCTGGTTGATGAAGACGCGCTCGGCGAGGTCGAGGTTCAGGCCGTGGTCCGTGTAGAAGGGCGGATAGATCGTGACTCTCGGCGGCAGTGGCTTGCCAAGGATCTGTTCGAACAGTTCGACCTTGCCCGCTTCGTCGTCGAAAGGCAGGAAGTTCAGGCGGGAGGTGAGCTCGGTGACCCGCAGGACCCTCTCGGCCATGGCCTGGAACTCGGCGCTGTGGATGCGCATGAGACGGTCGCTGGACATGCCACGATCCTTTCTGTGAACCGGTGGCTGTGGCTGGGCAAGACTCACCGGACGATCGAAGTCAAGGGGTGCCGGCGGAGACGAAGACGAGGGCGCCCAAGATCGTTTTGTGACGAACAACCTGGACACCCTCGCGACGGCACTCTATGTGAAGACCGACGACCTGCTGAAGGCGTCTCCGCATCTGGCGCCGTGGCGTCCGACCGTGGGGATCGCCCCGCAGCTCACCGACGCCGAACTCGTCACACTGGCAATGATGCAAGCCATGCTCGGCTTCACCTCGGAAGCCACGTGGCTCCGCCACGCCCGCTCCCACCTGCGACACCTCTTCCCCTACCTGCCCCAGCAGCCCGGCTACAACAAGCGGTTGCGCAAGGCCGCCGAACTGCTCCGCCGGGTCACCCGGTTACTGGCCGCGGACAGTTCGGTGTGGAGCGACGACGTGTGGATCGCGGACTCCGCGCCGGTGGAATGCGGCCGCTCCCGCGAGACCGTCAAACGCTCCGACCTGGCCGGATGGGCCGAACACGGCTACTGCGCCAGCCACAGCCGCTTCTTCTGGGGCCTGCGGCTACACCTGGTGTGCACCCTCCAGGGCCTGCCCATCGCCTTTGCCCTGACCGGGGCCAAGGCCGACGAGCGCGAGACCCTGCTGGACCTCCTCGCCGCCGAACCCGGCCTCGTCACCGCCCGGCCCGGACAGACACTGATCGGCGACAAGAACTACTTCGGCCAGAACTTCGAACGCGAGCTCGCCGAACAGGACATCCGGCTCCTGCGGCCAGCCCGCAAAGGCGAACCGGAACGGCCCGGAGCACCCCTACTCAAACCCCTGCGGCAGGTCATCGAGCCCGTCAACGAGACCTTCAAGGGCCAACTCGATCTCGAACAGCACCGAGGACGCACACCCGTCGGTGTCGTCGCCCGCGTCATGCAGCGCATCCTCGCGCTCACCGCAGCGATCTGGCACAACGACCACACCGGTAAGCCCGTTCTACGATCACTGACCGCCTACGATCACTAACCCCTTGGAATCGATCATCTCAGTGGTGGAACCCCGGCTGCGGCGTCACATGGGCCGCCGGTCCCGCGCCGAGGTCCCCGACGGCGGTGCGCAGGTCGTTCGCGAGGAGCGAGATCTTGTCGTAGCTGGTCCCGTGCCGGACCAGTACGCGCTGTACGACGGTGTCCTCCCGGCCGAGGGCGAGGGGGTACGCCGGGACCTGCCAGCCGCGGCGGCGCAGCTGGTCGGTGACGTCGTACAGCGTGAAGGGGGCCGTGCCGGTTTCGCTCAGCGTCCAGGTCACCGCCGGAAGAGCGCCCTGGCCGTCGTGGAGGACCGTGAAGGGGCCCATGCCGGCGACCTCTTCGGCCAGCATCTTGGCGGTGGCGGCACAGGCACCGTGCACCTTGGTGTAACCCGCACGGCCGAGGCGCAGCATGTTGTAGTACTGGGCGATCACCTCGCCGCCGGGACGGGAGAAGTTCAGGGCGAAGGTGGGCATGTCGCCGCCGAGGTAGGCGACGCGGAAGACCAGGTCCTCGGGGAGAAGTTCGGGCGAGCGCCAGACCACCCAGCCGACGCCCAGCGGAGCCATGCCGTACTTGTGCCCCGAGACGTTGATGGAGGCCACGCGGGGCAACCGGAAGTCCCAGGCCAGATCGGGCTGGAGGAACGGGGCGACGAAGCCGCCGCTGGCCGCGTCGACGTGCACCGGGACGTCGAGGCCGGTGTCCGCCTGGATCCGGTCGAGTTCAGCGGCGATCTCGGCGACCGGCTCGTACACGCAGGTGTAGGTGACGCCGAGGATGGCCACCACGCCGATGGTGTTCTCGTCGACGTACTCCCGCAGCTGGTGCGCGCGCAGCCCCAGCGCGTCCTTCTCCAGCGGGACCTGGCGCAGCTCCACGTCGAAGTAGCGGGCGAACTTCTCCCAGCACACCTGGACCGGCCCGACGACCAGGTTGGGGCGGTCGGTGGGCCTGCCCTCGGCGCGGCGGCGTTCGCGCCAGCGCCACTTCAGGGCGAGTCCGCCGAGCATGCCGGCCTCGCTGGAGCCGGTGGTGGAGCAGCCGACGGTGGTGGCGCCGTCCGGGGAGTTCCACAGGTCGGCGAGCATGTGGACGCAGCGGTTCTCGATCGCGGCGGTCTGCGGGTACTCGTCCTTGTCGACCATGTTCTTGCCGAGGCACTCGTCCATGAGCTGGTGCACCTCCGGCTCCGCCCACGTGGTGCAGAAGGTCGCCAGGTTCTGCGAGGCGTTGCCGTCCAGGCTCAGCTCGTCGTGGATCAGGGCCCGGACGGCGCGGGCGTCGGACACGCCCTCGGGCATCCGGTACTTCGGCAGCGCCCGCTCGCTGATGGGCAGGGCGTACACGTCGTCTTCGGGACCCGGTTCCGGGCGGCTGGTCTTGTGCAGGGCCATCGGGTCGAACCCCCGGGTCGGTGGGACATCACGGCGGGCGGGGCCGGGCGGGTACCCGATCGGCACAGGTGAGGGACAGCGACCCGCGCCCGGCCTCCCTCAGTCGGCAATCTCGCACAGGGTCCGGGCCCGCGCCCGTGGAGCGCACCCGGATGACGGGCCGAGGGCCCTCGGGGGCCACCACGCACGCCGGGCGACCGCGGTGCGTGGCGGCGCGCCCGCCACGCAGGGACCTGGACAGGCCCTCCCCGGGAGCTGTCCGGAGGCGCCGGCACCACACCACACCTGAACCGCACCGGCCCCGGAGGGGCCCGACCGGCATCCGGGATCCGCGCCGCCGCGCCCCGCGTCCGCGGACCCGGGCAGATGCTCACGCCCTCGGCGGGCCCGGACCGAAGCGTCACCGCACCCGGGCACGGCCCGTCCTCAGGGCGCCGACAGCACCATCCGGCGGGCGAAGTTGCGGTACCCGAGGCGGTCGAAGGCGGCGGCCATCGGGCGGTTGGTGAGGTCGGTGTCGGCCCGCACGACGTCCGCGCCCGCCTCCTGCGCGAGGATGCGGGTGATCTCGGCGAGCAAGTCGTCGACGTAGCCGTGACCACGCTGCTCGGGCAGGACGCCCAGGTAGCCGACGACATGCGAGCCGGTGTTGCGGGAGGGCAGGGCGAAACCCGCCGTGCGGCCGTCGGCGTCCTCGGCCACCCGCCACCAGGAGCGCTCGCCGGGCATCACGTCACGGTAGAAGGCCACGTCGGCGCGCGCCTGCGCCTCCGGGCCCACTGCCGCGGCCTCGGCGCGGGACGCGGCGTCGAGCGTGCCGTCGAGCACCCGGCGGAACAGCCCGGCGAAGACCTCGTCGTCGGGCTCGGGGCGGAAGCGCAGCCGGCGGGGTGGCGCGGGGACGCCGCTGTCGCGGGTCCACTCGTAGCGCAGGCGTTCCACCGCCGTGGTGAGGCCTGCGCGCCGGGCCGCCTCCTGCCGCCAGCCGAGTGCGGCGACGACGTCCGGCCGCTCCCGCCAGTCGGCGGGCAGCAGGATGTGGAACTCCGGCGGAGTCCCCTCGAAGGACGCGTGGGCCGTGGCGAGGAGGCCCGCGGCCACGTCCGTGCGGGCGGCGGACGCCACGGCGTTCAGGGTGTCGAGCGCGCCGGGCCGCTCGTCACCGGGGTTGCCCCACCACACCGCCACGGCGTGCAGCTCACCCGCCTCCTCCGCGACCCACGTCCACTCCGGACGGTACTCGCCCCGGGCGAGCCGCTCCCGGAACAGGTCCGCGTCGGCCCAGACGCCGGGCCGGCCGGCGGGCAGCAACGCGAGGACACGGTCGAGGTCCGGCTCGGCCAGGGTGCGGTGGATCACGGGGCCTCCGAGGGTGGGCGCGGGGTGTGCGCCATTTTGGCGTGCCCATGAGCGGTGGCCGCAACCGGTTTGTCACGCCGGTGCGTAGACGCGGCGCGGCGCCAGGGCCTACGGTCCCGGGGCAGCCAAGCCCTGGAGTGCCGGATGCGCCGTAGCGCCTCGCCCCTCTCCCTGGTCCTGCTGGGCCTGGGTGTCTTCCTGCTCGTCCTCGCGCCGATGCTCGCGTGGTACGTCACGCCACGCGCGGCCGTGACCCCGGTCGACATCGACGTGACCGCCGTCTACAAGGGCACGGGCAGCTATTTCGACGTCGCGGAGACCGAGACGGTCCACGACCGGCCCGTCACCGTCACCCAGCGGGTGCGCGGGGACGTCGCCGACAGCGAACGCAGCGGCCGCGCGGTGTGGGACGTGGTGACCACGGTCGACACCGAGAAGTCGCTGCCCGCCGCCGACCCGCACGACGCGCTGGACTTCTCGACCGCCCGCTGGGTCACCGACCGCAGGAGCAACCGGCCCGCCCACTGCTGCCAGGAGCAGCCGTACCACGAGGGCGAGGCATACCTGAAGTTCCCCTTCGACGTGCAAAAACGCGCGTACCGCTGGTGGGACAGCCAGCTCGGCTCGACGGTCACCCTCTCCTACCGGGGCACCGAGGAGATCCGCGGCCACCGGGGATACGTCTTCACGGGCACCGTCCCGCCCACGAAGATCGGCACCCGTCAGGTCCCGGGAGCCCTGGTCGGGCGGCCCGGCGCCGCGCAGGTGTTCGCGGAGGAGTGGTACTCCAACCACGGCATCAAGCTGGTCGTCGACCAGCCCACGGGCCGTGTCCTGTTCGCCCGGCTGGGCCCCCGCCAGACGCTGCGCGCCCCCGGCGCCGAGAAGGACGCCGTGGTCCTGCTGGACGTGGAGAAGCTCAGCCACACACCCGCCACGCAGGAGTTCGCGGTCGACAAGGCGAAGGCAGACGGGGCGCAGCTGCGCGCGGTCGGCCGGACGGTCCCGATCGGCGCGGCCACCGCCGGGTTCGTGCTCGCCGTCGTGGGCGGGGTGCTCGTGGTACGGGGCCGGAGGCGGCCCGCGGACAAGCGGTGACCCGCCGGCCGCACGGACCGGCCCCGGCGGGCCGTCAGGCTCCGCAGGACCGCAGGAACTTGCGGGTGCGCACCGCGATCGGCAGCGGCTTGCCGGGCTCGCAGGGGTACATGTCCTGCTCGACGATCGCGAACAGGTCCACGCCCAGCCCCTGAGCGGCCGCCAGGACCGGGCCCAGCTCCGGCACGCCGGCCGGCGGTTCGCACATCACCCCGCGCTGCACGGCCGGCCCGAACGGCACCTCGTTCGCGACGACGTCGGCGAGGATCTCCGGGTCGACCTGCTTGAGGTGCAGATAGCCGATGCGCTCGCCGTACGTCTCGATGAGCTTGACGCTGTCGCCGCCGCAGTAGGCGTAGTGCCCGGTGTCCAGGCAGAGCTGGACCAGCTCGGAGTCGGTCGAGTCGAGGAAGCGCTCGACGTGGTCCTCGGTGTCGATGTGGGTGTCGGCGTGCGGGTGCACGACGATGTCCAGGCCGAACCTCTCCTTGACCTCGTGCCCGAGGCGCTCCATGCCCTTGGTCAGGTGCGCCCACTGCTCGCCGGTCAGCTCCGGCGGCTCCAGGATCTCGGCGGTCCTGTCGTCGCGCCAGAACGACGGGATGACCACGAGGTGCCCGGCGCCCATCGCCTGGGTGAGGGCGGCGACCTGGCTGACGTGCTCCCAGGTGGCGTCCCAGACGGACGGGCCGCGGTGCAGGCCGGTGAAGATGGTGCCGGCCGAGACCTTCAGGCCGCGCCTTTCCACCTCGTCGGTGAGCCGGGCCGGGTCGGTCGGCAGATAGCCGTAGGGGCCGAGCTCGATCCAGGAGTACCCGGCCTCGGCGACCTCATCCAGGAAGCGTTCCCAGGGCACCTGCTGGGGGTCGTCGGGAAACCAGACGCCCCAGGAGTCCGGCGCCGAGCCGACCCGGATGCGGTCGAGGGCGGGGGTGTCGGCCATGTCAGGTGGTCCCTTCGGAAGAGGCGGCCGGAGAGGCGGCGGGCGCGGGAGAGTCCTTGGAGGGCGGCCCGGCGAGGTCCTCCGCCTCGGGAAGCTCCTCCACCTCGACGCCCCGCACCTGTGACAGCTCGTGCTTGAGGGCGGCGAGTTCCGCGCCGCCGGCCATGTGGTTGGTCAGCTCCTCCAGGCTCACCTCGCTGCGGTCGGCGCTCAGTTCGAGGGTGCCGAGGCGCAGCACGCTGAAGTGGTCGCCGACCATGTAGGCGTGGTGGGGATTGTGCGTGATGAAGATGACGCCGAGCCCACGGTCGCGGGCGGCGGCGATGTACCTCAGGACGACACCGGACTGCTTGACGCCCAGGGCCGCCGTCGGCTCGTCCAGGATGAGGACGCGGGCGCCGAAGTGGACGGCGCGCGCGATGGCCACGCACTGGCGCTGGCCGCCGGAGAGCGTGCCGATCGGCTGTTCCAGGTCGTCGAGGACGATGCCCATGTTGCGCAGTTCCTCGTCGGCGGTCCGCTTCATGCGGGCGATGTCGAGGCGGCGCAGTGGCCAGGGTCCCTTGGTGAGCTCGGAGCCGAGGAAGAAGTTCCGCCAGACCGGCATCAGCGGGACCGTCGCGAGGTCCTGGTAGACGGCGGCGATGCCCCTGTCGAGGGCCTCGCGCGGGGTCGAGAAGCGCACCGGATCGCCGTCCACGAGGAACTCGCCCTCGGTGTGCCGGTGCAGCCCGGAGATGATCTTGATGAGGGTGGACTTGCCGGCGCCGTTGTCGCCCAGGACGCAGGTCACCTTGCCGGGGTGAACGGCGAGGTCGACACCGTGCAGGGCGCGGATGTTCCCGTAGGACTTGCCGGCGCCGCGCAGTGCGACGAGGGCTCCGGCGCCCTGGGGCGTGGCGTCCTGGGGCGCTGCTCCGTGGGTCGTGGTCATGGCGGTCACCTCCGGGTCGCGGTGCGCTGCACCCACAGATTGATGAGGACGGCACCGAGCAGCATCACACCCAGGAAGGCCTTGAACCAGTCGGGGTTCCAACCGGCGTAGACGATGCCCTGCTGGACCATGCCGAACATGAACGCGCCGAAGACCGGCCCGATGGCGGAGCCGTGGCCGCCGGTCAGCAGACAGCCGCCGATGACGGCCGCGGCGATGTAGATCAGCTCCTGCCCGACGCCCTCGCCGGACTGCACGGTGTTGAAGGAGAACAGCTGGTGCATGCCGACGAACCAGGCGCCGAAGCCGACCAGCATGAACAGCGTGATCTTGGTGAAGGTCACCGGGACACCGACCGCCCGGGCGCTCTCCTTGTTCCCGCCGACGGCGAAGATCCAGTTGCCGTACTTGGTGCGCAGCAGCACCCAGGTGGCCAGGGCCGCGAACACGAGCCACCACAACACGGTGATCTTCACCTGGACGCCCCCGACGTCGAAGGACGAGGCGAACAGCGCCCTGGCCTGCTCGAAGCCGTCCATGGTGCTGATGTCGTCGGTGGCGACGTTGCCGGTGACCGTCTTGGTGACGGCGAGGTTCACGCCCTGCAGGATCAGGAAGGTGCCGAGGGTGACCAGGAAGCTCGGCAATCCCGTCTTCACCAGCACCCAGCCGTTGAACGCGCCGACGCCGACCGACACCACGAGCGCGACGACCACGCCCGTCCAGACGTTCAGGGTCAGTTGATAGCTCAGCATGGCCGCGGTGAGCGCCGAGGTGACCACGGCGACGCCGGCCGACAGGTCGAACTCACCGCCGATCATCAGCAGGGCCACGGGCAGCGCCATGATCCCGATGGTGGACGCCTGGTAGAGGACCGTGGCCATCGAGCCGCCCTGGCGGAGCGAGGGCGCGGCGATCAGGAAGAAGACGAACACGGCGACGGCGCCGAGGAAGACGCCGACCTCGGGCCGGGCGAGCAGTCTCAGCGCCAGGGGCCGCTGCCGGGTGCGTCCGTCGGGCGGCGGCTCGGCGCCCGGGTCCGGCGGTGCGCTCACCGCCGGCACGGCCTGCTCGGTCATACCCATCACCGGGTCCCCTTCGCGGCGAACGCGGAAATCCGCTCGACGTTGGACTTGTCGACGAACGCCGGGCCGGTCAGCACGGGCTGTTCACCGCCACCGCTGTAGTTGCCGTTGTTCTTGTAGAGCCACAGCCCGTCGATCGCCAGATACCCCTGGAGATAGGGCTGCTGGTCGACGGCGAACTGGATGTCGCCGCGCTCGATGGCCCCGGTCAGGTCCTTGTTGAGGTCGAAGGTGGCGACCTCGGCCTCGCTGCCCGCCTCGGACACCGACTGCACGGCGGTCATCGCGAACGGGGCTCCGAGGGCCACGACGTAGTCGATGGCGCTGTCCTGCTTGAGCTTGGCGGTGATCGTCGACTTCACCGAGGGCATGTCGGTGCCGTTGACGTTGAGGGTCTCCGTGGTGCCCTCGAACGTCTGCTTCACCCCGTCGCAGCGCTGTGTGAGGCCGACGTTGCCCTGCTCCTGGATCACACAGACGGCCTTCTTCGCGCCTTCCGCGTTGAGCCGCTTGCCGAGCGCCTCGCCGGCCACGTTCTCGTCCTGCCCGAAGAACTCCATCAGGCCGAGCTCTTTCCAGTCGCTCACACCGGAGTTGAGGCCGACGACCGGGATCCCGGCCTGTTCGGCGTTGCCGAGGACCCCCTTCAGGGCGTCCGGCTTGGCGAGGGTGACGGCGATGCCGTCGACCTTCTGGTCGATGGCGTTCTGGACCAGGTTGGCCTGGTTGCCGGCGTTGGGGTCGGCGGAGTAGACGAGCTTGATGTTGTCCTTGGCGGCGGCGGCCTCGGCGCCCTTGCGCACGATGTCCCAGAAGGTGTCGCCCGGCGCCTGGTGGGTGACCAGGGCGACCGTCATCCGGGGCGTGCCGGCCTTGCCCGCCGAGGCGCCGTCCGCTCCCTCCTCGGCCTTCTTGCCTCCGGAGCTGCTGGAGCAGCCGGCCAGGGCCAGGGCCGCCGCCGCTGCCACGGCCAGGGCGGAAGTGATTCTGCGAGAGCGGTCCATCTTTCCTGCACCTCACTGTGCGATGGGGGAAAGGCTGTTGTTGGGACGGGATCAAAGTCCCTGGCGCGCTCACTGTCAATACTTTGTTAAGACATCATTTCACAAGCAGGTCCTAATGTTAGAACAAACTGCTACGGTGGGGGCTGGGAGGGACGCCATGACCAGTACCGCACCGGGGCTCGCCGCCATCCGCTTCGCCCTCGACCGCACCAGTCCCGTGCCGCTCTACCACCAGCTCGCCCAGCAACTGGAGGCAGCCGTCGAGAGCGGCCTCCTCACCCCGGGCGACCAACTGGGCAACGAGATCGACCTGTCGGTCCGCCTCGGCCTGTCCCGGCCCACGGTCCGCCAGGCCATCCGGTCCCTGGTCGACAAGGGCCTGCTGGTCCGCCGCCGGGGCGTGGGCACCCAGGTCGTGCACCGGCAGGTCAGACGCCCGCTGGAGCTCAGCAGTCTCTACGACGACCTGGACGCCGCCGGGCAGCGGCCCACCACGCGGTTGCTCCGCAACGAGACGGTGCCGGCCGGCGCCGGCGTCGCGGCCGCCCTCGCCGTGCCCGAGGGCGGCGAGGTCACCGTGCTGGAGCGGCTGCGCTTCACCCACGGCCGCCCGGTGGCGTTGCTGTGCAACTACCTGCCCGCGGGCCTGCTCCCCCTGGACACCGGCCGGCTGGAGACGACCGGCCTGTACCGCATGCTGCGGTCCACCGGCGTCACCCTGCACAGCGCCCACCAGAGCGTCGGCGCCCGCGGCGCCACCGCCGAGGAGGCCGCCCGCCTCGAGGAGACGACGGGCGCCGCACTCCTGACCATGCGGCGCACGGCCTACGACGACACCGGCCGCGCCGTGGAGTACGGGACGCACCTCTACCGCGCGTCCCGGTACGCCTTCGACTTCCAGCTCCTGGTACGGCCCTGACGTCAGTGCGCGGCGTCCAGCCGGGCCCGCTGATCCGCCGTCAGCTCCAGCTCCAGCGCCGCGAGGTTCTCCTCCAGCTGCGCCACCGACGAGGCCCCGGCCAGCGGGATCACCGGCAGCTCCGCCCCGAGCTGCCAGGCCAGCACCACCTGCCCCACGGTGGCACCGGTCTCGCGCGCGACCTCGCGCAGTACCGCGAGCCGGGCGGGCGTGCCGGGGTGGTCGTAGTCGGGGGGCAGCGGCTTGTCCTCGCGGGCGTACGCCCCGCCCAGCAGCGGCGAGTAGGCGACCAGCGTCAGCGCCGGCTCGGCCCGCAGATAGCCGAGGAGCTCGGCCCCCGCGTGACCGAGGCTGCCGTCGGGGAAGAGGTCGCTCGGGACGTCGAACCTGGGGCGCAGGTGGCTGTGCTG
Organism: Streptomyces sp. NPDC052023; assembly: GCF_044548465.1. Taxonomy (NCBI): domain Bacteria; kingdom Bacillati; phylum Actinomycetota; class Actinomycetes; order Kitasatosporales; family Streptomycetaceae; genus Streptomyces; species Streptomyces sp. NPDC052023. The sequence continues at coordinate 60,323 of NZ_JBIUBW010000003.1, read as the reverse complement.
GTACTGGAGGACCTCGTAGCCGGGCAGCCCTGCCGCGGCGGCGAGCGCGCGGGCCCGCTCCACCCGCCATATCGCCTGGTTGCTGACCCCGAGCAGCCCGGCCGTGCCGTCCTCGACCAGGGCGGCGAACCCCTCGACGGTCTCCTGCTGGGGGACGGTGGGGTCGTCGATGTGGGCGTACAGCAGGTCCAGCCGGTCCATGCCGAGCCGCTCGCGGCTGCGCTCCGCCGCCTCGCGGATCACTTTCGCCGACAGGCCCTCCGGGTTGTCGATGTAGCTGGTGCCGGGGGCGAGGGGGCGGGCGCCCAGCTTGGTGGCGATCACCACCTCGTCGCCGATGCCGCGGCTGCGCCGCCAGCGGCCGAGGAGTTCCTCGCTCTGGCCGCCCTGCCCGCCGTCGGCCCAGAAGGCGTAGTTGTCCGAGGTGTCGATGAAGTTGCCGCCGGCCTCGACGTAGCGGTCGAGGACGGCGAAGGAGGTTCGCTCGTCCGTGAGCGAGCCGAAGAGCATGGCGCCGAGGGCGAGCACGCTGACCTCGCGGCGGTGCCGCGGATCGGTGCCGATGGTGCGGTACTTCATGGTGATCCCTCCCGTTCGCGCCCGGTTGTCCGGCGCACGAACGGGAGTCTTCAGGCTGAAGCGCACTTCAAGTCAAGGAAGTGCGGGCTACCGCTTGGCGAACGGCCCTTCGAGCGCCGCCCATTGCAGCAGCATGATGGTCTTGGCGTCGGCGATCTCGCCGGTGCGGATCATCTCCAGGGCCCTGCGGAAGGGAAGTTCGAGGATCTCGATGTCCTCGCCCTCCTCACCGAGGCCGCCGCCCTCGTGGGTGCGGGTCGCCGGCCCGTATGCGGCGGCGTAGAAGCTGACGCGTTCGGTGACCGAGCCGGGGCTCATGTAGATGTCGAAGACGTGCTCGACGGCGTCGATGGTGTGCCCGGTCTCCTCGATCACCTCACGCCGCACGGCCTGCTCCGGGTGCTCGTCACCGTCGTCGAGCAGTCCGCCGGGCGTCTCGATCAGCATGCCGTCGGGGTGCCCGTTCACATACACCGGGAACCGGAACTGGCGGGTGAGCAGCACGGTCTCGCGGGCGGCGTCGTAGAGCAGCATCGTGGCGCCGTTGCCGCGGTCGTGCGTCTCGCGCTCCTGGGTGCTCCAGGTGCCGTCGGCGTGCCGGAAGTCGAAGGTGGTCGTCCGCTCCACGTACCAGTGGCTGGACAGCAGCTTCACGTCCCGCACCTTGACGCGCGGGTTGCCGGTCAGATCGCGGCCGGTCCGGTCGAGCCCGGTGCGGCCGCGCCGGTCCGGGGTGTCGATACCCGCGGTCATCGCGCACCGCCCGGACGGAAGGAGATCGAGCACAAGGAGAGGAAACGGAAGGAGATGAATTCGTCGCTCATGCTCCCGCTTGTACCATCCGGCCCCACGGATCCATGGAAAAGGGGCCACCGAAATGATGGCCCCTCGCCGAACTGTCGGGACGACAGGATTTGAACCTGCGACCCCTTGACCCCCAGTCAAGTGCGCTACCAAGCTGCGCCACGTCCCGATACACCTCGTCGCGGAGAACCGCGTGAGCGCGCGCTGGGTACTTTACCCCACGCCCCCGGACACGCCGAAGCGGGACCGCGGGCGGCACAATCACGGTATGGGCAGCACACCGGAAGGACGTCAGACCGGCGCAAGGGACCGCGACAGCGAGGGCCGCGCGCGCAACGCACGACCACGCGACGGGCTCGGACGGCCCCTGCCGTACGACGCCCAGGGCGTGGCACGGCAGCCCGAGGGGCTCGTACGGACGCCTGGGGAGACGGTCGACGAGGCACAGGCCCTGCTGGACGCGGGCAAGCCCTTCCACGCGCACGAGGTCTTCGAGGACGCCTGGAAGTCCGGTCCCGACGAGGAACGCGCCCTGTGGCGCGGCCTCGCCCAGCTGGCGGTCGGGCTCACCCACGCGGCCCGCGGCAACACGACGGGCGGGGCCCGGCTGCTGCGCCGCGGGGCGGGCGCGATCGAGGAGTGGGCGGCGCGGACGGGACGCAAGCGGCCGTACGACCTGGATCTGCCGGGTCTGGCACAGTGGGCACGAGCCCTGGCGGGCGACGTGGAGCGCGGGACCGTGGTGGAGGCGGCGGCGCGCGCGCCGGGTCTGCGGGGCGCGTGAGGGACGTCAGACGCGGTCCGGGCCGTCGTGCACGAGGCGGTGGGACCGCTGCCGCCGGAGTGGGGCAGACTCGGCGCGTGCGAAAAATCCATGTCATCGGTATCGGCGCGGGCGACCCCGACCAGCTGACCCTGCAGGCGGTCCGGGCGTTGCGGAGCACGGACGTCTTCTTCCTGCTCGACAAGGGCGAGATGAAGGCCGACCTCACCCGGCTGCGCAGACAGATGCTCGACACGCATCTGCCGGAGGGGACGTATCGCCTGGTCGAGGCGCGTGACCCGGACCGGGACCGGAGCGCGGGCGGGGCCGCGTACTCACCGGCCGTCGGAGACTGGCGCAGCGCCCGCGCCGGCATCTACGAGCGGCTGATCGCCGAGGAGCTGGGCGAAGGAGAGACCGGCGCCTTCCTGGTCTGGGGCGACCCGGCGCTGTACGACAGCACGCTCGGGATCCTGGAGGAGGTTCTCAGGCGCGGCACGGTGGACTTCGAGTACGACGTCGTGCCGGGCATCAGCAGCGTCTCGGCGCTGGTCGCCCGGCATCGCACGGGGCTGAACCGGGTCGCCCGGCCGGTGCAGATCACCACCGGCAGGCGGCTCTCCGAGGGCTTCCCCGAGGGCGTGGACGACGTGGTCGTGATGCTCGACGCCCACCAGGTCTTCCGGCGGTTCGCCGACCAGGACATCGACATCTACTGGGGCGCCTACATCGGCACGCCGGACGAGGTCCTCGCCTCGGGCCCGATCGCCGAGGCGGCGCCCCGCATCGAGCGGCTGCGTGCCGAGGCGCGGGAGCGCAAGGGCTGGATCATGGACACGTATCTGCTGCGCAGGAACCCCCAGGACCGCTAGGGCCGCCCGGGCCGGCCACGCCGGAGGGCGACCCGGCGAGCGGCCCGGCGCCCCGGCCCGGCGCTGTCACCGCCGCTTTCTTGCGCTGCCCGCTGGCGCCACTTCGGCTGCTGGACACCGGAGCGTCATGCCGGCCGGGCACGTTTCGGCCGTCCCCACCTGTCTCGCCTTGCATCCGTCCACCCCGCTCCTTCCGGGCGCGATGCGGAAGGACGACGTACGCCGTGACCCTGGTTCCGCCGGCCGCCGCTCTCCCCAGCGCGCTCGCCACCGCCGCCCCCGTCCGCTCCCCCTCCGCCGCACGCCTCTCCCGTCTCACCCGGCACGGCCTCACCGCGCTGCCGCTGCTGCTGATCGGCGGCTGGGCCGTCGTCGACTGGCCCTCCGTGCGGGGCGGCGCCGCCCGGCTGGCCGCCGCCGACGCCGGCTGGCTGCTCGCCGCCCTGTTCTTCACCTGCCTCGGCTGGCTGGCCGCCGCGCTGACACGCCAGGGCGCCATCCCCGAGCGGCTGCCGCCGGGACTGCTCATCGCCTCGCAGTTCGCCGCCGGCGCCGCCAACCACGTCCTGCCGGCCAGCATCGGCGCCCACGCGGTGACCCTGCGCTTCCTCCAGAGCCAGGGCATACCCCTGGCCCGCGGCACCGCCTCCCTCGCCCTGTACTCGCTGGTCAAGCCGGTGGCGAAGACAGCCGTACTGATCGTGTTCCTGGTGGCCCTCCCCGGCATGCTGCACCTCGGCGAACTCGTCCCCGACGACAGCACCCTGCTGCTGGCCGCCGCGGGCGTGGGCGTCGCCCTCGTGGTGGCCGGCTGCCTGCTGGCCGTCGTCCCCGCCCTGCGCCGCCCGGCCGTCGGCTTCCTGCGCACCGCCCTGACCGACGCCCGCCTGCTGCACACCCGGCCCAGCCGCGTCCTCGCGCTCTGGGGCGGCGCGGCCGCCACGCCGCTGCTCCAGGGCAGCGTGATCGCCACCGTCGGCTTCTCCCTCGGGCTTCAGCTGTCCTGGGCGCAGGTCGTCTTCGCCCTGCTCATCGCCAGCACGGCGGTCGGCGCCGTACCCGCGCCCGGCGGGATCGGGCCGGTGGACGCGGCGCTGGTCTTCACCATGGCCGCGTTCGGGGCACCGGTGGGGCTGGCGACGGCGACCGTGATCGCCTACCGGGTGCTCACCGTGTGGGTGCCGCTGCTGCCTGGAGCGCTGGTGCTGTCGGCACTGGTGCACCGCAAGATCCTCTGAGTCGGGACAGCCCTGGCCTCACCCGAGCCACGCCAGGGCGCCCGGCACGTCCGGTACGGCCGCCGCGCCCGGCGGCAGCGGCGGACGGCGTACGACGACGACGGGGATGCCCAGGTCACGGGCCGCCGTGAGCTTGGCGGCCGTCGCCGCTCCCCCGCTGTCCTTGGTGACGATCACGTCGATGCGGTGCTCCCGCAGCAGCGCCGCCTCGCCGGCGACGGTGAACGGGCCTCGGGCCAGGACCACATCGGTGTGCGGCGGCATCGGCGGCCCGGGCGGCTCCACGGACCGGACGACGAAGTGCGGCTCCGCGAGATGGGCGAAGGCGGCGAGGCCCAGGCGGCCGGTGGTGAGGAACGCCCGGCGGCCGAGCCGCGGCAGCAGCTCCGCGGCCGCGCCCAGGGAGGCGACCGGGTGCCAGTCGTCCCCGGGCACGGGCCGCCAGCCGGGACGGCGCAGCACGACGGCCGGGACGCCGGACAGGGCGGCGGCCCGGACCGTGTGCGCGGTGATCGCCTCGGCGAAGGGATGTGTGGCGTCGACGACGGCCGCGACCTCGTGCGCGCGCAGCCACCCGGCCAGTCCCTCGGCGCCGCCGAACCCGCCGGTGCGCACCGCTCCGCCGACCGCCCCCGGCCGCGACACCCGCCCCGCCAGTGACGTGGTGACCCGCACGTCGGGGCGGGTGGCCAGCACGGCGGCGAGTTCGCGGGCCTCGGTGGTGCCGCCGAGGATCAGGACGTGACGGGGCATGGCGTCGAGGGTACGGGGCGCGGCGGGGGCCTTCCGTCCGGCCGGGAGCGGGGCGGGACCGAGCTCGCCCGGTCATGCCCGCGGCGGCTGGTGCAGGCCGAAGGGCGAGCCCTGGTCGTCGCGGCACAGGGTGAAGCGGCCGAACCGGGCGTCGGAGTCCGGGTCCTGCTGACCGATGTCCTCGACGCTGCCGCCGAGTTCCCGCACCCGGGCGATCGCGGCGTCGATGTCGTCGACCCGGAAGAAGAGGTACGGGGACGCGTGCTCGTCGCCGCCGTGCATGCCGCCCGGCAGCCCGCCGGTGCCGATGGTGAACCCACGGCCGCTCGGCCCGGGTTCGAGGCTCCAGCCGAAGAGGGCTCCGTAAAAGGCGCGACCGCGCTCGGGGTCGGCCACACCGATCTCGAAGAAGGACGGTTCGCCTGCCATCACGTGTCTCCCGTCGCGGGCTTCGCGCGGTGCGGCCGATCGGCCCACAGAGCCGTCCCCGTCATCGGCCGGGACCCCGCCCCGGCGCACCCGAATGGCTATCGTCCAGGCATGGACCAGGTCCGTGCCGTGCTCATCGACATCGACGGCGTTCTCACCGTCTCGTGGCGGCCCCTGCCCGGTGCGGTGGACGCGCTGCGGGCGATCCGGGACGCCGGGCTGCCGGTCGCCCTGGTGACCAACACGACGTCCCGCACACGCGCGTCCCTCGCCGCGACGCTCGCGGAGGCCGGCTTCCCGGTGACGCCGGACGACATCCTGACCGCACCGGCGGTGACCGCCGCGTATCTCACCGCGCACTTCCCGGGGGCGCGGTGCCTGCTGCTGAACAGCGGGGACATCGGCGAGGACCTGGAGGGAGTGCGGCTGGTGTCCGCCGACGTGGCCGCCGCGGACGAGGCGGTCGACGTCGTGGTCGTCGGAGGCGCCGGGCCCGAGTTCACGTACCCGGCGCTCAACCGGGCGTTCGGGCACCTGGAGCGCGGGGCGCGGCTCGTGGCCATGCACCGCAACCTGTACTGGCGTACCAGGGACGGCCTTCAGCTCGACACCGGGGCGTTCCTGGCCGGGCTGGAGCGGGCCGCCGGTACCGAGGCAGTGGTGACAGGGAAGCCGTCGGCAGCGTTCTTCGAGGCCGCGCTGGGCCGGCTCGGCGTGCGGGCGGGCGACGCCGTGATGGTGGGCGACGACATCGAGTCCGACGTCCTCGCGGCCCAGCGGGCCGGGGTCACGGGGGTGCTGGTGAGGACCGGGAAGTATCGGCCCGAGACACACCGGGCGGCCGACGGCACGCCCGATCACGTGATCGACTCGTTCGCCGGCCTCCCGTCGCTCCTGGGGCTGGACGGGCGGCGCTAGCGCAGCAGCAGCTGCAGGCCGCCCACCACCGTCGCCGCGATCACCAGCTGCTCGAACAGCCGCTGGTTGATCCGGTTCACGGCCCATTTGCCGAGGATCGCGCCGGGCACCACGAACACCACGAGCGCCGCGTCCAGCAGCAGCGACCGGCCGTCGATCAGCCCGAGCCCCGCGCTGAAGGGCACCTTGGAAACGTTGACGATCAGGAAGAAGAACGCGGAGGTGCCCAGGAAGCCCAGCTTCCGGAAGCCCGCCGACAGCAGGTACATCGACATCACCGGGCCGCCCGCGTTGGCGACCATCGTGGTGAAGCCGCCGAGGACGCCGTACGAGCGGGCCTTGATCCGGCCCGGCCTGCTGGTCACCGCCTCCGGCTCCGCCTCCGTCGCCTCCGCCGACCTGCGGCGCCAGATCGTCACTCCCGCCATCAGCAGCAGGATCGCCCCGATCGAGGTCCGCACGGCCCCGTCGTCGGCCCATACCAGGAACAGCGTGCCGAGCACGACGCCCGCCGCGACCGCCGGGAACAGCCGCCACAGCGTGGGCCAGTGGGCGTGCCGCCGGTAGGTGAGGACCGCCAGCACGTCGCCGGCGATGAGTACCGGCAGCAGCACCCCGGTGGAGGCGCGGGCCGGCAGTACGGCCGCGAAGACGGCGAGGCTGACCGTGTTGGCCCCGCTCACGGCCGTCTTGGAGAAGCCGACCAGGAGCGCGGCGAAGGCGAGGGCGGCGAACTCCCAGCCGGTGATGTGCCAGAGTGTCATCGTGTCCATGCGGACACCGATGCTATGCCCATGCATCTGGTCGCCGTAAGGAGCGTCTCGCCAGGTGGCCCCTGCGCGGCTCGCGCGTCCTCGGCGCGGCTAGCGCGTGAAGCGCGTGCGCAGCTCCCGCTTGAGCACCTTCATGCTGGGCCCCAGCGGCAGGGCGTCCGCGAACTCCACGCGCCTCGGGTACTTGTGCCGGCCCAGGTGCTGCTTGGACCACTCGCTGACCCCGGCGGCGTCGAGGTCGGCGCCCGGCGCCGGTACGACGACCGCGCAGACCTCCTCGCCGTGCAGGTCGTCCGGCAGGCCGATCACGGCGACCTGGGCGATGCCGGGGTGGCGCATGAGCACCTCCTCGACCTCCCGCGGATAGACGTTGTAGCCGCCGCGGATGACGACGTCCTTCTGGCGGTCGACGATCCTGAGGAAGCCGTCCTCGTCCTTGGTGCCGAGGTCGCCGGTGCGGAACCAGCCGTCGACGAGCACCTCGGCGGTGGCCTCGGGGCGGCCCAGGTACCCGGAGAAGACGTTGTGGCCCCGGACGACCACCTCGCCCAGCTCACCGGCCGGCAGCAGCTCGATCCTTCCCCCGACCTCGGCGCGGGCGATCTCCACCTCCACGCCCCACAGCGCATGCCCGATGGTGCCGGGCCGGGTGCCGAACACGGGCTGGTTCACGGTCGCCGCAGGCGAGGTCTCCGACAGGCCGTATCCCTCGTACACGGTCGACCCGAACGCCTTCTCGAACCGCTCCAGCACGGCCACCGGCAGCGAGGCACCGCCGGAGACGCACATCTTCAGCTCGGGCAGCACGTCCGCCTCGGCGGCCGCGGCCAGCAGGGAGACGTACATCGTCGGCACCCCGTGGAAGGTGTTCACCTTCTCCTTCACCATCAGCTCGATCGCCCGCCCCGCGTCGAAGCGCGGCAGCAGCACGAGCGTCGCACCCGCCCGCCAGGTGGAGTTCAGGGACACGGTCTGCCCGAACGCGTGGAACAGCGGGAGCGCGCCGAGCGCGATGTCGTCGGGCCGGGTGTCGTTGGCGTCGAAGGCATTGACGGTCGCGTTCATCACCAGGTTGAAGTGGCTGAGCACGGCCCCCTTGGGGACGCCGGTGGTGCCGCTCGTGTACAGGACGACGGCCGGGTCGTCCGCCTCGAGGCTCACGTACGACGGCAGCGGCTCGGCGGCCGCCGCGAGCCGTTCGAAGTCGGCGTCCAGGGTGACGGCCCGGACCCCGGCGGCCAGCGCGGCGGCGGTACCGGTCTCCGCCTGCGCCGGGTGGACGAGCAGCAGCGTCGCGCCGCTGTCGCGCAGGACGTGCTCGACCTCGCCGGGCGACAGCAGCAGATGCACGGGCACGATGACTGCGCCCGCGGCCGCGACGGCGTAGTACGCGATCGGGAACTCTGCCGTGTTGGGCGCCATCAGCGCCACCCGGTCCCCCGGCCGGACACCGAGTCCGGCGAGGGCGCCGGCCTGGGCGAGCGCCCGTTGCCAGACCTGCCCGAAGCTCAGCCGCAGGTCACCCTCGACGAGGGCGGTGCGGTCCGGGCGGCGCCGGGCATTCTCGGCGAGGATGACGGCGAGGTTGAGGGTGGCCATGTCCGACTGCTCCATCTCCTGACTGCGGCTTTCGGCTTTCGGCTTCGGCTCCGGCTCCGGCTCCGGCTCCGGCTCCGGCTGCTGCCGTACCGCTGCTAATGCCTCTCCACCAGCACCGCGCTCCCCTGCCCCACGCCCACGCACATCGTGGCCAGCCCCCGCCCGGCGCCCGTGCGCCGCATGCGGTGCAGCAGGGTGGTCAGGATGCGGGCGCCGGAGCAGCCGAGCGGGTGGCCGAGGGCGATCGCGCCGCCGGTCGGGTTGACCACGTCGGGATCGATGCCGAGCCGGTCGACGCAGGCGAGGGCCTGGGCCGCGAACGCCTCGTTGAATTCGGCCTCCTCGATGTCGCCGACGCTCCAGCCGGCGCGCCCCAGCACCTTCTGCGTGGCCGGGACGGGGCCGATGCCCATCACGTCCGGATGGACTCCGGCCGAGGCACCCGCGACGTACCGGCCCATGGACTCCAGCCCCAGGTCGTTCAGCGCCTCCTCGCTGACCAGCAGGAGTCCCGCCGCCCCGTCGTTCATCGGGGACGCGTTGCCCGCGGTCACCGTGCCGCCCTCGCGGAAGACGGGCTTGAGCCGGGCGAGCTTCTCGTACGAGGTGTCCTCACGGACGCATTCGTCGCTGTCGACCACCACGCCGTCGGGGCGCCGCACCGGCAGGAGTTCGTCGTCGAAGTGGCCGTTGTTCCGGGCGTCGGCGGCCAGCCGGTGGCTGCGCAGCGCGAACTCGTCCTGTCGTTCACGCGGGACGCCGTAGCGCTCGGCGACCTCCTCCGCGGTCTCCCCCATGGACAGCAGGCCGTGCAGTTCCTTCATCGCCGGGTTGACCAGCCGCCAGCCGAGGCGGGTGTCGGCGGTCTCGATGCGGTGCGGCAGCGCCTCGTCGGGGCGGGGCAGTACGAAGGGGGCGCGGCTCATCGACTCGGAGCCCCCCGCGAGCACGATGTCGGCCTCGCCCGCGGCGACGGTACGGGCCGCGAGGGTGACCGCTTCGAGGCCGGAGGCGCACAGGCGGTTGACGGTGGCGCCCGGGACGGTCTCGGGGAGGCCGGCGAGCAGGGCGGCCATCCGGGCGACGTTGCGGTTGTCCTCGCCGGCCTGGTTGGCGGCGCCCCAGTAGACGTCGTCGATGCGGGCCGGGTCGAGGGCGGGCACATCGGCGACCAGCCCGCGGACGACCGCGGCGGCGAGGTCGTCGGGCCGTACCGAGGAGAGGGCTCCGCGCAGCTTGCCGATGGGGGTGCGGCGGGCGGCCGCGAAGTGGACGGGACGCACGACTGACTCCTGACCGGGAGCTGGATCATCAGCCCCGAGAGTTAATTAGCACTGCTAGTTTTCGACTATAGCTCTCCGGGGCCCGGCCTGGGAAGCCATCCCGGCTCCGCCCTGGGAAGATCCCGGGAAGCCTTCACCGACGCAGCTGGGGAAACCATGACCGACACCCGCGAGCACGTCCTCACCGGCACCCGGGGCACGATCACCGCACGCGAGTGGCCGCACCCCGGGCCGTCCTTCCTTGCCCTCGTCTCGCACGGCTACGGCGAGCACATCGGCCGGTACGAAGGGGTCGCCGGGACGCTGCTGGCACGGGGGGCCGCCGTGTTCGGCCCGGACCACATGGGGCACGGCAGGTCCGCGGGCGAGCGGGTGCTGATCGCGGACTTCGAGGAGGTCGTCACCGACCTGCACGCGGTCGCCGAGCGGGCCAGGACGGCGTACCCGGGCCTGCCGCTCGTCCTGATCGGGCACTCCATGGGCGGACTGGTCGCGGCCCGCCACGCGCAGCGCCACGGGGAGGTACTGTCCGCGCTCGTCCTGTCCGGGCCCGTGATCGGCACCTGGGACACACCAGGCCGGCTGCTCGCCCACGACGTGATCCCCGAGGTGCCCGTCAGCCCCTCGGCGCTGTCCCGCGACCCCGCCGTGGGGGCCGCCTACGCCGCCGACCCGCTGGTCTGGCACGGCCCGATGAAGCGCCCGACCCTGGAGGCGTTCGCCCGGACCCTTCAGGTCGTGGCCAGGGGCGGGGATGCCGGCGGCCTGCCGGTGCTGTGGCTGCACGGCGGCGACGACCGGCTGGTGCCGCTCGCCGGGAGCCGGGCCGGCGTGGAGCGGCTGAGCGGGGGCGACCTGACCGAGCGGATCTACCCGGGAGCGCGCCACGAGGTCTTCCACGAGACGAACAAGGCCGAGGTCTTCATGGACATGACCCGGTTTCTCGACAAGGTGCTCGCGAGCTGAGACATGCCGTTTGCACCGGTTCGCCCGGGGCACCCGCGCCGGCATGGAGTGGTTGCGGAGAGCCGCCTGCGTGGACGAGGACCCCGAGTTGTTCTTCCCCGTGGGCACGACCGGACCGGCGCTGAGGGACATCGCGGCCGCCAAGCGCGTCTGCGCCCGGTGCACGGTGATCAGCCAGTGTCTGCATTACGCGCTGAACAGCGGGCAGACGTCGGGCGTGTGGGGCGGGACCGGCGAGAACGAACGCGCCGAGCTGCTCCGTACATCGAGGACCAGGGACGACATGAGAGGGAGAAACGCACCATGACCGTCGTGAGGAGCACCCTTCCCGACGACGCCCGGCAGATCGCGACCGACGCGCTCCAGGAGACCCTGGTGGACCTGCTCGGACTGTCACTGACCGGCAAGCAGGCGCACTGGAACATCGTGGGACCCCGGTTCCGCTCGATCCACCTCCAGCTCGACGAGGTGGTCTCGTCCGCCCGTGACTTCGCCGACACGGTGGCGGAGCGCGCCGCGGCCCTGGGCACCCCGCCCGACGGCCGCCCGGAGACCGTCGCCGCCCGTTTCTCGCTGCCCGGCCCCAAGGACGGCTGGCTGCGCGACGACGAGGTCGTCCAGGTGATGGTGGAGGCCCTGGAGGCGGCGATCGGCGGGCTGCGGTCGCGGATCGAGGCGACCGAGAAGGCCGACCCGGTCACGCAGGACCTGCTCATCTCCATCACCGCGGAGCTGGAGAAGCAGCGGTGGATGTTCCAGGCGGAGAACGCCCCGCGCGACTGACCGCGGGACGGCAACCCCGCACGAAGTCCGTACAGCACCCCCCCCGTACGAAGGGAGGGCACCCATGACCGACGCCCTCGAACTCGACGCGCTGTGGGAGGACTTCCACCGCGCGGTGAACATGACCTCGCAGGAACTGGCGGCCTGGCTGCGGGTCCGCGACGCCGACGAGGACGCGGAGCCACTGCCGGAGCGGGCAGGCACCCCCACCGGGCAGGACGTGATCGCGATCCTCCAGAAGCGGCGCACCGACCTCACCGACGAGGACATCCAGGTGATGTACGACGTGGTGGACACGGTCGACGCGCAGGCGGACGTGGAGAACGAGCCCGAGCCCGAACAGACCCGCCACCGGCACCGGCTGATGACGCTGGGCCACGACCCGCTCAGGCCATGAGCGGCAACGAGCGGCGCGTCGTGGGCGAACTGCTGAAGGCGCACGGGCGGACGTACGCCGAGGAAGCGGGCATCCGGCTGCGCGACACCCCGCAGCCGCTGTACCGCCTCCAGGTGCTGTCACTGCTGCTCAGCGCCAGGATCCGGGCCTCGGTCGCCGTCGCGACCGCGCGTGCCCTGCACGAGGCGGGGCTGCGCGACCCGCGGCGGATGGCCGGGGCGAGCTGGCAGGACCGGGTGGACGCCCTGGGCCGGGGCGGCTACCGGCGCTACGACGAGCGCACGGCCACCCAGCTCGGCGACGGCGCGGAACTGCTCACCGAGCGGTGGGGCGGCGATCTGCGGCGGCTGCGCGAGGAGGCCGGCGGCGAGGTTCCCGAACTGCGCCGGCTGCTCCAGGAGATCCCCGGGGTGGGACCCGCGGGCGCCGACATCTTCCTGCGCGAGGCCCAGCGCGTATGGCCCGAAGCCGCTCCGTACCTGGACGCCAAGGCGCTGTCCGGGGCGGAGCGGCTCGGCCTGCCGAAGGAAGCGGACCGGCTGGTGGAACTCGCGGGTGACGCCGAACCCGCCGCGCTGGCCGCGGCGCTGGTGCGGGCGGCCCTGGACAAGGAGGTGGCCGAGGACAGCCTCCGCCGCGCCGCCTGACCCGTCCGGGGGGCCGGCGGCGCGGCGCCCGTCACATGGTGCGGGCGAGGCGGTCGGAGAGCAGCCGGGCGAAGCGTGCCGGGTCGGCCAGGTCACCGCCCTCCGCGAGCAGGGCCGTGCCGTACAGCAGCTCGGCCGTCCCGGCCAGCTCCGCGTCCGCTCCGCGCTCCTCGTACGCCGTCCTGAGCCCGCTGACCAGCGGGTGCTCGGCGTTGAGCTCCAGGATGCGCTTCACCGGGGGGAGTTCCTGCCCCATCGCCCGGTACATCCTCTCCAGCGCCGGGGTGATGCCGTCGGCGTCATTGACCAGGCAGGCCGGCGAGTCCGTCAGGCGGGTCGTCAGCCGTACGTCCTTGACCTCGTCGAGCGTCTCGTTGAGCCAGGTCAGCAGCGTCGCGTACGCGCCCGACCTCTCCTCGGACAGCTTTTCCTGCGACGGCAGGTCGACCGAGCCACGCGCGACGGACTGGAACTCCTTGCCGTCGTGCTCACGCACCGCCTCGACCCAGATCTCGTCCACCGGGTCCGTGAGCAGCAGGACCTCGTACTCCTTGGCCCTGAAGGCCTCCAGGTGCGGGGAGTTCTCGATCTGCGCCCGGCTGTCGCCGGTCATGAAGTAGATCTTGTCCTGGCCGTCCTTCATCCGGGCGGCGTACTCGGCCAGGGTCGTGGGTTCCTCGCCGGCGGTGGAGGCGAACGACGCGATGCCGAGGATCGCCTTGTGGTCCTCGGCCGGGTCGAGCAGGCCTTCCTTGACCACGGCGCCGAACTCGCGCCAGAACGTGCGGTACTTCTCGGCGTCGTTGCGCATGAGGTCCTTGACGGACGACAGCACCTTCTTCGCGAGGCGGCGCCGGATCAGCTGGATGTGCCGGTCCTGCTGGAGGATCTCGCGGGAGACGTTCAGCGACAGGTCGGCGGCGTCCACGACGCCCTTGACGAAGCGGAGGTGGCCCGGCAGCAGCTCGCGGGTGTCGTCCAAGATGAACACGCGCTTGACGTACAGCTGGACGCCGTGGCGGGCATCGCGCTGGAAGAGGTCGTGCGGGGCGCGCGAGGGGACGAAGAGCAGGGCCTCGTACTCGAAGGTGCCCTCGGCGCGCATCTGGATGATGTCCAGGGGCTCCGACCAGTCGTGGCTGATGTGCCGGTAGAACTCCTGGTATTCCTCGTCCTCGACCTCGGACCGCGGCCGGGCCCAGAGCGCCTTCATCGAGTTGAGGGTCTCGTTCCCCATCCGGATGGGGAAGGAGATGAAGTCCGAGTACCGCTTGACGATCTGCCGGATCCTCCCCTCGTCGGCGTAGTCGTGGAGGGCGTCCTCCTCGTCCGCGGGACGCAGGTGGACGGTCACCGACGTGCCCTCCGGCACGTCCTCGGCGGTCTCGATCGTGTACGTGCCGTCGCCGTCCGACTCCCAGCGCACGCCGGTCTCCTCCCCGGCCTTGCGGGTGAGCAGGACGACCCGGTCGGCGACCATGAAGACGGAGTAGAAGCCGACTCCGAACTGACCGATCAGCTCGGCGGACTCCTTGCTCTCCTTGAGCCGGCGCAGGGTCTCGGCCGTGCCGGACCGGGCGATGGTGCCGATGAGCCCCACCACGTCGTCGCGCGACATGCCGATGCCGTTGTCCCGCACGGTCAGGGTGCGGGCGTCCTTGTCCGCCTCGACGGCGATGTGCAGGTCGTCGGTCCGCAGGCTGTCGTCCGTGAGACCGGCGAGGCGCCGTTTGTCCAGGGCGTCGGAGGCGTTGGAGATCAGCTCGCGCAGGAAGATGTCCTTGTTCGAATAGATCGAGTGGACCATCAACTGCAGGAGTTGGCGCGCTTCGGCCTGGAACTCCAGCGTCTCGGTGCTCATTGCGTCCCTTCTTCCAGGTGGTGCGGGGTGCGGGCGAGGGAAATCTGACACACCGGCGACAGAGCACACAAGCGTGCCCGGCGGGACGCGCTGCTAGCCGAGCCGGCTGAGCGCCGCCGACACGAGGGTGCGCACCCCGGGGACGAGCACCGACAGGTCCGGGGCGAAGAGCGGGCTGTGGTTGCCGGGGACGTTGCCCAGCCGCTCCAGCAGCGCCTCGCCCTCCGCCGCCTCCCACACCTCGGCCGGCGTGGTCGTGACGTACCAGTAGTCGTACGGCACCCCCTTCGGCGCCAGCAGCGAGAAGTCCTCGCTGCCCATCGCCGGGCCGAGAGCGAACACCGTGTGCGCACCGAACAGTTCGCGGTGCACGGCGGCGATCTCCTCATCGAGGGACGCGTCGTTGACGGTGTTCGGATAGCCGGGGGTGACGGTGACCACGGGCGGCCGCGGACAGCCGGCGGCCCGGCACTCACCGTCCACGATGCGGTGCACGGCGGCCAGCACGCGCTCGCGCACCTGGGGTTCCTGGGTGCGCAGGTTCAGCGCGAGCCGGGCCTCGGCGGGGATGATGTTCGCCTGTGTGCCTGCGTGGAACTGCCCCACCGTCAGCACCGCCGAGTGCGCCGCCGCGACCTCCCGGGAGACCACCGACTGCAGCCGGGTGACGATGTACGCGCCGGTCACCAACGGGTCGACGGTGGACTCGGGGCGTGAGCCGTGGCCGCCGATGCCGTGCACGACGACGTCGATGTCGTCGGAGGCCGACATGATCAGGCCCGGTGTGTGCGGGTAGAGCCCGGCGGGACCGGGGGCGGCATGCTGGCCGAACAGCACGTCGGGGCGCGGGAAGCGCTCGTGCACCCCGTCGGCGACCATCGCCGACGCTCCCCCACCGGACTCCTCCGCCGGCTGCCCGACCACCACGAGCGTGCCCGACCAGCTCTCCCGGCCTGCCGCGAGTGCTTCGGCGGCGCCGATCAGCCAGGTGACGTGGAGATCGTGCCCGCAGGCGTGCATCACACCGTCCACGATGGAGGCGTAGGCGAGGCCCGTCGCCTCGGGCACGGGCAGCGCGTCCATGTCGCCGCGCAGCCACACGACGGGCCCCCGCCCGTTGGCGAGCACTGCGACGACGCCGGTACCGCCGACGCCCTCCGTCACCTCGTAGCCCGCCGCGCGCAGCCGGCCGGCCAGCCGCGCGGCGGTGCGGTGCTCCTGGAAGGCGAGTTCGGGGTGGCGGTGCAGATCGCGGTAGAGATCCTCCAGGCCGTCGGGTTTGAGGCCGGTGGTCAGGGCGAGGGCGAGGCGTGCTGTGGCGGCGGGTTCGCTCATGGCTGCTTCGTTCTCCTCCGACAGGGGGCACGCTCACCGAGGGGCACCGCGTGCGGGAATGCTGGGGCCTGTGGTGGCCATCCTGCCGCCTGCCGGGGGGCCGGGCCATCCGTAGGTGTGATCATGGGCACCACCCCGCTGCCGGTACGCTGTGCCAGCTGCGGCAACCCTCCACCTCACCCGCACCGGCGGTGAGTTACGGCCTGCGGCGCCGGGACTTCACACAGCATGAGGATGAATCACAGGTGCTCATAGCGGGCCGGTACCAGCTGCAGGAACCGATCGGGCGCGGCGCGATGGGAGAGGTCTGGCGGGCGTACGACGAGACGCTCGGCAGACGGGTCGCCGTCAAACTGCTGCTGCCCCAGGACTCCGACCCCACGGCCGCCTCACGCTTCCGGCTGGAGGCGCAGACCGCCGGACGTCTGCACCACCCGTACGTGGTGGGCGTGCTGGACTTCGGTACGTTCGAGGACCGGCTGTTCCTGGTGATGGAGCTGGTCGACGGCGACAGCCTCGCCGGGGTGCTCGCCCACGCGGGTCCGCAGCCCGCCGGCCGGGTGGCCCGGATCGCCGCGCAGGCGGCCGCCGGGCTGGCCGCCGCCCACCAGCAGGGCATCGTGCACCGTGACATCAAACCGGCCAACCTGCTGCTCGACGCCGACGGCACCCTGAAGATCGGCGACTTCGGCATCGCCCGCTTCCTCGACGACCCGGCCGCCGCGCTCACCGCCACCGGCCAGATCGTCGGCACCAGCCTCTACCTCGCTCCGGAACGCGCGCTCGGCCGGCCGGCGGGACCTGCCAGCGACGTGTACTCGCTGGGCTGCGTGCTGTACCAACTCCTCACCGGGCGCCCGCCGTTCCAGGCCGACACCCCGATCGCCATCCTGCACCAGCACCTGGACGCCGCCCCGGTACCGCCCCGGCAGCTCGGCGCCGACCTCCCGCCCGCCTTCGAGAGCTATCTGCTGGGCCTGCTGGGCAAGCAGCCCGAGCACCGGCCCGCCGCCGCCCAGGTCGCCGACTGGTTCGCGGCCGGCGCCTGGCAGGGCCGCCCCGAGCCGCTGCCCGCCACTACACCGGCACCGGCACCCGCACCGTCGGTGAGCCCGCCGCCGGCCGGCGGGACGGGGCCCGCGACGACGTACATGCTGCCGTCCTCCCCGAGGACGACGTCCCGGCGCCGCAGCCGCCCGGGGGCGCGGGCCGTCGTCCTGCGGCCCCGCGTGCTGGGGTCCGCCGCGGCGGTGGCGCTGTTCCTGGCGGCGGTGGCCGCCGGGATGCTGTGGTTCTCGCCCGACAACACGGCGACGGAGGGCTCACGCACGGACTCCCCCGGCTCCACGCCCACCGCCTCCACCGCGCCCACCGCGCCGGGGTCCCCGGCGGTCGTGTCCGCCGCCCCGGCCGCCGGAACGTCGCCGGCGCCCGCCGCGACGAAGACGCATGAGAAACACGAGGACCGGGACCGGGAACGGCGGCGTCACACGGACGACGGCGGCGACCAGGGAGACGACAGGGGCGACGGGGAGGACTGAGTCCCGCCCCGCGCTCCTCCCGATGCGGCGTGCGGGGCCCGGTACCCCCGCCCGTCCCGGGTCCGCGGCACCGGAGCCCCGCGGCTCCCCACCGCCATGATGGCCGGGCCGAGGCGCCCCGCGCATTGCCGTGTTCCGGCAAGGTTGACTACGCTCCCGGTGCCGTAGGCCGTCAGGAAGGCGTCAAGACGGCATCAGGAAAGGCGGGGGCACTGTGAGCGTGACGGCGACCGAGGAGACGTACCTGCGGGGGTACGCCGACATGCTGACGGACGTCTCGGCCACCGGGCGCCGTCCGACCCGCGACGAGCTTCAGGAGCGCCGCGCCCTCGGCGAACGGGCCGCGGAGGCCGGGCACAGTCTGCGCGCGCTCGTGCGCCGGCACCTCGACGCCACCCGCGCCTGGTGGCCCGGGACGCCGGGCGCGGCGGACAGTGTGCTGGCCGCGGTCTCCCAGGCCGTGGACGCCTTCGCCGAGGGCTACGAGCGGGCACAGCACCTGTCGGTGCGTCAGGAGGAGGCGGCCCGCCGGGAGTTCATCGACGACCTGCTGTACGGGCGCAGCGACCTGGGGCGGCTGGCGGAACGGGCCGAGCGCTTCGGGCTGGTCCTGTCCAGCGCGCACGCGGTCGCGGTCGCCGAGGGCCCGGAGGCGTACGCGGACACCCACCCCGTGACCCGCCGTGTGGAGACCGCCCTGATAGCGCGCTTCGGCAACCGGCGCATCCTGCTGGCCACCAAGAACGGGCAGCTGATCTGCATCGCGCCCGGCGACCAGGACGAGGTGCTCGCGTTCTTCGCCCAGCAGGCCCACACGGCGACCGAGTCCGGGCGGGTCGCCATCGGGCGGCCGCAGCCCGGAGCGGGAGGCGTGGTCCATTCCTACGAAGAGGCTCTCAACGCCCTGCAACTGGCGCAGCGGCTGGCGCTCCACGAGCCGGTGGTGCGCGCCGCCGAGCTGCTGGTCTATCCCGTCCTGACCCGTGACCGGCAGGCGATGGCGGACCTGGTGCTGAGCGCCCTGGGGCCGCTGCGCGAGGCCCGGGGCGGCGCCGAGCCGCTGCTGCGGACGCTGGAGGTGTACTTCGACTCGGGGTGCGTCGCGGCCGAGGCGGCCCGGCGGCTCGCGCTGAGCGTGCGCGCCCTGACCTACCGTCTGGAACGCATCCACGAGCTCACCGGCGCCAATCCGGCCGAGCCGATGCACCGCTACACCCTGCAGACGGCCGTGATCGGCGCGCGGCTGCTGGACTGGCCCGCCCAGGAGCTCTGACTCCGGGCGGGCCCGCTGCCCGTGGGCTTCAGCCGGTGATCTCGGCCTTCTCGGCCGCACCGCCCCGCCGCGTGACGCCCTTCAGCAGCTCGGCGAGGTCGACGCCCGTGGTGGCACCGAGGAGTTCGATGCCCTGGGTGACGTTGTCGGCGACCGCGCGGGGGATCCGGCCTGCCCCGTCGGTGGAGATGACGGTCATCTTGTCCACCGCCGCGAGCGGTTCGGACGCCTTGGCGACGACCTGCGGCAGCACCTCGACCAGCATCTGGAGCACGGCCGCGTCGCCGTACCGGCCGAAGGCGTCGGCCTTCTGCCGCATGGCCTCCGCCTCGGCCGCGCCCTTGGCGCCGATCGACGCCGCCTCGGCCTCGCCCTCCAGCCGCACCGCCTCCGCGACCGCCGCCCGCCGGGCCCGCTCGGCCTCGCCCTGCTTGAGGCCCTCGACGGCCTCCGCCTCGGCCAGGGCGCTGCGCCGCTGCTTCTCTCCCTCACCGGTCAGCCGGGACCGCTCGGCCTCCGCCTGCGCCGCCGCGATGCCGGCCAGCCGCTCGGCCTCGGCCTGCTTGACCCGCGCCACCCGCCTGGCCTCGGCCTCCTGCTCGGCGGCGTACCGCTGGGCGTCGGCGGGCTTGCGCACCTCGGTGTCGAGCTGGCGGTCCTTCAGCGCGGCCTGCCGCTCGGCGACCTTCTCCTGCTGGGTGAGGATGTCCTGCTGCCGGGCCGCCTCGGCGAGGGGTCCGGCGGCGTCCGCCTGTGCGGCCGCGGCGTCCGTCTCGGCCTTGATCTCGGCCTGCTTCAGCGCGAACGTCCGCTGGGCGACGGCGATCTCCTCCTCGGCCTTCAGCCGGGCCTGCTCGGCCGCCCGCCGGGCCTCGGCCTCGGCGATGTCGGCCTCCTGCTTGGCGCGGGCCGCCTCGGGCCGGCCGAGGTCCTCCAGGTAGGAGCCCTCGGTGGAGATGTCCTGGATCTGGAAGGCGTCCAGCACCAGGCCCTGCCCGGACAGGCTGGCCTCGGCCTCCTCCGCGACCTGGCCGGCGAAGGCGGCCCGGTCACGGATGACGTCCTCGACGGACATCCGCCCGACGATCGCCCGCAGCGCGCCGGACAGCACCTCCTGGGTGAAGCCGACGATCCCGTCCTGCTGCATCAGGAACCGCTGCGCGGCCGCCCGGATCGAGTCCTCCGTCCCGCCGACCTTGACGATGGCGACACCTTCGAGGTGGGCCTTGATCCCGCGCAGGGTGACCGCGCCGCGCACCGCGACCGGAATGTGCCGCGAGGACAGGTCGAGCGTGAACCGCTGCTGCACGAACGGCACGACGAACACGCCGCCGCCGACCACGACCTTCTGGCCGCTGTTGTCGGTGAACACCCGGCCGGTCGCCGGATCGGTGGCCTGCTTGCCACGCCGCCCGGTGACGATGAACGCCTCGCTCGGGCCTGCCACCTTGTAGCGGCTGACCACCACCAGGGCGAGCAGCACGAACAGTACGACGACTCCCACCACGGCGATGACGACAGGACTCATGACAATGCCCCCGTTCCAAGAGCTGAACTTCCACGAAAAGGACAGGCGGCCCGGCCGTCAGCCGACCGGGCGCACCACGACGGAGGTCGCGGACGGTGCCGCCTCCACCCACACCTCGGCGCCCCTCGCCACCGGCACGGCGCTGCGCGCGGCGAACTTGACCGGCTGGCCGCCGAGTTGCAGCAGCACCTCGCCGAAGCCACCGGCGGGGATGGCCGTCACGACGTTGCCGGACGTGCCCACGAGGTCCTCGCCCCGGGGTGCGACGGATCCGTGATCACGCATCAGGGCCCGGCTCAGACGGTACGTCAGCCAGGCCGTGCCCAGGCCGCAGGCGCCGCCCAATCCGGTGGCGAGCGCGGGGCCGGCGTCCGTCGTCCCCAGGGCGAGCGCTCCGCCGAAGCCGGTCATCGCCAGGAAGCCGGCGACGACCGGCAACGACAGCCACCCGTCGAGGACACCGTCCAGCACCCCGTCGAGCACCAGCGTCAGGGCGAGCAGCACGACCCCCGTGACGCCCAGTCCCAGGAACCAGGCCATGCGTGCAGCCCCCTCTCGCCCCTCGCCGGTCTCCCCCCTTGACGAGATCCTGACATGCAGAGCTGCCGGGTTTCACTGCCGGGTTCCGGCAATCTTTACGCGCTATTTATGCCGACGTCCGGATCTCCGGCAGGCCCAGCAGCCGCGTGATCGTGCGGAGCACGCCGTTGTCCGTGTTGGCGGGAGCCAGGTGGCGGGCGCGCTGGACGACGTCGGGGTGGGCGTTCGCCATGGCGAAGGACCACTCGGCGGTGTCCAGCATCTCCAGGTCGTTGAGGTAGTCGCCGAACACCATGGTCTGCGCGGGTGTGATGCCCAGTTCGCGCTGGAGACGGCGGACGGCGGCGCCCTTGTCGGCGGTGCGGTTCATGACGTCGACCCAGTGCTCGCCGGAGACGACGACCTGGTGGGTGGCGGCGAAGCGGGCGAGGGCCGGCGCGGTGCCGCGTTCCGCGGGACCGAAGTCGTAGAGGGCGACCTTGAGGATGTCGTCGTCGACCTCGGTGACGTCGCCGACGACGCGGTGCTCGACGTAGTACTTGCGCACCTCCGTCAGGAACGGCTCGTCGGCGCGTTCGACATAGGCGGACCGCTTGCCGCAGACGACGGCGCCCAGGTCGGTGCCGCCCGCCGCCAGCCCCCGTACCGCCTCGACGACGTCCGTGACGACGGCCGGGGCGAGCGGGTCGGAGCTGAGTTCCACCCCGTCCCGGACGACGTACGTGCCGTTCTCGGCGATGAACACCATGCCCTCGGCCGCCCGCGCGAACTCCCGTGCCAGCGTGGCGTACTGGCGGCCGCTCGCCGGGCAGAACAGCACCCCGCGCTCCCTGAGCTGCTCCAGCACCTCCCACAGCCCGGCGGGGACGCGTTTGTCGTCGTCCAGCAGCGTGCCGTCCATGTCGGTCACGACGAGGCGGATGCCGGGGATGCCGGGCTCCGGGGAGGCGGACGGGGTGGGCAGGGTCGCACGGGAGTGGGGCATGTCCTGTTTCCTTGGGGCTCGGGCCGTGTTGCCGGGCCGCTCGGCCGCTGTCCCGCAGTGCCCGCTCACGCGCCGCTCGTCGTTCCGGTCGCGGCCGTCAACCCTACCTGGACCACTCCCCCGTACGAGTGAGTCCCCGGTCTCCCGGTTCCCGCCCCGGGCCGATCTTGAACGCGGCACAATGGCGGCAACTGCGGTACGGGCGAGGAGAGGAAGAGACGTGAGCGAGGCTCCCACCCCGGCGGAGGGGTCGGCACGCCTGAACACCGGTGTGGCGCACAACGCACGGGTCTGGAACTACTGGATCGGCGGCAAGGACAACTACGAGGTCGACCACCAGGTCGGCGACCACGTCGCCTCGATGTTCCCGCTGATCCGGGACATCGCCCGGGCGGACCGCGAGTTCCTGCACCGGGCGGTGTCACTCCTGGCCGGTGAGCACGGGGTACGGCAGTTCCTGGACATCGGCACCGGGCTCCCGACGGCGGACAACACCCACGAGATCGCGCAGCGCATCGCGCCCGAGTCGCGGATCGTGTACGTCGACAACGACCCCATCGTGCTGATCCACGCCCGGACCCTGCTGACCGGCACGCCCGAGGGCGTCACCGACTACGTCGACGCCGACGTGCGCGATCCGCAGGGCATCCTCGACCGCGCCGCGCGCACCCTGGACCTCACGCGCCCCGTCGCGGTGATGATGCTGGGCATCCTCAACTTCGTGCTGGACACCGGCGAGGCCCGGGAGATCGTGCGCCGGGTCATGGCCGCCGTCCCCTCGGGCAGCTTCCTGGTCATGACGCACCCCACGCACGACGCGGAACTGGGCGGCGAGGGCCAGATCCCGGCCATGAAGTTCTGGAACGAGAACGCCACGCCGCCGGTCACCGCCCGCAGTGGCGCCGAGATCGCATCGTTCTTCGAGGGTCTGGACATGATGGAACCGGGCCTGGTGTCGTGCTCGGCCTGGCATGCGGAACTGCACGCCCCCGTCGTGGTACCGCAGTACGGCGCGGTGGCCGTGAAACCCTGACACCGGCACCGACCCGGCCGCCGAGGAGGACGACGTATGACGACCCTTGCCGACCCGGTCCCCGGCGGCCGCCCCGGTGAGACCGAACGGGCCGGCGCGCTCAGCGGCGAACTCGCCGCGCGCGGTGTGCACGGCATCGTCCTGTCGTACGTCGACACGGCCGGCATCGGCCGGGTGAAGACGATCCCGACGGCGCGGCTCCCGGCGGCCGTGGCGTGGGGTGTGGGGATGTCGCCGGTGTTCGACACGTTCCTGGCGGACGACTCCATCGTCGGCACCGACGTGCTCGGCTCACCGGACGGCGATCTGCGGCTCTACCCCGACCTGGACCACGTGGCCGTGCTGGCCGCCCAGCCCGGCTGGGCCTGGGCGCCCGTCGACCGGATCACGCAGGACGGTGAGCCGCACCCGGCCTGTTCCCGCACCTTCCTGCGCCGGGTCGTCGCCCGCGCGGCCCGGGAGCACGGGGTCACCTTCCGGGCAGCCGTGGAGATCGAGTTCGCGGCCGGGCTGGCGTCGGCGCCGGGCGGGGCGTTCGTACCGGCGGTGTCGGGACCCGCCTACGGCGCCACCCGGCAGGTGGAGCTGAGCGACTGCACGGCCGAACTGCTGGCGGCCTGCGCGGCGCAGGGCGTGGACGTCGAGCAGGTCCACCCCGAGTACGCGGCCGGGCAGTTCGAGGTGTCGGTGGGCGCGCTCGACCCGGTCGCGGCGGCGGACCGGAGCGTGCTGCTGCGCCAGACCGTCCGCGCGGTGGCCCAGCGGCACGGCCTGCGGGTCTCCTTCGCCCCCGCCGTGTCCGGCGAGGGCGTCGGCAACGGCGGCCATCTGCACCTCTCCGCCTGGCGCGACGGCGTCAACCTGCACTCCGGCGGCACCGGCCGGCACGGCATGACACCGGACGCCGAGTCCTTCGCCGCCGGGATCCTCGGCCATCTGCCGGGCCTGCTGGCGGTCACCGCGCCGAGCCCGGCGAGCTATCTGCGGCTCAGACCGGCGCAGTGGGCCGGCGTGTTCACGGCGTGGGGCCTGGAGACCCGGGAGACCGCGGTGCGGGTCATCACGGGCACCGCCGGACTCCGTGACCAGGCCGCCAACCTGGAGGTGAAGCCCGTGGACCTGGCCGCCAACCCCTATCTCGCCCTCGGCAGTGTCATCGCCGCCGGACTGGACGGCCTGGCGGCGGGAGCACCACTGCCCGAGGCCACCACCGGCGACCCGGCGCGGCTGGGGGCCGAGGCGGCGCGGCGGGGGGTGCACCGGCTGCCGGTGTCGCTGGAGGCGGCCGTCGCCGCGTTCCGCCGGGACGACGTGGTGCGGGCCGCGCTGGGCACGGTGCTGGCCGACGCGGTGATCGCCGTACGGCTCGGGGAGATCGCCGCCGTGGCCGGTCTGGACGACGACCAGGTGGCGGCGGCGTACCGCTGGGTGTACTGACGTGGGCGCCGCCGGACCGGTCGCGCGGGCGCTGGACGCGCTGCCCCTCGTGGACCATCACTGTCACGGCGTCGTCACCGCCGGCCTGGACATGCCGGGCTTCGCGTCGCTGCTCACCGAGGGCGAGGCGTGGCCGGGCATCTCGCCGTTCGACAGCCCCGTCGGTGTCGCCGTCCGGCGGCACTGCGCGCCCCTGCTGGACCTGCCCCGCCACGCCCCGGCCGAGGAGTACGTGGCCCGCCGGGCCGGGCTCGGGGCACGGGAGGTGAACCGGCGCTTCCTGTCCGCCGCGGGGACCGAGGTGTTCTGCGTCGACACCGGGTACGGCCCACCGGAGCTGACCACACCCGGGCAGCTGGCCGAGGCGGCGGGGCCGGGTGCGGTCGCGCACGAGGTGGTGCGGCTGGAGAACGTCGCCGAGGCGGTGGCCGCGGCGGGGGTCGAACCGGACGCGTACGCGCCGACGTTCGAGGCTGCCGCGGCGGAGGCGGTACGGCGGCCCGGTGTGGTGGCGGTGAAGTCGGTGGCCGCCTATCGCACGGGCTTCGTCCTGGACCCGGCCCGCCCCACCGGGGCCGAGGTGACCGGTGCCGCCGCGCGGTGGCTGGCGCACGGCGGCCGGCTGGACGATCCCGTGCTGGTACGGCACCTCCTGTGGACGGCCGTCGGCCTCGGGCTCCCCCTCCAACTGCACACGGGCTTCGGCGACAACGACGTCCGGCTGCACCGCTGCGACCCGACCCACCTGACCGACTGGCTGCACCTGACGTCCGGCACGATCCCGGTGATGCTGCTGCACTGCTGGCCGTACCAGCGCCAGGCCGCCTATCTCGCGGCCGTGTTCGAGCAGGTGTACCTCGATGTCGGCCTCACCCTGCACCACGTGGGTCCGGGCCGGGCCCGGGCGGTGCTGGCCGAAGCGACGGAGATCACGCCGTTCCGCAAGCTGCTGTACAGCTCCGACGCCTACGGTGTGGCCGAGTTCCACCTGCTGGGTGCCCTGGCCTTCCGGCGGGGGCTGGCCGAGTTGCTCCAGGAACGGGTCGACTCGGACGAGCTGAGCCTGCCCGACGCGCTGCGCATCGTGCGGTGGGCGGGACGGGACAACGCCCACCGGGTCTACCGGTTTTCCGACGACACCTGAAAGTATGATCACGCAATGTCTGACATGACCGAGACCACGCCCGGTTGGCTGTCCTCCGACGAGCTGGAGATGGCGCGCGCCCGCATGCCGATCCTGTACGTCGAGGCGGTGCCGGTCCGCGTCGACGACAGCGGTGAAGTCACCAGCATCGGCCTGCTGCTGCGCATCGGACCGGAGGGGACGGTCAGTCGGACCCTCGTCTCCGGCCGGGTCCTGCATCACGAGCGGGTCCGGGACGCCCTGCTGCGGCATCTGGAGAAGGACCTCGGCCCGGTGGCGCTGCCCCGGATCCCGGCCTCCCTCCAGCCCTTCACGGTCGCCGAGTACTTCCCGACCCAGGGCATCACGCCGTACCACGACCCGCGGCAGCACGCGGTGTCCCTCGCCTACGTGGTGCCGGTCACCGGCGACTGCCGGCCCCGCCAGGACGCGCTGGACCTAGAGTGGTTCGACCCGCACGAGGCGGCCTCGCCGGCGTTGCAGAGCGAGATGCCGGGCGGGCACGGGGTGCTGCTGAAGCAGGCGCTGGCGCACGTCGGGCTGGCGTTCTGAACCGGCCGCGCCGGATGACGCCGTAGCCGCGGCGACCGGGCGGCACGCACGCGGTGCGACAGGCCGGACGGACGGAGGGTGCCGGTGGAAGCCGGCACCCTCCCGTCGGTCAGGCGACCAGCACCGCCGGCTCGTCCGCCGCCGCCAGCAGGCCGGCCAGCGTGGCGCGAGCCCGGTTCACCCGGGAACGGACGGTGCCGACCGGGCAGCCGCTGAGCACGGCGGCCTCCGCGTACGGCAGCCCCAGCAGCTGGGTGAGCACGAACGCCTCCCGGCGCTCCTGCGGCAGCGCGGCCAGCAGATCGAGCAGCGCGACGCCGTCGTCGAAGCCGGGCAGGTCGCGGGGCTGGGCCAGTTCCACGGCCAGCCGCCAGTCCGGCATGTCGCACAGGCGCGGCCGGGTGGCCGCGTAGCGATAGCTGTCGATCACCGCGCGCCGTGCGATCGACAGCAGCCAGGCCCGCGCGGAGGAGCGGCCCTCGAACCGGTGCAGGCTGCCGAGCGCCCGCAGGAACGTGTCCTGCGCCAGGTCGTCGACGGCCTGCGGGTCGCCACACAGATGGGCGACGTAGCGCAGGACGTCGCGGTGCAGGGCCCGCACGAAACGGTCCACGGCCGCCGGGTCACCGGTCCGGGCGGCCAGTGCCCATGCCGTTATCGAGTCGTCGGCGGATCCGGCGCCGTGGGGACCGGTTCGGTCGTGGTCGTCGGTTGTGTGGTGGTCCTCGGTTCTCTCGAGTGCGTCGGGCAGGGCAGAAGTGATCACCTGGTGTCCTTGTCGGCCGTCCGGAGTCCCGGCCGGTGGCGCGCGGGCGCGCGGGGCGGTACGGGATCCGGTGAGTGGGGAGCCGGCCGTACGGCGAGCCGCGCGGCGTCGAAAGACCCGCGCGGGCGTACGACCGTGGCCCGAGGCGCGTACGGCTGCCTCGGGTTACCGGCTGTCGTTCAGACAGCGGTCCCCAGGGGTGGACCCCGAGAGGTGATCGCATGGACGAGGAGAAGCCGCCGGGGTGTCCGGGCCGGCGCCCGGCGCCACAGACGCGGGCGGGGGTGCCGCGGCGGGGCGGGCACGGCAGGCGGCAGCCGCAGCGGTGCCGCGAGCCATCCGGCCACGGCCCGCAGCAGGCGGAACGCGGCGCGCTCACCGTGCGCGAGCCACAGCCCGCACAGCAGCGCGGCCAGCAGGTGCGCGGCGAGCATGCCGAACGAGGACGAGCCGTCCATGACGTGGCTCATGTCCCCGCCGTGGCCCATGTCGACGGCGTCCGGGGCATGGGTGTGGGCGGCGGCCATGTGCGTCGCCGGCATGCCGGCGTCGCCCCTGGGCGACGCGGGCATCGCGTGCCCCATGGCCCCGGCGCGCGCGGGGGCCGCCGACTGGGCGACGGAGAACGCGGAGTGCAGCGCCGTCTGGGCGGTGACGACGACGGTCACGATCAGCGCCAGCCCACGTTCCCGGCCGGCCAGCCCCCAGCCCGCGGCACCGGTCGCGGCGCCCCCGGCGGCCAGCGCCCACCAGGGCACATGACTGCCGGACATCAGCACGTGACCCAGGGCGGCGAGCAGCACGCAGACGGCCGCGAACACCGCGGCCCGAACCGTGCGAGAACACCACCCAGCAGTCATGACGGCCCTCATCCTTGCATCCGGTGCGCGGTCGTCAACGATGGGTACGGAATTGGGTGGTGCCGGTGACTCATTCCGAGACGCGTGAGACAGACCACACACATATGCCGGAACCTGAACGGCACCGGGGCCGACTTCTGAGGGAGACGACATACTCCCTGGCCCCACCGCCCCTCTGGCATCCTCGACACGTGCCCCTTCCCCCGCCTTCCGCCGATCCCGAGCCGATATCGGCTGATCCGCCCGGTTCCACACCCCGCCCGCTGCTCACCCAGTCGTGGCTGGATCTGGCCTTCCTGCACTGGGCCGCGGACCCCGGCGACGTGGCACCGCTGCTACCGGCCGGGTGTGTACCGGACACCCTGCACGGAGAGACGTACGTCGGTCTCGTCGCGTTCCGGATGCACCGGGTCGGCTGGCTGCGGCTGCCCGGTCTGCCCTACTTGGGCAGCTTTCCGGAGACCAACGTCCGGCTCTACTCGGTCGACAGCCACGGCCGTCGCGGGGTGGTCTTCCGCTCGCTGGACGCCTCCCGGCTGCTGCCGGTGGCGATCGGCCGCGCGGCGTTCCGGCTCCCCTATATGTGGTCGAGGATGACCGTCTCGCGGGACGCCGACGTCCTCACCTGCACCAGCACGCGGCGGCTGCCCGGCCCCAGAGGCGCCCGCAGCAGGATCGCGCTGCGCGTCGGTGAGCCGGTGGCCGAACCCACCGAGCTCGAGCACTTCCTGACCGCCCGCTGGGGCATGCACACCTCTCTCCTCGGCCGCCCCGTGCACCTGCCGAACACCCACCCCCGCTGGCCCCTGCGCCGCGCCGAACTCCTCAAGTGCGAGGAGGACCTGGTCGCCGCCGCAGGCTTGCCCGCGCCGTGCGGCGAACCGGTGAGCGTGCTGTACTCACCGGGGGTGCCGGTGCGTTTCGGACGTCCCGCCGGCCGGCGAGGCCGGTGATCCTAGCCGCCCGGCAGCACCACCACCGCCGACGTCTCGACCTGGCCGCTGTGCTCGAAGTACAGCGTGAACGGCACCACGTCGCCCACCCGCCAGTCCGCGCCGGCCCGCAGGACCACGTCCAGGCCGAGCGGTGTCATCGACAGGTCGCCGCCCGCGGGGACGGAGGCGGAGCCGACGGCGGCACGGTAGGCCGCTCCGCCGTCGGTCATACGGTGGAGGCTGAGCGTGGGTTCCCGGCCGGCGGCGCCCGACCTCACCGCGACCAGCCGGTCCTCCGCTCCACCCGAGTTGGTGATGTCGAAGAACGCGGCCGTGTCCTCGGTGTCGCCGAAGGGCAGGAAGACCCGCCCCGGCGCGACCTCGATCCGGGGCGGGCTGCCCGCCCGTCCGGCCCCCACCCACGCGCTCAGCGCGCCGAGGGCGACCGCACAGGCCGCCACCGGGGCGAGGGCGTTGATCAGTGCGTCGGCGGCACGCGGCCGGCTCATCGCGCGGACCCCCGTCCACGCGCCGGCTGCCAGGTGCGCAGCCGCAGGCTGTTCCCGACGACCAGCAGTGAGCTGACGGACATCGCCGCCGCCGCGAGCATGGGGGTCAGCAGCCCCACCATGGCGAGCGGCAGTGTCACCACGTTGTAGCCGAAGGCCCACACGAGATTGGCGCGGATCGTGGCCAGGGTCCGGCGGGCCAGCCGCACCGCGTCCGCGAGCGCCTCGATGTCCCCCCGGACGAGTGTCACGTCCGCCGCCCCGACGGCCACGTCCGTGCCGCCGCCCATCGCGATGCCGAGGTCGGCGCCGGCCAGCGCGGCGGCGTCGTTCACCCCGTCGCCCACCACCGCGACCCGGCGTCCGTCCGCCTTCAGCCGCCGGACCAGCTCGGTCTTGCCCTCCGGGGTGCGGCGGGCGTGCACCTCGGTGATGCCGAGGCCCGCCGCCACCGCCCGCGCGGGCGCGTCGGCGTCGCCGGTCGCGAGGACGGGCTCGATTCCGAGGCGGCGCAGCCGGTCGACGGCGCGGTAGCTGCCCGGCCGTACGACGTCCCCGATCTCGACGACCGCCTCGGCGGTCCCGTCCACCCGGACCAGCACCGGCGTCCGCGCCGCGGCGTCGGCCGCCTGCCGCGCCCCGGCCAGCTCACCGGGCAACTCGCCCTCGCAGGCCCCGACTTCGACCAGCCGGCCCTCGACGAGGCCCCGCACTCCCCGTCCGGCCTCTGCGGTGAAGTCCCGCACGCCGGGCAGTGGCCGCCCCGCGTAGGCGGTGATCGCACGCCCCAGCGGATGCTCGGACCCCTGTTCCACGGCCCCGGCCAGCCGCAGTACGGCGTCCCGGCCCAGCCCGCCGGGCGGCGTGGTGACCCGGGCGACGGTCATGTGCCCGGAGGTGAGCGTGCCGGTCTTGTCCAGGACGACGGTGTCGATGTGCCGCAGCCCCTCCAGCGCCTGCGGCCCGGTGACCAGCACACCCAGCTGCGCGCCGCGTCCGGTGGCGGCCATCAGGGCGGTGGGGGTCGCGAGCCCCAGCGCGCACGGGCAGGCCACGACCAGGACCGCCACGGACGCGGTGATCGCGGCCTGCGGCGCGGCGCCGGCCCCCAGCCAGAAGCCGAGCACGGTCACGGCGAGTGTCAGCACCACCGGTACGAACACCCCGGCCACCGTGTCCGCCAGCCGCTGCGCCTTCGCCTTGCCCGCCTGAGCCTCCGTCACCATCGCGGTGATCCGCGCGAGTCGGGTGTCCGCCCCGACGGCCGTGGCCCGGACGATCAGCAGCCCACCGGCGTTGACCGCCCCGCCGGCCACCACCGAGCCGGGCCCGACCTCGACGGGTTCGCTCTCGCCGGTGACGAGGGCGAGGTCCACGGCGGAACTGCCCTCCAGCACCTCACCATCGGTCGCGACCCGCTCCCCGGGGCGCACGACGAAGTCCTGCCCGGCCGTCAACCGCTCGACGGGGACGAGCCGTTCACCTCCGTCCGCCTCCCGTACGGACACCTCCTTGACGGCGAGCCGTGCCAGTGAGCGCAGCGCCGCGCCGGTGCCGTGCCGGGCACGCGCCTCCAGGCAGCGGCCCGCCAGCACGAACAGCGGTACGGCGACGGCCGCTTCGAGATAGACGTGCGCGACGCCCTCCGTGGCGGACGGCACCAGGCTGAACGGCATCCGCATCCCGGGCGCGCCCGCCCCGCCGAGGAAGAGCGCGTACGCCGACCAGGCGAAGGAGGCCAGTACGCCGAGCGAGACCAGGGTGTCCATGGTCGACGCGGCATGCCGCAGCCCACGCGCCGCCCGTACGTGGAACGGCCAGGCTCCCCAGACGACGACCGGTGCGGCGAGGAGGAAGCAGAGCCACTGCCAGTTGCGGAACTGCAGCGCGGGCGCCATCGACAGCACCAGCACGGGCGCCGCGAGCAGGGCCGTCACCGTCAGCCTGCCGAGTTCAAAGGCGTGCGCGGCGCCGGGCTCCCCGGCTCGGGACGGTGTGGGCAGGGCGGCCGTGTAGCCGGCCCGCTCGATCGTGGCGATCAGTTCGGCGGGGCTGATGCCCGGCGGGTGGGTCACGCGGGCCCTGCCGGTGGCCAGGTTGACGCCGGCGGTGACTCCGTCGAGTCGGGCCAGCCGCTTCTCGACCCGGGTCACGCAGGCCGCACAGGTCATTCCGCCCACGGTGAGGTCGGTCGTCGTCAGGACGGGAGCCGGTCCGGTCGTCACGGGGCGTGGCCCCCGTGGTTCCCGGTGTGGTTTCCGGCGGGATCGCCGTGCGTGCCGGTGTGGGGGGCCGTCTCGCTCGTGCCGGTACCGGGGCGCTGCATGCCGGGGGCGACCGGGCCGACGGCGGATCCGACGGCGTACGCCACCACGAAGACAGCGGCGAGCAGCAGGAGGAATCCGCCGAGGGCGGGCGGGGGCAGCAGGTCCCGCAGCGCCCTCGGGGCGCGGCGGGCGGTTGGTGGGGAGTCGTGCATCACCGGTCTCCAGATCGCGTCGCACGGCGTCACTCGGTTCGCACCGTGCCGGTACAGGAGTCGGGGACGGGGCAGGCGGAGTTCCACGCCACCGGTGTGGGGTAGGTCACACTGCGCGTTCGCCCGATTACGGTGGGGTGCGCAGGGAGCATCGTTACTTCCCCTTTTGAGGTGTTTCACCATGGTCCTGAGTATCCGCAACCAACTGCCCGGCACCGTCACCGCCGTCACCCCCGGCGAGGTGATGGCGACCGTCGCGGTCCGTCTGGACGGCGGACAGGACGTCACCGCGGCGATCACCGTGGACGCGGTGCGGGACCTGGCGCTGGCCGAGGGAGCTGCCGTACGCGTTCTCGTGAAGTCCACGGAGATCTCCCTCGCCACCGGCCCGGTGACCGGACTGTCCATCCGCAACAGGTTCCCCGGCACGGTGCTGGCGGTCGGCACGGGCGGCGCGATGGCCTCGGTGCGGATCGCGGTGGACGGCGGTGAGCTGACCTCGGCGATCACCAAGGAGGCGGT
The DNA here is from genome assembly GCF_044548465.1 of Streptomyces sp. NPDC052023. Classification (NCBI taxonomy): domain Bacteria; kingdom Bacillati; phylum Actinomycetota; class Actinomycetes; order Kitasatosporales; family Streptomycetaceae; genus Streptomyces; species Streptomyces sp. NPDC052023. Next base: position 28,219 of record NZ_JBIUBW010000003.1, on the reverse strand, counting down.
CGACGACCTCGGCCTGGCGCCGGGCTCCCCCGTCGTCGCTCTGGTCAAGGCGACGGAGGTGTCCCTCGCGGCAGGGTGACGCCGGGCTCGGCGCCGTACCCCCCGCGCCGTCCGGACCCTCGACGGTGCACGGCGTGCCGACGCGGACCATCGGCGGCCACCGGCGCCGGGCGCCGACCCGGTCGCGGGCCCGGGTGAACACCTACTGCGTGGTCGGCGGTTCCGTGCGCGCGGCCTGCCACTCCTCGCGGGAGACCACCTCGGGCAGATCGGTCATGACCGTCACCTCTCCGCGGTCCGGAACGACGGCACCGGCGCCCGCACTTCTCCCCCATGCCCACGCCCGCCACCGCGACCCGTCCTGGGCGGACGGGCGCCGTGCGACACGACTCTCGATTTAACCCTTCGTTTTCTTGAACCGTTCGTCTTTACCGCGATAGGTTCGCCGGCATGACCGCATCCGGGAACCCGACCACCGCCGAAGAGCTGCGCGGGGCCGGCCTGCGGGTGACGGCCGCCCGCGTCGCACTGCTCGAGACCGTCCGGGCCGGCGACCACCTCGGCGTCGAGGCGATCGCCTCCGGGGTGCGTGATCGCGTGGGCCACATATCCCTGCAGGCGGTGTACGAGGCCCTGCACGCGCTGACCGCGGCGGGGCTCGTGCGCCGGATCGAGCCCGCGGGCAGCCCGGCCCGCTACGAGGGGCGTGTCGGAGACAACCACCACCACCTCGTGTGCCGTTCCTGCGGCACGGTCACCGATGTCGAGTGCGCGACGGGCGAGGCTCCCTGCCTGACCGCCTCGGACGACCACGGCTTCTCGGTCGACGAGGCCGAGGTCATCTACTGGGGCCTGTGCCCCGGGTGTTCCACCCGCAGTTCCTGAGCACCGTGATCCACATCCGGAAGAAGGATTCAAATGGCTGAGAACCCTGACGCAATCGTCACCGAACCCAAGACGGAGGGCACAGGTGGCTGCCCTGTCGCGCACGGGCGCGCCGCGCACCCCACGCAGGGCGGTGGCAACCGTCAGTGGTGGCCCGAGCGCCTCAACCTGAAGATCCTGGCCAAGAACCCCGCCGTGTCCAACCCGCTCGGTGAGGAGTTCGACTACGCCAAGGCCTTCCAGGCCCTCGACCTTGCGGCCGTCAAACGGGACCTGGCCGAGGTGCTCACGACCTCGCAGGACTGGTGGCCCGCCGACTTCGGCCACTACGGTCCGCTGATCATCCGGATGGCGTGGCACAGCGCGGGTACCTACCGCATCAGCGACGGCCGGGGCGGCGCCGGCGCCGGCCAGCAGCGCTTCGCGCCGCTGAACAGCTGGCCGGACAACGCCAACCTGGACAAGGCCCGCCGTCTGCTGTGGCCGGTGAAGAAGAAGTACGGCCAGAGCATCTCCTGGGCCGACCTGATGATCCTCGCCGGCAACGTCGCACTGGAGACGATGGGCTTCGAGACCTTCGGCTTCGCCGGTGGCCGCGAGGACGTCTGGGAGCCGGAGGAGGACGTCTACTGGGGCCCCGAGACCACCTGGCTCGACGACCAGCGCTACAGCGGCGACCGCGAGCTGGAGAACCCGCTCGGCGCGGTCCAGATGGGCCTCATCTACGTCAACCCGGAGGGCCCGAACGGCAACCCGGACCCGCTGGCCGCGGCCCGCGACATCCGTGAGACGTTCCGCCGGATGGCGATGAACGACGAGGAGACCGTCGCTCTCATCGCCGGTGGCCACACCTTCGGCAAGACCCACGGTGCCGGCCCCGCCGACCACGTGGGCAACGACCCCGAGGCCGCCTCCATGGAGGAGCAGGGCTTCGGCTGGCGCAGCACCTACGGCACGGGCAAGGGCGGGGACGCCATCACCTCCGGCCTGGAGGTCACCTGGACCACCACGCCGATCCAGTGGAGCAACAACTTCTTCGAGAACCTGTTCGGCTACGAGTGGGAGCTGTCCGAGTCCCCCGCCGGTGCCAAGCAGTGGGTGGCGAAGGACGCCGAGGCCGTCATCCCCGACGCGCACGACCCGTCGCAGAAGCGCCTCCCGACGATGCTCACCACCGACCTGTCGCTGCGCTTCGACCCGATCTACGAGCCGATCTCGCGCCGCTTCTACGAGAACCCGCAGGAGTTCGCGGACGCCTTCGCGCGCGCCTGGTACAAGCTGACCCACCGCGACATGGGCCCGAAGTCGCAGTACCTCGGCCCCGAGGTACCCGCCGAGACCCTGCTGTGGCAGGACCCGCTGCCCGAGGCCGAGGGCGCGGTCATCGGCGCCGAGGAGATCGCGGTCCTCAAGGGCAAGCTCCTCGACTCCGGCCTGACCGTCCCGCAGCTGGTCGGCACCGCGTGGGCGTCGGCCTCGACGTTCCGTGGCAGCGACAAGCGCGGTGGCGCCAACGGCGCCCGGATCCGCCTGGAGCCGCAGCGCGGCTGGGAGGCCAACGACCCCGACCAGCTCGCTTCGGTCCTGCGCACCCTGGAGAACGTCCAGCAGGAGTTCAACGCGGGCTCCGCCAAGAAGGTCTCCCTGGCCGACCTGATCGTCCTCGGTGGCTGCGTGGGCGTGGAGAAGGCCGCCAAGGACGCGGGCCACGACATCGAGGTGCCCTTCACCCCCGGCCGGGTCGACGCGACCGACGAGCACACCGACGCCGAGTCGTTCGCCGCCCTGGAGCCGACCTCGGACGGCTTCCGCAACTACCTCGGCAAGGGCAACCGGCTGCCGGCCGAGTACCTGCTGCTCGACCGGGCGAACCTGCTGACGCTGAGCGCCCCCGAGATGACGGCCCTCGTCGGTGGCCTGCGTGTCCTGGGCGCCAACCAGGGAGGGTCCAAGCACGGCGTCCTCACCGAGAACCCGGGCACGCTGACGAACGACTTCTTCGTCAACCTGCTCGATCTGGGTGTGACGTGGCGGTCGACGTCCGAGGACCAGACCACGTTCGAGGGCCTCGACGCCGCGACGGGCGAGATCAAGTGGACCGGCACCCGTGCCGACCTCGTCTTCGGCTCCAACTCCGAGCTGCGCGCGGTCGCGGAGGTCTACGCGAGCGACGACGCGAAGGGCAAGTTCGTGACGGACTTCGTCGCCGCATGGGACAAGGTCATGAACCTGGACCGGTTCGACCTGGTCTGAGACCGGTGCTGAGCTGAGTCAGCCACGAGGCCGTCCAGGCCGGCGCCCGCAAGGGCCGGCCTGGACGGCCTCGGTGCTTCCGGGGAAGGACACCGCACACGAGAAAGGCCGCCTTCTCATCTCTGAGAAGACGGCCTCCGACCTGCGATGAAGCTGGTCGGGACGACAGGATTTGAACCTGCGACCCCTTGACCCCCAGTCAAGTGCGCTACCAAGCTGCGCCACGTCCCGGTGCGGTCTGACCTGGGGTTTCCCCCGGGTGAACGCGCAGGGAAACAATACCGCACTCGGGTCGGTGGTCGCGCACCCGTTTACGACCGCCGCGGCGGTCGCGACGGGGACGCGCAGGCCCGTGCGGCCCTGCCGTGGGCGTCGACGCGCACCAGCCCGCGTATCGCGGGCACCGCGAGCAGCGCGACCACGACGACGAAGCTCATGGCACCGGCCACGAGCAGGACCCGGTCGGCGCCGAGGGCCGCGGCGGCGGGACCGGCGAGTGCCTGGCCGACGGGCAGCATCGCGAGGGATCCGGCCACGTCGTAGGCGTGGATGCGGTTGAGTACGGCGGGCTGGACCTGGGTCTGCACGCTGGTCGCCCACATGACGCCCCAGAACGACATTCCGGCCCCGGCGACGGCCGCGCCGGCCGCCATCGCGGGCACGTCGAGTCCGAGCCCGACGGTCGCCGGGAACCCGGCGAATCCGGACAGGGCGATCGCCCCGGCCCGCAGCATCCGGCGCGGGCGCAGTCGCAGGGCGAGGAGCCCGCCGACGATGGTGCCGGCGCCGAGGGCGGAATTGACCAGGCCGTAGGTGCCCGGGCCGTGCTCCCGCACCACCTCCGTAGCCACCAGCGGCACGGTGGGACCGAAGACCGCGATCATGTACAGGCACCAGACCGCGATGACGCCCCACAGCCAGGTCCGCGCCCTGAACTCGCGCCAGCCCTCCGCGAGATCGGCCCTGAAGGCCCTCGCCCCGCGCCCGGCGGCATGACTGCCCGGCTTCGGCGGCGGCAGCCGGAGCAACAGCAGGCACAGGGCGCTGACCGCGTACGTGGCGGCGTGCGCGGCGAAGACGCCGCCCGCGGAGGCGAGACCGACCAGGACGCCCGCGACGGCGGGTCCGGCCAGCTGGGCCGAGGACTCGGCGATGCGTATCGCGCCGTTGGCGCCCTGGATGTCGGAGGCGAGCCGGGGGATCATGCCGGCGACGCCGGGCTGGAACACGGCGCTCGCGACGCCGTTGACCACGCCGATCGCGCAGATCTCCCACAGCACCACCCGGTCCGCGAGGAACAGGGCGGCGGTGACGGCCTGCGTCCCGAGCCGCACCACGTCCGCCCAGATCATCAGCTTGCGGGTGCTGAACCGGTCGGCGAGGACCCCGCCGAAGACGACCAGCGCGGCGAACGCCCCGGCCGTCGCGGCCATGGCGAGGCCCACGGCGCCGGCGCCGTACCCGTGCTGGAGCAGGCCGGCGGCGAGTGCCACCGGGAGCATGGTGTCGCCGAGCCGGGCGACCGCTCGGGCGACGAAGAAGAGCCCGAAGTCACGCGACCACACCGGCCGCGCACCCGGGCCCGCCGCTCCCCCGCCCGATCTGCCCCTGACGCGCACTCTGGCAACGTTGTCCGCCATCCCGCCCCTCCCCTCCCCCGCGGCTCGCACGCGAACCCCGGCCGCCCCGCCGGCCGTGAGCTCACCCCCGGATCATGCCACCCGGCGCGGGCGGCGCCGGAGGGATTTCCATCCCCGGGCACGCTGGAGGATCACCTTCCGGCTATCCCGAGGGCGTCTCACCCCCCGGCAGGCAGCCCCAGCTCCGGGTGCGCCTCCAGCAGCCTGGCCGGGGCGGCCTGCCGCCAGGAGTCGGCGAGGATGTCCCGCAGCTCGTCCTCGTCCTCGAGCGCGGAGAGCCGCGCCCGCACCCAGGCGAACTGCGCCTCGTGGTCGGCGACCCAGAACTTCCCCGGCTCGGCCAGGACCAGTTCCTCGCGCTCCTCCTTGGGACAGCGCACGGCGACGGAGGTCTCCTCTTCCGGCAGCGTGGCGAACATCTTCCCCGCCACCCGGAACGTGGGCATGCTCCAGGCGATCTTCTCCGTCGTGTCCGGCAGGGACAGGGCGATACGGCGTACGTCTTCGGCATCCGGCATGAGAGGCAAGGTAGCGCCTGCCACCGACAGTCACCCTGCGGCGGCCTGCGCTCCGACCTGCTTGTAGTAGACGGTCGTCGGCCGCAGCACCCCGGCCGGGTTCGCCGCGTAGCCGGGAATCGCACCGAGCGGTGTCCAGCCCGCCGCGCGGTAGAGGCGCTCGGCCGGGCTGCCGGTCTCGGTGTCCAGGTGGAGGAGCGTGACACCGGCCGCGACGGCCGCCCGCTCGGCGGTGTCCAGCAGGAGCCGGCCCCAGCCCCGCCCGCGGGCCCCGCGGTGCACCATGAGTTTCACCAGTTCCGCCCGGTGCCGGCTGTTGGGCTTGTCCGGGAAGGCCAGGCTCACCGTGCCGGCCACCCGCGTCCCCTCGTACCCCGCCCAGACCGCCAGCGCACCGGCGGCGACGCCGGTCGCCCGCGTCCGCCACCAGGCCAGGGCCTCGGCCGGGTCGAGCGGAGCGAGGAAGCCCACCGACGCGCCACCACCGACCGTGTCGACCAGCAGTTCGGCCAACTCCCCGGCCCGGTCGAGCACCTGTGCCTCGTCCAGCGTCTCCACGATCACGGCAGCACCACCGCCAGCACGTACCGCACGTCCTCGTCCCCCGCGCACCGGAACCGCGTCGCGCCCCACACCCGCAACCGCAGACAGTCCCCCGCCGCGAGCCGGTGCTCGACGTCCCCGACGGTCACCGCGAGGGCGCCTTCCAGCACCCAGACGTGCTGCTCCAGACCGGGCACGGGCGGCCGGTCGTACGCGATGTCCGCGCCCATCGCGAGCCGCCCCTCGACGAGTTCGCCGCGCAGCCCGGTGTGCGGCGGCGAGACGGACCGCCGTACGAAACCGGAGGTCCGGTCCGCCCAGACCTGCTGGTCCGCCTCCCGCACCAGCAGCGCGGACTCCCCCTCCACCTCGCTCAGCAACTGCGACATCGTGCGCCCGAACACGGCGCACAGACGGTTCAGCATCGCGGCCGTGGGGCTGATCTCCGCACGTTCGGCGCGGGACAAGGTCGACCTGCTCACCCCGCTGCGCTCCGCCAACTCTCCCAGCGACCAGCCGCGTTCGGCCCGCAGCTGGGCGAGTCGAGCACCGAGCCGGGTGTCGACGTCGTGCGAGGCACCGTCATGGGTGGCGCCTGGTTCCTCGTGTCTCATATCCGGGACGTTATCCCTGATATGAGACGACGGCGTTAACGAATCCTCACTCCTGCGCCGCCTCGCCGAGCGCCTCCAGCACCGGCCGGATCAGGGGATGGCCTTCCGCGCCCCGGCGAACGGCGGCGAAGACCCGGCGGGTGGGCGCCACCCCGTCCACGGGCCGGACGACGACACCGGTGAGGTCCGTCCCGCGCAGCGCGGAGCGCGGCACGAGAGCCACGCCCGCATCCGCCGAGGCAAGTGCCACGACCGCGCGGAAATCGTCCGAGGAGTGTTCGAGGCGGGGCTGGAACCCGGCGCTCTCGCAGGCCAGCACCACCACGTCATGACAGGGGTTGCCTGGATAGGGGCCGATCCACGGATCCTTGGCCAGTTCCGCCAGCGCCACCTCGCCCGCCTCCGCGAGCCGGTGACTGACGGGCACCACCGCGTCGAAGGGCTCGGCGTACAGCGGGACGTGCGCGAGCCGTGGATCGTCGGCCGACGGCGCCCCGCGGTACTCCACGGCGACCGCCACGTCGACCTGCCGGTCCAGCACCATGGGCAGGCTGGCGTCCCCCTCGGCGTCCCGGACACGGAGGCGGATGCCGGGCGCGGTCCGCGCGAGCCGGGTCACGGCCGGGGCGACGACCTGCACGATGCCGGTCGCGAAGGACGCGACGGTCACGGTACCCGCGGCGCCCGAGCCGTATGCGGCGAGCTCCGCCTCCGCCCGCTCCAGCTGGGCGAGGACCGCGTTGGTGTGGCCGAGCAGGATCTCGCCCGCCGCGGTGAGCCGTACCCCCTTGGCGCCGCGCTCGACCAGCCGGTGCCCCGTCTCCTGCTCCAGGGCCGTGAGCTGCTGGGACACCGCGGAGGGTGTGAGATACAGCGCGGCGGCAGCCGCCGTCACGGTGCGGTGGTCGGCCACCGCACGGAGGATGTGGAGCCGCCGCGCTTCGATCACGACCCGATTGTCTCAGGTCAGGCGCCCAGCTCCGCCCGCGCGGCGACGAAGGCGTCCACGGCCCGGTTCACGTCGTCCGTCGAGTGTGCCGCGGACAGCTGGACGCGGATCCGCGCCTGGCCCTGGGGCACCACCGGGTACGAGAAGCCGATCACGTACACGCCCCGCTCCAGCAGCAGCTCGGCCATCCGGCCGGCCCGTGACGCGTCGCCGATCATCACCGGTGCGATCGCGTGGTCGCCGGGCAGGATGTCGAAGCCCTCCTCGGCCATCCGGCGCCGGAACAGCGCGGTGTTCTCCGCGAGCCGCTCCCGCAGGTCGCCCGCCGACTCCAGCAGGTCGAGCACCTTCAGCGAGGCGGCGGCGATCACGGGGGCCAGCGTGTTCGAGAAGAGGTACGGCCGGGAACGCTGCCGCAGCAGCGCGACGATCTCGGCGCGGGCCGCGACATAGCCGCCGGACGCGCCGCCGAGGGCCTTGCCCAGTGTGCCGGTGATGATGTCGACCCGGTCCATCACGCCGTGCAGCTCGGGGGTGCCGCGGCCGCCGGGCCCGACGAAGCCGACGGCGTGCGAGTCGTCCACCATGACCATGGCGTCGTAGCGGTCGGCGAGGTCGCAGATCTCCCGCAGCGGCGCCACGTAGCCGTCCATGGAGAAGACGCCGTCGGTGACGATCAGCCGCCGCCGCGCGGACTGCGCGTCCTTCAGCTGGCGCTCCAGGTCGTCCAGATCACGGTTGGCGTACCGGAAGCGGCGGGCCTTGGACAGCCGGATGCCGTCGATGATCGAGGCGTGGTTCAGGGCGTCGGAGATCACCGCGTCCTCGGGGCCGAGCAGAGTCTCGAAGACACCGCCGTTGGCGTCGAAGCAGGAGGAGTACAGGATCGTGTCCTCCTGCCCGAGGAAGGCCGACAGCCGCGCCTCCAGCTCCTTGTGCACCTCCTGGGTGCCGCAGATGAAGCGCACGGAGGCCATGCCGTAGCCCCAGCGGTCCAGGGCCTCGTGGGCGGCGGCGATCACCTCGGGGTGGTCGGCGAGGCCGAGGTAGTTGTTGGCGCAGAAGTTGAGCACCTCGCCGGGGCGGCCGCCCGCGGAGACGTTGACGGTCGCGGACTGCGGGGTGTCGATGACGCGTTCGGGCTTGTGCAGGCCGGCGGCGCGGATCTCGTCGAGGGTGGCGCGCAGGTCGTCGCGCACGGAGTCGAACATGACGGGGTCTCCTTAAGGTGCTGTCGGGGTTACGCGGTCCAGTCGAGGATGACCTTGCCGCCGCGGCCGCTCGCCGCGTCGGCGAACGCCGTCTCGAAGTCGCGGTAGCCGTACCGGCCGGTGATCACGGGCGCGAGGTCCAGGCCGGCCTCCAGCAGCACCGACATGGCGTACCAGGTCTCGAACATCTCCCGGCCGTAGATGCCCTTGATGGTGATCATCGAGGTGACGATCCGGGCCCAGTCGACCGGGAACTCCTGGGCGGGCAGTCCGAGCATCGCGATCCGCCCGCCGTGCGTCATGTTCGCGATCATGTCCTGGAGGGCCTCCGGGCGGCCCGACATCTCCAGCCCGATGTCGAAACCCTCCCGCAGGCCGAGGGCCCGCTGGCCGTCCTCGATCCGCCCGTCCCGCACGTTCAGGGCGAGGCTGACGCCTATCTTGCGGGCGATGTCCAGGCGTTCCTCGCTGACGTCCGTGATGACGACGTTGCGGGCGCCCGCGTGCCTGGCCACGGCCGCCGCCATCAGCCCGATCGGGCCGGCCCCGGTGATCAGTACGTCCTCGCCGACGAGCGGGAACGACAGCGCGGTGTGCACGGCGTTGCCGAACGGGTCGAAGATCGCCGCCACGTCGAGGTCCACGGGCACCCGGTGCACCCAGACATTGGTCGCGGGCAGCACGACGTACTCGGCGAAGGCGCCGTCCCGTCCGACCCCGAGCCCGACGGTCGCCCGGCACAGGTGGCGGCGGCCGGCCAGGCAGTTGCGGCACTTGCCGCACACCAGATGGCCCTCGCCGCTGACCCGGTCGCCGGACTTGATCTCGGTGACGTCCCGGCCGGTTCCGGCGACCTCGCCGACGAACTCGTGCCCGAGCACCAGCGGGGTGCGGATGGTCTGCTGCGCCCAGCCGTCCCAGGCGTGGATGTGCAGGTCGGTGCCGCAGATACCGGTGCGCAGCACCTTGATCAGTACGTCGCCGGGGCCGACGTCGGGTTCCGGGACGTCCATGAGCCGCAGCCCTGGTGCCGCCTTGTCCTTGACCAGTGCCTTCACCGCTACGGCTCCTGAGGGTGAGATCCCTGCCGCGGGCATGGCGAAGAAGCCCCCGGACGGGGAGAGAAGTGGAATCGCACAGCAATCTGCCGTACGCCGCCGTCCTGGTCCATCGAGGATTTCTTAACCGCCGCCGCAGCTTTCCTTCACGCCTCAGGCGCCACGTTCACCTGGTCAGAGCAGAGATCCGCCGCTCAGGGGCCCGTCGAGCCGTCCGGTGAGGTCCACGGCCGCAGCCTTGATGGTCTCCAGACCGGAACGCCCCCAGGCCCGCGGGGAGACATCGGCGGCGCAGACGGTGCCGAGCACCATGCCCGTGGTGTCGATGAGCGGCGCGCCGAGGTAGGAGTGGATGCCGAACTCGTCGACGACCGGGTTTCCCGCGAAGCGCGGGTAGTCGCGGACGTCCTCGAGCACCAGCGCCTTGTGCCGGACCGCCACATGGGGGCAGAACCCGTGGTCGCGGGGCAGGAAGCGGCCCATCACCGGCCGGGTCCCGTCCTCCTTCACGACCAGCCCGACGTCGGGCGCGTGCAGGCCGGCGAAGAACTGGCCCCCCTCACCGAGGAAGTTGACCATCGCGTACGGCGCACCGGTCAGCGACGCCAGATGGCCCGCGAAGGCGTCGAGGCCGGGCTCCGGACGTTCCCCCAGGCCCAGTTGGCGCAGCCGCCGCGTTCTCGCGGGTGCCTCCTTGTCCTCGGGGGTGAGCAGCAGCCGACCGGCCGGGCGCGGCGGGTCGTACCTCATGTCCGGGTCCCGTCGCTGTGGGCGTACGTCATATGCGGCTCCGGTGCGGTGTGTGCGGTTGTCACATGTGCGCGCCGTGGCTGGGCGCGGGGGTGACGGGTGCGTGGGCGATGAGATGGCGTACGAGGGTGAGCAGGGTCTGGACTCCGGAGGCGGAGATCCGGGCGTCGCAGCACACGACGGGGATCTCCGGGTCGAGGTCGATGGCGGCGCGTACCTCCTCGGGGTCGTAGCGGTGGCCGCCGTCGAACTCGTTGACGGCGACGATGAACCCGAGTCCGCGTTCCTCGAAGAAGTCGACGGCCGCGAAGCAGTCCTCCAGTCGCCGGGTGTCGGCGAGGATCACCGCACCGAGGGCGCCCTCGCACAGCTCGTCCCACATGAACCAGAACCGCTCCTGCCCCGGCGTGCCGAAGAGGTACAGGACGTGTTCCGGGTCGAGGGTGATGCGGCCGAAGTCCATCGCCACCGTCGTCTCGACCTTGTTCTCGATGCCGTCGAGGTTGTCGGTGGCGGCGCTGACGGTGGTGAGCAGTTCCTCCGTACTGAGCGGCGCGATCTCACTGACGGCACCGACGAAGGTGGTCTTGCCGACCCCGAACCCGCCCGCGATCAGGATCTTGAGCGCGGTGGGGAACGGGTCGGCGTCGTAGCCGTCCGCGTAGCCGGGTCCGTCGTCGTGGCCGGAGTCGTAGTCGTGGTCAGAGCTGTCGTCGTAGTCCATCGAGCACTGCCTCCAGAAGGGCCCGGTCCGTGGGGTTGTGGTGGAACTCGGGGGGTTTGGTGGTGAGCACCCCGCAGTCGACGAGGTCCGACAGGAGCACCTTGGTGACCACCGCCGGCAGCATGAGGTGCGCGGCGACCTCGGCGACCGACACCGGCGCCCGGCACAGGTCGAGCGCCTGGGTGTGTTCGGGGCCGAGATAGCCGAGGGGGGTGGCTCCGGTGGCCATCACCTGCGAGATGAGGTCGAGGGCGACGCTGGGGCGGGTGCGGCCGTTGCTGACCGTGAAGGGGCGCACCAGCCGTCCGGCCGCCTCGTCGAGCCACGGCCCGTCGCCGGCCGCCGTCACGCTCAAGGCCTCATCGCCGGGGGTTCGACGGACTGCTGCCGGGGAGCGGTCACCAGGTACGGGCGGACGCTCTTGACCAGCATGGCCATCTCGTAACCGAGCACCGCGGCGTCCGCCTCGCGGCCGGCCAGCACGGCCAGGCAGGTGCCCGAGCCGGCGGTGGTGACGAACAGCAGTGTCGAGTCGAGTTCGACGACGACCTGCCGGACGTCACCGCCGTCGCCGAACCGCACCCCGGCGCTGCGGCCGAGGGAGTACAGGCCGGAGGCCAGGGCCGCCATGTGGTCGGCGCTGTCGGGGTCGAGGCCGTGGACCGACTTCACGAGCCCGTCGCAGGAGAGGAGCACCGCGCTGCTGGTGTGCGGTACGCGCTGCACGAGGCCGCTCATCAGCCAGTCGAGATCGGATACATGGCCGGTGGGGGCATCGGTCGCCATGGTGGATCGACTCCTTGGGATACGAAGGTCTGCGGGCGCGCCCGTGGGTGCGCCGGCGGTCATTGCGGTGGGGGTGGCGACGGCGGCGGCAGCAGCGGCGGTCATCCGGCTGGCCCGCTCCCGTCGTGCCGGGCGGGGTGGTCCGGGGTCATGCGGGGTGCTTGGGGCCCGTGGGACCCGTCCATGTGCCGTACGCCCGTGGGGTGTGCGTCCCTGTGCGAGGCGTCCGTGTGCGGTACGCCTGTGTGGTGTGCGTTCATGTGCGGTACGACCATGGGGAGTTGCGCCGGCCTGGGGGGAACGTCCGTGCGGCGGGCGTCCGGCGGTGAGGCCGACGGCGTGGCGGGGCGACCCAGGTGCTGGGGCTCCGGGGAGGGGCGCCCGGGATGGGAGGCCCCCAGGTGGGAGGCCCCCGGATGGGAGGTCTCCGCACGAGACGGCTCCGGTGACGGCGGCTCCAGGTGCGAATGCCCCCCGCGGGAAGGCTCCGGAGGCGACGGCTCCAGGTGGGAGGGCGCCAGGCGGGAAGGCTCCGGAGGCGACGGCTCCGGAGCGGAGAAGTCCGCGTACGGGGGCTCCGGATGCGCGGACGCCGAGTCGTCGGACCGGACCTGCTGCTGGGCCTCGGCGAGGCCGATGCCGCGCTGGAACGCCGCCATCAGACCGGGGTCGTGGCCGACGAGCTGCTCGTCCTCCTGGCGGGGCGCCGGGCCGCCGCGCAACTGCGGCACGATGTGCTGCTGGGCGCGCCGCCGGGGCAGCTGGGGCTTGCCCATGGTGCCGCGGACGGTGCCCGTGCGCGGGGCGAGTGGGGCGGCGGCGTGTCCCTCGACGGCCGGCCGGTCCTCGGGCCGGATGCCGGGCACGGCCTCGGCCGGGTTGGGCCGCTCCTCGTGGGCGCCGCGGACCGGCAGGGGCGAGGGGCTCGTGCCGGTGGGAGCGGGCGCCGACGGGGCGTCGGGCGCGGGCTGGTGATGCCGCGGGGGCGGAGGCGGAGCGGGGCGGGCGGCCTCGGGGGCGGGGGGCTGCTGCGGTGGCGCGGGGCGGGAGGTATCGGGTGCGGGGGGCTGCTGGGGCGGCGCGGGGCGGGAGGTAGCAGGGGCGGGGTGCTGCGGCGCGGGGCGGGCGGCCTCGGGCTGCTGGCTGCCGAGCAGCGCCTGCGGCACGACGAGGACCGCCTGGACGCCGCCGTAGATGTTGGTCTGCAGGCGGACGGTGATGCCGTGCCGCCGGGCCAGCTGGGAGACGACGAACAGCCCGATCCGGCCGTCCGCGAGCAGGCGGGCGACATTGACCTGGTCGGGGTCGGTGAGCAGGGCGTTCATCTTGTTCTGCTCGGCGACGGGCATCCCCAGCCCGCGGTCCTCGACCTCGACGGCGAGGCCGGAGGTGACGAGGTTGGCGCGCAGCAGCACCTGGGTGTGCGGGGCGGAGAAGACCGTGGCGTTCTCGACGAGTTCGGCCAGCAGATGGATCACGTCGGCGACGGCGTGGCCGCGCAGGGTGCCGTCGATCGGCGGCACGAGCCGCACGCGCGAGTACTGCTCGACCTCGGCGATCGCCGAGCGCAGTACCTCGGTCATGGAGACGGGGTTGCTCCACTGGCGCCGGGAGACGGCGCCGCCGAGGACGGCGAGGTTCTCGGCGTGACGGCGGATGCGGGTCGCGAGGTGGTCGACGTGGAAGAGGCCCTTGAGCAGGTCGGGGTCCTCGATCTCGTTCTCCAGGTCGTCCAGGATCGCGATCTCGCGGTGCACCAGCGACTGGAGGCGCCGGGCGAGGTTGACGAAGACCTCGAGCTTCTGTTCGCTGCCGGCCTGGCTGGAGAGCTGGGCGGCCTGCACGACGGCGGTGACGGCGCCGTCGTGCGCGCGGGCCAGATCGGCGGCGAGCAGTTCGAAGTCGTCGGCGTCCTCGGGCGGACCGCCGCGCGGCTTGCGCTGCGGTGGCGGCTCGCCTCGGCGCAACGCCTCGACGAGGGTGCGCAGATCGGCCTCCCGTCGGGCACTGCTGCGGCGCAGCGCGCCGACCCGTTCGTGCACGGCGCGCGCGGCCCGGCCGGCGGCGATCGCGGCGATCCCGATGCCGGCGAGCGTCACACAGACCGCGCAGGCGAGCACGGCCCACAGGGTGAGGCCGGTGCGGGCGCCGGTGGAGCGGACGGTGAACAGCACCGCCGCGCAGGCGCTGAGGGCGACCGCGACCGGGGGCAGTACGGCCAGTCGCAGCAACTGGGGCCGTATGTGGGCCTCGGGCAGCGAGGGAGCGGGGCGGGCGACCGGCCGTCCGTGCCGCCCGCCCTCGCGGCGGTCTGCGCGTGCGGCCGGTGCGCGGAGGTGTGACATCGGGCGTCCTCGTACTGGTCCGGCGGTCGGAAGCCGGGGCGGGGCCCGGTCTGCTCGACCCGGGCATGCGGCGGCTCGGTGCCGGCCGACGACGCCGACGAATTTCGGCCCTGCGTCGCCCGGCGGACACTCACAGTAGTCGGCAACGCATCATGTGCGGTGGGCAGTTGACAAAGTCCTACGGCAATCGTCCCGCTCTGGTATGAGGCCTCGTACGACAGACCGATAAGCGCGCCGAGGTGATGACACCCGTGTCGCACCCGATCGATCTCACCTGGTCAGATGCGGTCATGAAGCGCCCGTTCACGACATGGCCCTCCTCGCGCGCGACGAGGAGGGCCACGAGAAAGCCGGCGGCGGGCCGTCCGGCCGGCGGGAGTCCTCGGCCTGCTTCCTCTGCCGGGTCTCAGGCGGCGTGCAGCGCGGCGCGCAGGGTCGTGACGGCCATCGTGATCGCACCCTCGGCGGCGTGTGTGCCGCGCAGCGCGTTGAGCATCACGAAGTCGTGGATGGCGCCCTGGAAGCGCACAGCCGTGACCGGGACACCCGCCTCGCGGAGCTTGCTGGCGTACGCCTCGCCCTCGTCGCGCAGGACGTCCGCCTCGGCCGTGATGACCAGGGCCTTGGGCAGACCGGCGAGCTGGCCGGTGGTGGCCCGCAGCGGCGACGCGGTGATCTGCGCGCGCTCGGCCTCCTCGGTCGTGTACTGGTCCCAGAACCACTGCATGGCGTCCCGGCGCAGGAAGTAGCCGGTGGCGAACTGCCGGTAGGAACCTGTGTCGAAGCGCGCGTCCGTGACCGGGTAGAACAGCACCTGCTGCACCAACGGGACGTCACCGCGCTCCTTGGCCATCAGGGTGAGCGCCGCGGTCATGTTGCCGCCGACGGAGTCACCGGCCACCGCCAGCCGGGAACCGTCCAGCCCCTTGCTCGCGCCCTGCTGCACGACCCACTGGGCGACGGTGTAGTTCTGCTCGACGGCGACCGGGTAGCGGGCCTCGGGCGAGAGGTCGTACTCGGGGAAGACGACGGCGGCGCCGGCCCCGACGGCGAGTTCGCGGACCAGCCGGTCGTGGGTGTGGGCGTTGCCGAAGACCCAGCCGGCGCCGTGGATGTAGAGAATGACCGGCAGGGTGCCCGCGGCTCCGGCGGGCTTGACGACGCGGGCCCGGACACTGCCCGTCGGACCGCCCGCAACGGTGATCCACTCCTCGTCGATCCGCGGCTTGTCGATCTCACCGGACTGCACCTCGTCGACGGCCTTGCGCCCCTCGGCGGGAGCGAGGTCGAAGAGGTAGGGCGGATGGGCGGTGGCCTCCGCGAACGCGGCCGCCGCGGGTTCCAGTACCGGCTGCACCGGCTCGACAGCGTCGGACATGTGTGACTCCTGGAGTGTCGTGCGCCCCGCCGGTCCTTCCGGCGGGACGGCCCGGACGCCCGCGGGACGACTCCGGTGCCGTGCCTCAGCACGTTAGGACGGGCGAACGGCCGGCAATTGCCCGTGCGTGCACCGCCCGTGGCTTCACGGCGCACCGAGATGCGGCACCTGTGCGCTGTGAGGACGATTCCGGTGCACGCGGAGGAAACCGCGGTGTCCCGGCCGCCCCTAATGTTCAGGGCGTCGGCCGGGGGTCCGCGAAAAGCCTGCCGGCCCTTTCCCATGGCGCACCGGAAAGCCCACTCCGGGGTGATTCCCGGCTTCTTCTCCAGCCCACACCGTCACCCATGGCCGAATTCCCAGGCGGGACCGAGGAGTTCCGCCGGGACGGATTCCGGGGCGGCACGCTGACCGCGCTCGTCGCGGGCGGCAGTCAGATCGGCGCCGGCCTGTTCCTGGCCGCGGGGCTGCTGACGCCCCTGGCGGCCATGGCCGCGACGGGGGTGATGACGGTCGCGGCCACCGTCAAGTGGCACAAGGGGCTGTGGGTGCAGAACGACGGCTACGAGTACCCCCTGGTCCTCGTCGTGGTCTCGGCGGCGCTGGCCCTCACGGGGCCGGGCGGATGGTCCGCCGACGAGGCGCTGGGGATCTCGCCCTGGCCGGTGTGGGTCGTCGTCGTGGCGATCGTGGCCGGCCCGTCGAGCGGCCTGCTCACCCGCGTGGTGCTGCACCGTCCGTCCGCCGTACCGGAGGGCGGTCGCCGTGCGCGTCTTGCTGACTGACGCACTGCGCACGCTGGTTCCGCGCCGGGGGACCGGCACGGGCCGCTGCCTCCGCTGCTGCTGACCCTGACGGTCGTCACCGGCCTTGTCGACGCCGTGAGCTACCTCGCCCTCGGGCATGTCTTCGTGGCCAACATGACCGGCAACGTGGTCTTCCTGGGGTTTCGCGCTGGCGGGCTCGGGGGAGCTGTCGGCGCTCGCCTCCGTCGTGTCGCTCGGGGCGTTCCTCGCCGGGGCGCTGGCGGGCGGCCGGCTGGGCACGCGCTTCGCCGGCCACCGCGGCCGGCTGCTCGGCGCGGCGACGGCGGTGCAGTCGGCGCGGGTCGCGGTCACCGCGGTGGTCGCCGCGGTGACCGGCGGCCGGGTGGGCACCGGCGTCCAGTACACGCTGATCGTGTTCTTGGTCTCCGGATCGTGAGCCGCCCGTCCGTCAGGCGGGCGCCCCCGCCACCGGTCACCCGCTACCGGTCACCCGCGAAGTCGAGGTCGCCCTCGGCGGACGGTGTGGCGCCGGGGGCGGGGGTGCGCAGCCAGTGGCGGGCCACAGGTGCCGTGACCGAGCGCCACCAGGGCGCCACCGGGAGCGTGCCGCCCGGCTCGAAGGGCTCGCCGGGCCGGGGCAGCGCCACCGCCACCCCGGCCGCTCCGGCCGCGTCCTTCGTCCACTCGCCTGGCTCGGCGAAGGGGTGCGGGGCGAGATTGAAGGTCCCCCAGTGGATCGGCAGCAGCACACCCGGGCCCACGTCCCCGCCTTGCAGGTCCAGGTGCGACCTGACGCCCTCCTGGGGGGTCATGTGGATGTCCGGCCAGAACTCGCTGTAGGCGCCGATCTGGATCATCGTCGCGTCGAACGGGCCGTGGTCGGCGCCGATGTCACGGAAGCCCTCGAAGTACCCGGTGTCACCGCTGTGGAATATCCGGTGCTTCTCACCGGCCACGACCCAGGACGCCCACAGGGTGTGCTGGGTGTTGCGCAGGCCGCGGCCGCAGAAGTGGCGGGCCGGCGTGGCGGTGAGGGTGAGCCCGCCGACCTTGGCCGACTCGTGCCAGTCGAGCTCCCGCAGCCGGTCCGCGGAGACCCCCCAGTGCTCCAGGTGGGCGCCGACGCCGAGCGGCACGGCGAACAGCGTGTCCATGCCCGCCAGCGCCTTGATCGTGGGCAGGTCCAGGTGGTCGTAGTGGTCGTGCGAGATGACCACGACGTCGACCGGGCCGAGGGCCGCCAGGGGCAGCGGCGCCGGATGCAGCCGCTTGGGCCCGGCGAAGGCGAACGGGGAGCAGCGCTCGCCCCAGACGGGGTCGAAGAGCACCCGCTGTCCGTCGATCTCCGCGAGGACGCTGGAGTGGCCCAGCCAGGTCAGCCGCAGGCCGGTGGCGGGCGGCCGGGCGAGGTCGGCGGCCGTGGTGGGGTGCACCGGCACCGCACCGTGAGGCGTGCGGCGGTTGCGCGCGTCCTTGTCGAAGTAGGTCTTGGCGAACTCGAGCGTGGAACCCGAGGGCCGGATCCGCGAGGGCCCGCCGGGGTTCTGGAACACTCCGTCCTTGAAGTGCGGCGATCTGCGGATGCGCGCCATGCGCTCGCCGCTCGGCTCCACGCCGAAGGCCGCGGGCTGCAGCGCGCGGAGCCCGGAGCTCAGGGAACGGGAACCGGCCACGGTACCTCCAGGTGGAATCGGTGAGAGCTCCATTATGGTCCGCCCCACCGACACCACTCGCCGCCCGGCCCCATACTGACTCGTGATTCAGTACGTAGGCCTGCGCGCGAGCCGGGAGACACCTGCTGCCACAAGGAGCTTTCCGTGACCACCCCCCTGCTGTCGCTCACCTGGACCGACCACGTCACCGGCCGCCAGGGCTTCCTGGTCGTCGACCGCCTGGTGCGCGGCGTCGCCAGCGGCGGGCTCCGGATGCGCGCGGGCTGCACGCTGGACGAGGTCGCCGGGCTCGCCCGCGGCATGACGGTGAAGGAGGCCCTGCACTACGACCCCGAGGCCCGCTACGTCCCCCTCGGCGGCGCCAAGGGCGGCATCGACTGCGACCCCCGGGACCCGGGAGCGTACGGGTTGCTGGTGCGGTACCTGCGGGCCGTGCGGCCGTACATCGAGACGTTCTGGACCACCGGCGAGGACCTCGGTGTCACCCAGGACCTGGTGGACCGGGCCGCCGCCGAGGCAGGGCTCGTCTCGTCGATCCAGGCCGTGTATCCGCTGCTGGACGACGAGGTGGCGGCCCGCAGACGGCTCGCCGACGCCTTCGCGGTGCGGGTGGACGGGATCGGGCTGGGCGAGCTGGTCGGCGGCTGCGGGGTCGCGGAGTCCGTGCTGGCGGCCCTGGACCGGGCAGGCGTGCCGTACGCGGGCACCCGGGTCGCCGTGCAGGGCCTGGGCACCATGGGCGGCGCAACGGCACGTTTCCTCACGCGCGCGGGCCTGACCGTCGTGGCCGTCGCCGACGTCAGGGGCACGATCGCCAACCCGGCGGGGCTCGACGTCGACGCGCTGCTCGCCGCGCGGGACGCCTACGGCACGGTCGCCCGCTCGGCGCTGCGCCCCGGGGACCGCGAACTTCCCGGCGACGCCTGGCTGGCCGCCGACGCGGAGGTGCTGGTGCCGGCCGCCGTCTCCTACGCGGTCGGTGTCGCGGACCAGGAGCGCATCACCGCCCGCTGGATCGTCGAGGCCGCCAACATGCCCGTCGTCCCGGAGGCGGAGGCGCTGCTCACCGCGCGCGGGGTGGCGGTGCTGCCCGACGTGGTGGTCAACTCCGGAACGAACGCGTGGTGGTGGTGGACGTTGTTCGGCGACATCGGCGCGGACGCGGACGAGGCGTTCGCGTACACGCGGCGCTCGATGCGCGCCCTGACCGATGTGGTGCTGGCACGCGCGGAGGCCGACGGGAGCACGCCGCGTGCCGCCGCGCACGCCGTGGCCGCGGACCGGCTGCCACTGCTCGCGGAGCGCTTCGGGTCGTACCGCTGAGGGGAAGGTCACCGCCCGGCCACCGGCCGGACGTGGCCCGTTAGGGTGACGGGGTGGCGAGAGTGCGGTTGAGCGTGGCGGAGCGGCGCGAGGAGTTGTTGCGCGCCGCCGTGGAGCAGATCGAGACACGGGGCGTGGCGGCGGTGCGGATCGCCGATGTGGCCTCCGCGCTCGGTGTGAGCAACGCGCTGGTGCTGTACCACTTCTCGACGAAGGAGAGGCTGGTCGCCGCCGCGTTCGCGTACGCGGCGGAGGACGATCTCGCCCATCTGGGCAAGTTGCTCGGGCGGCGGACGACGGCACTGCGCCGGCTGCGGTCGGCGGTGCGCTGGTACGCGCCGACAGGCCCGGCCAAGGGCTGGCGGCTGTGGATCGAGGGCTGGGCGGCGGCGCTGCGCGAGCCCGCGCTGCGGGAGGTCACCCGGGACCTCGACAAGCGGTGGAAGGCGGCGATCGCCGAGGTCATCGCCGAGGGTGTGGCGGCCGGCGAGTTCCACTGCCCGGACCCCATGGGCTCGGCCCTGCGCCTGACCGCCCTGCTCGACGGGCTGGCCGTGCAGATCACGTCCTACGCGGGAGCGGTCTCCCGCGCGCGTGCCCAGGAGTGGGTGGACGAGGCGCTGGCCCGGGAGCTGGGGCTGACGGAGGTGCCGGCGGCCGGGCGGCGCTGAGCCGCCGGCGATCCGTCGCCCTGTGCACCGAACGCCTCAAGCCACCGACGCGATCCGCATCTTGATGTCGTCCGGCGACAGCATGCCCTTGGCCGTGACGTGGTCGCCGGAGGACTGACCGCGCAGCCGCCGGCCGATCCACGGCACCAGGTACTCACGCGCCCAGTACACGTCGTCCCGGCGCACGTCGAGGGTGCCCCGCGGCGGAAGCGGCGGCCAGGGCTGCTCCGGGTCGGCGGGGACGGCGAGGCGTAGGGCCTGACCGGCGCGCAGCGCCACCCGCGTGTGCCCCTCGGGAGACAGGTGCAGCCGGTCGTGGTCCCACGCTCGGCGGTCCTGGACGGACTTGAGCGACCACAGGTCGAGCACCGGGCAGCCGTACCGGTCGGCGATGGCCCGCACATGGCCGTTGTAGGTGGCGATCTTGCCGCGCAGATGCCTGAGCACGGGGACGCCCCGGGTGTCGAAACCGGTCGTCACCAGGACGGTGCCGACGGCGGCGGTCAGCGCGGCGACCGCCGTCTCGAAGCGCTCGGCCACGTCGTCGGGGTCGGTGCCCGGGCGGATGATGTCGTTGCCGCCGGCGCAGAACGACACCAGGTCCGGCCTGAGTTCGACGGCCCTCGGGATCTGTTCCGCCACGATCTGGTCGAGCAGCCTGCCGCGCACGGCGAGATTGGTGTACTGGAAGTCGCCCTCGGGACGGCGGTCCGCGAGCAGTACGGCGAACCGGTCGGCCCAGCCGACGAACGCCCCGTCGGGGCCGGGGTCGCCGACGCCCTCGGTGAAGCTGTCCCCCACCGCCACGTACGACCCGATCACTGATCTGCTGTCACTCTTCGAATCGTCTGCCACGTCGGGACATGATTCCCCTTCGAATGTGACCTACGCGACCGTAGGAAGGGGTTGACGGACGGTGAGAAAGGCCACGGCCAAAGGATTGGTCAACTGCGGAATAACGCCGTAGGCCCGCAACGACCGCAGGCACCGAACGCACCGAAGGCCGGACCCGGGGATCGGGGTCCGGCCTTCGGTGGCGTGAGCGGCGCGTGCGTCAGCCGATCGAGACGCCCTTGGAGGCGAGGTAGGCGACCGGGTCGACGTCCGAGCCGTAGTCCGGCGTGGTGCGGATCTCGAAGTGCAGGTGCGGGCCCGTGGAGTTGCCGGTCGAACCGGAGAGGCCGATCTGCTGGCCCGCGGTCACGCTCTGGCCGCTGGCGACGGAGAGCGAGGACAGGTGGGCGTACTGGGCGTAGTAGCCGTCGGCGAGCTTGATGACGACCTGGTTTCCGTACGCGCCGGCCCAGCCCGCGGAGACGACCGTGCCCGCGCCGACGGCCTTCAGCGGGGTGCCGGTCGCGGCGGCGAAGTCGACGCCCGTGTGGTAGCCGCTGGACCACATGCTGCCTGCCACGCGGTAGGCGGTACCGACGCCGGCGCCGTCCACGGGGGCGGAGAAGCCGGTGGAGGTGGCGGTCTCCGCGGCCTGGGTGGAGGCCGGGGCCTCGGACGTGTTCGCCGCGGCTTCGGACGCGTTCGAGGACTGCGACGCCTCGGTCGTGGCCGGCGATGCGGCCGGGGCGGAGGGAGCGGCGGCGGACGGCGCGGTCGGCTGCTTACCGCCGCTCGCCGCTGCCTTCGCGCCGATCGTGAGCTTCAGACCGGGGTGGATGAGCGACGGGTCCTGACCCACCGCCTCACGGTTGTCCTCGTAGAGCCGCTGCCAGCCACCGCTGACGTTCTGCTCGTCGGCGATCTTCGAGAGGTAGTCGCCGACCTTCACCGAATACGTCCGCACACCGGCCTTCTTGGCGGTGGACTGCTTTTCGGCGGACTGCTGCTGCACTGCCGTCTTTTGGACCGGGACCGACTGAACGGCCTTCTCCGCGGCGGACTGGGGGGTGGCGGCGTGGGCGCCGGCGGCCCCCATCAGCGGGAGGGCGAGTGCGGCGCCACCGGTTCCGGCGACGGCGATGGAACGGGTGAAGCGCTGGGTCTTCGGACGGCGGTGCTTACCCTTCGCGGGCATGGCGAATTCCTCTCCGGCGCCTGCGAGGTGAGCTGTCGGGTGCGGACTGGAGATGTCCGGCCGCGTCGGGACGAGGCTTTACCCCGAGCCGTTCCGGGAACCGGAACAGGCAACTACCTGTGGGTCCCCCGCTCCTGCCGAACACGGGTGGGTTTGCGCGGGCACCGGGCGGCGGCAGGATTAGGCGTCCGCCCGGATCGGTGTGGAACGTAAGCGACCGCGACGCAACGGGACAAGCAAGAGGTTCCGCCGGAACGCCGTTTTCGTGATCCGTTCACCCGAATTCCGGTCACACTCCGTGCATCGGAGAGCGTGTGATTTCCGTAAACGCCCTTAAAAGGCACGTGAATTACACATGCATGACAAACGACGCTCGGTCACGGATATGACGCTGCTCACGTGACCCTGCTCCAGGTTTCCTTATTTGAGAGAGAGTTGGAAAGAAGGGCCTAATTCGGACAGACAGCCTAGATGGGATTCTTGGAGGAAAAACAGTCACACCCGGTTCAGGATGCGGCCCCCGTCGCACCATGAAGACATCCCGCGCATTTCGCCCGATTCGCCACATTGGTACAGCGCTGTCGGGTGTACGGCTCGCGGGCGCAGTTCGTGCTCCCCTGACCGCCTCAGGACAACTCATGGCCGGGGAAATCCGTGTCGTATCGTCAAGACGTGCCCGTCGACGAGCCGCGCCGACGGGGCCGATGGGAGGGAGCCCCCGTGACGCAGCACGTGCCGTCGACCGAGCCCGAACTGGCCGGAGTGCGCAACTTCCGTGACGTGGGCGGACTGCCGACGGTGGACGGGCGCAGGGTGCGGCAGGGAGTGCTGTTCCGCAGCGGCCACCTCGCCCACGCGACCGCGCAGGACGCCACGTTCCTCGCCTCACTGGGGCTGCACACGATCTTCGACTTCCGTAACGCCGCGGACCAGAGGCTGGAGGGCCCGGACATCGAGCTGCCGGGTGTGCGCAACGTCAACCTGCCGCTGTCCGACCCGGCGGACGGCGCGGAGTTCTGGAAGATGGTCCGGGACGGCGACGTGGAGCAGCTGCGGGAGGTCCTGGCCGACGGCAGGGCCGCGGACCGGATGGTCACCTCGTACCGCATGATCGTCAAGGAGCGCACCGCCGAGCACTCCCAGGTGCTGCACGCGATCGCCGAGGACAGCGTCCCCGCGCTGATGCACTGCGCGGCGGGCAAGGACCGCGCCGGGCTGTCGATCGCCGTCACGCTGCTCGCGCTGGGTGTGGAGCGCGAGGCGATCCTCGCCGACTACCTGGAGTCCAACGCCAAGCACCGCCGCTACAAGGTGCACCGGGGCGGCAGCTCCGCCTCGGCGTACTCCCCGGAGGTCATGGAGCTGCTCAGCCCGCTCTTCGACGCGCGCGCCGAGTATCTGACGGCGGCGTTCGAGACCGTCGAGGAGACCTGGGGCGACGTCGACACCTACCTGGCGCAGGGGCTCGGCGTAGCCCCCGGGACCCGGGAACGACTGCGCGAGCGCCTGCTCGACTGACCTCTACTTGGCGCCGACCTCGAAAAGCAGATAGAGGAAGCCGGCGAAGAGGTGTCCCGCCACGAGGTAGATGACGAACCGGACCCAGATACCCCGGGGAATCTTCCCCTCGGTGTCTCTCATGGCATGTCTCCCGTGGTAGGGCCGAGGCAGAGCGCGGCCGTGGGGCTCTGCAGCAGGGTGTGGACGAAGAGGAGGTCGACCCCGCCCGGGTCCTCGGCGGCGATGCGGTGCGGGGTCAGGGAGTCGAAGTGGGCGCTGTCGCCCGGGCCGAGCCGGTGCGCGGCATCCCCGAGGCGCAGCCGCAGCCGTCCCTGGAGGACGTACAGCCACTCCTCACCGGCGTGCACCCGCACGATGTCGCCCTGCGAGCCGTAGGGCACATGCACCCGCAGGGCCTGCATGCCCCGCCCGGAGGCGCCCGCCTGCCAGTACGTCCAGCCGCCGGCGCCGCTCGGCTCCATGTCGGCGGCCCGCACGACGGCGTCCCGGTCGGCGACCGTCTCGCCGAGCAGCTCCGAGACGGTCGTACCGTAGATACGGGCGAGGGCCAGCAGCATCGGCAGCGACGGCTGGCGCTGCCCGGTCTCCAGCCGGGACAGATGGGCGGGCGAGAGCCCGGCCGAGCGAGCGGCGGCCTCCAGGGTGAGGGAGGCGCGCCGGCGCAGTTCGCGGAGTTGCGGGGCGACGGCCGGCAGCGACACGGCCGGCTCGGCCCCGGGCTCGGAAGAGGAGCTCATGGCTCCATTCAGCCGGACGATTGCCTCAGGGGCAAATTGTTTGCCTCAGAGGCAAGGCCCGCCGAACCCCCCGGCGTCAGCGGTGGGCCACCGCCTGCTTCACGAGCGTCCTGCCGAAGTCCCACATCAGTCCGCCGCCGCTGTGCGCCTCGTCCATCACGGCCGTGAAGGCCTCCACGAACCGGTCCACCTCCCGCTCCCCGATGATCAGCGGTGGGATCAGCTTGATCACCTCCAGGTGGTCGCCGGAGACCTGGGTGAGGATCCGGTGCCGCTGGAGCAGCGGGACGACGACCATCTGCGCGAAGAGCCCCTTGCGTGCGGCCTGGAGCATGGCCCAGCGGCTGCGCAGCTTCAGCGACCGGGGCCGGCCGAACTCGATGCCGATCATCAGTCCACGGCCACGCACGTCCGCGAGCAGTTCGTACTTGCCGACCAGCGCGGCCAGCCGGGACCTGAGCAGGTCGCCCGTGGCACGGGCGCCCGCGACGACCCGCTCGCTCTCCATGACGGACAGCACCGCGAGACCGGCCGCCATGGCCTGGGCGTTGGAGCCGAAGCTGGCCGAGTGGACCAGCACCCGGTCCATCGACGAGTAGACCTTCTTGAAGATCCAGTCCTTGCCGAGCGTGGCACCCACCGGCACATATCCGCCGGAGAGTGCCTTCGCGACGCAGACCAGGTCGGGCTCGACGCCCTCCTCGTGCTGGTACGCGTAGAAGTCGCCGGTGCGGCCCAGGCCCGTCTGCACCTCGTCCGCGATGAGCAGCGCCTTGTGCCGGTGCAGCAGCTCCTGCGCGGCCCGCAGGTAGCCGGGCGGGGCCTCGTGCACGCCCTTGCCCTGGATCGGTTCCACGATCAGCGCGGCGACGTCGCCCTTCTTCAGCTCCCGTGCCAGCGCGTCGAGATCGCCGAGCGCCACCGCGGTGTCCGGCAGCAGGGGGGCGAAACCGTCCCGGAAGCCCGACTCGCCGTTCACGGACAGTGAGCCGGTGGTCAGGCCGTGGAAGGCGTGCGCGCAGTACAGGACCCTGGGCCGGCCGGTGACGAACCGGGCGAACTTCAGCGCGGTCTCCACCGCCTCCGTGCCGCTGTTGCCGAAGAACACCCGGTCCAGGTGCGGGCTGTGGGCGAGCAGCCGCTCGGCGAGCAGTCCGGGCAGCGGCTGGCAGTCGAACCGGGTGAGGTCGGCGAGCTGCGCGTCCAGGACGTCGTGCAGGGCCTTGCGGACGACGGGGTGATGGCGCCCCAGGCCCATCACCCCGAAGCCGGCCAGCATGTCCAGGTAGTCGCCGCCGTCCGCGTCCCAGAAGTAGGCGCCCTCGGCCCGCACGTAGACCTTGTCGAAGCCGATGGTGTGCAGCATGCGCGGCAGCTGGTGGTTGAGGTGCCGGGCGTGCAGTTCGTAGCGCTCGGCCCCGCGCTCGGCGAGCAGCGCGCCGAGGTCGAAGGCGCCGCCGGGCACCGGCTCCGGCGCTGGGGTGGCGGGTTCCGCGGTGGTCATGGGTGGGTCTCCTTGGACAGCGGTTCCCCGGCGGCGGTCGCCCTGGTGGGCTGCTCCGGCACCGGTACGACGGCCCCCCTGGAGGGCTGCTGCGGTGCGGCGCGCTCCCGGCCGGCACCGGCGCCCTGCCGGGACCGCTCCTGGCGTACGGCAAGGCTCGCGCCGATCCGCCCGGCGATCTCGACCGGTGTGAGACCGATGTCGGCGAGTACCTCACCCCGCTTGGCGTGCGCCAGGAACTGCTCCGGGATGCCGAACCTCCGGACCGGCACATCCACGTCGGCGTCGCCCAGCGCCAGCGCCACGGCGGCACCGACCCCCGCCGCCCGGCTGTTGTCCTCGACCACGGCCACCAGCCGGTGCTCGGCGGCCAGGCCGGGCAGCGCGGGGTCCACGGGCTTGACCCACCGTGGGTCCACCACCGTGCAGCCGATCCCCCGGGCCTGGAGCAGCTCGGCGGCCTGCAGGCACACCGGCGCCATCACGCCCACCGCGACGAACAGCACCTCGGGTGCCCCGGCCCGGTGCAGTACGTCGATGCCGCCCACCCGGTCGACCGCCGGGACGCGCGGCCCCACGGACTCCTTGGGGAACCGCACCAGCGTGGGCGCGTCGTCGACGGCGACCGCCTCCCGTAGCTGCGCCCGCAGCTGGTCGGCGTCACGCGGCGCCGCGATCCGCAGCCCGGGCACGACCTGGAGGATCGACATGTCCCACATGCCGTTGTGCGAGGCCCCGTCGACTCCGGTCACCCCGGCCCGGTCCAGGACGAAGGTCACCCCGCAGCGGTGCAGCGCCACGTCCATCAGGAGCTGGTCGAAGGCGCGGTTGAGGAAGGTGGCGTAGACGGCGACGACCGGGTGCAGTCCGCCGGTGGCGAGACCGGCCGCGGAGACGGCGGCGTGCTGCTCGGCGATCCCGACGTCCCACACGCGGTCCGGGAAGCGCTCCGCGAACCTGCCCAGTCCCACCGGGTGCAGCATGGCCGCCGTGATCGCCACGACGTCCTCCCGCTCCTCCCCGATCCTCACGATCTCGTCCCCGAACACCGAGGTCCAGGACGGCGCGCCCGCGGGAGCCAGCGGCTCGCAGGTCAGCGGGTCCATCACACCGACGGTGTGGAAGTGGTCCTCCTCGTGCGCGAGGGCGGGTTCGTAGCCACGCCCCTTCTCGGTGAGGCAGTGCACCAGCACCGGCCCGTGGAAGCGCTTCGCGCGCCGCAGCGCCGACTCGACGGCCTTCACGTCGTGTCCGTCGATCGGCCCGACGTACTTCAGGCCGAGGTCCTCGAACATCCCCTGCGGCGCGAAGGCGTCCTTGAAGCCCTTCTTGGCGCCGTGCAGCGCCTCGTAGAGGGTGTGCCCGACCAGGGGCGTGCCCTGGAGCACGTCCTTGCCCCAGGCCAGCACCCTCTCGTACGAGTCGGTGGTGCGCAGCGCCGCGAGGTGGTTGGCGAGGCCGCCGATGGTGGGGGCGTACGAGCGCTCGTTGTCGTTGACGACGATGATCAGCGGCCGGTTCCTGGCGGCCGCGATGTTGTTCAGCGCCTCCCAGGCCATTCCGCCGGTCAGCGCGCCGTCACCGATCACCGCGACGACATGGCCCTGCTCCCCCTGCACCTGGCGCGCCTTGGCGAGCCCGTCGGCCCAGCCGAGCGCGGTGGAGGCGTGGGAGTTCTCGATGACGTCGTGCTCGGACTCCTCGCGCGAGGGATAGCCGGACAGTCCGCCCTTGCCGCGCAGCTTGGAGAAGTCCTGACGCCCTGTCAGCAGTTTGTGTACGTAGCTCTGGTGGCCGGTGTCCCACAGGATGCGGTCGACCGGGGACTCGAAGACCCGGTGGAGCGCGAGGGACAGTTCGACCACGCCCAGATTCGGCCCGAGGTGGCCGCCGGTTCTGGCGACCGCGTGCACCAGGAATTCCCTGATCTCTTCGGACAGTTCGCCAAGTTGCGCCTCGGACAGCGCCTTCAGGTCACGTGGTCCCCGGATGTTCTCCAGAATCGTCACGCTCGGGCCCCCTCTCGGTCCGTGCCTCGTGTCAGCTCACAGTCACTGCCGGCTTCCCCGTGCCGGCGGGGGCGTCCGTCGCCGCCCCGTCCGCCTCCATCTGCTCGGCCAGCTTCATGGCCTCTTCGATCAGCGTCTCGACGATCTTGGACTCGGGAACGGTCTTGATGACCTCGCCCTTGACGAAGATCTGCCCCTTGCCGTTGCCGGAGGCCACGCCGAGGTCCGCCTCGCGGGCCTCACCGGGACCGTTCACCACGCAGCCCATGACCGCCACCCGCAGCGGGACCTCCATGCCGGTCAGACCCGCCGTGACCTCCTCGGCCAGCTT